>JBNKRJ010000089.1:0-51757 GCA_050296515.1 Bacteroidales bacterium | reverse complement strand
GAGACCGGGAAGGGGGCTGTATCAAAACTAGTTTTGTGATAAATTTTTCTTTCAATCTTGCATCAATCCAATCAATCTGCTTTCAATCTTGTTGAAATACGCTCTTTTGTTGTTGAAATGAAAGTAAAATTGCATTGAATTAGACTTTTGATACAGCCCCATCACCCGGCCGAACTTAGGTTTGATAGGAGATGGAGGAGGTTTTCAATGCAGCCTTGACTTTTTTACTCGTTCTTGCAGAACTTCATGAGATCGGCTTTGCCTAAGTTGCTTCGTTTTTGGGTTAACCTGAACAAAGTGGAGCTCATGAACGAAGTGAATAACCCAAAACTGAAGGTCGACTTTATTCAGAAATTGAAAAACAAAGTTAAATTTTACAAAATAGTAATTATAAGTTACTGATTATCACAGTTTATTATTGATAATGCTAATACAAGTACCTGTTATTCGGGAATCTATAAAACATGGGAAATGTCAATAAGATTAAATAATAGAAATCCCGCACTTTTTATATGTATCAGAGCTTAAGGCTTTTACTAATTTTTTTGAATATATCAGGTGGTGAAGGTTGAAGGTTGCTAATTAAGCCATTGATTTACAATGCTTTGTATTGGTTGTTGGTGAGCGTTTCACCACTTTGAATAATTGTATGAATTAGTTTTCTTCAGAAATCCCTCCTTCAATGAAGTTAGCGGCAGAATGAAGCCACATAATTACAGGGAGGTGTTTTGTTTTACTGATGAATTGCTTTTTGCGGTTGATTAAATTATACCTTTTTACAGGGCTTAATAATTTTGAATAATTTTTACTTGTTTAAATTTTAGTTAAGTAATTGATATTTATTCACTTTACTTAAACTATTTATATGGAGTTCATGAGCTTGCTTCGCAAGGTTAATTATGTCCTTGTTATTCGCTGACGCTCATGAAAACGCTTTGCATAATTGTGGAGCGGTTATTTTTCTTATTAAAGAGGTGTTGAGTTTGTTTATAGATTAAAAATCAATAACATATTGATTCGTAGAATTGGGTTGACATACTTTCTGGTTTATCTCTAAAACAAAAAAACTCACAAGAAATTATCTCGTGTAAGTTCGCTGTACATCGGGCGCGGATTCCCGCGTTTGATCCTGTCAAATTTAGCATTAAAACCATTCAGAAGATAGGGGGTTGTATCAAAACTAGTTTTGCCATAAATTTTTCTTTCAATCTTGCATCAATCCAATCAATCTGCTTTCAATCTTGTTGAAATACGCTCTTTTGTAGTTGAAATGAAAGTAAAATTGCATTGAATTAGACTTTTGATACAGCCCCCTGAAGAGATTAGTGATTACATTGTCCACCGTGTCCATGATGGTGATCGTGGTGGTGCTCATGATGTTCGCAAGTTTCACCTGAATCTACCACTTGTCCTTGGAGGAACAATTCCACTTGGTCGCGAACTTTACCCGACAGGCCACGGTATACTTTAATACCTACTGCTGTGATTTTATTTACAGCACCTTGTCCCATATTTCCTGCAAGCATGGTGTCAACCCCCATGTCAGCAAGTGTGTAGGCAATGTCTGATTTGCAACCACACCCCTGGGGCGATTTCATTAATTCTTCTTTTTCAATCTGATTGTCATCTGAAATGCTATAAATGCTATAAAACTCACAATGACCAAAATGCTCATCTACATAAAAGTCTCTTGTTGGAACTGCTATTTTCATGATATTTAACGAGTTAAATTGATTGTATATTTATTATTAAAATACAAATTTAATGAACATATGTTCATTATGGAAATTATTTTTGTTTAAAAATGTTAACAACTTGAAATTCAATAAGAATAGATGTTTAGTTTTTAACTACTTTTGTTCGGTAAAATTTACTTTAGAGTATAATATGATTGCTGAATCGTTTAAAAATGCATCGCATTTTGTTAAATTAATTTTTGTTCTGTTTGCGATACTTATCGGGTTTGTCGTTTTTATGGTGTTAGGTTTGGTTATAGCCATTCCTGCATTTGGCGTTGAATTATCTGCACTTGAGGCTGCATTCGATCCATCAAAAACTGAAAATATAGGACTATTAAAGTTTCTTCAATCCATGTATTCTATTGGTTTATTTGCGTTTCCACCTTTTTTAATTGCATTGTTTTTTAGTGGGAAAATTTTGGACTACTTGAAACTTAATAAACGTCCCGACATAATTTTAATAATTCTTTCAGCAATAATTGTTGTGGCTGCTTTTCCTTTGATCAATTTTTTGATTGAAATGAATGAAAAAGTCAGTTTTCCTGATTCGATGAGTGCTTTTGAAAATTTAATGAAAGAGTTTGAAAACGAGGCGCAAAAAACAACCCGGGCTTTTCTTTCAACAGATTCATTTTCAGTTTATTTAGTTAATATTCTGGTCATGGCAGTGATACCTGCCCTTGGTGAAGAACTGCTTTTCCGTGGAGTTTTCCAGCGACTTTTTCATGAATGGTCAAAAAATATTCATGTAGCCATCTGGATTTCGGCCTTTTTATTCAGTGCAATGCATATGCAGTTTTACGGATTGGTTCCCAGAATGATTTTAGGTGCCTTTTTAGGTTATTTGTTCTATTGGTCGGGAAGTTTGTGGTTGCCAATTATCACGCACTTTATTAATAATGGCATTGCGGTTACTATGTTTTATGTTAAAGGCGATGTTGCAGAAAAAGCTGAAACGATAGGCACAGAGAATGGTGTTTCGATACTGCTTTTTGCAAGTATAATAATCGTTTCCGCATTAATTTATTCCTTTTACCGTGTTTCAAAAGAGAAAAAAGTAAAATTAGCAACCTCAAACACAGTCATAGAATCAGATGAATAGAATTGCAAATATCAAAGACTCAGAAATTATATTTAATCAAAACGGTGTTGTTGGGAAACAGGTTCTTAAGCAGGATAATGCAGAGTATGTTTACCTAAGTTTTGAACCAGGCTCAGAAACAGCTGCTCATGTTCAGGATATCCTGATGACTTTTTATATTTCGAATGGAAAAGGTACTGTGATTATTGAGAATGAAACCTTTCAACTGGAAAAGGGACAAGTAATTGAAATTCCTGCCGGAAAAAGCCGACACTGGAAAAACTCCGGGAGTGAAGTTTTGGAGTTGTTTGTTGTGAAAAGTGTGTAATGTCTGAAACAAAAGGCGGCTATTGTGTTAACCATTCAAGGTGAAATGAAACTGACTACCTCTGTTTCCTTCGCTTTCAACCCAAATCTTTTCGCTATTTTTTTCTACAAACTCTTTGCAAAGAATCAGGCCAAGTTCGGTCCCTTTTTATTTGACTTGCCAATCGATTTGGTTTTGATATCAATTCTAAAAAGCTTTTCCTGATCTTCTTTACTAATTTCTATGCCATTATCTATTACCAAAACCTGAATTATTCCGTTTGACTTTTGAGCTTTCACTTCAATTGTACCACTGCTTGAATAGAGCACATTTTTCATGGTTTCAAGGTGCAAATCCTGTTTGTTTTTTGCTTCGGAATCTTCTATTGCAAGCATAGCTTGAGCCATTCCCCTTGATGTTCCAAAATCTTTAACTAACTCTGATTTGATGTAATTTGCTTATAATCTGGCATATGCATCGGTAATATTCCTGGCATCGTTGGCCGATTTTGTTTTGTAGCGATAACTGATATAACCAATATCTGAAATAAAAACTACCACAGAAGCAGTAAGCACATAAATCATCATTCTTGTACTTAAACGCATTACAGATTTGATTTTACTAAAGTTACCATTTCAACACTAAGATATTTCCAAGGCATGACCTATTTTGAAAACTGGTTTTATGCTTTTTTAACAAAAGTTTAAGGCTTTGTTAAGTTTTTAAGAACTAATAATATACTGAATTTTTCTCTAATATTGCTTTTATAATCGTGATATTCTTTTCTATTTCCTTTACCTGCTATCATTTTATTTTAGAGGAATTATTTATATATTTGGCTATCATTAAATTGTAATTCAAAAAGCCACTTTACCACAAACGTTGTTATATTCTTTTTACAAGGCTGTATCACCATACCAAAATCTAAATAATTGCTTGAATACTTTTTTTGCTAGCATAATTAATGTCAGATTTAAAGGAAAAATACGATAAATTAGTAACACAGCTTATTAAATTACAACAGAGTGATATTTCAATATCGCTAGATAATTTAATTAAGGAAGTTGGCAGTGAAATTGAACAATTTGGAAAGGATGCTAATCAAGCAAAAAAAACAGATAATTCAATATTTGAATTACTTTACGATAACTCTCTCACAGCTATAGCATTAATAAACTCCGATGGCGAAATTGTTAACTGCAATAATGCACTGAGAAAATTGTTAGGCTATAAGACAATCGAAGAACTAAAAAAGCAAAAAAATAGTTTATCATATCTATCTTATGAAGAACGGGAAGAGGTTTTTTACTTTTTGAGCAAAAATGGTGGTTTCTTTGAAAAGGAAATAAAACTGAAGAAGAAAGATGGTTCTGTTATCGATGTGCTTTTGAATTGCAGAAGCATTAATTTTTCAGATCAACAGCTTTTTGTAGATAATCTTATTGATATTACTCCTCGAAAAAAAGTGCTTGACAAACTTTCGGAGAACGAAAAATATCTCGATACTATTTTTAACTCAATAAATAGTGGTGTATACATTGTGGATCCTGTTACAAAAGAAATTCTGGAGATAAATAATTATGCTCTCGAATTGCTTAAATACAAAAAGAAAGATTTAATTGGAAAAAGGTGCTTCGAAAAAATATGTACAGCGGATAAGGAAACCTGTTTAGGCAAAAATATTTCCGCTTGTGTTGCCGAGAATGAAAGGAGTCTTATTGATTCTGAAGGCAATGAAATAGAAATTCTTAAATCGGTAAAAGAAATTAATGTAGATGGCAAAATTTATTTGTTGGAAACATTCACGGATATTACTGCTCTGAAAGAAAATGAAGAGAAGGTTCTGGAGCGCGAAGAAATCCTTCAGGCAACGTTAGAAGCTACTGATGATGGAATTTTGGTTTTAGATGAGAAATTTAATATAATCAATTCGAACCAGAACTATTTTGATATGTGGCGAATTAGTGAGATTGACTTTGTCAATCTTTCTGTATTTGAAGCTGTTAAAAGGAATTTCGTTGAGCTTAAAAACCCACTTGAATCGTTTCGAAGCATTCAACGTGTGATTGGAACAAATGATAAATTGTTGGATGTTTTGTTCTTTAAGGATGGAGGCGTGTACGAGCGGTATTCTGCCCCTATATTTAAAAAAGGAGTAAGAGCCGGGAGGGTTTGGAGGTTTAAAGACATTACTCCTCAGGCCTTGGCTGAAAGCAAGTTGCGGGAGTTAAACGATGAACTTGAGGATAAAATTAACGAAAGCACAATTGAGCTGCGAATAAGTGAAAGTCGACTTAAAGAGGCTCAGGAAATTGCACATTTAGGACATTGGGTATTTGATTTGAGTTCAAAAGGAATTAGAGGTTCAGAAAATACCTGCCAGCTTTTAAAGTTGAAAAGCAGCACTAAGGAAATTCCCTTAAATGATTTTTTGGAAAAGGTCTACTATAAGGATAGATATGAACTAAAAAGGAGGTTTATTTCAGCACTAAGAAAGAAAAAAGTATTTGATTTTGTGCATAGGGTCAAGATAGATGGAGATAAACTTGTGTTTCTGCGACAAAAATGCAAAACATTTTATGACGGCAAGGGAAAACCTATTTATTCACTTGGAATAGTTCAGGATATTACAGAACAAAAAATGGCCGAAGCTGCTATAGCAGAAAGAGAGCGTCAGCTTAATATGGCTATGGAAGGAACCGGGCTTGGCCTTTGGGATTGGAACATGGTTGATAATACCATTAAAATAAACAAGCGCTTTATAGAGGTGATTGGTTATGAGGGTGTTATAAATAAAAGTGAAATTGCTTTCGACTTTTTGGTTTCAATCATACATATTGATGACTACAGTCGGATCATGAGCTGTTTTTTAAATTATATACAGTCCGATTCAAAAACTTTTGAAGAAGAGTTCAGGTTAAAACATTCAAAAGGTCATTATGTTTGGGTACATGTAAGGGCTAAAGTGTTTGAATGGCAAAATAACAAACCTTCACGCTCAATTGGTACTTTCCTTGATACTACTGAAAGAAGACTTGCCGAAATAAAAGTGCAGAAAAGCGAGGAGAAATTCAGAACTCTTACCGAACTTTCGCCTTCGCCAATTTGTATTCAAAGCATTGATAAATTGCTATTTGTTAACCCTGCCTGGGTTGAAGCTTTAGGGTATTCTGAAAAGCAAGCTTTAACGCACTCATTTGTAGAATTAGTTCATCCTGATTTTCAGGAATTAGCCGAACGATATTCAAGGCTTCGCCTGTTTGAAGGAACAGATGCCCCGGGAAGGTATGAGATCAAGATGCTTACACGCAAAGACGAGGTTAAATGGTTCGATATTTCTGTTACAGTGATCAATTTTGAAGGGCAAAAGGCATCTTTGGCTGTTTTGAATGATATCACCAAAATAAAAGAGACTGAGCAGGCACTTCGGGAGAGTGAGCAAAAATTCAAAAGTTTGTTTTATGGAAATCACTCCGTAATGTTTATTATTGATGCTGATTCCGGCAGGTTTGTTGAAGCAAATCAAAAAGCTTGTGAATTTTATCAATATTCGCAAAAAGAAATAGCAAAAATGAGTGTTGGGGATATATCATTACTAAAGCCAACTGAAATTAAAAGATCTCTAAAGCTCGCCATTGATGGTAAACAAAGCCAGTTTACTGCAAGACACCGACTGGCAAATGGTGAAATACGTGATATTGAGGCATATAGTGGAAAAGTGAAGTATGGAGGTAAAGATGTTCTGTACTCAATTATTCACGATGTTACTGATAGACTAATTGCTGACGAAAAAATAAGAAAATCACAGAAAGAGTTGCAGCTGCTTAATGCTCAAAAAGATAAATTTTTTTCAATCATCTCGCATGATTTAAAAGGACCAATAGGTAACTTTTTGCAGTTCGCTGAACTTTTGAAAAATCACAAAGAGCTGTTGACTAGTGAATCGGCCGAGGCGTTGATTGATCATTCGTATAATTTGGCCAGTAATACCTACAAACTTCTGGAGAATTTGCTAATATGGTCGAAAAGTCAGTTGGGTGGTATCAATATTAACCAACAAATGATTCCTTTATTTCCGTTAATTAATGAAACAATTAAATTGTTAAAAGACGGTGCAGAAAATAAAAATATCACTTTGGTAAACAAAATTGAAAAATCAACATTGATTTTTGCTGATAAAGATACCATTCTTACAGTGATTCGTAATTTGTTCTCGAATGCTATAAAGTTTACGCCAAAAGGTGGCACAATTACCTGCAGGGCCACTAAATGCAAAAAGAATAAGGAGGGTGACGGTTATCTTTCAGTGTCTATTGAAGATACCGGGGTAGGAATTCCTGAAGATAAAATTAACAACTTGTTTACCTTCGGAAGGGAGTTTACAACTTTTGGAACTGATAATGAAAAGGGCTCAGGTTTGGGGCTAATTTTGTGCAAAGATTTAGTTGAGCTAAATGGCGGCAAAATTTGGGCTACCAGTAAAAAAGATATTGGGAGTACCTTTACTTTCAGTGTTAGATGCACTCCCAAATATTAAGTTATAATCTTACACTTCCAAGATTATCTGTTTTTATTGAACTGGCCATTTCCTTTGCTTCATCTATTGTGAAATTCCCCATAAAACTGATTGCAACAAATGAATCGGGTTCAGACACAATTAGCAAAATTTCTTTTATTTTATTATTCACAGGAGCTTTCATTTTAAATGTAACAGTTTCTTTTCCGTCTTTAACCACCATTAAATCATGATAAGTACCTTCTGGTAAGTAATTTTGTATTTTTTTACTGTAAAAACCATTGTCTTTTTCGCAAATGAAGAACCTCATTTTGTGAATTTTATCAAAAGCTTTTTTGGCATCTTTATCATCATCATTAAGAAAAGCCTTTGCCAAACCAATTGGGAAACTAAAACTTACGATTCCAGCATCATCTTCATAATCATTATAAAAGTCTGAAAAGTCAGTAGTTGCCGGTTGTGAACTACTACAGCCGAAAAATCCAAAAACGAATATTGCGATAATTATTGTTCTCATTTTGAGTGAATTAAGTTAGTACCTTTTTTAAATTTGTTAGCTATCTTCTAATAGGAATTAATTCTCCAATGAAGCTATTTTCTTTTTTACTCCGGTCTATAGACTTTGGTCTTCCGGTTAATTCTTCTTCTTATATTCTTCATCTACTTTTTCAAGGTGCTCAAAACCATCAATTTTCATTGATTTTGAAAGTTTTGAAATGTTTTTGAGATTAATATCTCCATCCAGATAAATTAGTGCAGAATCATCTGGCTCATCAACAAACATGACCAACTCAGAAATCTTGCCTCCATCATCTTTTATTTTAAAGGTGATTTCTTTTTTGCCTTCTTTTATAATCATAAGATCTTTGTAAACCGACTTTGGTAAATTGTCTATCAGTTCTTTCTTGAATGATTTTTTCTGACTTTCTGTAGCGTCATCGCTCAGGGCTAAAATCTTTATTGCATCCAGCTTTGAAGTAACATCTTTAAATTCTTTATCTTCCTTTTCATTACTTATTTCTGCAAATAGCTGAAACATGTATTTCGTAATGTGTACCGATGTGTAGCCCTCCTGTCCCGAATACTTATCAAAAAGTGTATTAAGCGGTGATTTTTGGGAAAAAGCCAATACTGGTAACATAAACAGTATGATTAAGCTTACTTTTTTCATTTGTTTAAATTTTAGTTAAGTTGTTGAAAATTAATCATGTCCTTTTTTGGAGTAATTAATTTTTTTATCAAATCGCTCAATGAGCGTTTCACTTGTTTAAATTTTAGTTAATTTTTTCTTAAACTATTTATATGGAGTTCATGAGCTTGCTTCGCAAGGTTAAACATATTCTTTTGTAGAGCGATTATTCGCTTCGTTCATGAGACCACTTTGTTAAGTTAATTTTCTTTATAATTCCCTCTATGAGGGTTTCATTATTTTCTATGTTTGACTTATTACTAATAAGTTGTACAACCAAGCTTTTATTCTAATTAGTGCTTAAGATTTCTTCAGCCTTATTAAATTCTTTCAAATGATTAAGATTAGAAGTTCCCTCATTTAGTTTGTTTGATATAAGTAACAGCGCCTTTTGAGTTTCGGCCATGGCAACATCCTTGTCTGTAACAGGTTTTCCATTAATGTAAGCATATACTTTAGGCTCATTCCTCTCTATATTAAAAACAAACACTGATATTAAAAGAGCTATGCAGGCAGCCATGGCCCAAAACATTATCCTCCTTGTTTTACCGGCAGGTTTTTTATTTGGTATTACATCATCCAGCTTTAATGTGCTTTTTTCTTTCCCTACATTGCCAAAATAATTGAACATTTGTTTCAGTTGCTGATATTTCTCAGGAAGGTCATTGTTTCCCTCAAGATATCTTTTTATCAGCTTTTCTTCATTTATTGAAGTTTCACCAGCCAAATACTTTTCAATTAAACCATCTATCTCTCTAAACTCCATAATTCACAATTTTTAGAATTTCTTCTTTAACTTTTTTCCTGGCCCTTGATAAATTAACCCTCAAAGCAACAATATTCAGATCCAACACGGCTTCCATTTCTTCAAAGCTATAGCCTTCAATATCACGCAAATGCATTACCAGTTTTTGTGTGTCGGGCAGTGTATTAATAGCTTGTTTTATTAACGAAGTCATCTCGGCTCTTTCGTTGCTTGTATCATTATATTCAACAGGATTGAGTTCTTTTAAATCATTCATTTTATCCTGTCTTACTTTATAATGCTTTATTTTATCGAGGCTCATATTTTTTACAGCCCGCATAGCATATGATTCAATGTTCTTAAGACTTTTCAATTCCAGGCGTTTATTCCAGAACGAAACCATCAACTCCTGCACAACATCTTCAGCATCTGCTGCATCAGATAATATGCTTCGGGCAAAGCGAAAAAGCTTATCCTTTAATACAAAAACTGTTTTTTCGAATTCTTCTTTCCCCATTTCAATAGTATGACGATTGTGAATTGAAAACATTACATGAGGAGTGAAAGTTTTATTTGAGTTGTGTGTAATGAGTTGTTTATGATTGTATTATATGTGCAGTTTTAATCTGTCATAAATTAGGAAAGCAAGAACTGTGCATACCAGAATAACAAATACCATAGTTAAAATAAAGCTACGTTTTCTTTCTAATTTTAATCGTGCTTTTATTCTCTTTTTAACAATAAAAAGCTCCTCTTTTGATAGTTTTTGCTTTGTTAAATTACTGATGTTTCCCAAGTTAATTTTATGAATAAAATAGCACAATTATCAATACGGATAAATTGCCCGATCGGCCTCATTGAAAACCTTCTTCATCTCGCAATCAAGCCTTAGTGAGACCGGGAAGCTTCGAACTTGTTCGAAGATCACCCGGCCGAACTTAGGTTTGATAAGAGATGGAGGAGGTTTTCGATGCAGCCTTGACCTTTTTGCTTCGTTTTTGGGTCAACCGGAACAAAGTGGAGCTCATGAACGAAGTGAATAACCCAAAAATGAAGACCGATTTTATTCAGAAATTGAAAAACAAAGTTAAATTCCACACAATAGTAATTATAAGTTGCTGATTATCATAGTTTATATTAGATAATGATAATACAAGTGCCTGTTATTCCGGGATCTATAAAAACATGGGAAATGTCAATTAAATTATTTATGACATGGTGACTACCAATTTCTTCAAAATATGCACCTTTTATTTTTTTATACTTATATCGTCTGCTTGATTTTATAGTCTCATTTTGCTTCATTCGGCAAATCATGTCCATTACATGTCCTGCAAAACCCATAATATATTTGTTTACAGTAAAGATAAGTAAAATCTTGCAATGGTTTATTGTCTATTTAAGCTGCTGAACAAATATAAGCAGGCCTCTGGTCCCAGAGCAGAATCAATTGGGTGATCATAAACACTTTTAACTTGTTCATCCATATTTCTTTTTTTCCAATGTTGCTGAAAATGGATAACAAGTTCAAGATATTGACCAAGTTGCTTTGCATTAAGTTTGTAGCTTTTAAGCTTTCCTGAATTATCTAACAGACTTAGCGCAAAATCTAAGAGTCCCTTTTGACTTGGTGTTTCAAAGTAGGATTGATCATTTTGTAAGGCCGAAAGAGCTTTGAATAACTTAGCTTCATATTCCATGTTTACTGCACCTTTTATAATTCCATTTTCATCGCGGAGCATGGTTTCGTACCCATAAAACAAGGTTTGATAAGCATGGAAAAATTCTTCCAGGATGATATTTTCGTCAAGAAACTCATCAATTGATTTAAAATACAAGTTGAGTGATGAATTCTTGTTAGGATAAAACCCTCCAATTTTAACACTATCTGTAAAGTGAATGTTTACTATTTGATTTGAATCAGGAAATTTCTCTAGAAGAATTGCGAAAACAGGAGTTTTGTGCTTCAATGTTTCTATGTAGTTATATGCTGCCCTCTTTCCTTTTTCATCAAGATTATTAATCCTTAAAAAATTATTATTTTCAGCTATTCTGCATTTTAAAGGAAATAGGCTAATTAATATAATGACCAAAATTTTATTTTTCACACCTAAATGAAGCACATTTTTGTGGAAAATTGCCTGAATCTAAAAATAATTTTTAATAAAATGGTCAATTTTCCATGCATTGATTTGATTATCTGACAGATGTGCTGAATACGGAATTTTTAATTTAAATTTATGTTATAAAACATGCTAAAAATCAGTTTTTAGAAGAGTTTTTTTTAATAATAAATCCGTATATTTGAGATGCAATTTTTTCTTAAAAAAATATTAGGAAATCGATAATCAAGCTATATCCTTAAATATATATTAAAAATATCAGGCTAAAACCTTAAATAAAATTTGTTTTTATCAGGTTTTAGCCTTATTTTTGTGATAAGGTATTAAGGTTATATGCTGATAGAAGGTTTTTCAAAAAAGGTAGGCAAAGGGTTTTATGACATGTAATACTTCAGCAATACCGTATCAGAGAGGGAATTTCATACAGCTATTAACTGTAAAAGATTGTATTGTATGAGAGATCCAAAGATTAAATTATTAATTGAGCAGCTAGATAGAAAATTTGAAAGACTTTCGAGTATCGATGATTTAATAATGCCACCAGAAGGATGGGTTTATTCCGTTCGCACCGCACTTAAAATGACACTCAGACAACTTGGTTCAAAACTGGGGATTACTGCACAAAGTGTAAAAGAAATTGAAACCAGGGAAAAAATGGGGTCAGTTACACTAAATACATTAAAAGAGGTCGGTAATGCACTGGATATGCGCCTGGTGTATGGTTTTATTCCAAGAGATAAAACATTGGAGCACATGATTGAAAAAAAGGCCATGGAAGTTGCCAAAGAAATAGTGTTACGTACCTCGGCTACAATGACACTTGAAGATCAGCAAAATACTATGGAACGAATCCGAATTGCAATACAAGACAGAGCAGAACAAATTAAAAGTGAAATGCCAAAATATTTATGGGACTAGTACTTGATTATACCGCTCATCAAACCGCACTCGACGAAGATGAAAAAGAAGGACTTATCATTAAGTCCATTACTACCCGACAAGAACTAGACGAATTTGAACAACAAAACATAGAAAAGGCCCTTGACTGGACTTTGCGCAAACGATTTAGAGTGAGTAAAATACTCAGTGAAAGGTTTATTTGTAAACTTCATAAAAAAATGTTTGAGGAAACCTGGAGTTGGGCAGGTGAATTCCGAAGAACAAATAAAAATATTGGTGTTGATAAATACAGGATTGGAACTGAACTGGGCATATTACTAAGCGATTGCAAATACTGGATTGAAAACAATGTATTCTCTCCCGATGAAATTGCTATAAGACTTAAGCACAGGGTGGTGAAAATACATCCTTTTACAAACGGGAATGGACGGCATTCAAGACTTTTGGCCGATATTGTTGCCCAGCATGTGTTTAATCGCCCTGTTTTTACGTGGGGCCAGCAGAAGCTTGATTCGGCCAATATAGTTAGACGGGAGTATCTTCAGGCGCTTTTTCAGGCAGATAGGGAAGACTATGGGCCTTTAATTGATTTTGCAAGAAAATAAATGCCTGACTAGAAGAGGAATCAGGCACCTATACTAAACTTGCAAAAATTTACTTATCTATTTTTCTAAAGCAACAGTTCCACTTGAAGTTTTTAGGTAAACTTTAGGACTTGCCGCACCTTTTGTAAATGATTTTTTATCATATGTTTTTCCGTCTTTCTCAACCTTCTCTTCTTTATCGAATTTAAAAGGTGAAACTATGCGCCCTTTATCCTCACGTGCCATGAACTCGAAGAAACCTTTCACATCATTTCCATTATAATCCAACGTAACATTTCCGGAGGCAGTTGATAATGTCAAATCATGAGTAAGGGCTTTCATAAGCTCTATTTTAATTTTTCCTGATGCTGCTGATAGTTCCGACTCACCTGCGAACTCCACATTGTTAAGTTCAATATCTCCACTTGCTGTTGACATTTTGAACTCTCCTTTAGAATTAGTTACACCCACTTCGCCTGAAGCAGTCTTAACTTTGTAAACACCTGAAGTATTTGTCAATGTAACATCACCACTTGCCGTTGAAATTTTAACCCCCTGAGTGTTTTCTTCAATTTTAACGTTTCCCGATGCTGTCGTAATTGCCATCTCTCCTGTAGATTTAAAAATTTTGACATCACCACTTGCTGTATTCAATTTAAGGCCTCCTGCAATATTATTGGCATCTACATCACCACTTGCTGTACTTATATTGGCAGGCCCTGTTATTTTATTCAGTTTAAAATCTCCTGAAGCTGTATTTCCTGAAAAACCATTAGATACATTGTCTAAAACTAAATTGCCCGATGCACTGTTAAATTTAACAAGCACATTTTCAGGAACAGCAATCTCCCAATTGGATTCGCCACGGCAGTTGCCATCAAATTTTTCACTCACTTTTAATGCATCATCTGTTTCTTCAAACTTAAATTCAAAACAATCATCAGGGTAAGTGTAACTTAATTGAATTTCAACTTTGTTTGATCCAGATTTTTTTATTTCACAATTGCCACTTACCAGGTTAATTTTAAGGTTTTCTGTTGCAGAAAAACTTTTTTTTACAATTTTTTGAGCCATTGCAAAGTTCATGATCATAAAACTCATTACTGCAAGCAACAACTTGATTCGATTTTTTTTCATAACATCCGATTAAATTAGTTGTTTTTCTTAAAGACGAATACGCTTTTTTTATGCTGCATGAAAGTGTTATACAACATAAAAAGAAAAAGTATTACTGTTTAATCTTGGCGTAATTGTTTGGTTTTTAGTTTTTTATATGTATCTCTGCTTACCCTTCCTTATTTAAATCTATTCTATATTAATGAAGAAACTTTTCTGTAATAATATGTTTTATATTTTTGTATTATTAAAGAAAAAGTTCTTTATATAATCAAAATTAAATTTGATACCTCGATTTAACAATGGTTATAAAAGATGTGAAGTTAATTAATAATGAATTAACATTGAAAAGATTCTTTATTGACATGGCGGCAATAGAAAATAAAATAAAACAAAAAAACAAAGGCATTCCAGAACCGACCATTCGTCGAATGCCAAAATATCACGATTATGTGAAGCGGAAAAAGAGTGAAGGAGAAGTTTATTTATCCGCTCCGCGAATTGCACATCGCTTAAGACTGGATCCAACCCAGGTGACAAAAGATTTGGCTTATACCGGTATAACTGGCAGACCACGAATTGGTTACAATGTGGATGATTTACTAAAGGCTATTGAGAATTTTTTGGGATTCAATCATTTAGATCATGCTTTTTTGGTTGGAGCAGGAAGTTTAGGTACTGCATTGGTTGGTTATCCGGGGTTTGAGGAGTACGGAGTGAAAATTGTTGCAGCCTTTGATAATAACCCTGCAAAGATAGGTTCTAAAATCAGGGGTGTACAGGTTTTGCACATCGATAAGTTCAGGGATTTGGCTGAACGAATGCATGTTGCACTTGGCATTATCACCACTCCTGCAGAGCAGGCACAACAAATTGCGGATTTAATGGTAAGCTGGGGAATAAAGGCTATCTGGAATTTTTCACCAATCAACATTGTTGTACCCGAGCATATTATTGTTCAAAATACATCGATATATGCAAATTTAGCGGTGATAATGAATAAGTTACACTATAAGATGGAAAACAAAGAAGTATAAGAATCGAGCTTAAATTCACTTAATTAATATGGAGAACACAACTTTAACAGAAGTTTTTATTGAAGCAAACGCCAAAACAAGGCAGTTTGAGAAGGTGATGGAGATTGTTGATAAATATAACTATCAAAAACACAGGTTGATCACCATTTTACAGGAAATACAGGAAGAGTACAGGTATTTGCCGCAGGAAGTGCTTAGCTACGTTGCAACTGTGCTGGATATGCCAGTTGCGGAGATTTATGGAGTAGCTACTTTTTACGCCCATTTTTCTTTAGAAGCAAAAGGGAAGTATGTGATAAAAGTTTGTAACGGAACAGCTTGCCATGTGAAAGGCTCAATGAAATTAGTTGATGCCCTGTATAAAAAGTTGAATCTGAATGATGAAAAGCAGACGTCTGATGACATGATGTTTACTGTTGAAACTGTTTCATGCCTAGGCGCTTGCGGGCTTGCACCTGTTATGGTTGTAAATGAAGATGTTTACGGCCAGGTAGGTGATCAAAAAGTGAATGAAATAATTGATGGAATAATTGAAAAAGAAGGGGTTCAAAATGATAAGCACAGCAATTAACTTACAGCAAGTAGCAGAAGAGTACAAAGCGAAAGCAAAAGATATACAAAAACGAATTGTAATATGTGCCGGAACTGGTTGTATTGCAAATGGTTCCATGAAAATATACGAAGCATTTAAAACGGAATTAGCAGAAGCCGGATTAGATGTGGTTTTAGAAGTAAACAAGCATGAATGTAATGGCAATGAACAAGTTCACGTTAGTGGTAGCGGTTGCCAGGGATTCTGTGCCATGGGGCCTTTGTTAGAGATTTTTCCAAACGATATTCTTTACAATAAGGTGAAACCTGAGGATGTAAAACAAATTGTTGAGCGCACCATTAAAAATAACGAGGTTATTGAAGAACTTCTTTATGTAAATCCATCTACAAAAGAAAAACATGTAGCGCAACATGACATCCCATTTTATAAAAGGCAAAACCGAATTGTTTTATCAGATTGCGGTACCATTAACCCGGAAGATTTAGCAGAATATATTGCTAAGGATGGCTACAAGGCTGCTGAAATGGCTTTCACAGAGCTGAAAGATGTGGAGGTTTGCCAGACTATTCTTGATTCTGGTCTAAGAGGTCGTGGTGGTGGTGGGTTTCCTACTGGTAAAAAATGGATGCTTACCCAGGTGGAAAAAGACGATAAGAAATACGTTATCTGCAATGGTGATGAGGGCGATCCCGGAGCTTTTATGGACAGAAGTTTAATGGAAGGAAATCCGCATCGTGTAATTGAGGGAATGATGATTGCAGCCCAGGCAATTGGAGCTGACGAAGGATATGTTTATGTGAGGCTGGAATATCCGCTGGCTGTTAAGAGAATGCGCAAAGCAATAGCTGCTGCTGAGAACGCTGGAATATTGGGTGATGACATATTCGGAAGTGGAAAACGCTTTACTATTCAGATAATGGAAGGCGCAGGAGCATTTGTTTGCGGTGAAGAAACAGCATTGATGGCCTCGATTGAAGGAAAACGCGGAATGCCTAATCCAAAACCACCATTCCCTGCGCAAAAAGGCCTTTGGGGGCATCCGACTGTTATTAACAATGTGGAAACATTGGCTGTGGTTCCATTAATTATTAGAAACGGGGCCGACTGGTTCAAGCAAAACGGAACCGAAAGTTCAAGAGGAACAAAAACATTTGCCTTAACAGGTCACGTTGCAAATACCGGATTGATTGAAGTTCCTTTTGGTACAACACTTCGCGAAATTGTTTACAATATTGGAGGCGGAGTAACTACTGATGATGGCGAAATTACTGATGAAGGCTTTAAAGCTGTTCAGATTGGAGGTCCATCAGGCGGTTGCTTAACAGAAGAAGATTTGGATTTACCATTGGATTACGATAACCTCATTAAAAAAGGTGCGATGGTTGGTTCAGGCGGGTTAGTTGTGATGAACAAGCAATCGTGCATGGTTAAAATCGCCCGTTACTTCATGGGATTCACCCAGGAAGAAAGCTGCGGAAAATGTGTTCCATGTCGCGAAGGAACAAAACAAATGCTGTCGCTTTTAGATGAAGTGATTGAAGGTAAGGCTGATATGGATACTTTGATGCTTTTGGAAGAAGTTGGACAGGTAGTAAAAAAAGCTTCGCTTTGTGGATTAGGTAAAACCGCACCAAGTCCGGTTTTATCAACTATGGAAAAATTTAAAGATGAATATTTACAGCATGTTGAGCATAAAAAATGCCCGACAAACAACTGTAAAGCCCTTGCTAATATCACTATTGATCCTGAAAAATGTATTGGCTGCACTGCCTGTGCAAAGAAATGTCCGGTCAATGCAATTTCAGGAAATAAAAAAGAGGTGCATGTGATTGATCCAGAGCTTTGTACTAAGTGTGGAGTGTGCGATACTACTTGTAAGTTTAATGCGATTATTGGGTTTTAAACTATTTAGCAATTTGTATGAGATTGCTTCATCCTTGTTCATCGTCTTTGCAATGATGGCATTCCGAGGAGGAACGACGAAGGAATCCTTCAAAAATAGCATTAATAAAAATTAGAAAACAATGAATGAACAAAAATATATAACCATCGACGGGATAAAAGTCGAGATTGAAGGCGAAAGAAACGTACTTGAGCTAATCAGAAAAGCAGATATTGAATTACCAACTTTTTGCTACCACTCAGAGCTTAGTGTTTATGGGGCTTGCAGATTGTGTGTTGCAGATATTGACGGAATGGGAATTCAGACAACCTGTTCTACTCCGCCACGTGAAGGAATGGTAATAAAAACCAATACTGCTGAAGTAAGACAAATCAGAAAGGTTAATTTGGAGCTATTGTTGGCAAACCACGATATTAGTTGCCCTACCTGTGCAAGAAGTAACAATTGCAAACTTCAGGACTTAACCAGAAGGTTGGGAATTACAAAAAGCCGATTCAAAAAGACCACTAAAACAATGCCTGTTGATGCCAAATCAAAAAGCATTATTCACGATCCGAATAAATGTATACTTTGTGGTGACTGTGTTCGAGTTTGTAAAGAAATTCAAACAGTTGGGGCCATTGATTTTGTTCAACGAGGTTCAAATACAATTGTTGGGCCTGCATATGGAAAGAGCCTTGCAGATGTAGAATGTGTCTATTGCGGCCAGTGTGTAAGTGTTTGTCCGGTAGGAGCATTAACACCAAAACCTGAAACTGAAGAGGTTTGGAAGGCGATTAATGATCCTAAAAAGGTAGTTGTTGCACAAATTGCTCCGGCTGTTCGTGTTGCAATTGGAGATGAGTTTGGATTGGAGCCAGGTACTGTTGCAACAGGTCAGATGGTTGCAGCCTTGAAACGAATAGGTTTTGACCAGGTTTATGATACCTCTTTTACTGCAGATTTGACTGTGATTGAGGAGGCGACAGAATTCATTGCCAGAAAATTGAACGGGGAAAAGCTTCCTCAATTCACCTCTTGCTGCCCTGGTTGGGTAAAATTTGCTGAACAATACTATCCTGAATTACTGGATAATCTTTCGAGTTGTAAATCACCACAGCAAATGTTCGGAAGTTTAGCAAAAGAGATGCTGCCTTCTATTTTAAAAGTGAAAAAGGAAGATTTGGTAGTGGTTTCAATTATGCCATGTACAGCTAAAAAGTTCGAAGCAAAGCGCGATGAATTTAAGAATGGGGAATTAGCTGATGTTGACCACGTTATTACTACCGAAGGCCTTTCAAAAATGATTGCTGAAACAGGTATTCAGTTTACAAAAATAACGCCCGAGTCGTTTGATTTGCCACTTGGCTTTAAAACGGGTGCCGGGGTACTTTTTGGCAACTCAGGTGGAGTTAGCGAGGCTGTATTACGCTATGCTTATGAAAAACTAACTGGTGAAACCCTTACCAAAGTTGATTTTAAAATCGTAAGAGGTAAAGAAGGAATCAGAAATGCAGAAGTGCAACTTGGAACAGTCAACTTAAAGTTAGGTGTGGTTCACAGCTTAAAAAATGCCCGCAAGGTTTGCGAAGAAGTAAAAAAAGGCGAAGCTGATTATGATTTAATCGAAGTGATGGCTTGCCCTGGCGGATGTATTAATGGAGGAGGTCAACCTGTGAGTTTTGATCCAGAGTACAAAGAAAAAAGAACAAAGGGTATTTTTAGTTGCGATAAACAATTGCAATTACATAAATCGCAAGAAAATCCGTATGTGAAAGAAGTTTATGAAAAGGTACTTGGAGAAGTTGGTGGACACAAAGCACACGAATTACTTCATACCTCTTATACAGGAAGGAAAAGAGTTAAAAATCAGACGATTACCATTAGGAATACACCACATCCCAAAATAGAGGTATGTGTTTGCGTTGGAACCAATTGTTACAAGAAAGGAGCACATCGTATTTTAAGAAAAATGATGGGACATGTTTCCAAAAACAAATTGGAAGATATTGTTGGCTTTGAAGGACAGGAAGACATGGTTGATGTAAAAGCAACCTTCTGCTTTGAGCGCTGCGAAAGAGGTCCGGTTGTAAGGATAAATGATAAAATAATTGAACATGCTACCTATGAGATAGCAAAAGAGGTTCTTTACAAAGAAATTGAGAAAGTTGGAGCGCTACTCGAAAGTTAGTGAGTAAATGGTACGACAACAAGTGGCTTGATGGCGCGAAGCAAAGTTTGTTGTTAATTTTGGATTCATTCGGGCGCGAATTTTTCGCGTCTGATATTTTTCAAAAGCTGATAGAAAATCATTAAAAAAACACGCGAGAATTCGCATGCCAGTGTCATGTCAAGGCTAATTTGTCAGGTGACAACACCTGACAAGTACACTAGCCAGGTGTTGTCACCTGGCTAATTACCAGAATTATCATACTTGACTTTACACTAGCCAAAAAATCTCCGCGAATATCAGTGTTGCCCCAGTGAGTCTCTGCTAAAAATAGTGTGACATGACAAAACCCTCAGAAATAAAATCAGTCGTTTATACCAACAAAGCAAAATGCCGCGATTGTTACCGGTGTGTAAGAGTTTGCCCGGTGAATGCCATCAAAATGGAAAACGGACAGGCCATGGTGATTCCTGAAAACTGTATTTCATGCGGCACTTGTATACCTGAATGTCCACAAAATGCAAAAACTTATATTAAAAATACTGATGAGGTTCTTGATTTCTTGTCTGGAAAACAACAAGTTATCATTAGTGTAGCGCCTTCATTTGCATCGGTTTATAGCAAATGGGAACGAAAAAGATTGCCTTCTGCATTGCGACAGGCTGGTTTTAGCTTAGTGACGGAAACAGCTGTTGGAGCGCATGAAGTGGCACGGAAAACTAAAGAAATAATTGAAAATAAACCAGAGATATCACATATTTGCACAGCATGTCCGGCAGTTGTCAATTACATTGAAAAGTACAGCAAAACCGAAATACGTTTTCTTACACCAGTTGTTTCGCCTATGGTTGCTCATGCCCGGATGCTAAAAAAACAATACGGAGCAGATACAAAAGTTGTATTTGCCGGTCCTTGTGTTGCTAAAAAAAGTGAAGCTTTGCATCCAAAACATCAAAACATAGTTGATGCAGTAATTACCTTCAATGAGTTAAACGAAATTCTAATACAAAAAAGTATTGATTTAAAGACCTGCGAAGAAAGCGATTTCGACCAGAAAGCAGTTGGTATGTCAATATTATTTCCAGTTGAACAAGGTTTATTAAAAACTGCTGAAATAGAGTATGCATTTGATCAAAGCAAACATGTTGCATTGAGTGGTTTTGAGGATATTAAGGATGCTTTAGGGACCATTGGCGAAAGTTATGGAAACTTTGTAATCGAACCACTTTTTTGTCGGTCTGGTTGTATTAACGGTCCCATTTTACGCCAGCGAAACCTACTTCATAAAAAGCAGGAATTGGTTGATTATTACGAAGAATCAAAATTCACTTCCCAAATAAATAAACCTGCAGAAAATTTGAACTTTAACTACCAAGCTTCGAAAACTTATGGTAATATTTCATTTTCTGAAGTAGAAATTAAGGAAGTATTAAAAAATTCAGGTAAGGAAACGGAAGAAAACGAATTGAACTGCGGAGCTTGTGGATATGACACTTGCAGAAATAAAGCTATTGCAGTTTTGCAGGGAATAGCAGAGGTGGAAATGTGTATGCCTTACATGCGTCGCCTGGCGGAACAAAAAAGTGATAAGTTGATTGCATCAGATCCAAATGGCATTATTATTCTAAATGAACAACTTGAAATTTTAAGTATCAATCCGGCATTTAAGAAAATGTTTGTTTGTTCCGATAGTGTTGTTGGAAAAAAGATTTCGTATTTAATTGATCCAGAGCCTTTTGAGCGAGTAGTTGCCAGAAAGAGAAATAAGTTTAGTGATGAGGTTAAGTATCCCAATTATAAGCTAACTTGTCATTTGGTTTGTTATTCGATTGAGGAAGAAAATCAGGTTGTCGGGATTTTTGTGGATATAACTGATACTCATTCAAACAAGGAGAAACTAAAAGATTTTAAAACAGAAACCATTTTACAGGCGCAAGAACTGATCGAACATCAGGTAAGCATGGCCCAGGAATTAGCAAAGTTTATCGGTGATCACACGGCCCGTGGTGAAATGTTAATGAATAAGTTGATTAATGAAATATCCAGGTAAATTTTCTGGTATCTGGTTATTAGTGTTATGTCAAGGCTAATTGCCAGAAATATCAAATTTGACTTAACACTAGCAACTGGCAATTAAAAGCCTGCTGCTAGAAGCCAATAGCCAGAAATCAAAAAAAGAAAGATAGTTAACAAAAGCAATAGAGTTTAAATTTGTTACAAGAATGCCCTACATCCACACTGATATATTCAGTCTTCAAACTTCGAAGAAGCCGGGAATGCCATGTGGCGATGTAATTGGTTTCAGACACAATACAGACGCAACTACCATCATCTTAGCTGATGGTTTAGGTTCCGGAATAAAAGCAAATATAACTGCACAGATGTGCGTGTCACGATTTCTAAGCTTGATTGATCATGGTGCTACCCTGCGTGAAGCATTTTCTGCCATAGTTACAACAATGAACAGCGCATGGGGGCGCCATGAAGCTTTTTCGGTTTTTTCGGTTGCCCGAATCTTGAGTAATGGTTACACCACCGTGTTGTCATACGACAGTCCTCCGCCATTGATTATTTCACAAGGCATTGCAAAAGTACTGGAAGACAGGGTTTATACATTGGAGAAAGCCGTAATTTGCGAAAATATTGGTCGGCTCGAAGAAGGAGAAAGCCTTTTGCTAATGAGTGATGGAATTACACAAGCTGGCATGGGGAAAGGTGCCGTAAACGGATGGGAAAGCAAAGGTGTTGCCAGTTTCATCAACAAAACATTGAAAAATGAGCAGCTTAAAGGTAAGAACCTGCTTAAATTAATTCATGACCAGTCAAAAATGATTTCTGGGAATAAGCACACAGATGATGCTTCACTAATGCTGGCACAAAACCGTAGGGGAGTAGTTGTGAACCTAATGAGCGGCACTCCTTTAGATAAAAATGCAGATTACAAAATGGTTCATGATTTTGTTAATACTCGGGGTATAAAAATTATTTGCGGAGGAACCACTGCAACCATTGCAGCGCGTGAAATGAAACAGCAACTTGTTGCCAATAATGATTATAAAAGTCCGATAGCCCCACCAAGCTATAAATTAAATAGTATTAACCTGGTGACTGAAGGCATTGTTACCCTTAACCAGGTTTACAACCTGTTGGATGAGGAATGTATTGAGAATGAAGATGATTCCCCAGTTTTTGAACTGCTTGAACTGCTAAACAATGCTGATCGTATCAATATTTTCACGGGAAAATCACCCAATGCTTCAGGTGGCAATATTGTTTTTAAGCAGCAGGGAATTTTACCACGTCAAATGATACTGCAATTGATTAAGCAAAAAATGATTGAGAAAGGAAAGTTGGTGGTGGATTATGAGTATTAGTCTTGGTTCTCGATATGATAGGGTTTAGGTAGGTAATTTAATTACAAATAAAATGGAGGAAGCACTGCCTCCATAAATCATCTTCAAATAATTGATTGTTTGTCTTTTATTTACTCAATATCTGTATTTTCCATGTTGTCAAGTTGCTTTAAACCTTCTTCTGTAAAGTCACTAACCTTAGATGTTTGCCATGCAGCAAAGCCTGTAGCCAATGCAGAAATAATTAGGGCAGCAATAATAAGTCCTTTACCTGCAGTAGATTTTTGTTCTTTCATAGAGTTAGTTTTATACCGAACAGCTGTTAGTATTTGTTTTGTTTCGCAAGCTCTCAAATCAAAACTGCCAGTCGATCGGCATATACAAAGCCATTATGGAATCCCGTTTTACAATATTCCATAATGGCTTTGTACAACTTCAGGAATAATCCATCTGTTACGCTCGGTTATATATTTTTCAATGTTGTTCAAGCTTCAATTTATATTAAACACAACAATTGGATAAAATGCATGTACACTTTATCACTTTTATAAATAGTTCCCCTATTTTTTACAAACATAATTAATCTAACAGGTTTTTGTATCTGGTTTTAAAACTTTGCGCTATAAATGTTGAAATTTCTAAGTACTGCACATTGCTTTTTTAGGGCATTGAAATTTTAAAATCCTATGGCTGGTGCTTAGTGTTGCTAATTTTATTCAATAGCTCTGTAACTATAACCTCAGCTACAACTATAAGAAAACTCAATAACCACACTTTCATTCTTGCCTTTTATTATCCTTGCACTACCACTCCCGGCTTCGCAATCAAAGTACATTTCAATTAACCTATAATTACCAGATTTATCAAGCTGGTAGGTGATTCCCCTGGCGTATTGCCCTTTTAATGGAGCTCGATCACTTGAATAAGAATTCCATTTTTCATTGTAGTTGAACTCTCCTCCAAGGCTAAGTTGGCGATAGTTCCAGTTAAATGTTGATAGAAATAAGAAAGCTTCCTGTACTGAAAGGCCTTTTACAATTAGTCGCTCGTTGGCACCACAGTCTGAACCAAAATCATAATATTCGATTTCCGGTGAAAATTGCAGGCCAAAATACAGCTTTGTGGAATCATACGGGTGTGGCTCTTTTTTAAGTGTCTTTTGGCTTTGCTTGCCGTAGGTTTGTATAAGATAATCATTTATTTCTATCCACCTTTCTGTGAATCTTGGAGCTTTTAAATGTGAAAGATAGCCTGAATATACAAAGCCTATAGTGTCATTGTATCTAACTTTTACAAATGCTCCTTTTAAACCATCAATCTTAAGTGTTTTTGTGTCGGTATTGTCGTTAATGACTATTACCGAATCACCATACCTGATTTTTGTTACTATTTCTGACTCCATTGAGGATCCGCTTCTTAACTTTAGCCCTGCAATGGCATATGCAAACATTTTATTTGAAGGTTGTTGTGCCAAAACTTTCATGGTTACAAACAAGAATATTGCTGTAGTTAGTAGTTTCATATCCAATGGTATTAATTACTTAGAATTATTTGTTAATACGGTTTCGTTTCAGCAAATAATTTACTCAGGTTTAGCACTAAATTAAAGTACTGATAAACAGAAAAGTAGAATAAAAAAATGCAGTGTATTATTTGTTAATACCTTAATTATCAATGAATTAAGGGTGGATTAAAAACTAAAAAATATGCTGCGGAATAAAGATATAAATAAGATTTCAGAATTAAAAAACGTTTTACCCAACACTGGTTTGAACCAGATTTTATTTTGGGTTCTTTGAAGAATTTCAAATTTTCTAGTTTGTGCAAATTCTTAAACCCATAAAAACAGAAAGGGTACAGTTTTGAGATGGTTTTCTCAATTTTGGTAAGTTTGGGGTTTACAGGAAACAGAACCATTAATTCGATGCTGGGCAGCTACCTGTCGAAGCAAATAGAAGCCGGGAAAGATGTTTTTTTATAGGTTAAAGAACAATCCCTTGGTAGCATGGATTCAGATATACCAAACCAGGTGGACAACTGAAGTTTTTTTTAAGGAGGCCAAACAGCTATTGGACTTGAGTAAATGCCAATCAAAGGATTTTGATGCACAAATTGTCGATGCGACAATTACAATGATCCAATATATATTGCTTACCCTAAAATACAGGTATGAAAAATATGAGTCAAAGGGCAAGCTTTACCAGGAAATCGAAGAGAAAGTTTATGAACTACGTTTAAATGAAAGGCTCTGTGGGCTATTTGTCGAGCTATTGAAATTAATAAACGAAATATTTAAAGGCGTGGATGAAGAAGAATTAATTGCAACAATCCTAAACAATGAAAGTGTTTATGTTAAGATAACAAGTTTGTTAATAGCAAATGAGGAGAAAATAGCAGCTTAATGAAGGAAAGGAAATTCTATTAGCTTGATTATCTGTACTTTAAATTGAATGATATTATTACTACCCTCTAAAAGAGAAGATATTATAAAAATGTGCTAAACTTCAGTTAGTTAGCTATGGTTCAAAATAGTAATGATCTATTTATATAGATTCTATCAGCTTAATACTAAGGTCATTTCAAGGATTTTATCCTAATAAATCATTACAAAGTTAAACCAGCTCCATTTTCTTTATAAATCCCGAAGGGCTCAGCGTAAGCTAATCCTTCAATGAGGGTTTCATATGGATTGAAATTAAATAAATATCTTATAGAATGATTTGTTATGCGATATAGAAACCTCTTTTGGGACTATTCTATTCCAAACTGAAGTTTCATTGTAATTGTTGCAGTTTTTTGTTTTGATGAAGTGTTAAAAGCACCTCCCCAGGTATATTCTTCATTTGAATTTTGGGCAACTATCTGAAAAATACCCATTTGGGCATATCTTAAATCACCTACCCGGGCTCCTGAGTTTTCAGCAATTTTTTTGGCCCTCAGGGTTGCATCTTCTGTTGCTGCCGCAATCATTTCAACTTTCAGCTCTGCCAGTTTGGTGTAGTAATACTCTGGTTTATTTGATGAAAGTTCTACTCCATTGTTAATCAATTGAGTAATTTGTCTTGACATGGCTTCGATTTTATCCACATCTTTCGATTCAATTTCTACTTTTTGAGTTAATCGATAACCCGTGAATTCACTTCTTTGGTTCCCCTTTTCATCGTAAGTGTAGTTGAACTCCTTATCAATTGACACCGCAGAGAAAACAACATCGTCAGCTTTTATTTTTTTTGTACTTAAATATTGTACAACCAATTGTCTGTCAGCTTTTAGAGCTTCGTATGCTGCTGGGAGATCATATCGCTTTTTCGAAAATGAAGCAGACCAAACGATTAAGTCTGAAGTGAAATCTCTTTCGCCCAGCCCTGTAACATTGATAATATCGTTAGATCGATTGCGATTTTTGTATGAGGTACTAACTATTCCAATTGCAATAATTATAGCTAATCCAATAATAATGCTGTTCAAGTGATCTTTCATAAACTAATTTTTAGGGTTGCTCAAATGTACAATTTGAAATTTTGAATTGCAAATGTTGCGGCTTTCTTTTGGTCCCTTTATTGGGTGATTGGGCCAGTGAAGAATACTAACAAAAAAGCCTCCCAAAATTGAGAGGCTTTTAAATCGTAAGGTAATCAGGTAATATATTAAATTACTCTAACATTCACTGCATTTAACCCTTTACGGCCTTCTTTTAATTCGAATTCAACTTCGTCACCTTCGTTGATTTCGTCAATTAATCCGGTAACATGTACAAAGTGCTCTTTGTTTGTTCCGTCTTCTTTAATAAATCCGAATCCTTTAGATTCATTGAAAAATTTTACTGTACCTTTGCTCATTATAATGTAATTAAAAATAAAGTGCAAATTTAGTTTTAATTATTAATAATCAGCAACTTTTAACATTTTTTTTAAAAAATCTTTAGTATTTAAGCTTTACACTTAAATTTAGTTACATAAAAACATCGCCTTTACCAACAAGGCTAAAGAGCCAGACTTTTTACCAAATGTGGTTTTCTCAAAATTTCCGATAATATTTGATTTTTCACTGTTTAGCACTTTTTGAAATTTCTGTGTTGTTTTTTTTAATGCCTCTGTAAATAGATTATATAGAGAGGGTTGTAAATTGAGTTGTAAAGCTTTTTTTACCTGTATTTAGTTATTTTAATGACTCAAACAATTTAAAAGCATCAAGTAGATAAGGCATAAACGCAGTCTGGTGATTTTTGTCATCATAAGCTACCTTCTCAACATTAGCCCCATTTGCTAGTAAAGCATCATATGCAGTCTCTGAATTTAAAGGAAAAACATAATCATCAGCTGTGCCATAATAAAGGGTTATAGGTGCTACAGGATTCCAGTCATAAGTATCGTTTTTTGATAAAACATCCAAAAACTTACTGTCAGTTTCATTTATAACTCCTGTTCTGATTGTCTCCGTAAATAGTAATTGTGGATTAAGGCTGATGTTTGCTTCGCCAAGTTTCATAGGATCTGAAACAGCTTCAAGTGTAGTTGCATCTGGCTCAACAACATAATCTCTCCAAGGGCGATTTAATTCGTAAATCCAATTATAAGTATATAGTACCCACATGAACTTTGGTAAAAAAGTAAGATTTTCATCCCTTTTCATTAAATCTTTCGCAAAGGCTGTTTTGTTATAAGCTCCGGCAGCAGGAGCGCTCATCGTTATCCTTAAATCAGAGTTTTGCTCAATATATTGGTGTAAAGCCATGGTTGCATTTCCACCTTCGGAATAGCCTGTAATGAAAAGCTTGTCTGATAAGGTAATATCATTGTAATCGAAAAATTCTTTTGCCGCCATTAGCATATCAAACGATGCAGAGCCAAGTGTTTTAGCATGTTCGTATGGATGTGGATAACTGGCAGAAGCCCCGTAACCAATATAATCGGGGACAGAAATAGCATAGCCCGCAGAAGATATAATTGGGGCCAGGTATTTGATTTCATCTCCACCATAATTTGATGGAGCATCTTCTTTATTAGTCAATGTGCCATGCTGGTATGAAAGTAACGGAAGATTGGTGCCTCCATCGGGGAATAACACTGCACCTGAAGCTGTAATTTCTTCGCCATCAACATTTTTTGTTTTATAAGTAATTTTATAAACATTTACATTTTGTAATTCTTTCTGAGAAATAACTGCTTTTATATCGGGAATTGTTGCAGCAAAGAATTGGATCGAGGTTTTGCTCACATTATCAATTAGTTGCCAATCAATCAGGTAACTGAAATTCTTTTCTTTTTCAGGCGTTTCATCCTTTTTACAACCTGCTAGAACTGAAATAAATAATAGTGAAATGAAGAGGCTTTTGTACCACTTTGTATTATTTTGTTTAATCATCTCATTTTGTATTGGTTTCTGCTAAAGTAATTAAAATTGTAAATGTTTTTATTCGAGAATTTATAAAAAATAATTTTACAGTTCTTTTGTCCTTTCTGAGCCCTTCCACCTGTAAGTGTCAATTTCTAATCCGGCTAAATCAATAATTCTACTGATTACAGTTCCAACCAATTCATTAATAGTTTTAGGTCTACTATAAAAAGATGGAATTGCAGGACTGATTATAGCACCTGCTTCCATAACTGTTTTTAAATTATTAATATGAATGAGGTTAAATGGATTCTCTCGTGGGACCAAAATTAGTTTTCGTCTTTCTTTTAAAATCACATCGGCAGCACGACCAATTAGATCATCTGAAACTCCATGGGCAATTCTTCCCAATGTTCCCATTGAGCATGGGCAAATAATCATGGTGTCGTATTTGGCCGAACCAGATGCAAATGGTGCGTTATAATCATTTAACGCATAGCTTTTGAAAGGGAGCTTTTTAGGATCAATGTTTCCGAGTTCATGTTGCCATACATCGAGTGCATTTTTCGAAAAAACCAAAGCCACATCTTCAATTTGTTCGTTTAATGCCTTGCTATTTAGTTTCTCAATTAACTGTTGAGCATAAATGGAACCACTTGCCCCTGTAACAGCTAATATTATTTTTTTCTTTTTATCCACCTATTTCCAATCTTTCAATCTTTTATCAATCTCTTATCAATCTTTCTAAGGCTTATATTTAGCTTTGTTTAAAATGCCCTGATAATCAGTGTTTTTCATTAGCTCTGGTAAGGAGATGCCGGGATTGTTTTCCATATAATTTTGCACAATTCTCCATCCTAAAAATGCCCCTGCCCTTGGAGCCGAATTATTTGCAAAAAGCGATGTGAATGGTCCTTCACCAACCATTTTGCGAATGGTCAAAACATCAGTTGAAAAAAGCAAATTGTTTTCTATAAGGTAACCCCACATTTTATCTTCGTTGTGTTCAGCCCAACCGAATTGGTCCTTGGTATAGCCAAATTTTATCGTGTCTGGTGCAAACGGCAACACAGCATCTAAAAAATATTGAATTTTTCCTTCATGCACAATATGGCTAAGCAAGTTGTCAACAGAATCGTTGTATTCAAACTCGCTGATTGCCAATGCTCTCATGCAATCTGCAACCAGCATGTCCGGATGCATTCTCCTTATTTTGTAGGCATCAAAACCAAGTCGACCATATAATTCGCAGTCAGCGCCCATGTATTTATCAACTCCAATTCCAATCAGGGCGCTATCGGTAATCACTGATTGACTAAAATTGGAGAAATAAGTATAAACCTTTGGTAACTGCTTATTGGGAAAATAATATTTGTAGTATTTAAAGGCTTTTTCAATCTCTAATTTTTGTTTTGAAAAATCCCCAAATTCTTTTTCCACCTGTTCAGGGATTTGATAATCCTGACAATATTTTGTGAAATCGAGCAACAGCTTGGGATAATCTCTTTGATTTGGACCGCCTATTTGTAAAATCTGGTAGCTGTATAAATCCAAAAAGCTGCCGTAATCTTCAATTAATTTATAAACATCAGGAGTATCAGGGTAATTCTTCATTAAATCCAGATCGAGTCTCTTAATGTCTATGGTTGCATTTATATCCGATACATTGACATCAAACTTGTTGTTGGTGCATCCAAAAACAAAAAGGGTAATAATGATTGCACTTATAAGTAGAAATTTCATCTGTTTATTTTTAATCGTTTTTTATTTGTCAGATGGAACCGCATGATTAAAAATACTCATTATCGTGTATGTTAATAATTATTTTTATCATGCTTGTTTCATTAGTTTTAAATGGTTATTGAATTAAAAATTACAAATTCAAGTTTAATACAGCAAATTGCATAAATTGATGTGCACAAATATTAATTGGGTTGTTCAAAATATGCAATAATACTTTCTTCAAGATTCAAAAAGTAAACTACTGTTTTTTCGCTTTTTTCCTTAAACAGCAGGATTCCATCATGTGTTAAATATTCATATTTGTTTGTTTTAAACGCCTGATTTTCAATCCTTTTTTTTACATTGAAGTTGCCCAGATACCATGCACCTCCATCTTTTCCTCTAGAAATCTTTTTTATCTTAATATTTTCATCAAAGTCAAACTCCATTGGTTTCATCCAGTTATCAAGAAAGATTAACAACTTTCTGCTTTCGCCCGCATTATTTCTCAAAACACAGGCAAAATCTTCAACTTCGTTATTATTAAAATCTGCTTTTACTATATAGTTGTATTCAAAGTCTTGTTTATTAAGCGTATACAGTTTCCACTCAACATTTATTCGGTTAAAAAGTTTGTTCGAAGCAAAATACTGCCGTAACATCTTTTTGTATCTGACTGGAGTTTGCGCTTGTGCTTCGTTGTTTTCAAAAATTGAATTGATTTGCTGGTAAATTTTAGGTTCCGAAACATTCTCTGCGGGAAGGTAACCCGAATTACCTCTTAAACTTACTACTTTAAACCAATTTTCACCACTACCATCTGGGTTTACAACCCTTCCAATAACTTTTACTGTTTCTCCAAACTTCAGAACCTCAACCGAATTCGATTCTATTTTGCTTTCAGAATAAAGTTTTTGGTTGTTTTCTATAACATGGCGGGTATCACTTTTTAAAAGAAAATAAAAGCCAATTGCAATAGCTGCAAAAAACAATGTTGTAACAATCAGTAATATCAGGTTTCGCCAAAAAGCTCTGTTGAATACGGGAGGTTTTATTTGTTCTTCGCTTGATAAATCATAAATTTTAGTTTTCAGAGCAATCGGGATTTCCAGTTTTGCTCCTGAACTAATGGCCAGTAATGCTTTGCTAAATTCATCACACGACTGATATCTGTCTAATGGTCGCTTAGCTGTGGCCTTTTGAATGACCTTACACATGTTCTGGGAAACTCCAACATAATAATCTTTTGGGTTTGGAAATGGTTCGTTTACAATCAGATTGTACAAATCGTATTCGGTTTCTGTATCATCATAAGGTAGCTGGCCAGTAACCATCTGAAATAGAGTGACTCCCAGAGAATAGATGTCGCTACGTCTGTCCAAAACCTGCCCTTTTACCTGTTGAGGGCTCATAAACATGGTTGTCCCAACTTTTAATCCTGTCTGCGTCAGACTTTTACTTTTTCCATCAATACTTTTAGCAATACCGAAGTCAAGAATTTTGATGTTGTTTTCTTCGTTAATGATAAAATTAGACGGTTTAATATCTCGGTGCAAAATATGCCTGTCATGTGCATAACCAACTGCATCTAAAATTTTAAGAAAAATAGAAATTGCTCTTCGCTCGGGAATTGGGCCTGTGGTAGTGTCAATGTATTCTGCAAGTGTCTCTCCTTTAACATATTCCATGATTATATAGTGGCCGTTTTGATTTTCAACATAATCATACAAGGCTACAATATTTGGATGATGAAGTTGTGAAAGGATCATTGCCTCATTCCTGAATCTTTCAATTATTTCAGGCTTGTTGCGCAAAAGAGGATTCAGATCTTTAATGGCTACCTCGCGTTTAAGAAATTTATGAACGCCCAGGTAAATACTACCCATTCCACCTTCATCAATTAATTCATCTATTTCATAATTTTGAACAACTGTTCCAATCATTCCTGCGCTACTTTTTACTTTTTAAAGGTATTATTAATTCAGAACCTACAATAAGATTCCTGCTTCCCAAATCATTTGCTTTCAAGATTTCTATTTCATCACTCTGATATCTTGCAACAATTAACGGTAGTTCATCAACATACTGAACAATGTGCAAATATCGTACTGGAATTTTTAAATGCATTCCTGATTTTATGCTATCAAAATTAGGATTTAAGTTTTTTAAAACCTCAATCCCGGTATTGAATTTTTCGGACAGATGGCTTAAGTCATCTCCTGGTTTTAATAAATATGCTATAATTATTGAAGAAGAAGGATCTTCGTTCAGTAATGAATTTTTTTTGTAATTTATAACTTGAGGACTTTCATACAGGCCTATGAAAAACGAAGTTCCTAAAACAATCAAAAAAGCAATTAAATAGGTTATTTTCTTTTGTTGTAATAAGTTACGAAGGTATTCAAGAAGCGGCCTTACATTTTCTTCGTCTGCATCGTCAGTGGGTATTAGGTTGTGAAATTTAATAATCTGAACGGAAACATTATCTGGTCCCCCTTTTTTGTTCACCTTACCAATTAACTTCAAAGCCTTATCATTAAGGTTTTGCGAGTTATCCAATACACTGATTATTTCCTCTTCTTCAAGCACGTTTGTTAATCCGTCAGAGCATAAGAGCAGCATATCGTCATCGGAGGGAATAATTGCTTTAGGCGAAACTTCGGGTTCAAATTTAGCACTAAGCCCTAAAGCCCTTGTTATTTCGTTCTTTTGCGGATGTCTTTTTGCTTCGTTCTTTGTAATCACACCTCTGTCAAGTAATTGTTGAACATGCGAGTGATCAATCGTCATTTGATCGAAAATATTGTTCTTGTACAGATATAAGCGACTGTCTCCGGCATGGCCATAATATACACGATCATCTCTAATCAGCACCAGCACAATAGTTGTGCCCATTCCAAGAAGGTAATCGTTACCAATAGCATGGCGATACACAATTTCATTTGCATAAATAATCGCTTTTTCAACAGCATCGAAAGGATTGGTATAATAATCCTGGTTGAAATATTTGCCAATTGATTCAACAGAAAGTTCTGAAGCCACATCACCTGCATTATGCCCACCCATTCCATCGCACACCACAAAAACATGTCCGTTTATTGTGTCGAAATAGGCCAGGAAATCCTCATTTCTGGTACGTACCTTTCCCCTGTCGGTGTGGCTTGCAAAGTCAAAGTTTTTTAAGCATACAGTACGGACCATGAATTAATTTACGATTTATAAAGCATAAAATTAGAAATCTCTATCAATCATACAAAAGTAAATTAATCCACGATTATTAATATTTATTTATGATTAAAGTTTTAGTAGTGTCTTTTGCGTTATTTTTTCTTTTGTAGCAAGTGTTAAAATATAGTTTCCTTTTGGCAGATTGCTTAAATGAACTTGTTGTATTTTATTTTCATTGCCAATGGTTGAAAGTAATTTACTGTAAACAAGTTGACCTCTGCTGTTGAAAATGCTTAATTGGGCGTTATACCCTTTAATTGAAGTCATATCAATAGTTATGATTTCGCTAAACGGGTTTGGAAATACCTTAATTTGTGCGTTATTATCAATTGGGAAAACAGAACTACTTATTGAATAAGTAACGGCAACTGTGTCGCTATCAGAACATTCGTTATTTACAATTTCCCAAATAAACTTATTGATTCCTTCTTTTAGATTAAGAGCCTGAGAATTGTATGAATTAATATCGCTAAATGTGGCTTCACCCATATATATACTCCATGTTCCTGTTCCGGAAACTGGCTCATTAGCAGAAAGATAGGTGGAGTTGTTTGTCACGGAATGATCTTCTCCCGCTTCTGCCGGTACAAGATCATTTGTAATCACAATAATATCGGTTGCCGAACAGCCAGATTGACCTGTTACTTTCCATTCAAATTTATTTTCTCCAATCTCAAGCTGCTTAACATTTGTATTATTTTGTTTAGGATCGTCAAGCTTAGAATTTCCATTTAGCACTTTCCAACTACCTGCATTTGGCGCAGGATCAACAGCATCAAGCTGGATTTCAGTTCCACAAATAACTTTGTCTGCTCCTGCAAATGCATCGACTTCATTATTTTCAATTGTCAATGTATCAGCATCTTCGCAATTTTTATTTAAGATACTCCATTTAAGTTGAGTTATACCTTTTGGAAGATTTGAAATCAAAGAATTATAGGTTATATCGGACTGAATGTTACCAGATCCTGAAAGTATTTCCCATTTTCCTGTTTCTCTGTTTCCGGGCTGATTCCCTGTTAAGGTATAGCTATCATCACATAATAAAATGTCATTCCCTGCAGATGCATAAACCTGGTTGTTTGAAATTACAACAATATCAGTTGCTGAACAATTAGTCAAACCTGTTACTTTCCATTCAAAACTGTTTTCACCTGCACCAAGCTGACTGACAATTGTTACATAAGCATTCGGACTTTCAATTTGAGCACTACCACTAAGTATTTTCCAACTTCCACTATTAGGTGTTGGATCTGTGGCTTCAAGTTGAACTTCGTTACCACAAATAACTTCATCAGTGCCCGCAAATGCTTCAATACTGCTGTTCGTAATTTCAAGAATATCAAAGCTTTCGCAATCATTATTTGAAACAGTCCATTTTAATTGTGTTGTACCATTTTGAAGATTTGAAATCAAAGAATTGGGGTCAGATGCAGATTGGATGTTGCCTGATCCTGAAATTACTTCCCACAGACCTGCTTCTCCATTGCCAGGTTGGCTTCCTGTTAATATATAGTGGTTTTCACAAACAGAAACATCCTCACCCACAGTAGCAGTCACTTTATTGTTGGTCAAAATTATCTCATCATAAAAAGTCCCTAAATCCCCACTTAAGGTCCAGCGAATTCTGTTTTCCCCTACTCCCAAATTTCGAGCATATGTGGTAACGTCTGCAGCATCGTCAAAAGTTGCCTGTCCCGATTCAACGGTCCAGTTTCCTGTATAATAGGTGGCTGTGTTTCCTGAAATCTGATAAAAGTTCTTACAAGTACTAATGTTTTCGCCTGCATAGGCATATACAGGCTCATAATCTATAGCAAGTTGTGAATAGTTGTTTAATTCTTCTTCTGTATAGGTTAAATACATGTAGTTCCACCCTGATTGCACAGCAGTTTTGTTTAATTCAAATGTGAGTGGTACAAACAAATTTCTTATATTACCTACATCAGATAGTAATTCGCTGTATACCTCAGTTTCTTCCTGGCAGGAGAAATCAAATGTGTTCAAATCAAAATAGCGTAGTTGTGTGTTCTCCAATGTTTTAAGATAAATCCTCATATTAGGAATATCGTATACTATTTTTCGCTGGGTAAAATATTGCTCAACTGCATCCATTACGCTGTATGAATAATCTACAATATTCTCGCCGGCATAGGCATCGGTCATTTCCACAGCTGTGTAAAATCGGTTTAGTGAGGCAGTAAGTGGCAAATTCGGGTTACGTCCTTCATTGAAGTATTCCATTGATAATGAGTAGGTACTGTTAGCCAATACTTTTTTCTCCATATCGTCACCCCTTGTTGCTGTAATATTACCATCAATAAATTCAATAGCCGCACAATTACCTGAATTATCAACTACCAAATAATGAAGATTCCATGGAGTATAAATATTAGGATGAATCTCTAAATTTGAACAGACATCAATTACTTCGTCAATTGTAGAGCAATTATCAAGAAAATATTGCAGTAATTGCTCCGTTAATATGGACGGTGAGCTTTCTGCCTCAGGGTAAACCGACGAACTTAATATCATTGATGAAACAAGCAGTCCTTCCTCATTCATACCATCAGTTGGAACATCACTACCTACCATATTGAAAGTAATGCTCCCGTATTTTGAAGTCCAAATGGCAGGTAAACTGAATGACTGCCCTGGATATTGAATGGCTGTTTTGGTAACATGCCTCCTGTTTGCAAATATCAAGTACTTGGCATAGGATAAATCAAAGTTTCTTCCAACAACAAAGTGAGTGCCATTTCTCAAATAAAATGTGGTACAGGCATTTATGTTCAGATTTAAAGAAAAAACACAAACAACTGCTAGTATAAAAGCTACTTTCTTTTTGAAAAGGCTTTTAAGACTCGAAAGTTGATGAGCCAAAAATACTAGTGTTTTCATGTTTGTTTTAAGTTTATAAAAAAAACAACACTGATATTTTAATTAATATGGCTTACTCAAAAGGTCTTGTTTTTATTATCAAAACTTTACAAACCTTTGGCTTTTGCAATCATTTTTTGTTGTAAGCCTTACAGAGTAGATGCCCTTTGGAAGATTTTTTACAAAAATTGGGTTGTTATTTTTTGAAAAATATCTTCGTTTATCTTCATACACAATTTGTCCGTTTAAATTAACTATTGATATTTTTACGACAGAATTATCAAACTTATTTCCTCCACTAATTGTTATCACCTGATCTGCAGGGTTTGGAAAAACAAGGAACTGATGATCTTGTTTGACATCTAGAATTATCTCACTTGCAGTGGTTAAGCAACCAAAAGTTTCAGGATATTGAGCAAATTCATTGAGTTCATCTTCTGTATATGTCATTTCCAAATAGTCCCACCCAGATTTAATATAGGTTTTATTTATTTCTGTTGTGTAAGCAACAAATTTATCGCTAATGTCTCCTTCATCTCCTTGATTTTCAGTATATACTAAGGGCTGTTCTGTGCATGAAAAATCAAAATTGCTCAAATCAAAGTACCTCAATGTCTCATTGGTATTTGATTTAAAGTAAACTCTCATGTTTGGGATATCATACACTACTTTTCTCATTGTTATTCTTTGTGCAATAAGATCCATTATTGAATAGGAATAATCAATTAAATTCTCATTGTTGTAATTATCAACCATTTCAATGGCATTGTAGTATCGGTTCAATGAGGCTGTTTCAGGTAAACTTGGATTTTTACCGTTGTGATAATATGCAATTGATTCTTGGTAAGAACTATTCGTAATTGCTTTTTTCTCCAGGTCATCAGCTGTAGTTGCGACCAAATTGCCATCAAGGAACTCTATTACTGCTGCTTGTCCTGTTTTATCTACCACAAAAAAGTGTAACCTCCAGTAATCAAACGGATTAAACCGGATATTTAGATTTGAACATTCATCTATAACTTCATTAACAGAAGCACAATTATCCAGTAAATACTGAAGCAGTTGATCCAGTGACAATGAAGATTCTCCAACAGTATTTGGATATACTGATTGTGTTAAGATCAACGATGAAATAACCAATCCAGCTTCATTTATGCCATCTGGCGGAGTATCGTGTCCAAACATATTAAATGTAATGCTTCCGTATTTCGCGGTCCATGATAAAGGCATATCAACATTCTCGGGGGAGTATTGCCAGCAAATTTTTTCGGAACCCCGCATGTTCATCATAATGATGTATTTCCCATAGGGATAATCGAAATTTCTACCGTAAACAAAAGTATTGCCGTTTGACAGTAAAAATGTTGAGCACGCATTTGTTTGAACAGAAAATAAAACCGAGATAAAAAGGCTGAGGAAGAAAATCCAGAATTGACTCTTTCCTGTGTATAGAGTTAATAGAAGGTGTTTAGTAGTTTTCATGGTTTAAAGTTTTATTGGTACAATTGCACTTTCAACCTCTATTGATAGTACAAATATAAGACTATTAAAGGCAATTTATATAATTCAGGAGTCAAAAAAAACTGATAGTTTGTCAATTTCTAAGACTGCTTCCTGTATAAATCGCAAAACATGTTGTACAACATGTTTTGGCTTATTTAGACAGTCCCTTTTTTTATAAAAAAAATGAACTACTTAAATTTGTCAAGAAAGTATGAAGATATGTACATTTTTAAACAAGTGTTTCAATTTTACTACGAGGGCTTTAAAAATATGACTGTTGGCAAAAAGCTATGGATTATAATTTTAATCAAACTTTTTATCCTATTTGTTATTCTTAAGGCGTTCTTTTTTAGGGATTTTCTGAAATCAAACTTTAAATCTGATAAAGAGAGAAGTGACTATGTTATTGAAAAACTCACAGAATTAAAATAATTATGGAAGGAATTGATTTTGCACTGGTCGATTGGTCACGGGCACAATTTGCATTAACAGCAATGTTCCACTGGCTTTTTGTACCACTAACTCTTGGCATCACTTTCATCATTGCCATTATGGAAAGTATTTATGTGAAAACTGGTGATTTGGAATGGAAACGAATTACCAAGTTTTGGACAAAGGTTTTTGGGATAAACTTTGCCATTGGAGTGGCAACCGGAATAATTTTAGAATTCGAATTTGGGACCAACTGGTCAAATTACTCCTGGTTTGTTGGCGATATTTTTGGTGCCCCGCTCGCTATTGAAGGTATCATGGCCTTTTTTATGGAGTCAGTTTTTATTGCCGTCATGTTTTTTGGCTGGAACAAGGTGAGCAAAAAGTTCCATTTGCTTTCAACCTGGTTGGTGGCACTAGGCTCAAATTTATCGGCACTTTGGATTCTGGTTGCAAATGGATGGATGCAATTTCCGGCCGGAATGGAATTTAACCCCGATACTGCCCGAAATGAAATGGTCAACTTTTGGGAAGTACTGTTTTCACCCGTTGCAATCAATAAATTTGTTCATACTGTTACATCCGGTTATGTTTTGGCGGCAATATTTGTGGTTGGGATAAGTGCCTGGTTTTTACTCAAAAAAAGAGAAATCCTTTTTGCTAAAAGAAGTATTATAGTTGCAGCCACATTTGGCTTTCTATCAAGTGGTTATTTATTTTTTAGTGGAGATGAATCGGCACGAACAGTGGCTAAATATCAACCGATGAAGTTTGCTGCTATGGAGGGTCTTTACGATGGAGTTCAAAATGCACCTTTGGCGGCCATTGGATTTTTAGGCGAAACAAAAAAGGGGGGAACTCCCGATGAAATAGAGTTTGCTTTTAAGCTTGAGATTCCAAATATGCTTTCGTACCTCGCGTTTTTGGATGCAAATGCGTTTGTGCCTGGTATTAGAGATTTGGTAAATGGAAATGAGGAACGTGATATTGAATCGTATCATGAGAAAATCAGGAAAGGAAAAATGGCGATTGAGTCACTTGCCGCTTATAAAAAGGCAAAAGATGCGGGCAATAAAGATGAAGCATTGGTGTTTTTAAAGTCTTTCCGTGAAAATTTTAAATATTTCGGTTATGGGTACTATTTTGGGAAAGATATTAATTTGTTGGTTCCCAATGTCCGGTTGAGCTTCTATTCTTTCCACATTATGGTTATTCTTGCAGCGCATTTTGGGCTTATTTTTATTTTTATGTTGTATTTCACTATGAAAAATAACATTTTAAAAAGAAAATGGCTGCTTTGGAGTGCCTTGCTAACGATTCCTTTGCCCTATATAGCTTCCGAAGCTGGTTGGGTACTTGCCGAAGTGGGGAGACAACCCTGGGTAATACAGGATTTATTGCCAAACATTGCTGCAGTCTCTCAAATTGATGCATCTAGTGTGCAGATAACCTTCTTTTTATTTTTAGTGGTTTTTGTCGCATTAGCCATTGCCGAAGTAAGAATTATGGTTACACAAATTAAAAAGGGGCCAGAACCTGCGGTTAATTCAAGTTCAACTAATACAGAGGAGGGCTAGATCATGTTCGAAAATTTATCACATATAGCATTACAACAATATTGGTGGGTAATTGTCTCATTATTAGGAGCTGTACTTGTATTTTTGATGTTTGTTCAAGGTGGACAAACACTGATTTATAAATTGGGAAAGACAGAAGAAGAACGAAATTTATTAGTAAACGCCTTGGGGCGAAAATGGGAGTTAACATTTACCACCCTGGTTACTTTTGGAGGAGCATTTTTTGCTTCGTTCCCCTTGTTTTATTCGACAAGTTTTGGCGGAGCTTATTGGGTGTGGATGGCTATTCTTTTTGCTTTTATTCTGCAGGCAGTTTCGTACGAATATCGTTCTAAGCCCAATAACTTTTTAGGTAAAAAAACATTTGAAGGCTTTTTGTTCTTTAATGGAGCAGCTGGAACTATCCTGATTGGTGCTGCTGTGGCCACTTTTTTCACTGGATCTCAATTCTCGGTTGATAAAATGAACCTGTTAAATCTTTCAGGCGATAAAATGCCAATTATTTCGGCCTGGGAGACTCCTTTTCATGGTTTAGAAGCAATTTGGACAGTTGAAAAACTTGCTTTCCTTCAAAATCTTTCACTGGGATTTGCCGTGTTTTTCCTTGCCAGATTGTCTGGTAACTTGTTTTTTATCAATTATGTAAATCATGAACGCATTGTTGAAAGGGCGCGAAAAAGTTTAAAAACCAATGCAATTTTATTCCTGGTTTTCTTCCTGTTTTTTGTGATTCGATTAATGATAATTGATGGCTTTGCTGTTGTTGAGGGTACAGTTTCGATGGAAGCAAACAAATACCTGCACAATTTTCTTGAAATGCCTCTGGTGTTAGTCCTTTTTCTTATTGGAGTAGTTTTGGTTTTATTCGGAATATACAAAGGCATTTTTACTGAAGATAAAAAAGCATTTTGGTACACCTCGCCAGGAACTGTTCTGGCAGTGCTTTCACTATTTCTTATTGCTGGATTTAACGGAACAGCATTTTATCCTTCAACATACGATTTGCAAAGTTCATTGACGATTGAGAATAGTTCATCAAGCCATTATACCTTAACTGCAATGAGTTATGTGTCTATTATGGTTCCTTTTGTGGTTGCATATATTTGGTATGTGTGGAAATCGATGACCAAAAAGCAGATTTCATTGAAAGAGCTTGAAGAGCAGGATCACGTTTATTAGTTACTGGTTTCAGGAAGCTGGTTCCTTGATTCTGGTAACTAAGTATTATATATTTACTAGCAACCGGTGACTAGAAGCCAGAACCTATTTCACCAGGACTTGAAATTTTCTATTTACAAAGAATTTGATTTTAGAAGAATGAAGTAAAAGAACAACAATGATAACAGAAATTATACATTTAGCGCTTTGGCCTGTATTTATTGCAGTTTGCTGGTTTGCAATCCGGTTTATGACAAAACGGTTTGAAAAAAACAGGCTTAAAAGCGAAAGTGAAAACTAAAGTTTTCAACAATTAAGATCTTATTAAAAGGAAGCACTTATCTTTGTCCTCCTTAATTAAGAATTTATAAAGACTGATAGAATGAGTACATGGTTTGAGTGCAAGGTAAAGTATGAAAAAATGATGCCTGATGGCAGAGAAAAAAAAGTAAATGAGCCTTATCTGGTTGATGCAGTATCGTTTACTGATGCTGAAGCAAGAATACATGAAGTTTTGGAACCTTATATTTCTGGCGAATTCTTTGTAAATAACATAAAAATAGCCAATTACGCCGATTTAATTCCAAGTGAAAATGGCGACAGATGGTTCAGGTGCAAAGTATCATACATTAGTTATGATGAAGAAAAGGGTACCGAAAGAAAAAGCAACAGCTACATGTTGATTCAGGCAAATAATGTGAAAGAAGCATATAATAACATTGAAAAATCGATGGAAGGAATGGTGAGTGATTATGAAATTCCTGCCATTCAGGAGTCACCTATTATGGATGTATTTCCATATTTTTCTAAAGATGAGGAAAATACTGAACAAGAAAATATTTCTACAGAAGAGGTTCGCGAAGAACTTGCTTAAATATAAAATGGGTTTAACCTTCCTTGTTAAACCCATTTAACAAATTTACTTCTTTTTCTTAATTTATCCCAAATAAGCATTCCTGCTGTAATACCCCAATAACTTATCTGCAATTTGAAATGATTTAAGATAAAAAAGTCTTTTTTGTCACATAGCTGACATTTCTCCCAACAAAACCATCTTACATTTGTTCTATAATTAAATCACAACCTTTAGGGTAAATTCTATTTAGGGTTGAAATTAAATGGGCTTATGCCCCAAATGTTAAACTTAAATTTTACTAAAATGAAGAAAGTAGTAAGTTCAATTGTTTTGGCATTTTCATTCTTGCTAGTAACAAATCTATCGGTAGCTCAATGTGGTGGCACAGAAACAAAGTCTAAATCAGCAAAAGCAGATTGCCATTCAGAAGCAGCTAAGATTGCTGCAGTTAAATTTCATGCTGATTATTGTGGCGCATGTAAAAAACTGGAACCAAAAATTACTGAATTAAAAGGAAAATTTCATGACGAAGTAGTTTTTGTAAAGTTTGACTTTACAAATGACGATTCAAAAGCTAAAACAGAAACTTTGGCTAAAGATCAGGGGTTAAATGATGTACTGGCCTCAAATAAAGGTACAGGCTACATTGTTCTTTATGATTTGAAACACAAGAAAGTGGTTGGAAAGTTAAATAGTTCACAGTCTGTAGCTGAAATGGAAAAAGAAATTAAAACTTATTTATAATCTACATTGTGTTTTTATTAATGCAGTTATAAAAATGCCCGGGATGGAATGTTCCTTCCTGGGTCTTACCGCTCACAACAACATAAAATAATAATTCTCAAAATCCCTTTTTTGATGTCTGTTAATACAATGTCTTATACATTATGTATCAGTGCTTCATGTCCCTCTTGCGAAAAAATTATTGGTTTGTTGCAGGATATGAAAGTAAAAGTAAATATCAAAGATGTACAGTTGGAGCCTAACTGCGATGTTTCAATTATTCCAGCCTTGTTTAAAGGAAATAAGCTAATAGCTTATGGAAAAGATATCGTATTTTATTTTAGAAAACACAAGAAAAACAGGGAGGCTTCGTAAGAAAAATTAGTTTAAAACGTGTAATATGAATTCCTTGGTCCCAAAAAGAATAAAAATCCTAATTAATTCAATTATCAAGTGCAATTGTTTCTCGAATGAAAAACTCTTCGACCTTGTTTCCCAACTTAAAGTAACCTCTGCTGATTTAGAACCTTTTGAACAATTTAACCATGCATTGAATGAGAGTTATGGACGCTGTGTTTTATACAACTCACCAGAGTTGGAGGTAGTTGTAATGTCTTGGAATAAAGGTGATTATACTTCTATTCATGATCATGGTGCTGCACAGTGGGGGGCAGTTATTTCTTTTGGAAGGATGGAACACACCTCCTTTACATTACAAAATAAAAGCTTACATATTTCAAGGAAAGAATACTTTAATGATAAGGATATTTGTTTGGTATCCAGTCAATTAATACATCAAATGGGGAACCCTTTTGATAAACCAGCTATGACACTTCACGTTTACGGAACCAAAGCTGGAATTGAGGAAGTGACAGAAAACGCAAGAAATTATGATCCCATTAAAAATAAGGTGTATTATGCAACTGGAGGTGCTTTTTTAGAAATCCCTAAGTATAATATTACCAAGGTTGAAGAATGTCCAAACTTCCAAAATGAAATTTACGATAATTCTGTAAAAATACTTCAGGGCTATAAACAGAAACATCAGAAAACTGCCTCTCAAAAGAATATTGTTGAATACATTTAAACCTTTCAAAATGAAGTATTTACTAACTCTGTCTATACTTGCTTTTTCATTGACTTTTTTTGCTCAGGATCAGCTCCCAAATGGAAGTATTGCACCTTTTTTTACTGCCAAAGATCAATATGGTAAATTAGTTGATTCGAAAAATTTGCTTCAAAAGGGTCCTCTGGTGGTAATGTTTTACCGCGGTTACTGGTGTCCCTATTGTAATCGCCAAATGAGCCATATTGCAGATTCAATAAAGATGATAATTGACTTGGGGGCCACAGTTGTAGCCATTACTCCTGAAAATGGTGAGTACATTGATAAAACCCAAAAGAAGACAAAAGCTTCATTCAGTATTGTTTTCGATGAAAATCATGAAATCATGGATGACTTCAAGGTGACCTGGCAAATGGGAAAAACAAAGAGTTTTTTCTACAAATTTGGAGGAATAAACCTCGATAAATCAAGTGGCAACAAGGATAGAGCTTTGCCAGTTCCGGCTACATACATTATCGACCAATCGGGCAAAATCATTGGAGGCTATTTTAATGTGGACCATACAAAGCGAATGGCTGTGAGACAGATAGTTGAGGTTTTGAAGAAAACTGGTGTTTAATGACAAAATAATTGATAAATGCAAGAACTAAGCAAAGACAATGTTCTGGAACAAATTTTTAGAACAATTTCCAAATACAATAATTCAAACTATGAAAGGGTGGTTGATTACAAATCGCCAGAAGAGTTAAAGAAGCTGTTAAACCTTACAATAGAGGAACCAGGAGAAGGATATGAAGGTGTTTTTAACGATATTGAAAACTATTTGAAATACAGTGTAAAAACAAATCATAAACAGTTTCTTAATCAGCTGTATTCCAGTGAGAATTTGCCAGCTGTTTTGGGTGAAATTATAGCGGCATTTACAAACACATCAATGTACACCTACGAAGTAGCCCCAGTTGCCACTTTAATTGAAAAAGAACTCATTGATAAAATGTGTGGAATTGCAGGTTACAAAAATGGAGGGGGGACCTTTGCCACCGGTGGAAGTAATGCAAATATGCTGGCTATGATGAGTGCCAGGAACAAAATGCTCCCAGCCGTTAAAAACACAGGCATGCAAAATACAAAGGTGTTAACTGCTTTTGTTTCAGAACAATCGCACTATTCATTTGATACAGCTGCAAATATTTTAGGAATTGGAAGCAACAACGTTTATAAAATAGCTGCTGATGAAAGTGGTAAAATGGCGGTAGATGATTTAGAGCAAAAAATCATTCTAAGCCTAAAGAAAGGAGAGGTTCCGTTTTTTATTGGAACCACTGCAGGAACAACCTTGCTTGGAGCGTTTGACCCTTTTGATGAGATTGCTGTTATTGCAAAAAAGTTTGGTATTTGGATGCATGTTGATGGTTCGTTTGGTGGTTCTGTTATTTTGAGCAAAAGATACAGGCATTTGTTTAAAGGAATTGAAAAATCGGATTCATTCACCTGGAATCCTCATAAGTTGATGAATGTGCCGCTGATTGCGTCCGTGTTTTTGGTAAGTGATAAAACAAGGTTATTGAAAAACTTGACCGATCTCAATACCGATTACATTTATCATGATAACGATATCAGTAATTACAACCTTGGAAAGCAATCGGTACAATGTGGCAGAAGGGTCGATGCATTGAAGGTATGGCTTGCATGGAAATTTTTTGGAGATAAAGGATATGAAGAACGCATAAATAAGATGTGCGATTTGGCAGAATATGCAAAGCAAAAGGTCGTTTCACATGATAAACTGGAGTTATTGGCTGAAAGGCAATCGTTAACAATATGTTTTAGGTACAAATCAGACATTCATAATACAAATGAACTTAATCTTGCTATAAGGGAAAGTCTTATGAAACAAGGTGTTAGCCTGGTTAATTATGGCTATTTGAATAATGAGGTGGTTATCAGGCTGGTGATATCAAATGCTGATTTAGATGAGAAAGATCTTGATGAGTTTTTTAACAATTATATTAACGAAGCAATAAAGTTTGAAAAGATACAGGCTACAAAAGATATTGCTGCATAGATAAAAGGAATAAAATGAACGGAATAATAATCATGCTGGCCTGGCCCAAAACACCTGCTATTCAGACAGGTGCATGGTACGAAGGGCTAATGCAACTGCTTGGTTTTAACAAAAATGGTTATTACATGGCTGGTCATTCAGCAATTGTTTTAGTAGATCCAGATAATGGGCAGCTAAATTATTTTGATTTTGGCAGATATCATGCACCACTGGGACACGGCAGAGTAAGAGATAGGATTACAGATCCTGATTTGGATATTAAGACTTCGGGCAGGTTTAACTCAAAAGGGCAGATTATAAATTTGGAAGAAATACTACTTCTCTTTGATGCTAACAAAGATGCATTTCATGGTAAAAATACCATGTATGCATCGGTATATGATGGTGCTGATGTTTCCAAAGCATATAATTTTGCAAAAAGGTTTCAAAATAGTTCTCCAGTTCCTTATGGGCCTTTTAAGTATGGAGGAACCAATTGTTCAAGATTTACCTCAAGTGTTTTCAGGGCAGGGTGTTCAAATTTTTGGAAGAAATTAAGATTGCTTGCGCCTACTTCTTTGACTCCAACAACACTAGGCAATGTTTTAGTAGTTTCAATTGATGGCTATTTTTATGAAGTAGAGAACGGTATAGTGAAAAAGCGAAGGATTAGTTTTAATAAACAATTAAAAAACTGGGTTTTACCTGGAATTTCAATGAAAATAGCCTCAAGAAAGATTAAAAAAGGCAGAGAAGTTAATTCAACAACACTAATAAATGCATAATGCAACAGCAAAGAGAATATACCCATGGTGCTCTTGTTGCTCCTGATTATCCAGCATCAATTCCTCTGGGTTGTAAGTGGCTGGGTAGCGAAGGTTATGGAGTTTGGTTTTTGTTAACAAAAGAATTAGCTTTAAAAGAAGGCCAGTTTAGAATCAGGAGGTATAAGGATACTGGAGTATTGGATTGTGATCGTGTTTTTGAATTAAAAAGTAAGCAGGACTTTGATATCAATAAAGAATTTGAATTTGGCTATATCTCACATTGCCAACAATGTACTGTTTATCAAAACAATGAGAAGTTCGTTTTTGCTTTTTTGGAAGAATACCAGGATAACTAGACTATTCCTTTTTAAGATTTTGTAAAATCGAGTGTAAAACCAACATTTCAATACTGGTTTAAAAGTAATTGGACATTGGACATTTGTTGTTTATTACCAAATGACTTTTTGAGATAGCATATTTTAGAAAAAATACTATTTGATAAATTCTGACAATGAATTATTTGTAATAGTAATCCATCAATATATTGCCTTCTTCGTCTCGTTTGTGTTTCCACCTTTTATGCGTCCACATCCAGTCTTGAGGCTTTTTCCTAATTACTTCTCCCAATTTTGACATGTATTTTTTGGTAACCTGCCCTTTTTCTAATTGCTTTGGGTTTTCATCAATCAATGATAATTCAAGTGTGTAATGCCCTCTTTTAACTCTTTGAAAATCAAGAAAAATAAGAGGGAGATTGAATAATTTGCTATAAGCTTCAGGACCATGAATGCAAGGGGTATCACGTCCTAAAAAGTCAACCCAAATTGCATTGTGTGTAGTGCTAGGACTTTGATCTGCAATTAATACAATGAACTTTGGATTTTCCAGATCTTTGAAAATTGCACGTGTTTTTTCCATCGAAATTTGTTTCATGCCCCAGCGCTCTCGTTTTTTGCGCATGAATTTATTCAATCTTTTGTTTTTTACAGCCTTGTAGACACATACAGAGTTGTGTTTTATATGCTTATCAATAGAAACTCCCCATTCCCAGCTTGCATAGTGACCACCAAGTGTCAACACACTTTTACCCTGCTCAAAATATGCATCAACCAACTCAGGATTAAGTAGTTTGTATCGGTTGTAGACAGACTTTTCGCTCATGGTCATTCCTTTTAATCCTTCTAAAAGAATGTCCATGAAGTTTTTATGAAACTCCTTAGCAGTTTTCTTTATGTCATCTTCACTTTTTTCAGGAAAAGCTTTGCTTAGGTTGTCCAAAACTACTTTTCGTCTGTACCTGAAAATATCGAACAGTATAAATCTGAATATATCAGATTGAATGTATAATAACCAAAAGGGCACAAAACGAAAAGACTCAATGAAGAGTCTTGTCAAAATATAACTAATCATGTTTTCTTTTTTTGAATTCTTACCTAATCAGATAAGAATTCTAAATGTCACCCTTTATTTCTTATTTGGTTGAATAAACCTTCTGAAATTGGGTGTTTATTGCCTGGAACAGTTCTTCTTGTTCATTTGTTGCCAAAATCCTTAAAATTTCCTGAGCAACAGCAAGATTGTGATCTTTCTCATTCTCTACCCTGTTGGTATATTTGTTAGGAAGAGTCAGGTAATAATCCAATTTATCTGTTACATTGTTTGCTAATGATTTTATTAATGCATTACCTTTTTCTACTGCTCCAGCTTTATAATAGCTTTCAGCAAGGTAGATGTTGATATAAGTTGGCGGAATTTTACTTTCTGGCAATAATTCCTGGCACTTATCTAATACTGCAATTGCTGAATCTTTCTTGCCTTCATCAACAAGTTTTGATGCTAACCTGGAGAAGTTATTTTTCAAATGAGTAAGCATTCTAAGATTGTTTTCATCAAGGTATACATTCGGATCATTTACATTACCCCATTTAAACTTATTCATTAAGTTGTCGTATAAAATATCCGTATTAATATGACCGTATTCTAGTGGCGAATTTGCAACTGTTTTAATCGGTACCAGACGGTAAGCCATTCCTTCAAACTGGAAGTAATCCTGTAAGTTGTAATAGCCATCAGTACCAACAGTAATAGCAAAATAAATTGGGCGTTTCCAGTTAAAGCTGGCCAATAAGTCCAGTACCATCAACTGGTTTTTGTAAACATAGTTACCATAAACTTTCCAGTCAAGTCGTGGAATAATTAAACCAGCATCTTTTGGTTCCACCACTTTTTCAGCCATGATATCTGCTGAATCAGCTTTTAGGAATAAACTTTTAGTCGGTATAAAGTCATCAAAACCGCCATCATAAGTCTGAATTTTGGTACGTTTGTCATCCGAACCAACAAAATCAATAACCTCCTTAACATCAGCTTCTTTAACTCTTTCCTGAACGACAACCACATCTCTTTTTCCTGGCATGTATTGTTCGTAGGTGTACGAGAATGGCGTTGGATCTGCATTGTAGGCTTTTCTCTTGTGCTGATCGGTATACCAACTTGTACTTAAATAACTGAGGTTGATTACTCTAACATCAGTTCTTATACCTTCCACTTCCTGTGCATACCATAATGGGAAAGTGTCGTTATCACCGTTGGTAAACAGAATGGCGTTTGGTTTACATGAATTCAGGTAATTCGAAGCAAAATCAACGGCTGTGTATCTTCCACTTCGGTCATGATCATCCCAGTTCTGGCTGGCCATTAAAACAGGCGCTGCCAATACGCAGGCTGCTGAAGCTATTGCAGCTCCTGCTGTTGCAGGAACATACTTTTTAAGAAGATCGTAAATCATCATTACTCCAAATCCAATCCAGATGGCAAACGCATAAAAAGATGCGGCATAGGCATAATCCCTTTCACGTGGTTGATAAGGTGGCTGGTTAAGGTACACAACGATTGCCAAACCTGTAAAAAGAAAGAACAACATCACCACCCAAAAAGACTGCTTTCCTTTGTCACCTCTTCGGTACATGTAAATCATGCCAAGTATACCCAAAATTAATGGCAGGAAGTAGTACTTGTTTCTTCCCTTGTTATTTTTAAGATCTTCTGGTAACTTGTCCTGAGGTCCAAGTCGTGCATTGTCAATGAATGGAATTCCGCTTATCCAGTTTCCATGAATGATGTTGGCATCGTGCCCTTGTATATCGTTTTGCCTACCTACAAAGTTCCACATAAAGTAGCGCAGGTACATATATCCTATCTGGTATTTGAAAAAGAACGCAAGATTTTGCCCAAACGAAGGCTTCTTTTTACCATCCTTGATATTTGCCCAGTTTTTATAGCCTGTAACATGGTCTGGCGATGAAGAACTACTATACATTCTTGGAAAAATAGTTTTATATCCATCGTCCCAAACATAATCAGTTTTGTGGTCGGCAACAATGTACTTGCCATTTTCCTGAACGTAAATTGGATCTCCTTCTTCGTAATCTCTTAGTGGAGCATTAAAGTATTGTCCGTAAACCAATGGCCTGTTTCCGTACTGATCGCGATTAAGGTACGATAACAAACTAAAAACATTATCAGGCTGGTTTTGGTTCATCGGAGGGTTCGCATTTGAGCGAATAATAATCAATGCAAATGATGAATAACCAATAATAATGACGGTGACCATGGTTAAAATGGTGTTCATCAATGCTTTTGATTTTCGTATTGAATAATAGATGCCAAATCCCAATAATCCTAATATTAAAACCAAATAGACGTATGTTCCTGTATTATACGGCAATCCAAATCCGTTTGTGAACAGTAGTTCAAACTCAGATGCCAATACAACTAGTCCCGGAATAATTATATACATAACAGAACCCAAAATAGCAATTGAGGCCAGCGCTGCCAATATTACTCCTTTTCTTGTAGGTTCAAATTTCTTAAAATAATAAACAAAAACAATAGCTGGAATGGCCAACAGATTTAATAAGTGAACACCTATTGAAAGTCCCATAAGATAGGCTATTAAAATGAGCCATCTATTTGAATATCTTTCGTTTGCAACGTTTTCCCATTTTAGAATGGCCCAGAAAACCACCGCAGTAAATAATGATGACATGGCATAAACCTCACCTTCCACAGCCGAAAACCAGAATGTATCAGAAAAAGTGTAAGCCAAAGCTCCTACTACTCCTGTTCCCAGAATAGCAATGAAATTTCCTTTTTCCATTGATTCGTTGTTGCCAATAATATGTCGGGCAAGGTGAGTAATGGTCCAGAAAAGGAATAAAATGGTGAAGGCACTGGCCAGTCCCGACATGGTGTTAATCATGTAAGCGACATGGGTTACATCAGATGAGAAAAGCGAGAAAAACTTAGCTAAAAGCATAAAAAACGGAGCACCTGGTGGGTGGCCAACTTCCATTTTAAACGAACTGGTAATAAACTCACCACAATCCCAAAAACTTACGGTAGGTTCAAGAGTTAGCAAGTAAGTAATGGCTGCCACTACAAAAACTACCCAACCGGTAATTCTGTTTGCCAGTTTAAAGTTGGCAGTGTTAAATTGAAACGATTCAGAAGCTTCAGCTTCATTTGTTGCTTTATTTTTTATGGCCATTGTCTGTTATTGATTACATTAAGCAGCGAAAATAGCAAATTAACAGAACTTTGCCAAAGGTGAGGGGAATTTGTAAATTGGTGGAGATTTGATAGGTTACTAGCTTTTCCTTTAGAATACGGGGGCAATCTTACCTTCTTTCTTTATATCTTTTCTTTAATATATTTGGATTTCGACTTCCATGTAATACGGATAATACAATAATCTCTATTTTTTCAATGATGTATGAGATTAAATAAGGGAAGCGATTGGTTTGTGCTTGCCAGACATGCTTATGTTTTTCAGCAAACTGATATGGATTACTTTGGATATCATCAACGGTTTTTTCAGCTTCTTCAATAAATTCATTGGCTAATCCTGATTGCTTTGAATTATACCAATGTTTGTTTCTTTAATATCTTCAACTGCAGGCATCCAATATATTTGTAGACAAAGCACGTATGGACGCAGGCTCTTATTCAAAAAAGATAGTACAAGTGGTCGAAAAATACAGTAAAGAGTTCTACATCAGGGCAAACCGCTGTGAACAATTGACTAAAGAACTGTTACAAAACCGTGATTGGGCGAAAGTTGAAATAAACAATATCATATATGATGTATGTTCGATTAATTACCAACCATTT
>JBNKRJ010000088.1:0-33810 GCA_050296515.1 Bacteroidales bacterium | reverse complement strand
ATTTTATTGATTAAATCAAGGGGCTGTATCAAAAGTCAAATTCAATGCAATTTTACTTTCATTTCAACAACAAAAGAGCGTATTTCAACAAGATTGAAAGCAGATTGATTGGATTGATGCAAGATTGAAAGAAAAATTTATGGCAAAACTAGTTTTGATACATCCCTAAATAAGATCTGTTTTTATACTAAGCCAGGTTAAAATATTGTAAATTGAAATTTTAAAATGGCTTTGTATATGCCGATCGACTGTAAGTTTTGGAGTTACTAACAGCGGTTCGGTATAACTGTTAAATCTGCTTCTAGCAATTGACCAGTTTCTGAATCAGTAACATTAATCAAAAACTGAAAGGTTTTATTTGTTTCATTAGAAGCATTGTTTTTGAAACTTTAAGATTCAGATGTGTTTATAGTAGGTGCTACTAAAGCTTCTGTTATTGTATCTTCTTTTTTGCAAGAATTCAAAAGTATTGAAAAGCATATTACGAAAATCAATATTCTGATTTTGGCGACATAAGTTTTCATAATTTATAATTTCAGAGGTTTGTAAACCAGTTTTAGATGGCCTAACTATATCTACGTGTGAGCATGTTAGGTTGCTGAAAGATGAATATTTAATCTTCATTTTCCAGTATTTATAAATTTACAAAATTTGATTATGTAAGGCATTAATGTTCATCAATTTTATTTGATGTCAGTTTTAATACTTTCTGCTTTATTGCTGTTGGCGTTTGGAGATCTACCAGACTGATGTAAATTTAATTTAGAAGGATAAATTGACTTCTTTTGGCCAAATACTCCACTTTTTTGGCTAAATACTTAACCTATTTGCTTATTTTCAGTCATACCTTTGTTGTAAGTTTTAAAAGCACATTATGTATTTACTAGGCTATGATGTTGGAAGCTCATCAGTAAAAGCAAGTTTGCTTGATGCAAATACAGGAAAGGTGGTGACGACCAGCCATTACCCCAAAGAAGAAGCACCTATAAATGCCCCTAAGCCTGGCTGGGCTGAGCAAAGTCCTGACGACTGGTGGGATTATATTAAAAATGTTACGGCAGAAATTCTGTTAGAACCCTCCGTTAATCCTAAGGATATCAGGGCAATCGGAATTTCTTATCAAATGCATGGTTTGGTACTGGTTGACAAAGATCAGAATGTGCTTAGACCATCTATTATTTGGTGCGATAGTCGGGCAGCATCTTATGGCGACAACGCTTTTGAAGAACTTGGTGAAGAAAAGTGCCTAAGTTCTTTATTGAACTCACCAGGAAACTTTACTGCATCAAAACTAAAGTGGGTGAAAGAAAACGAACCAGAGATTTACGCAAAAATTGACAAAATAATGCTACCTGGCGATTATGTCGCCATGAAATTAACCGGTAAAGTGCAAACAACAGCCTCTGGTCTTTCTGAAGGCGTCCTATGGGATTTTAAGGAAGAGAAACCGGCAGATTTTTTAATTGAGTATTATGGATTCAATCCCGATTTTATTCCTGAAATTGTACCAACTTTTTCGATACAAGGTAAAATAACTTCTGAAGCTGCAAAGGAACTCCGTTTGCATGAAGATATTGAAATTACTTATCGTGCAGGCGATCAACCCAATAATGCATTTTCGTTAAATGTATTGCAACCTGGAGAAATTGCTGCCACAGGTGGTACTTCGGGAGTCGTTTACGGAATCAGTGAAGAAGCAAAATACGATCCTCGTTCAAGAGTTAACACCTTTTTGCATGTCAATAATACAAAAGAGCAAAACAGGTATGGTGTTCTGCTGTGTATCAACGGTGTGGGTATCCTTTATTCATGGATGAAAAAATTAACAGGCAGTGTATCGTATCCTGCAATGAATGAGATGGTTTCATCAGTAGCACCTGGTTCAGAAGGTTTGTTAGTATTCCCATTCGGAAATGGGGCAGAACGGGTACTTGAAAATGCAAATCCTGGTGCCTCGGTGCACGGTATCAATTTTAACATTCATTCAAACGCTCACATGCTTCGTGCAGCGGTAGAAGGAATTGCTTTTGCCTTTAAATACGGCATTGAAATCATGAAAGGTACAGGAATTAATCCAAAAAAAATAAGGGCAGGGCATGCTAACTTGTTTTTGAGCCCTGTTTTTAGGGATGTCCTGGCTTCAATTACAGGAGCAAGTATTGAGTTGATTGAAACAGATGGAGCACAAGGTGCTGCGAGGGCTGCCGGAATTGGATTGGGGATTTACAGGTCTGAAAATGAGTCGTTTGATGGATTAAATACTATAAAAACAATTGAGCCTAGTAAGGAACTGGCAGAACTATATCAACCTGTCTATGATAAATGGAAGGGATTACTTCAGAAAATAATAAAGTAAGGTAATTATAAATACAACGAGCTATGAGTATAATAACTGGTGATAAAGAATATTTCCAGGGAATTGGAAAAATCAAATTCGAAGGTAAAGAATCAAACAACCCACTTGCGTTTAAATATTATGATGAAAACCTTGTGGTTGCTGGAAAAACACTAAAGGAACATTTTAGGTTTGCGATAGCCTATTGGCATACCTTCTGCGGAACGGGTGGTGATCCATTTGGTCCGGGATCGAAAGTTTTCCCATGGGATGCACAAAGCGATGCTATTGGAGCCGCTAAAGACAAAATGGATGCTGCTTTTGAGTTTTTCACTAAACTAGGTACCCCTTTTTACTGTTTTCATGATTTTGATTTAGTTGAAGAAGGTGCAACTATCCAGGAATCAGAGAAAAGATTGCAGACTATTGTTGACTATGCAAAAGAAAAACAAGCCGCTTCAGGTGTAAAACTACTTTGGGGAACTGCCAATGTGTTTTCAAATCCAAGATACATGAATGGGGCATCTACAAATCCTGATTTTCATGCACTTACCTGGGCAGGTACACAGGTTAAAAATGCGATTGATGCAACCATTGCTTTAGGTGGGGAAAACTATGTGTTTTGGGGAGGCCGTGAAGGCTATATGTCTTTATTAAATACCAATACAAAGCGCGAGTTGGATCACATGGCCAGGTTCTTAACCATGGCAAGAGATTATGGAAGAAAAAATGGCTTCAACGGAACTTTTTTAATTGAACCAAAACCAATGGAACCTTCTAAGCATCAGTACGATGTTGATGCTCAGACAGTGATTGGTTTCTTAAGACATTATGGTCTTGATAAAGATTTCAAACTAAACATTGAAGTAAATCACGCAACTCTTGCTGGGCATACTTTTCAGCATGAATTACAAATGGCTGCTGATGCAGGAATGCTAGGTAGCATTGATGCTAACAGAGGTGATTATCAAAATGGATGGGATACCGATCAATTCCCAATTGATATTTACGAAACCATTGAAGCCATGCTGGTTTTTCTTGAAGCTGGTGGTTTAACAACAGGCGGAATCAACTTTGATGCAAAAACAAGAAGAAACTCTACTGATTTAGAAGATATCTTTATTGCTCATGTTGCAGGAATGGATGTTTTTGCACGTGGATTGATAGTAGCAGATAAAATCTTAAATAATACAAATTACAAAAAGCTTCGTGCTGAAAGATATGCATCGTTTGATTCAGGCAAAGGTGCTGAATTTGAGAAAGGTCAGCTGGCACTTGAAGATTTAAGAGATTTTGCAATTGCCAATGGTGCGCCTAAACAAATCTCTGGCAAACAAGAACTTTACGAAGCTATTTTGTTCAATGCAATATAATGTTAGGAGCTTGAAGAGAGAAGTACGAAGTAAATTGTTGTTCATATTGGTTAAGATATTTTACTTCAATTTTCCAACTTCATTCTTCATGCTTAAAATTTAGGTTAATTATCGTTAATTGAGAGAAGAAAAGGGCCGGAATTTTACGTTCGGCTTTTTTCCATTTCAGTCAGTTTGCAAAAAATGAAGAAAAATCAACTATATGGAACAGTTATCAAAACAATCGAATAGATTTTATGTTATTGGTCTTACAATAGTGGCCACCCTGGGTGGGTTATTATTTGGATACGATACGGCAGTAATTTCGGGTGCCGAAAAATCAATTCAGGCATATCTGATTGATGGCTTAGGTTTAAGCTCATTAGTACATGGTGCAACTACTTCAAGTGCATTGATTGGTTGTATTATTGGTGGTGCTATTTCAGGTATACTTGCTTTAAAACTTGGCCGTAAAAAATCCCTGATGCTAGCAGCTGTTTTATTCTTTCTTTCTGCATTGGGTTCAGGAATGCCAGAGTTTTTATTTTTCAAAAAAGGTGAGCCCACAATGGGGCTTTTATGGATGTTTAACTTTTACCGCATTGTTGGAGGAATTGGTGTTGGACTGGCTTCGGCCGTATGTCCTATGTATATTGGTGAAATAGCTCCGGCAAATATACGTGGACGCCTGGTTTCATACAATCAGTTTGCTATCATTTTTGGTATGTTGGTTGTCTATTTTGTCAACTGGGGAATAGCCCAAGGTGAAACTCCTGAGTGGATCAATTCAATTGGCTGGCGTAGAATGTTCATTTCCGAGGCTATTCCTGCAGGATTGTTTGGTCTTTTATTGTTTTTGGTACCTGAATCACCCCGTTATCTTGCGTTAAATCACCAGGATGATAAAGCCCTTAATATCCTGACAAGAATTAATGGCGTTGAAAAGGCAAAGCAAGTGCTTGAGGAAATTAAAAATACAGTTGAAAAGTCTTCCGCTAAACTTTTTGCTTATGGTAGAGTGGTTATAATTATCGGTATATTACTTTCTGTATTTCAGCAATTTGTGGGAATAAACGTAGCATTGTATTATGCACCAAGAATTTTTGAAAGCATGGGAGCAGCTAAAGATGCTTCAATGATGCAAACAGTGATAATGGGATTAGTGAATGTAATATTTACTGTGGTTGCCATTGCAACTGTTGACAGGTGGGGACGTAAACCGTTGCTAATGACTGGTTCAATTGGTATGGCTGTTGGGATGTTTGCTATTGGCACTTTGGCTTTTATGGAGGTGATTGGTATTAGTACTCTAGTATTCATTATCATTTATACTGCTTCATTTATGATGTCCTGGGGGCCAATTTGCTGGGTATTGATCTCGGAAATTTTCCCGAATAAAATCAGGGGTAGGGCAGTGGCTGTTGCTGTTGCAGCACAATGGGCTGCAAATTACTTCATTTCATCAACTTATCCTGCAATGATGGAGTTTAGCAGTGGATTGACTTATTATTTTTATGGTGCAATGAGTATCCTGTCATTTGTTTTTGTATGGCGAATGGTTCCCGAAACCAAAGGAATGACACTAGAGCATATCGAAAATGTCTGGTTAAAAAAGAAATAAAATATATACCTTCTTTAAGAATTTGAAGTTGGTCTTGTAGAAAAAAGGGAACTATACAGCTCCCTTTTTTAGTATGTCGGGCATGGTAACCTGCTACCAGGATGAAATATTCTTGGATTCGCCTGGTTGATAGGAAGAACTAGTGTTATGTCAAGGCTGATTTGTCAGGTGTTGTCACCTGACAAGTGTAAACTTTAGTTTTTCTATTATTGAGCAATTCTGTTTTGAAACTGAAGCTGATATAGAAATCCAATTAAAATACAAGAAAAAGTTTAAACAGGGATTGAGTGAGGTTATTGCAAAAGGAATTGAAGACCAAAAGCCGGAGGCTTATGAGTTTGCAAAAGAATATGCATTAACTAATAAATGGTAAATTCACCAAACACAGGTATTTCAAAAATAAATTTGCGTTTTTTCAGATTTATTAAGACCTTACAGTTCAGTATATTGCTGGTCATGCTAGTAAACAAAAGTTAAATTAAAATAGATTTGTAATTAACACCCAATAGGAATACAATAAACCGATAATCAGTGACTAATTTAACATCATTAAAAATACAATAAACTTTAAAACCAAATCTAATTATTATGGAAATTATAGCACAATTTAAAGGACAAAACGGGATAATAATTGTTTATGAAGATTCAATAGTTATTTCTAGGAAATCATTTGGCGGATTTATTTCCCAAGGTGGTTCATCTGGTGATAGACGTTACTTCTATAAAGACATTACTACTATTGAATACAAAAAACCCACTTTAATGGGCAATGGATATTATAAAATAATAGTTCAAGGAACAACCGAAACTAATGCTAAAGTTGGATTATTAGGTTCTTCTTTGCAGAGTGCCCAAGACCAAAACACCGTAATTTTAAGAGCCTTTTCAAAAAAGGTAGGTGAGGAAACAGATAGAATTTATCAGATAATTATGCAAAAGTTATCGGACTCAAAGAAAGAAAAAGAAACCATTCCTAGTGGTTCAAGTAAAATGGATGAATTGAAAAAGTTAGGTGAACTGAAAGCTTCAGGCATCTTAACAGAAGAAGAATTTCAAATTGAAAAAGATAAAATTCTAAGAAGTTAAATAATTGATTTTTCCCTATTAAAAAGCAAATCTTTATTTTACGGTTCAAATTCAATTTTGACTTTAAAAATGACCATCGTGCACGCAAGAGTATGCATTGAGCAGAATAATATTTGATTAAATGAAACAATCTACTAACCAAATTAAAAATATAATTCTGTAATTATATACAAGAATTTACGTTATAGTTTAAACCCCATTAGTCTGAAGATATTTATTTAAATTCGCAAATATTATCTGATTAATCAAATTATTCTTAAATTGCCATTAATATGAACGAAATTTGTAACTTAGTTGATTGTTAATTCTTATTTTGATGAAGATTCCAAGAAAAATAACACCTGATAATTTAAAGGATTCAATAGTTCAGATAAGGTTTGAACCAAATTGTTTTCCAGAGTTACTTTTGGGTAAATTCAATGATATGTTCGAAGATAAAATTACTTATAATGGTGAGAGCATAGCAAGTTTAAATAAGAATTTGATAGGGAATTCAATAGGGGGGCATTTTGTTGATAGTAATGGAAAAGTAAAAATTAAAGTTGCCAACGACAATATAACATTTAATCTTTTATCAAAATATCCAGGATGGAATAACTATTCGCCTATTATTTATGAAATTATTACCAAATTTCTAAATAGTAGCTTAGTGAAAAAAATAACACGAGTTGGATTGAGATATATAAGTCAATACGAAAACCTTTCAGTTTTTGACAACCTAAAAATGGACATAAGCTTTCCACTAAATCAAAGATTATCTTCATCTCAATTTAGAAACGAATTTGATAGTGATAGTTTTAGAATAATTGTAACCTTACTCAACTTAGTATCTAGCCCTTTAAATTCAAGCCTTACATCAATAATTGACATTGATGTAATAAAATATTTTGTAAAGAATCCATCGAATGATGAAATTATTGACACAATAGAGATTGCTCATAATAAGCAAAAGGAGCTATTTTTCAGCCTTCTTACTGATGATTTTTTAAAAACTTTAAAGCCAGAATATTAATGGAACTAAATGATTATTTGGTATTGAGTAAAAAAGAGCATACTCCTTTTAATAAAGATAAAGAGTATAAACATCTTTATAAAAGAGGTGACGAAACTTCATTAGGAAAAAGCTTTTTTAATGCAAGTATGTACCCGCTAACCTCTATAAAAATTTATGCAAAAAGCGCCTACGAAAAGGAAGCTTATGAAAGAAACTACATTGTTATTTTGAATGAATTTAAGAAAAAGCTCCTTCAGGAAGGAAAATATTTTGAAGGATTTACGGAAACATCAATTTATAATTATTTCAAGGAAATATACTTAAAATTAATAAAACTAAATGCTGATAATATCCTTTTCGATCTGACAGATGATTCTAGCATTTTCTTTCAATCAAATATTTTAGATTTTACTGTTTATGTAGAATTGTATTTAGATACAGAATCAAATGAGCTACCAGAACTTATTTTGAATTTATATAAGAATAGTGAAATTGAATTAGCATTTGGAGGTAGTGTAGATGAAGTATTTAGAAAAATTGAGAATAAAATATCAGAAAATAATTTACAAAGCGATTGGATTTTATCTACGTATTCTTCAGATGAAAAAATACCCCAGAGTGCTTTTGCCACTGAAACATTTTAAAAAGATTGTCGATATAGGTAAAATAAGAAATGGTTATCTAATCCATTACACTGACACTAAGGACAATAGAGACGCCAATAAAAAACTTAAAACTGAATGTATTACTAGGCGTACAGACCATTTAAGAGACTATTCTAATAACCTATTAGGAGTATTTGAAACATCAAACATTTACATATATATAAACCCTAAAATAAAAAATGGCTATTTCACCCAATCATGGAAAGTTGGAACGAAGGTAGATAGTCCAACGTTTCCTGACGAATATAATTATAAAGAAGAAAGAGGGTATTTTTATCTCGAAATATCGAAAATGCATAACAGCACATTTAAGTACACTGATGATTCAAACACTTTAGCAAAGTGTGTTGTTCTTCATACACCAACGAATTCAAACTTTTGGCATATATCGCTGAGGTGGTTTTGTAATGACCAGGATGTAATAAATTGGAATGAAAAACAACGAAGACGAATTTTAACCGCAGCAAAAACTCTTATAAAAGAAAATGCAAAATTTGATGAACCTTTTTATTCTGAATGGGATCAATCTATTTATTCATAATTTTTCAGAGGATTTCACATGTTTTCATTTAACATACAAGTTTAAAATCATATTTTCAATTAGTTTATACCATAAAAAATACATCACTAAGTAATCCTTGCTTGTTTTCATATATTACATGCAAATATTTAACTCCATTCCCTCCAGATTATCATTAATGCTTTATAATATCTTAAATATTTTTCAAAACAAAATTAAACGATTTGGGACTTTCTTCTTGAAAGGTATTATTTAAACCACATTTGTATGCAAATAGTATGCAAATAAAAATGCCTTACAAAAACAAATCTTGTAAGGCATTAATTTTCAGTGGAGAATAGCGGAATCGAACCGCTGACCTTTTGACTGCCAGTCAAACGCTCTAGCCAACTGAGCTAATCCCCCATCATTTTAAAGTGCGCACAAATATAGCAAATCCCTACAAGCCAACAAACAAATTCATTTATATTTTAAGTATGGAATTCATCTTTTTATGTCATCAAATAAATAAAGCAATTATTTTAGCTAAAAAACAACGAACCTGGCATTCGTTATAATGATTTAAAAATCACCAAATTAACACAAAATAAGAAAATGTTTTTAGAAATTTTAACGCAAAAACCAGTTATTAAACTAAGTGTTTAGTTGCAAAACTGAAAAAATAGTTTTACATTTGTCATATGGAAACACTAACAAAAAAAGAAGAGCAAATCATGCAAATTCTCTGGAAGCTAAAAAGGGGATTTGTGAATGACATTATTGACGAACTTCCTGAACCAAAACCACCTTACAATACAATTTCTTCTATTGTAAGAATTCTGGAAAGTAAGGGTTTTGTCGATTATAAAGCTTATGGTAAATCGCACCAATACTTTCCTATCATCACAAAATCTGCTTACCGCAAACATGCATTTAAGCAATTGATTAGCAGCTATTTTGATGGTTCTTATGAAAAAGTTGTGTCGTTTATGGTGAGCGATGAAGAAAGTGATCTTTCTGAAAAGGAAGCAGAAGAGCTAAAAAAGCTATCAGAAATACTTAAAAAGAAGGGCTAGCCATTATTTGCTAATTATTATTTGCAAAAAACAAGTAAGCTCTACGAACTTTTAAAATTTTAACTTTCAACGAATTAAAGTGATAGGCAACTTTTTAACATACCTGGCTGAATCAACTATTTGTTTTACGATAATGTATTCGTTCTACAAATATGTCTTTTACCAGTCAACACATTTCGATTGGAACAGGTGGTATTTTCTGGTTGCTATCGTTGTTAGTTTAGGCATCCCAATTATTCCGTTTCCGTTTAGTCTAAGTTCTTCTGCTAACAGCAATAATTTAATTATGATTAGTCCTTCCGATGGAACAGGGCTCATGGTTTTCACTGACCAATCTTCTTTTTGGGATCATTTCAAATTCCTATCTGCCAATCCTTATTTTAACCTGAACAATGTTTTACTAGGGTTGTATCTTTCAGGATTGGTCCGCTATTTAATTGTATTTATCAGGAATAATACAAAAATCGTTAAACTAATCCAACAATCTAACATACAGGATATAGGCGGATACAAACTAGCCCTTTACAAAGGAAAAGCCACAGCTTTTAGCTGGTTTAGATACATTTTTATCAATCAAAAGTTTTTAAAACTAAAACCAAATGAGCAGGCTCAAATTATTGAGCACGAAAAAATTCATGCACACCAATTGCATTCATTGGATGTGCTTATTTACGAAATCCTTGAAATATTCTTTTGGTTCAACCCACTTGTAACCAAATCTAAACAAACACTCAAAAATATACATGAATTCATTGTTGATAGTGAAATATTGAATCACACCAATGCCGAGGAATACTCAAATTTATTGATCAAACTTTCTGTTGCAAGCCCTGATTTATCAACAATAAATAATTTCTCAAAAACGCCACTATTGGATCGCATCTGGTTAATGGCATTTCCGACACCTGAAAAACTGAGAAAAATCAGGTTTGCATCGGGAATTCCTCTAATGATGGCAGTATTAATATCCTACAGCTTTATTATCAGCGAAATAAACCGTTCAACCGAAAGACTGCAAATATTCAAAAAATCAGGTTTTGAGATGCCAGTAAAAGGGGATTATCAAATTGTAAGCCTGTTTTTTGAGAAAAAACCACTAAATGAAGAAGAAAATCTGGATGACAGCAACTACCAGATATTGATTTCACACCCCGAAGTTAGTTTTTCGACCGAAAGTTTCAGCAATGTTTATGCAACACAAAAGGGAACTGTAAAAAAAATTGTAAAGAAAGACAACTGGGGGATTGAAGAAATTGAAATTGAAATTGAACACAATCAGCAATTTACAAGCAAATACAGGGGACTAGAGAAAAGCCTTGTAAAAGAAGGAGATATAGTGAAACAAGGACAAGAAATTGCAAAAACCGGAGATAATAGGTTATATCCAACAATAAGTTTTCAATTATTAAAAAAAGAAAAACCTGTTGATCCATTTAGTTATATAAAAAAATAAGACTACAAAAGGCAAATAATGAACAAAAAGAAATACGATAAGGCAGATTTAGAGAAAAAGCGAGGGGTTTTCCTTCAGCTTGGGCTCATTATTAGCACTTTACTCGTTCTTATTGTGTTTGAATGGAGTACACCGGTTGAAAACGAAAGTATCTCGTATCGAATTGATAATGTTGAAATGGAAGCTGACTTAATACCAATTAAAAGACAGGAAGAATTAAAACCTCCAATGCCAAAACATTTTAGTAAAATACAACTGGTACCTGATAATCAGGAAGTAGAAGAAGACTTTGAATTCCAAACTCCTGAAATTGAACCAGATGAAAAAATAGTCATTCCTGTTTTGGAACAATTACCAAAAGAAAAGGATGTTCCATTGGTTTTTATGTCGCAAGTTATGCCCGAATTCCCCGGAGGCATTAAAGGGTTGCAATCATATATTGCTAAAAACATCAATTATCCACAAGAGGCAATTGATGAAGATATCCAGGGAAAAGTCTTTGTCAGGTTTATCATCGATGATAATGGCATGATTGAAAATGAATCGGTTATACGATCCATCCATCCTTTGCTTGATAAAGAAGCTTTACGGGTAGTAAGATCATTCCCAAAGTGGCAACCTGGAAGGCAAAATGGCAGGGCGGTGAAAGTTTGGTACACGGTACCTATCGTATTTAAAATTAGAGATTAGATTTTAATTAAGTATAAATGTGTTCTTTGAACTTATCTCACGACAGAATGGAGTAATTTTTTGATTAGGATTTAGATGTTCGTTAATAATGTCATTCTAAAAGGTTAGTGTTTCCAGCTATTTTATTATTAATCTTTTAAATTTTGACATCATGGAAAAAAAGAAAAACCCAAAAGCAGATCTTGAAAAGTCAAGAAGTATTTTCTTTCTAATAGGATTAATTGTTGCTCTGGGAGCAGTGTTTACAGCTTTTAATATTTCTACAGAAACTTCTAAAGTTGGAGTATTAGACGGTGTTACCGAAGTGTTCTTTGAAGAAGATGAAGTAATGATTACAAGACCTGAAGATAAAAAGGAGGTTATTATGCCAAAGCAACAGCAAGTAATCGAAGAATTAGTTATTGTTGATAACGGGACAACTGACGATGGAGATATTTTTATTGATTCTGAAGCAGATCAAAACACCACCTATGATATTGTTCAGACTGTTGCATTAGAAAAAGAAAAAGAGGTGGAACCCGACATTCCTCTGGACTTTGCATCAAAAATGCCGGTTTTTCCAGGTGGAGAATTAGGTTTAATGAAATATATTTCTGATCATGTAGACTATCCTCCATTAGCTCGTGAGCAAGGAATTGAAGGGAAAGTATATATTCGTTTTTGTGTAACAAAGTTTGGTACTGTTGACAGGGTATCTATAGCAAGAGGAGCGGATCCAATATTAGATAAAGAAGCACTGAAAGTAGTCTCCAAGCTTCCAAAATGGCAACCTGGAGAAAACGGAGGACGAAAAGTAAGTGTGTGGTATACAGTACCAATAAATTTTGTACTAAGCAAATAGTCTTAATGAAATAAGAATAGTTCTTTGAAGTATTTAGTCAATAATGTCATTTAAAAGGTTAGTGTTTCCAACTATTTATTATTAATCTTTTAAATTTTGATATCATGGAAAAAAAGAAAAACCCAAAAGCAGATCTTGAAAAATCAAGAAGCATTTTCTTTCTAGTAGGACTAATTGTTGCTATGGGAGCTGTGTTTGCTGCATTTAATATTTCCACAGAAACAACCTCTCCAATAGACATTAGCATGAATGACGCAACTCCTTTTGAGGATCAGCTTGTGCCAATTACTGAACGTGAACAAGAAAATAAAGTGGAGCAAAAAAAACCTGAAGTTAAAATTCTTGAACTGAACATTGTAGAAGATGATCAAAACATTGATGAACAATGGCTTCCAGAAAGCTCTGAAGCATCTGAAGAAACAGAAATTGATTTTAACAAGGTTGTTATCCAGGAAAAGAAGGAGGTTGAAGATGAAGAACCAATATTTATTCCATCGAAAATGCCTGTTTTTCCTGGTGGCGAAAAAGGCTTAATGAAGTATATTTTCGACAAAGTTGTTTATCCTCCGGCAGCACAAGACCAAGGAATTGAAGGGAAAGTTTATGTTCGGTTTTGTGTAACAAAATTTGGCACAGTTGACAGAGTATCAATAGCAAGAGGAGCTGATCCTCTTTTAGATAAGGAAGCATTGAGAGTAGTGAAATTATTGCCTCAATGGCAACCGGGTGAAAACGGAGGACGAAAAGTAAGTGTGTGGTACACGGTACCAATTAACTTTAAATTAAATTAATTTTTTTTTCTGAATGAATGATGTATCTTTATGCGCTGAAAAATGAAAGGTCAAATAAAGATACACATACATTCCAATTGTAGTGTATATCTTTAAAATGTAATAAAATGGAACTGAAAAAAAACCCAAAAGCAGATCTTGAGAAATCAAAAAACATATTTTTTCTCATTGGTCTTACAGTAGCATTAGGAGCTGTTTTAGTTGCCTTTAATGTATCTTCAAAAACTTCTGTGGTAGAAGACTTAGCACAAGTTCAAGAAGTAACTTTTGAGGACGAAGTAATTGAACAAACCAGACAGGAAGAAATTAAAACTCCACCACCACCACCACCACAGCAAGTTGTAGAGGTTCTTAATATTGTTGATGACCAGCAAGAGATTGAAGATGAATTTTTGCCAACTGATGCTGAAGCTGATGAAAATACAGAGGTGGAAATTACAGAAGTAGTTGAGCAAGTTGAAGAAGAAGTAGAAGAAGAGATTTTTCTTATTGTTGAAAAAATGCCTGAATTCCCGGGAGGAGAACTTGGATTACGTAAATATATTGCTTCAAACGTAAAATATCCGAACATTGCACGTGAAAGTGGTATTGAAGGTAAAGTTTATGTTCGTTTCTGTGTTACGTCATCAGGTGCGGTTGAAAAAGTTTCTATTGCCAGAGGAGTTGATCCAATTCTTGATAAAGAAGCAATCAGGGTAGTAAAAACACTCCCCAAATGGACCCCTGGACAACAGCGAGGTAAAAATGTAAGTGTATGGTATACAGTGCCAATTAACTTCCAGCTTCAATAAAATAAAGGAATTCAAATAATATAGTAGCCCTGAAGATTTCAGGGCTTTTTTTTTGTCAATCATTGAACTTTTGTTAATTAAGCAGTTTTTTTTAATTTCATTTTTTTTACAAAGTAAGAATCATCATCCTTGAGGAACTTAAATAAATAATTATGAAAAAAATAATCATTGTTTTATTAATTGGAGCCTTTTTCTTTTCGTGCGATTCAGCAAAAAAAGCACTCCAAAGAGGTAGTTACGAACAAGCCTGCATATTAGCCATTAAAAAACTGCAAAAAAAACCATCAGACGAAGAACATGCTGAGATATTTACAGTAGCTTATCAAAAAGCAAATCAAAAAGATCTTGATAGGGTTGACTATTTGCGACAATCAGGAGAACAAACCTCATGGGATGAAATATACAAACTATACAAAAAATTAGAAAGAAGACAAGAATTAGCCGAGACTGTACTCCCCTTAAGAGCTGGAGGAAAAACTGTTAATTTTGAACACATTAACTACAATCAAAAAATTATTGAAGCCAAAAACAGCGCTGCTGATTTTCATTACAATAAAGGACGTGAATTACTGAATGGAGATAAAGCAGAAGCAAGACAAGCATACAGCCACCTTGTGCAAGTAAGAAACTACACCAACAGTTACTCTGATTTAGAGGTACTTATACTTGAAGCTAAGGAAAAAGGGACACTCAATGTTTTTATAAGTCCAATGAATAAAACATATGCTCAATTATCACCAGAGTTTTTGAACAATCTTATTGATTTTGGCATGGAACAATTGGATGACAACTGGACTAGATACTTTAACACCCCAGTGAAAGAACAATTCGATTATAACATATTTGTTGCAATTAATTCAATCTATGTTAGTCCAAATGATATAAAAGAAAGTAAAGAAATTGTAAAAAAAGATGTTAGAGACGGTTGGGAGTATGAATTTGATAGCAAAGGTAATGTTAAGAAAGATTCCCTAGGGAATGATATAAAAAAGCCAAAATATAAAACAATTAGTTGCACTGTTACAGAAAAAATTCAAAAGAAATTCTCAACAATCAAGGCAAACATTGAAATTCAGGATAATAAAACGAAAAGAATTGTTTCAAGTACTCCTGAAGAGGCAAAATATGAATTTAGTTTTGTTTCTGCTCACGCAAATGGCGATTTAAATGCACTTGATGAGAAAACAAGAAATGCAATTGGAAAATCTCCCGCTACTTTTCCTGCTGATGTGGAAATGATTAATTATGCAGGAGATGATTTAAAACAAAAGGTAATTGCTGCAATTAAAAGAAATAAAAATTATATAAAGTAAATCCTTCAGGTAGTTTCTAGGGCGACATTATTTTCATAATTGTCGCCTTTTGTTTTCATCAAAATGTTAAAAATTAACAAATTACATCTCTCGCCCCAAATAATACATCGTCAATTAATTATTTATTGATACTTTTGCAGCACAATTTTCATTAAGATGGAAAATAAGACGATAGTTGAGACAAAAGTGGAACAGGCTGTTTTAGTTGGATTAATAAACCAAGAGCAGGATGAACAGCAATTGGATGAATATCTTGATGAGTTGGCATTTTTAACAGAAACTGCAGGAGCTAAAGCTGTTAAAAGATTTACTCAACGACTGGAATTCCCTAATCCCAGGACTTTTGTTGGCTCTGGAAAATTATTGGAAATCTCACAATATATTACAGCCAACGAAATTGAATTAGTTATTTTTGATGACGAACTAAACCCTTCTCAATTAAGGAACATTGAAAGAGAGCTTAATTGTAAGATACTTGACAGAACGAATTTAATACTGGATATCTTTGCCGGCAGAGCAAAAACTGCACATGCAAAGACTCAAGTAGAACTTGCTCAGTATCAATACCTTTTGCCAAGACTTACTAGAATGTGGACACACCTTGAAAGACAAAGAGGGGGTATTGGAATGCGTGGTCCTGGCGAGACAGAGATTGAAACGGACAGACGAATTATTCGGGATAGGATTTCCAGATTGAAAGAGCAGTTAAAAAAAATTGACAAACAAAAAGCAACTCAAAGAAAAAACCGAGGGAAGATGGTTCGAGTTGCATTAGTTGGTTATACAAATGTTGGAAAATCAACATTGATGAACCTTCTGAGCAAGTCTGACGTATTTGCAGAGAATAAACTTTTTGCAACACTTGACACAACTGTGAGAAAAATGGTAGTAGGTAATCTTCCTTTTTTGCTTGCCGATACAGTTGGTTTTATTAGAAAATTGCCACATGATTTGGTTGAGTCTTTTAAATCTACGCTTGACGAGGTAAGAGAATCTGATATTCTATTACATGTAGTTGATATTTCACATCCTAATTTTGAAGATCAGATCGAAACCGTAAATAATACCCTTACCGAATTAGGAGCATCGAACAAACCAATGTATATGGTTTTTAATAAAATTGATGCATACACCTACGAAAAAAAGGATGAAGATGACCTTAGCCCAAAAACTAAAGAAAATTACAGTCTTGAAGACGTAAAAAATATTTGGGCCGCTCAAAATTCCAAATCTTTTTTTATATCTGCAAAAGAACAAAAAAACATTGAAGATTTAAGGGAAAGGCTATACGAATATGTAAAAGAAATACATGTTACAAGGTTTCCATACAACAATTTTTTGTATTAAACAGTCTTATATTTTTAAAATCAAACACACTTAAATAGATAAAAGTCAGTTTTTACTTTAAACTGTATTGCTAATATTGCAGCATATTTGAAATATGTTTTGTAAATTTAACTAAACCAAGCAAATCTAAGTGCTTAAAAATAAACCTAGTTTTATGTTTAATATCTTTTCAATCAGAAACAATACTCCCAGATGGTTTATACTTATAATAGATTTGGGCATAACATTTACTTCAATAGTTTCCGCATATCTCTTGCGCTTCAATTTCAAGCTTCCTGATGAATACTTAATACTTGAAAATATTCAATCTTTTTATTTCGTTATTCCAGTTGTATTAATCATTAGATTTACAACTTTTTTAATCAGCAGAACCTATCAGGGAATAGTTAGGTATACAAGTACAAAGGATGCCGGAAGAATATTTTTTGTTCTGATTATAGGAAGTTTACTATTTGGTACTATAAATATTATTACTTACGAAGTTCGAGATATTTTCTTCATTCCCATATCTGTTATTGGGATTGATTTTTTAGCTAGTGTATTTTTAATGACAGGTTCAAGATTTTTTGTAAAAGCAATTTACCTTGATTACACCATCAGTTCAAAAGAAAAACAGAATGCACTAATATTTGGCATCAGTGAACTTGCGCTGATTACGAAACGTACACTTTCGCAAGACATAGGCTCTCTTTACAAGGTGGTTGCATTTGTTGACAGTACTAATATACATACTGGAAAAAAAATAGATGGATTGAATGTTTACGATACAACCAATCTTGAATCATTACTGGAAAAGTATGAAATAAAGGCTTTGATCCTGGCAGAAAAGGATATCCCATCTGAATTAAAAACAGAGGTTATAGACACTTGTTTGCAGTTAAATATTAAAATATTAAGCTTGCCGAGTGTTAATGATTGGATAAATGGTGAACTTAGCGTAAACCAAATTAAAGAAATAAAAATCGAGGATTTACTTGAGCGCTCACCAATCAAGCTTGACAAGAAGGAAATTAGAAAATATACGCTGAATAAAACAATATTGGTTACGGGTGCTGCAGGCTCAATTGGAAGTGAAATTGTTAAGCAACTTTCTAAATTTCAACCTGAGAAAATTATTGTTTTTGACCAGGCAGAGACACCATTGTACGACTTAGAGTTAGACTTAGTTGAAAGATATCAATTCACTGATTTTGAGATTATTATTGGAGATTTAACAAATAAACACAGATTAAAGAGTGTTTTTGAAGAATACAAGCCTTCTGTGGTATTTCATGCAGCAGCATACAAGCATGTTCCAATGATGGAGAATCATCCTTGTGAGGCAATTAGAACAAATGTTTACGGTACAAAAATGGTTGCCGATTTTGCAATTGAATATGGGGTACATAAATTTGTAATGGTTTCAACTGACAAGGCTGTAAATCCAACAAACGTAATGGGTGCCTCAAAGAGAATTGCTGAAATTTACACCCAAAGCCTTAACGAAAAAGGAAAAACTAAATTCATTACAACTCGTTTTGGAAATGTCTTAGGATCAAATGGTTCTGTAATTAATCGCTTCAGGAAACAAATTCAAAAAGGGGGACCTGTAACTGTGACTCATCCAGAAATTACCAGGTATTTTATGACCATCCCCGAAGCATGTCAATTAGTTCTTGAAGCGGGTGCAATGGGTAATGGCGGTGAAATTTTCATTTTTGACATGGGAAAATCTGTAAAGATTGTAAACCTTGCGAAGAAAATGATCCAACTATCAGGTTTACAACTTGGTAAAGACATTCACATTAGTTTCACAGGGCTAAGACCTGGAGAAAAACTTTACGAAGAATTACTGAATAATAAAGAGAACACGCTTCCTACACACCATCCTCAAATAATGATTGGTAAGGTAAATAGATATGAACTTGCAAAAGTTGAGAATGAAATCTCAGAATTAATCATTGCTGCACATACCCAAAATGCTTTTGATATTGTTGCAAAAATGAAAAAACTTGTTCCTGAATTTACCAGTCAAAACTCAGTTTTTGAAGAACTTGATACAGACAAAGAACTAACCAATTCTGAAACTCAAAAATTAAAAGCTGAAACACAGACAAAAAAAGAAAATCAATGATATTTTTCCATCGATTCGATAACATCAAATTCAGAAATACTATATAATCTAGCTTTTGGGCTGAAAAATTTGCATCATATGCTTACCTTTGTTTCTTTAAACACAATAAAGAATGAAAGTAAGCTCTGTAAACATAGGCAATTCACAAACAATAATCTGGCGAGGAAAAGAAATCCAAACAGGTATCTACAAAAGGTCTGTTAATCATCCCATTTATTTGGGTTCTGAAGATGTTAAAAAAGATCATGTAATTGACAGACGCTATCACGGAGGATTAGATAAAGCATGTTATCTGTTTTCTGAGACTCATTACGATTTTTGGAAAGCCCGATACCCAAATCTTGAATGGAATTGGGGAATGTTTGGAGAAAACCTAACTATCAAAGACTTAGATGAGAAAGAATTATTAGTTGGAGATGTTTATAGGATAGGCGATACCACCGTACAAATTACCCAACCAAGACAACCCTGTTTTAAATTAGGCGTTAAATTTGGAACTCAGAAAATGGTTAAAGAATTTGTGGAATCTGGTCACTCTGGCGCTTACGTCAGAGTCATCAAAAGTGGGAATGTGCAAAAGGGCGATGAATTAATTTTAATGGAAAAAGCCGAAGAAAGTATGTCCATTAGAGACATTTTTAATTTGCTATATGCAGATAAATCATTTATTGAAGATGCAAAAGCTGCTTTAAAAATAGAAAGTTTAGCAGATGCATGTAAAATAGATTTAGCAAAACACTTTGGTATATAGCCGATTACAATTAACCATGAACAATTCACAAAAAGAATACATCAATCGCATTAACAAAGTTGTCGATTACATCGAAAACAACATGACCGAGCAACTTAGTCTTCAGAAAATTTCAGAAGTAGCGCACTTTTCACCTTTTCATTTTCATAGGATTTTCACTGCCTACACCGGCGAAACCATAAACAACTTTGTCAAACGCAAAAGAGTTGAAAAAGCAGCAAGAATTCTGGTTAGCCAACAAGAAAAGTCAATTTCAGAAATAGCCTATGAGTGTGGTTATAATAGTCCTTCTGTTTTTTGTCGGAATTTTAAGGACAGATTTAAACTAAATGCCCAAGAATTTAGAGAAAACAAAGCAGATAAATTTAGCAAGATTCGTCAACTGGAGAGCAAGATTAATAAATCGATTCAAGAGCAGCATGAATACCTTCGCATTGTTGAAATTTTAAAAGAAATTAAAATGAAAAAAAACATTGCGATTAAAGACATGCCAGCATTAAATCTTTTGTATGTCAGGCACATTGGAGCATTTAACCAAATCAGATTTGCTTATGATAAACTCATGAAATGGGCAGGTTCAAGGGGTTTGTTAAACTTTCCGAAAACGCAAACTGTTACGGTTTACCACGATGATCCTGGCATTACAGAGATAGAGAAACTGCAACAAAGTGCATGCATCACAGTTGACAAAGAAGTTAAACCCGAAGGAGAAGTTGGATACATGAATATACCGGCATCGAAATGTGTGGTCGGACATTTTGACATTTCAGTTCACGAATTCGAAAAAGCTTGGGAATCTGTTTGTGTATGGATGGCAGAAAATGGGTGTCAGCCTGGTATTGGATTGCCTTATGAATTGTATTATGAGCATAAGGGAGAAGAAGAGAACATGAGATTTGTATTGGATATTTGCATACCTGTTAAACCATTGTAGTGAACTATTTTCGACACTTCTATGTTGTTAAACTTTCGTAAAACTTTTATAATTACCAGATAGTTTTTTCTTTAACTCTAAGCATGGTACGAATATTGCATCAAATTTCTTAAACACAATTATAAGAGGTCAATTATGAAGAAATTTTACTATCTGACAATTATACTTTTATTTGTAGGGCTGCAATTATCTGCTCAGCAAGCAAGTAGGATAAAACCAGTAAAAATAATGTGGGTGGCTGATGGTGACTCACTAACTATTGAACAGGCACAAACACGTGGTGTTAGAGTACCTTCAAAATTAGAAATTGTGGTTATTCTTGATTCAAGAACCATTGGCAAATTAAATGGTCAGAAATTAGAATTTAAATGGTTCAAGCAAGGACCAACAAGACAGGTAATTACGAACAATTTTTACAAGGAAATCAATACTTCGGCACCAGGCAAAGCAGCTTACACATTAAGTACAGGACGAGGAGGTTTACGAGCAGGATGGTGGAAAGTACAAATTGAATCATATGTGGATAGAAAACTATTGGCATACAATAACAAACAGGAATTTTGGATACAGTTGAAATAGTTGAAACAAATTTGTTACGAAGCCCTTATCAGTTAATTGGTAAGGGCTTTTTCTTTGATTAAGCTCGGGGTATTTCCTATAAAGGCTGAAGGCATTTAGGTTAACCACACTGGTTTCTTTTGAAAACCACAGTGATCTGCATCTTTTCAAGCCACTGCATTAGCACCAATAAATCAATTGGTTAAATAAATATCAAAAAACAAACGTTTACATTATTTTAAGAAAAATGTTATATTTTTACAGTATATTTATATTTTCATAACCTCTGAACCAAACAACTATGAGCGACGAAAAAATAAAAGGAACATACACACTAAAAGAAGCTATTCTTGATGCTGAAAGGTTACTTTCGTATGCTTCTGAAAGTGGTATTGAGCTTGACCCTAAATATATCAAAGCGATAATTACTGCTAAAAAGAACAACCAGGTAAATGAATGGACAGAACAAGACGAAATTGATTTCTGGATAGCATTCAAAACCCTGGCAAAAGCAGTATCTCCAGTAAGCATTGACAGCTTAAGGGCAGCAAGTGTTCCCGAAAACTCAAAACTAAAATGGTGGAAAAAGATTTGGGGTTCAAACCCTAAGTCTTTGGTAGAACGATCTGTATCACTCTACAGAAGATTAGCGCTTTTTTTCATGTTTATTATGTTAGTCATTCAAATTTATTCGCTCATAGGTACCGCTTTAATGTCAAAATGGAATTCGGGCGATATGCGAATGGCTGAGATTCAACTAAGAAAAAACTCTTTGATGCTTATAACAAGCTCCAACCCTAACGATCATTCTGCTGGAATGGAACAAACCAGTCTTGAAACTGAAGAAGGCGAACTTGAAGAAGAAGTTAGAAGTTCAATTGAACTTTTGGATGGCTGGCTTAATGTGACCTATAATTTCTGGTCAAAAACAAAAAAGGAACATATGGATGTTGCAAAAAAGGAGTTGTCACCTGCCGGAGGGCCACCCTTTGCAACAGGCTCAATTGAAGCTTCTGCTAACGTTTACGTTATTCAACAGGCAAAAAACCTAATCACCATACTTAATCAATACCTGTTACCTTTGCTTTATGGTCTTTTAGGAGGGTTTGCCTTTGTTTTAAGAAGTCTTGCAGAAGAATCAAAAAATATGACATACACTCCGACTTCTAAAATTAAATACGGCTTGCGTATACAATTAGGTGCGCTAGCCGGATTAGTCATCGGCTTCCTTTGGGGTGATTTTCAGGGAAAATCGTTTGGGGTTGTTGAATCATTATCGCCACTAGCAGTAGCATTCCTGGCGGGCTATAGTGTTGATTTCATTTTTAGAATGCTGGATTCTTTAATTGCAAATACAGGAAAAAAAGCTGATGCAGGTGGGGATAGTGGTGAAAAGAATAAAAAAAAATAGAACAGATTTATAAATTTTGAAAGAAATAGTCCAATGAAGTTCACCCTTAGTTGGACTTTTTTTATCTAACCCCACTAACCTTGTAAAAAACTAAGCAATATGAATGCTAAAATTGTAATGCAGCAATTAAAAAGCCTTCCTGAAAGTTTACAACTTATGGTTTTTGATTATATTGAATTTTTATCGAGCAAGTATTCAAGCAGCAAAGAATCTGAAATAACAAATGGATACCTTCCCAAAGAAATTAAAAACGTACAAAGAAAGACTAGAAAAATATCATAAAAACCCGGAAAATGTAAAAAGTTGGACTGAGATTGAACAAAGGTTGTTAAAGAAACACAACGATGAAATATAAATTAGTTGTAACCGAAGATGCCGAGCTCGACATTGAAGATGCAACAGACTGGTATGAAAATGAACAGAAAGGCCTTGGAAGAATATATCTTAACTCCGTAACGAACTGTTTTAAAGCCATATTAAGAAATCCATTAGCCTTTGTTATTATTTTTCATAAAATTAGAAAGGCAAATACAAAAAAGTTTCCTTACTCAGTTTTTATCAGATAGATGACAATGAAGTATAGTATTTGCTGTAATTCACTCTCATAGAAGTGAAAATAGATGGAAGGAAAGAATCGGTTAATACCGGTTGACACAAATATCTTCTCTCAGTCCTTTTATATCTATTTCTTAAATTTAAAAACCTGAAAGAAATTATAAAACACACTAATTACCAAAACTAAAACCGGCAAAGCACTCATCACAAGCCAAATATTAAACGACATGGGTTTTGAATGAAAAATTAAATTGCTATTTCCTGCAAGCAGGAAAGAAATAAGCAGCCAAAATATTGAGATATAAAAAGATACAGATGAGATGAAGCCAAGTTTTGGATTGTGTTTATTTATATTAATTGCTAATAGAGAAGCTGATGTTAATACCACCCACAAAACAACTGTTCCTACATAGAAACCAAACAATACTCTCACTCTCCATACCAAATAATCAGAACCGGAAAGTAAAAACATGCTCCCTGTAAGAAATACAGTTGCAATAAATAACCTATAAATCAATACCTTGTTGAAAGACATTAGCTGTCACCGAATAATAACAAATATATATTATTAAGATGAGTTTCTAACCCTTTTCCCCTACAAGAAAATATGATTTTTTACAGTTTTTGGCTGAAAAAACTATCAGAAACAATTTAAAGTGATTACCATCAAAATCAGTAAGTCTTTATTCTTGAGTATGAAGGTTTGTCAATTTCTCTAATTTGTACAGACAGGCTGAATTTCATGATTCTAATTGAGTCGTGGAAATGGGATTCAGGTGCTTTTTGCAATCTTCAGCGATTCTTTTTTAGTGTCTTCATCCCTCTCCACTTAGTATCCCGACAGCCAAAGTAACAAACGCCCTTTCGGCATTACCATCACCAATATAAAAATCATTATGAACAATGGTTCGGCTTTTTATATCATTCAGATCAAATAAACCCGTTGAGAAAAGCGCATTATGAATTTGACCGAGAATGGATGAGTGATTTGGCTGTTTGCTGATATTATTGCTATACTCCAAAATACAGTGTGGAATAATAGACTATTTTTTAAAAAGTAAAATTTGGGTGGGATTTTCTTCATTCAACACTCCCAAATATTCAGCCTCTAACCATTTGATTAAATTAACTTTATGTTGAAACACCTTTTCCAACAAATATTTCATTCTAAAGGTTTGCTCCATTTCCTTATCTTTGGTCAAACCATTAAAATCTATCAATAAATCAAGCACTTGCTCTCCACTTATTTCATCTTCAACAGAATGGCCAATTGCATACAACGACTCTACATGGTAATTTTGACAAAGTACCTGTATCTCTTCCATATGACTTTCAAAAAGGTAATTCACTGTAAATCAGGTTAAACAATTCAACATAAACGTTTAGCAAAGTTACTGAAAATTAGGGAATTTGGCACCTTCCAGATCTTAATTTATAATGCGTTTAACTATTTTTTACATCACAATGGTTTAGTTTACCAATGCGAATTATTTAAATTCAGCATTGGCAAGATGTTGTGTGTGTTTGAAAGAGTCAGATTGTTTTGAAAAAAGTGCCATCAACACTTTTTCATTTGTAAATGGCAAATCAAATTTTGGCATGTACTCATAGTTATAAGCCTTTATTGCCTGCTGGATAGCAAAATAGCTACCTATTCCGTAAATGAATGGAGGCTCACCCACCGCCTTTGATTTAAGAATAGCTAACTCAGCCCCATTTGTTTCAAGAGCTTCTATTTCCAAAACATCAGGAACCGAATAAATATCAGGAACTTTATAGGATGACAAAGCATTTGATAATAATTTCCCCTTTTCGTTATGCACCATCTCTTCCATTGTAGCCCAGCCAATCGATTGAACCAGTCCACCTTCAACTTGTCCTTTATCGATAGTAATATTCATACTTTTACCAAAATCATGCACCAAATTCACCTCGTCAATTTTAGCGGTACCTCTTATACAATCAACGGTTGCAACTATCATTGCTGTTCCATACACATGATAAGCAAACGGATGACCTTTTTCCCTGGATTTATCAAAATTTATTTTGGGGGTGGAATAATGCCCCACTGTAGATAAATTAACCCTGCCCAGAAAGGCTTTTTCAATGAGTTCGTCCCATCCAAGTTCTGTTTTTTGAGCATTATGAAAAACATATTCATTTTTAACAGAAAGTGTTTCGATGGATTTCTTAAGCAGTTCTGATGCTTTTTGCAAAAGTCTGTCTAACAAGTCATTGCAAGCAATCTGAAGGGCTTTACCATTTAAATCTGCTGTAGAACTGGCAGCCGATGGCGAAGTATTTGCCACACGGGTAGTATTTGTAGTTTCCAACTTTATTCTTTCAGAATTAACCGAAAAAACAGAAGCTGCTACCTGAACCATTTTTGTATTTACACTTTGCCCCATTTCAACTGCGCCGGTGCTCACCCCAATGCTTCCATCCTGATAGATATGAACCAGGGCACGGGCATGGTTCATCACCGTATTTGTAAATGAAATGCCAAAGCAAATGGGCATAATTGACATTCCCTTTTTTTGGTACTTATTTTCACTGTTAAATTTGTCTATTTCCTTTCTTTTGCTTTCAAATCCAAAACGCTCATTCGCCTGGCTCCAACTTTTCTCAGTCATCACCTGTTCAGCTATTTGACCATAAGAAAACTCATTACCCTCTTGAATCAAATTAGCCTTTTTAATAACCTCAGGGTAAACACTTAGTTGATTTGCTGCATTTGCAATGGCCGATTCAATCACAAAAACTCCCTGGGGAGCTCCAAAGCCACGAAATGCAGTGTTAGGCGGCAAGTTCGTCTTACAACTCCAGGCTGTCAGGTTTACATTTGGTATGTAATAAGCATTGGTTCCATGAAACAAAGTTCGCTCAACAATTGCTGGAGATAGATCTGCAGCAGCCCCGGCATTTTGGTAATAATCAACCTGGTATGCTTTAATTTTAAAGTCCTTGTCAAGTCCTATTTTATAATCACTTGTGTAAGGATGTCGCTTCCCGGTCATTCGTAAATCATCACCGCGATCCATACAATATTTTACAGGTTTTTTTAAATGATAAGCAGCAAGTGCTGTCATCACTGCCCATGGAGTAGCCTGATCCTCTTTGCCACCAAACCCTCCACCAAGTCGCACCACATCCACTTCAACTTTATGCATTGAAATACCCAAAACACGAGAAGTAATTTTTTGAACAGCTGTAGGCCCTTGTGTTGCCGATGAGATTTTAATATTCCCATTTTCCATTGGAACTGAATATGCACCCTGGGTTTCAAGGTAAAGATGTTCCTGTCCTCCTGATTCAACAGTTCCTTCAAAAACATAATCGCATTCCTTAAAAACAGAATCAACATCACCCAACTTAAAAGTTCGGGGAGGGAAAATAAGCTGACCTTTTTTTTGAGCTTCGCGAGGATCGGTAATTGCAGGATGTTCATCTATTTCTATTTCGATAAGCTTAGAGGCTTTTTTTGCAATTTGCTCATTTTCAGCAACAATAAATGCAATAGGCTGCCCAATAAAATGAACCTCCCCTTCGGCAAATAAATGCTCATCCTGAATAATCAAACCAATTTGGTTTTCTCCGGGAATGTCTTTGTACGTAAAGATTTGCACCACCCCATCCAAAGCTGCTGCCTTCGATAAATCAAGTTTTTTGATATGTCCGTTTGCCACTTGTGAGTCAAAAACATGACCAAACAGGGTCCCTTCAACGACAGGGAGATCGTCAATATAAAACGATTCTCCTTTTACGTGATTTATTGAATCTATATTTAGCATTTTACTAAAAATTAGAAGTTGGAACTTAGAAGTAGAAACAAGCAGATAATTCTTTAGGAAAAAGTTCTATATTCTAATTTCTAAGTTCATTAAATATTCAGGAAAAAGTTCAATAAAATGAGCATAAAACAGTTGCCTGGTAAGCAATTTTTTGTATTCTGCGCTTCCTCTTACATCTGATATAGGAGAAATTTCTTTACCTAAAACTCCGGCTGCTTCTGCTATTACTTTATCACTTAGCTCTTTATCTTTCAAAAACTTACACGTTTTATTTAAATACATAGGAATTGGAGCCACCCCTCCTACTGCCATATGAATATTTGTAATTTCATTATTATCATGTTCAACCAGGATAGCAGAATTTACCGAGGCAATATCCAGGTACTTTCGTTTACTCACTTTTTCAAAATTGAATTTTGACCGTCCATTAGGCAATTCAATCTTTATTGACTTTATAATCTCATTCTTTTGTAAATCAATCTTTTTGTAAGCTTTAAAAAAATCCTTAAGCTTTATTTTTCTTTGTTGTTTATCTGAAGATTCAATTTCCAACTCAGCATCTAAAGCCAGAAACAAAATGCTTAAATCGCCAATTGGAGAGGCATTCACAATATTTCCCGCAATAGTGGCAATGTTTCTAATTAGCTTTGATGCAATTAACTCAATGAAATTTTCAAACCCTGGAATTGCATCTCGCAAAGCCTTGTTTTCCAGCAAATCAGTCATTTTGCAAGCAGCACCTATCTTCAATTTATTATCCTGCAAAGTAATTGAAGTAAGAGAGGAGTCATCCGAAACCAAACGAGGCTGAACTTCTATCATTTCATCAGGACGCTGAACATATAAATCAGTTCCACCTCCAATCACCTGAATAGCATTTTCAGAGGAATCACTGCTTTCAATTTTCCGAAGTTGGCTTTTTACATCCTTAAAATAAGCGGGAATAAAGTTTTTTGCGCTCAAATCATCAATACCACCTTTTATTTGGTTAGTTTTCAATATATTATTCAGCTCATCTATTGCTCTTTCAATAGACTTATAGCCAGTACACCTACAAATATTACCACCCACTGCATCTTTTGCTCTCTTAAAACTATAGTTTGTTTCTGATAAAACATACCCCGTTAAAGAAAGAACAATTCCGGGTGTACAATATCCACATTGTATTGCCGCTGTATCAACAAGTGATTTTTGAACAGGAGAAATCTCTTTTGAATTTAATCCTTCGATGGTGACAACATGTTTCCCGTGGGCATTTCCTAATGGTGTAATGCATGAAGTGATAGCCTTGTAATGAATATTGCCTTCTACTCCCAGGGTGCCGAGTAAAACTGTGCAAGAGCCGCAATCTCCTTCTCTACATGCTGTTTTTGTACCTTTCAGGCCCCTTTCATTTCTAATAAAATCAAGAAGGACCATTCCTTTGGGTAAATCAGTATGAATAAGCTTATTGTTCAATAAAAACTCTGTCATACACAAAGATAATTATTTTTTATTTTTTGTGAGAAACCCACTTTCGCTTTCATAAACCACAAAAGAATTCTTTATTAATTAGTGTAAGGTCAAGACTAATTTGCCAGGTGACAACACCTGACAAGTGCACCAATATCGAATATTAGGTAGTTTATACCTGCTTAATCAGTTCGTTTGGAGGACGTTCACCTTATTGGGCGAAGCGAGTAAAGTCAATTTGTGTTTGGTATAAGCTACTTTATAATCATTCTTTAATAACAGATTACATTTTCCCCTCAAATACAACAAATAACAAACACCTATAACCTTCTAGCCGTCTTAACTATTATTAACAGGAAATGTGCGTTTTAGCACAGGATTTTATTTGTTCAGCCTATGGATAAATTTCTATATTTGCATTTTAATTTAATATAAATAAAAATAAGAAGTTGCCTGTTTAATAATTTATGAGTAATATGGCAATAGAAATTACAATTTGTAGCTAATTTCTAAAAATTAAAAGGCAACGAAAGAATAAAACGATAATGAGTTATACAATAGAACAAGTTTGGGAAAGTTTAAAGAAAGTTCGTTATCCGGATGGAAACGCTGATATTGTTACCCTAAACATGGTTGAATCGATAAAGATTGAAGGAAACAAGATTAGCTTTTCGGTTTTTTTACCAGCTTTTAACAGCCCCTTTAAAAAGTCGATTGAAAAAGCATGTATTAGAGCTATTAAAGATTCAATGGATGAGGAAGTTGAAGTAGATGCTACCATTACTTCAAAAATTACCGTTGGAAGAATGGATAAAACCCAGGAAGAAATTCTGCCCGGAGTAAAAAATATTATTGCAGTGGCATCTGGCAAAGGTGGCGTTGGTAAATCTACAGTATCTACCAACCTGGCTATTTCGCTTGCAAAACTGGGCTCGAAAGTAGGCCTTATTGATGCTGATGTCTACGGACCTTCAATTCCAAAAATGTTTGGTGTTGAAACTGGTCGTCCGGGAGTTGAGCGCATTGATGGACGCGACCGAATTGTACCGGTTGAAAATTATGGTGTAAAAATGCTTTCCATTGGTTTTTTTGTGAAGCAGGATGACGCACTTATCTGGCGAGGAGCAATGGCGACCAATGCATTAAAGCAATTAATCAATGATGCAGTTTGGGGTGAGCTTGACTACCTTGTAATTGACTTACCACCAGGTACAAGCGATATTCATTTAACAATGGTTCAGACCATTCCGGTTACCGGAGCAGTTGTTGTAAGTACACCACAGGACGTTGCTTTGGCTGATGCAAGAAAAGGTATCAGCATGTTTAGACAAGAAAAAATTAATGTACCTGTTTTAGGTTTGATAGAAAACATGTCGTGGTTTACTCCGCCAGAGTTGCCTGATAAAAAATATTATATTTTTGGTAAAGAGGGCTGCAAAAGGCTTTCTGAAGAATTAAATATTCCATTCTTAGGTCAAATTCCAATTGTTGAATCTATTAGGCAAAATGGAGATGCTGGAACTCCTTCGGCGCTTGAAGACTCAATTACCGGAGAAGCATTCAGGCAACTGGGTGAAACTGTAGCCATGAGAATTGAAGAACGAAATAAAACTTTAGCACCAACTGTTAAGGTGGAAATTAACTCTGATGCATCGTGCGCAACCAACTAAAAACAACCGATTAATTAGTCTTTAATTTTTAAATGCAGGATTATGGCAAAAAAAGTAAATAGTAATGTGGAAGGCAAAATACAAAGTGCCCTTGACGAAATTCGACCTTACTTACAATCGGATGGTGGCGACATTTCATTAATTAAAATATCTGAAAACTTTGAAGTGACAGTTAAATTAATGGGGGCATGTGGTTCGTGTCCGATGAGCCTTCAAACACTTAAGCTGGGTGTTGAAAAAACAATTCAAAAATCGGTACCCCAAGTTAAAAAAGTAATTGCTGTTGATGAGAACATGGTTGACATGTTTCCTGATTTGTAAAAACAAGTTTAAAATAAGATTCAAATGCCCTGGTTGATTAATGGCAGCCAGGGTATTTTTATTTGATCTCCTTAAAACTAAAGGCTGGTGTGAGATTTCATCTCGTGTCCACCACTAAAAGGAAAAGAAACGACAATGATATTACAAAACAGAGAGTTTGATCAATTTCAGGCTCTTTGTTCTTTTAGCTTATACCGGTTTCACTTTCAAAATAGTCCAATTTTGGCAAAGCCTCATTCGGCTTTCAAGTAGCATCGGCATTTACCATTGCAATTTATATTTTGCTTTTGGACTAAAATATAAAAGCAATTGGTATAACTATAATTGTGTTATGAATGAAAAATGGCAAGAGCCCAATGTTTTAAGAAATCGAAGTCAGGCACTTTGCTTAACGAGGCTCATAGTTATACCAACCAGCTGTTAGTAATTGGTTTGCTTCACAAGCTTTCAAACCAAAACTGCCAGGCGATTGGCATATACAAAGCTATTTTAAAAATTTCAATTTACAATATTTCAAACGGGCTTAGTATAAATAAGTTTTGTAAATCTTAAATATATCCTGTAACATTGTTAAATATTTTAGGCTTGGTCATTTTTTTAAACTCCGATATAATAATATTTTAAGCTGAAAAGTTTATACTAAATACAAAAAACAAATTACAATTTTGATAATTTAAGATAAATTTATATCTATCAGGTATTTAATACTTTAAATATGAAGCAATTATCTATTCTTGCGCCATTATTTATTTCATTATTTCTTGTATGTTGCGAAAGTAATACAACAGTAACTTCTAATGGAAACAAGCCTCTTCAAGCTCCCTATGAATATTTCGATAAGTTGAGTTCTGAAGAATTTCATTTTGTTGAATTGGATCATGAACTGAATACTGCAAGAGGAGCAAATAATGAAGAAGAAGTAAAAGCTTTGATAAAGGAGTTTGAAGAAACTCAGGCCAGTTGTGTTAAAAAAATGGAAGAAAAGTTTCCTGAGGGCTCTGTTAAAATTCCTTTTGAGCAAATAGGAGGTAAAGATACATTAACCATTAAATCAGCCTATGTTTCTGGTTATTGTTTTCCATGGAATACGGCAACCTCTATTTGTTTTTATTTTACGGTAGACTATGATATTCATAAAAAAGATATACTTTACATTCCCATTGCCTTAAAGTTTCTGGACGTAGAAGATGATGTAATAAATATGCTCCATGTTAGAGCAAATTCGAATGGGAAATCGCGTTTTATTGTAAGGACACAATTTACGTTCCGTGACCTTAAAAAAATCATAGTTAATCCATAATACTTGGCTTATGTTAGATCTAAATTTAAAAATCGGGACAAAAATTGGTATCAATATTGGAATTTTTGTAATACTGGCTGTATCAATGGCCTTCATAGGTCGAAATCTTATTGATAAGTTTCAAGCAGCAGCATCTAAACATATACCAACACTTGGATTTTATGAATATTCATTGAATAGTTCAAAAATTGAATTATTGAAATTTGAAGCAAATAATAAATATTCAGATAAACTTATTGGTGGCAGAGAAGATTTTGATTTTCAGGTAATTCTCACCTACACCAAGATAAAAGAATTAAAAAATTATTTCAGGACAAAGCAAGAGATAGAATTTGATTATACTGAGATAGTTAAGTTGTTCAACAATTATGTTACTAATGCAAATAAAGCACTTGATTTAATAAGTGAAATACCTCTGGTCCGGAAATCAATGTTAGATACTCGCAATAAAATAATTGAACTGGCAAAGGAACGAGGTTACGATGGCGTAGTGGATGGATTAAACGATATCACCAGTATGGATTATGTATTAACTTTTAACAAGGACTATTCAGTAACACCAACTATATCGCAAAAATTAAACAAGGAGAAAGAAAAATTTTATGGGAGCGCTGATGATGCAGTTATGCTGCATTTACTTGAAGATTTTGAGAAAAAATTTTACAGAGTGCATGAACTTTACGGGAAAGCTTCTGCCTATATGGTTCAGGCAGAGGTTAGTTATTATGCATGTTGGAATTATCCTTCAGATAAACGTGGAGCAATACTCACTTCGATGCAGGATATGCAAAAGACAATTTCCAGTTATTACATCCTAATGGCCATTATATTTGTACTACTAGGATCGGTTTTTACTTTTTCTATCATCCGTTCAATCAAGCATGGTTTAAATGAAAACTATCACATAATTAATTCAGTGGCAAATGGTAATTTAGATATTCATATTAAAGAAAGCATATTAAAACGAACTGATGAATTTGGTGAACTTTCTAATATTTTGAAAGGGATGGTTGAGAAGCTGAAATTAATGATTAAAAAAATATCTTCTTCAGCAATTGATATGAATAATGCTTCCAGGCAAATGAAAATTTCTTCGCAAAATATATCTTCCGGGGCAAAAAAACAGGCTACTTCTTTGGAGGAGATTTCTGCTTCGATGGAGAAAATGGTCTCAACGATTACTCAAAATACATCCGATGCCAACCTGGCTAAAAAGATGGCTGAAGAACTTTCTGGTAAAATTGTACATGTAAATAATGAATCCTTAAAAAGCATCGATTCAATAAAAGAAATAACCGAAAAAATATCAATCATCAACGATATTGCCTTTCAAACAAATTTGCTGTCCTTGAATGCAGCCGTAGAAGCAGCAAGAGCAGGACAATTTGGTAAAGGATTTTCAGTGGTTGCTGCAGAAGTAAAAAAACTGGCTGAACGGAGTCGGGCTGCTTCTGATGAAATTCAGGTAATTTCACAAAAAAGTGTACAAGTTACTTTAAACGCATCCTCAATGCTTTCAGGAATAATACCCGATATCACTAATACCACTAAAATTGTACAGGATATTGCCCTGGCAAGCATGGAACAGCAAACAGGTTCTGAACAAATAAATGACTCCATTCAGGAAATGAATAACCTAACGCAAAACTATGTCTCAACATCTGATGATTTATCTCAGAAATCGGATATATTGGATAAAATGTCAACCGATTTAAATGATCAAATTTCTGATTTTCAGATATAAAGCTAGAATATATAAAAACTTCATAAAGAGGTTTTTCTATTTTATTAAGAATCATAAAACTTACTATTCAGGGTCTGCTGAAAAACGCATAATACCCAAGTTTGCCACAGGGTTTCAAGACGCGGGTTGAACATACGTCCACACTATGTTCAATATTTTTCAGTCACAACCTTTGTTTGCCTCTTTTCTACCCAATATTTGGCGGTGAATGTTTGGATATTTATACTGAGCCTCTTTTGAATATTGTAATTTAAATATTATCTTTGTCCTTGTATGGCAAAGATAAAGTTGACAAAACCACAAAAGGAAGAGCTGGAAAATGCTGAAAGGCAAATTAAGAAACCTCAGCTTTTAAA
>JBNKRJ010000087.1:0-5369 GCA_050296515.1 Bacteroidales bacterium | reverse complement strand
TGGAAAACAATTCACAGGTCTTAACGATTCGCAGGCAAGAAGTGTAAATAAATTACATTTTCATTTCAACGCTTCGTTAACTGCTATAAACATTGCAAAGGTTAAACATTGGCTGGGCATACCAAAAGAGCTACGTAAAACGTTCTCAATGGCAGACATTAAAACAATGAACCACAACTGGTTACTGCTTCAGCGTTTTTTTGACATGTTCGGTATTAATGCATACTCTGCTAAAAATCAAAAATATTTCAATGAACTTATATATTATGGCACTATTGCAGCTTAATTTTTAACGAACTATTGAATACCAGAAGTGCTAAAAAGGCATCAAGAAAACAAGCTTTGTTAGCATTAATGATCTTCAAAATTACCCATCAAGCAGGGGGCGCATTTAATCGATTCCACAATATTATAAGGCGTCACACAATAGCCCGGTTCAGTTCAACAAAAAGCACGTATTTGATTGTTGCAGTATAAAGATGCGCAATTGCCCAAATCTTGTGGGCAACAATCAAAAACATTGCTTAAGTATTAGCCACTGGCGGTTTATCTTCTCAATCTGTTTACTTATCAAGTTTGCACTATCTTTCAATCCAGCATTGGAGCAGGAAGGGAAAAAAGGCTCTTTGGCAAAATTTGGTTGAAACGCTGGCTTTGAACGTTTTTCCAAATGCGCAGCATTCCCGAACTCCTTTAAAAATAAATAATTTAGTGAGTAATTGCTTTGCAGCTAAGGTCGGTAAGGGTATGCATCTTAATATTTAATTGATTTGATAAAGCTAAGTTTTTCATCGCTATAAAATCAAAGATTCTCTAATTCTTAATATCCTGAATACCATCCTTGGTCATAATCACACGTTTTATAGATTTATCACGGTTATAATACAATTTATCAATGCAAGTAGACCTGGTGCTTGAGGAACCATCAGGTTGGTGTCCTCCATTATGATAGATAAAATACCATTTACCTCTAAATTCTACAATGGATTGATGATTTGTATCTGAATTTCCAGCAAGTTCATTCAAGATTCCCTTATAAACGTAAGGGCCTTCTATATTATCAGCCATGGCATAGGCAGTTCTTTCAGGATATCCCTCGGCATACGACAAGTAATATTTTCCTTTATATTTATGTATCCAAGGAGCTTCTGTAAACTCAAATCCTTCGAATTTTACTTGCTTAATATCACCATCAATCTCAATCATATTTTCTTTTAGTTTGGCATAATAGCACTGGCCATTGCCCCAGAAAATCCAAGCTTGTTCATCATCATCAATAAATACGGTTGGGTCTATGCAAACCCAATTGTGAGTTGAGGCAAAACAATCTTCTGTGGTCAGCAATGGTTTTCCAATGGCATCTTTATAAGGCCCTTGTGGTCTGTTGGCAACAGCCACACCAATACCTGAACCATCAGTACTGATATACCAATAGAATTTTCCGTTTCGCTCAATTGCCTGAGCAGCATAAGCCCTGCCTGTTTTGTCCCAGGTAAAATCAGCAACTTTTAATGGAACGGGATATTCAGTCCAGTTTTTAAGGTCTGTTGTTGAGAAAACAAGCCATTCCTTTAAAACCATCCTTTGGTTTTTTTCTGCTTCGTCATGGCCGGTAAACAGCCAAAGTGTATCACCCATGACTAATGCCGCTGGGTCGGGCGCAAACTTGTGTGTTATTATTGGATTGCCATTTGATTGGAATTTGTAAGGAGGCTCATTTTGTGCCTCAATAATTGTGGACAAAAAGCAAACTAATGTTACAATTAATGTTTTGTAGAATAAATTCATGATCAATCCATATTTTTGTTATTCAAGTAATGTGCTTGGTACACCGCCCCATTTTTTATTTAATCGTACTGCTTCCTCACGGGTAATACTAATTACAGAACCATGTCGGGGATGAAAATCTTTGGTGAATGATTCAGGTTGTTCAGAGAAGTTATACAAATCTGTGCTACGCTGAAACTCATATCGACCGCTTGAATATAAATCGTACATCAGGATATAAGTATCAGAGTCGTTTAATTTAAAGATGCTCGAACCCTCAACTCCTGTAGGTTCATTTTTGTAGGCATCTATAAACTCAAAGTATTCTTCCCAAGGGCCTTGTAAACTTTTAGAAACTGCCTGTTTTATGCCATTCTCAAACTCAACTCCTTTTTCATCCTTGGTATTGCCTTTAAAAAAAAAGTGGTATACGCTATCTTTATAAACAATATCACCATCAATTGCACCATATTTAGCCCTGAACATAAATTGAGGTTCATTTTCAAATCCATTAAAATCGTTATTAGCATAAGCACAGTAAAAATCTAATTTATCATCATCACGAAATTTAACTGTAAAATAAACCAAATATTTTTTTGCAATTGGATCATAAATAGTTTGTGGAGCCCATACCCAAAAAGCATTAGCAAATTTTTCAGGATAATCTTTTGCCAGATTAACTGTTCCGTGTTGCCAGTTGATTAAATCTTCTGATTTGAGCAAAACAACGCCTGGATTCTCTTCCCATCCATTGGTGGCACTCGACATATCAGTTGCTACAATAAAAAATGTTTTTTGGTCTTCTCCTCGTAATATATGAGGGTCTCGTATTCCTCCACTTTGCGAAATGCTATCCGCATTCAAAATGGGCTCGTTATTGTTTAATGCTTTCCAGTTTATAGCATCAGCACTAACTGCAAACCTTAATTGTTCCTGATGTTTGAGACTACCTGCCGAACCTTCGAAATAGGCAAATAAATAGGCTTCGTATTTTGGTGAAAGTTGAGAGCCCTTTCTATTGGAACATCCAGATAATATCAAAACGATAATTAAAGAAGCTAAAAGTGTATTCCTAATCTGGCTTGTTTTTACAGTTTTTATACCATTCTTAATACTCATATCTATTTTTTTAATGTTAAATGTACAAAATCATATCGGTATGTTGTTGAGCGATGGCAAAAAAAACAAGTGTATGGAAGCAACGGGGTGGATGTGGAATGGGCTAAAATACTTTTGCATCGTGGGCTGGCTATCATCTTATTTTGTCATTTTATCGGTTTAATTTTCATGTTGCACGGTCTGGAATCCACTTATGCCTAACAGTTTAGTAGTGAAAAGTCGTTAGGGATTGCGGGCGACTGTCCTGTTCAGTTGCACAGAACTTGATGCGTGGCAGAAAGTTTAAATAACCACCTAAACCCCAATGTTTTATACCACGTTCTGGCAATAGTTGTTATATTACCTTAGCCTCTCAATCACAATTACTATGAATTAGTGAATTTTTATTTATTTTGAATTGCATTTTCTGAAGGCTTACATTTTGTAATATATCATATTTATTAACACGTAACATTTCAGAAAAACTACCATCTTCCGGATCTTTACGTAGTGAAATGTAAGTATTTAGTTTTGTATCGAAAAATATTTCAGAATTGCTACCAATACCACTTGATTCTATAAAATCAGAACTAAAATACACATTTTCAGGAATATTTGTAACATTAGTTATTTCCTCAAAAAGCTTAATTTCTTTGATTGTTGATTCTTTCAATGGATGTCTTTTAGTAATCTCATTCTTTCCAAATATCAACTTGTCCTTATCAATTATTACTCTTATTGGATTTGAATAAAAAGTTTCTATGTATTCGCAAATAACAAACTCATTAAAATCATCCGTGTTTTTATATGTATATATGTCAAAATCTCTATTTACCTCATTTTCACCTGTCACATTAAATGCTAATGATAGTTCGTTATACTTATTTTCTATTTCTACCAAATAAGTTTTACAATTAGCATCTTCATTAAAAACAGGCGTTAAAATAGGTTGACTTTTATTTATTTCCCCCAAATTTATTAAGGTATTAAAACTAAAATCGCCATTGAAATATATTTTTGTTGAATCACTAATGTCGGGATTGTTTCGTCCATATACATAAAATGGATATTGAGACTTATCCGGATTAAGATGTAAATATTTCCCTTTTACAATTTTCCACCCACCAACAATTCCTCCTCCAAACCAACTCATTGCATACCTATTATGCTTATTAATAAACAAGTGCGCTTCACCTTCGGGACTTCTTCTTCCAAATGATAAAGAATATTCACCAATTATTTTGTTTTGAATCTCTTTAAATTCACCGCCAGATGCGTATAAAGAATCCATATAGTCTTGTGTATAACTTTTTTCATTCAATTCATTTAATTTTGTTTGAAAGGTAGTACAACTAGCATACAATTCTTCAGTTATTCGATTGTCAAACTCATAAATTTCAGTCATTTCTGTAATTTGAATGGAATCCGATTTGCTAAGATGACTACAACTGTCAATTTTAATTTCAAAATCTAAAAAACTGTCTAAGTAGCTTATAGTATCTATGCAATTACAAATCTTAATAACATTTTCTTTTACTAATTGATCTATTGTTTGTGCGTAAATGTTTGAGGTAAGAATCAGCATGATTAGCATACCAAATGCCCTTTTTATCATATATTATTAATTATTTATTTTTATTATGGAGCTGTTCTATTTCCAGACGAGACCAATTTTATTTAATTTTCAATGGTTTCAATTATTGCCAACGTTCAGTATAAGAAACGTAAGTGATTTCGAAGCTCTTACCTTTCAATTTGCACTGAGCCAAATTTGTGATTAGACACAAATTTATTTTTTTAAAACAACCCGTCAAATCGCAGATTTGGTGGAGCTGATTAAATGCTTGAGAGCTTCATAAACCACTGACCCACTTATATTTTTCATACATTGTTATATTCTGTTTCCTATTTATCTTAATTGTCTATTTGAAATCAATTTAATAATATTTTCAAACATATGTTGGTCAAGATACGCTTCTTTTTTTTCTTGTATTTTAACCAATGAACTTCTAAAAACTGCCAGATATCTTTTGTATTCAGTTTCTGTTACATAATTCTTTAAAACGTCAATGAAGTCCTGATAATGTTGGTTGACATCTTGGTTCGACATCCATTTATAATAGACCTTCTGGTACAAGCTTCCAAAAATCATGTATTGTAGTCCATTGTCAGGATTTAGATAGTTTGGAACGTAAAACGCTTCCTTTAAAAGTTTTTTCTTGTTTTCCAGACTATTTCCTTTCAATTTCTCAAGACTTTCGATGGCTTTATTCCACCCTTTAATCGTCAATTTTCTTACAATAACAAATCCTAATGCGTAGAGTCCGATCAGCACAATTGCGGCAGTATAAAAACCTGTTGATTGGAATTCAGAATATGAAGAAATAATAAAGCCTACAAATCCAATCAACCACATTGGGAGCCAGAAAATACGTCCCTTTATTTTTCCAATTTCCCCAAGTCCTGAGACCACATAAAAAAGCAACCAAAAATAGGGATGGGTA
>JBNKRJ010000086.1:0-13335 GCA_050296515.1 Bacteroidales bacterium | reverse complement strand
TGCTTGAAGCACGAAGTCAGAAGACCGAAGTAAATATTTTTATCCAGAATCTTTCTTCAGACTATAAACCTTTAATTAAGAACTCATTAAATATATGGCAGTAAATAAACAACCAGTCATATAAATTTAGACCTCCTTATTTAGAACCGTTATAAATTAAAATTTTAACATTTTTTAAACAGGCCACTACTCTCATTTATAAAGCACTGATTATTATTTACTGACAAAAATCTTTTGTTGGTAAATTAAAATTTTTCATATTTGCAAACGTCTTATGTTTATAAGTGCACTAACCAACAACCATTGAACCATCAATTTAATGCAAGATTATTTGAATGAAACGCCTTTTACCTATTACATTAACGATCTGGTTGGTTGCCGTATATTTTATACCATTATGTGCACAGCAACCAACTAATTTACAAAAACAGGTTGCAGAAATTATGCAACTCCGTCGTCAGAATAACTACTGGAAAGGGTTAAGCCCGTTCAGAAGTTATATCAAAGACTCTGCCCAGGCAATGCTCAATGTATTTCAGCCTTATGTTACCGATAGTATTGAAAATGTTCGCTCGCTGGCTTACAATGCCATTGCTGTTTCAGGTCAAAAAAGCTCACAGGTGGCTGTAAGACAACAGGCCGTGACAATTTTAACCAGTGGCTGTACAGATAAAGAGGCTTCGTTAAGAAAAAACATTGCAGGGCAGTTAGAAAACTTCAAAAAGGAAGATTTTACTGAAGAATCAAAACAAAAACTAATTGCTTTACTTAAGCAGGAAACGACTTATTTTACCCACACAATAAAACTAATAGGTTTTCTGGATATGAAAGAACAAATTCAAACCCTGAAAGGCTTGTTGGTTTCCGACCAAATTAAAGACAAAACACTACAATGGGACATTCGCTTGACCCTGGCACGGCTTGGTGATGAAGAACAAATCAACTATTGTGTTGACTTCATCCGCAATACAGGATTAAACGACAAGGTTATTTACAACCTTTTCCCCGATTTGGCATACATGCATGCTAAGGAGGCTGTGGATTACATGATTGAAGTACTTAATCGCGATTCAAAAGATTGTTTTTCGCCAAACCCTGATAACCCGGTAAAAATCACATGCGCATACAGGGTGATGGAATACCTGGCACCCATTATCAAAGATTTTCCGCTTGCAACGGATAAAGATGGTGAACTGGATGTGGATAATTACCAGGAAGCATTACAGGTTTGCAGGAGGTGGTTTCAGCAGAATACTGATTATGAGATTGATACTGAAAGATTTTAATATTGACGATTTGCAATTAGCTTCTGGCCTCTGGCTATTAGCTGGTTGCAGCCAAAAGCCTGAAGCAAAAAAAGAACTTGCGAAATTTCAAACAATACAGAATATGGCAAGATAGCATGGAGTTGGTTAAGCAAATATTCAAAATTGCAGAAAAGCTTCCAGATAATGAGAGATTTGGTCTAAGAAGTCAGATTACTCGTGCAGCAGTGTCTATTCCTTCAAATATTGCAGAAGGAAGCAGCAGAAATAGCGATAAAGAGTTTAAACGATTTATTGAAATAGCTTTAGGCTCCTCATTTGAACTTGAAACACAACTAATAATTATTAAAGAATTACAGTATGCAAATGAAATTAAAGTAGAAAATACAATTAAAGAAATACACAAAATTCAGAAACAAACAAACTCATTCATACAAAAATTAGCCTCTAGCCGGAGCCACAAGCCAACAGCCAGAAGCTAAAAGCTAAGAGCAAAAAAATGAAAAAACTCCTCACCATACTCATACTGATATTCACGGTCAACAGCCAGGCCAGTTATATTAAGCTAACTGCTAATGGCACAAAGCCGTCGGCCAACAGCTGTCGGCCAACAGCTAGTAGCAGCCAGCCAGCAGCCAGCAGTACATTTGCCGATACCGCCGAAATAGCCAAAGCCCACTCCCTTGTGCAACAGGTAATTGAAGAGGGGCGTTTTATTAGTTCATTTGCTGAAGCAATCTCCATTACCCTTCCTCAGGGAATTAAAAAATCCGTAGGCGGCAGAGACTTTATTATTGTTATTGAAAGCATTGAAGCCACCAAAGACGGTGCAAAACTAACCATGTATGCCTCACTTGAAGTACCCAATACTGATAGAAAAATCGCTTTTAGGGGCAAAGACATCAATTTCTCTCCAGGAGGATTTACCGGAGGTGGCCGACTTGAACTAATGGGCAACCAAAATATAAAGCTGGGTAGCAACATGCTCTTAGTTCTAAAAGGTGATGAACGCAAAACCTTTATCGAATGCGACTGCAATGGGTACAAATCAATGAGCCTGCAGGGCGAGATACAGTTTAGCAGGGACAAATTAATTCCCATAGGAGCTGATGGAAAAGAGAGTACTAATAAAAACGAAAGAGTGAAGGCCCCTTTTGAAACCTCGCTGGTTGGTTGGGATGATTTTATGTTAGAAGTTGGTATCACCCCATTTCGTGTAAAAGACATGAAAGATTTCAGCTTTTCAGTAACCAGTGCAGTATTCGATTTTAGCGAAGTAGCCAATGCTCCTTCCATGACTTTCCCTGAAGGGTATGAATCTTCCGATTTTATTGATGGTAACCGCAACATGTGGAAAGGGTTTTTCTTAAAGGATTTAGTAGTAACACTTCCCGGAAACCTAAGTAAAAAAGGAGGGGAAAGAAGCACTGTTGAAGCCCACGATCTATTGATTGACAACATTGGCATTAGCGGAAAATTCCTTGCTACCAATATATTTACGCTTGATGAAGGCGATATGAGCAAGTGGTCCTTTTCGATGGAAGAAATCTATGCCGAAATAACTAAAAACCAGCTGGTTGCCTGTGGTTTTAAGGGGCAGGTAAACGTCCCTCCCCTGGGTGATGGAACCATACTGGGTTACGAAGCCTTTATCGATCCTGCCAGTCAATATACTTTTATAGTCAGTACAGGTGATACCTTAAGCATGGATATGTGGGCAGCCCATCTCGAACTGCACCCTAATTCTTATGTTGATATCAGCGTAATTGACGGAAAGTTCCGCCCCAAAGCAGTGTTGAATGGTAAGCTGGCGATAAAAACCAAAAAGGTTGAGCTGGCTGATGTTGAATTCGAAGAACTGACCATTACCCCTGAAGCCCCTTACATAAAAGCTAAAACATTTTCATTTGGGAGCGAATTTGCCGAGCAGAGAATGAGTAATTTCCCCATTGCAATTACCGATATCGGGATGACCAATGTGGACGACCGCACTGGCATAAAATTTAACCTGAAACTAAACCTGATGAAAGAAAGCTCAGGTGGTTTTGCCGGAGAAACAGGACTAACCCTCTTTGCTAAATCTTACGAAGAAAACGATCGCCAAAAATGGAAATACGATGGTCTGGAGGTACACAAAATAGCTATTGACATTGATCAGGGAGCATTTAAGCTAAAAGGAAGCGCCCAGTTTTACAAAAACGACCAGGTTTATGGCGATGGTTTCTCAGGAAACATCGAAGCTGAATTTTCAAAACTACCAAAACTATCAGCTACTGCCATATTTGGTAATGTGGGTGGCATGCGCTATTTCTATGCCGATGCCATGGCTAACTTTAACAGCGGAATACCCGTTTTCGGTGGAATGTTCCTGTATGGCTTTGGTGGAGGTATTTATCACCATATGAGCCAGTTAGGCTGGGATGAAAAAGCGACTGGAGATATTGGAAAAACAGCTTCCGGTATTATTTACAAACCCGACAAAAACACACTATTTGGATTTAAAGCCACTGTGGCTATGGGCCTAAAATCAAAGAATATTTTCAATGGCGATTTAACCTTTGAAATGGCCTTTAACAATAGTTGCGGGGTTAGCTTTATTGGCTTTAGAGGAAACGGCTACTTTATGACCCCTCCTGAAGAGGGCGGTGGACTGGACAAACTAAAAGACAAAGCAAAAGACATTGCCAAAGGAAAAGATCCGAATGATAAATCAAAAAAAGACAAAGATCCTGGCCGTAGCAGCCTGTATGCCTATGTTGATCTTAGAATGGACTTTGAACAGGATGTATTTCATGGAGTATTAGGGACTTACATTAACCTGCCCGGCGGAATTATACAGGGTGCTGGCCCAGGCGGAAAAGCCGGCGAAGCAGTTATTCACTTTGCAAAGGATGAATGGTATATTTATGTAGGCACACCAACCGATCGTTTTGGTTTAAAGGTGTTAAATTTTGCAGAACTGAACGCTTATTTTGTGATGGGTACTAAAATACCTGCCAGTCCTCCGCCACCGGCTAAAGTATCTGAAATTCTGGGGGGAATAGATTTAGACTACATGGCCAATGAAAATGCCATTGGCGAAGGAAAAGGCATTGGCTTTGGGGCAGGATTGCAAATAAGTACCGGACGTAAAACCCTTGGCCCTTTTTATGCCCAATTTGATGCTGGTGCAGGCTTTGATGTAATGCTAAAAAACTACGGAAATGTATTCTGTAAAGGCCAATCAGGACCTCTTGGTGTGAATGGCTGGTATGCTAACGGGCAACTTTGGGCTTATCTTGAAGGGGCTATTGGCATCCATGTTGATTGGCGTTTTATTCACGGTAACTATGAAATACTCAAGGTAGGTGCTGCAGCAGTGCTCCAGGCCAAGTTGCCAAACCCATTCTGGATGCGGGGAACAATTGGCGGACGCTACAGTATTTTAGGAGGTTTGGTAAGTGGCAATTGTCGTTTTCAGTTTGAAGTAGGCGAAGAATGCGAAATTGTTGGTGGCGGAAGCCCTGTACAAGCAATACAAGTAATAGCAGAGGCTACACCAGGTGATGGAGCTACTGATGTGAATGTATTTAATGCAGCCCAGGCCATTTTTAACATGCCTATTGATAAAGTATTCCAGTTGCAGGATTTAAATGGAAAAAATATTTCCTTTAAAATAAAACTGGACTACTTCCGGGTAAAGGATGGCGGGCAGGTAATACCGGGCGAGCTGGAATGGAATGCTGAAAAAGATGTAATAGCTTTTGATTCATACGAAATATTACCCCCTGAAAAAAAACTAACACTTGAGGTACAGGTAAGTTTTAAAGAAAAGAAAAACGGAAGCTGGCAAACAGTAACTGATAATGGCAAGCCCGTAATTGAGGTTTTAAAAACAACATTCGAAACAGGTGAAGCCCCTGATCATATCCCTGTCAGCAATGTAAAATACAGCTACCCTATGCCTATGATGTTTAATTATTATCAAAACGAAACCGATATTGGTTACATACAATTAGACGATGGGCAGGAATATCTCTTCAAGCCTGGTGCAGAGTGGAAGCAAATAGGGCGCTTTGTTGATAAACAAGGCAACAAACATGAGTTTAATTTTACCTACAATGCATCAAAACGCAGGGTTGACTTTAAACGCCCAGGCAACCTGCAAAACAATACCATTTACAGCTTTGAATTAGTAAATGTGCCAGTACAGGAAAAAGTGGCCATTGACAAAAACGTAACTGCCAAAGTAGATAAAAAAGACTTGTTTGAAGGCAATGAATCAACCCTTGAAATAAAAACAAAAGAAGCGGAAGGTACGCTCACAGTTTTGGATGAGAAAAATATTTTTGAGACGCATTTTAGGACAAGTTTGTATAATACATTAAGTGCTAAGATTGACGGGCTTGACAAGAATGAGGGCAGGCAATGGCCTTTAAGGGATTTAGTACATCTTATATACATAGGGATTGGAGATGGTGAAGTGTTTGGTAAATATGAAGTAGAGGGTAGCAATTTAACTGAACCAATGATACAATTTTCGAATAACCTTGAAAATACAACATGGTATCATAAATATATTCACCCTTATTTGTATAAAAACTATCCTCTGGAAGATTCAATTTATATTTCTAGGGAAATAAACCCTGTTGGTATTCCTCCTATACGAACCGTTAATTTAAGTATAGGAAAAGAGGTTAGGAACTTGACAGAAAAGGATATTCAATATGGATCAATTAATACAAACCTTGGCCCGGCAGCGTTTCATTCATATTTAATACATTATTGCAATATTGATTATACTGATTTGGCAACAAAAGTGTGTAGAGAATATTGGAGTACTCCAAACTTAAAAAACTCACTAAAATATTTGTTAACAACACCATTTCAACCTGTAAAAAAAGGGGTATATAAGTTTAAAGCAAACTATACTTTACCAGGAATCAATACTATAACATCATCAACAATATTAAGTATAAAATTAGACTATTAAATCATATAAAGTACTATAATAAAGGCTTCTTACAAAACAAATAATATGAGAATTTTTAATAATTTGATTTTCCTAATTTTACTTGGAATTTCTATTAATAGCCAATTGGTCAAAGCACAATGTTTGGAAACAGAATATGATACCAAAACAAAAAAAATGACTTTTTACACCTGTAATAATGTCACAATTGGAATTCCTAACCATTTATTTAGCGGTGTCTCATCGGGGTGGATAGATCCTGATAAACCAGTAACAGTTGTTGGTGGAGTAGTAGAAAAAGTAACACCAGGATATGTTGAAATAACATGGAACAAAAATTTTACATCTGGTTCTATAACTCTAACAATAATTCCTCCTAATCAAAGTGATCCCCCAAAACAAGTAACTATCCCAGTTTACAAAGCAGCTGTAGATATAATAACAGCATCTACTACTGCGGTGGGCAATACACTTCAGGAATCAGGCACATGTGATTTGCAAGCTACAATTAAATACAAGAATGGACTCAATCCACGTCAACATTGTCTAGATGGAACTAACACATGGGCAATTTACCAAGCAGTAGAAGGAGGTGCTAAAATTGCTGATGTAACCACTCCTTTTTCGCCAAAAAATTATTGGGAAGATATTACTGATAAGGTTGAACGAAATGAAAACAATGCATTCAATGTTCGATTGCAAGTAACCAATAATTTGTGTGGAGTTAATACAAGTGATGATGTAATAGTAACCATAACTCCCGAACCATTTATTGTGCCAAATGAAATTTATTCTGACACTACAACATGTAGTGGAGTTGGAGATGGGCGATTAACAATTAATTCATTGTCTCTTAGTGGGCATTCCTACGGTATTAACGACCCGTTACCATACGGAGGAGCCCATATTACAATTATGAAACCAGGTAATAATGGAAAAAATGATCCTATTGGTAACTTACCCAATGGAATAACGATTAATAAATTATCAGATCTTAATGATCCTTCCCAACCCTATTACGATAAATTAAATCTACCAGCCGATACTTATTATTTTACCGTTGAAAGATTAATTAATAATGAACCTTCTAGTATCACGGATAAATTACAACATGTGTTAACTATAACAGATGGTCCAAAACTATCACTTAATATACCGACCTCTGAACCAACTTGTTACAACAAGACCTTAACCAGTGTAAACGCAACCGTACTAGCAAATTCTACAACAAATGTTTCATCAGATTATAATTTCTTCGGGGCAACAGGAAGTGTTTCTGGTAATTCATTTAATTATAATTTATCAAACCCTAATGAATACAGTTTGTATGCACAGCACTCTACCGTTAGTGAGTGCCAAACAGGTATTGTATCTTTTATTAACCCAGCCCCAATCTCAATTTCAAAAAATAAGGATGATATCCAACCAGGTTTTTGCTATGATACAGACCGAATTACCAACACAGAATTTGGAAATATCTATGTAAAGGCTTCTGATTATAATACTAGCACACTTAGCTATACAATTACCCAGGATGGTGCGTTATATACGCCTGATAATCAGAGCATTAATGGAGATGTAACAACATTTAAAGTTGCACCAGGAAGCTATGTTATCACAGCAACGGACAATTGTAATATTACAAGTAATCAAGTTACTGCAAACATTAATTCTCTAGCAAAACCAATTGTTTCCATCGATGATATTTCAATAAAAAACCCTGACTGCCCAAATAGCCAGGGAAGCATTACTCTTAGTCAATTCAGTTACAATGGAACACCTTATACAAGCACAAGCACCTTGGATAACTTTACATTTTATAATGGAGTAAGCACTAGCCAACTGAATGAAGTAGCAAATAAACCTGACTTTTTTAATTTTACAACAACACCTACATCCTCTACCAAATATTATTTTAAAATAGAATATACAGATACAAGATGCCCGATTTTATACGATAGGGATTTAATTTATCGCTCAAAAGTTATTTTAAATACACCTGAACCAAAAGAAAGTTGTTTAGATAACAATAATGGAACAATCACAATTTCATCCAGCGAGGGAAATACAGCATCAGATTTAAGGACATATACTATTTCCCCAGCCCATTCTCCTACCAATACCTTTAATATCTCTGATGGCAGCCCAGCCTTCTTCACCGATTTACATCCTGGTGTAAACTATACAATAACTGTTGATGATCATTGCACTAATGGAAGCAACACTGCAACTGCTAGTGAAACTATCGGTAGTTTTAACAGACCATCCGCTACCTTTATAGCAACTCAAATTGAGTGTCACAACGATTCTACCGGAACCTTAACAGTAACTCCCAATAATGCTTCAGGAAGTACTCCAAGTTATGATATCACCCTGCTTCCAAATGATGTATTGTATTTAAATGTAACTGATGGAGATTATAGAATCTTTGAAGGATTAAATCATACTGATAACTATTCTGTTAGGATAAAAGACTCAAATGGATGCGTTGAAACTTTTGAAGATGAAATACCAGAAATAATTAATCCACAGCAGTTGAAGTTTATTACAGTTCCATCTGATATAACTGATGTGACATGCTGGGATGGGAATGATGGAGCAATACTAGCTAGCGTAGGTGGTGGAACAGGACAAATAGACTTTTCTATTGATGGTGGCTCTTTTAATCAAGGTACAGACGATGGACTCAGCTATATTTATAATTTTCAGGGGTTAAGAGAAGGCGTGTACAATATTGCTGTTCAGGATATTTTTGGGTGTACTACCAATAGCAGTTACACTATCACCCAACCAGATGAATATTTTGTAAATACACTATCTCCAACAGGTGCATTATGTTTTGGTGGTTCTGACGGGAGCCTAAGTGTTTCTGCCATAGGTGGCTCACCAGATGGAAGTAACTACACTTATAACCTAATGGACGAAAATAACAACCAAGTTGATTCCCTAACGGGATCAGCAGCAAACTTCCCCGGATTAGAATTTGGTGATTACTACGTAAATATATTAGATTCTAGAAATTGTCCTTTGAATTCAGAAACAGTAAGTATAAGCCAACCGGAGGAAATGACTATTACTCCATTAAAAACCTCTGCATCTTGTTTCGACTCTGATAGCATCACTCTGACAGCCAGAGTAAAGGGTGGCACAGAACCCTACACTTTCCAATGGAAAGACTTAAATGACAACGGGTTTGGCGAAAATGATAGCACAGTAAAAGTATACACAGGTACTTATTTTGTAAGTATTACCGATGAAAACAATTGCGCATATGGAAGAACAGCAACCAATTTAACACCTATTCCTTTTAGGTTCGATGCTACAAGACCAGATACTCTTGAAATTACAATAGATAATCAGATTGATGTTGACTATAATGGCTTAAGTAATGGTTCTGTTAGTTTAGGCTCAACAGGAGGATGGTCTTTTCATCAATATTCCCTAGATGGTATAAACTTTCAAGATAGTTCTATATTTAGTAACCTGGGTATAGGAGATTACACTTTCTATGTTAAAGACAGAAGTAATTGCTCAAACTCAATTACAACAACCATTACAGAACCAGCTCCTTTTACTGTCAGCTTGAATAATAATGAAACACAAGATGTCAATTGTTTTAACGGAAGTGATGGTCAAATAACAATTAATGCAGAAGGAGGTCGTCCACCTTACAGTTTTACTTTAGATAACGGAGAAGGAAATATAATTACCCAAAGTTCAAATGTATTTGAAAACCTCCCCGCTGGAAACTATAAAATTGATGTGGGTTACAATACCTATACTGAAACAATCAATAACATTTTTATAAGTCAACCAGGTAGTGCACTTACCTCAGTTATAGATAATTATCAGCAACCCAAATGTACTTTTGCTGATGGATGGGCTACAGTAAATGCAAGTGGAGGGACAGGCCCGTATTCATATACATGGAATAATCAACAGGTAACTTCTACCGCTACAAATTTAAGTTCGGGAGATTATTTTGTTGAAGTAACTGATGGCAACAATTGTATAGATACCGCATTTCTCACACTTTATGATATTGAAGGACCAGAATTAAATGTAACTCAAATCAACGATCTTCCATGTTTTGATTCTGATAATGTTGGAAGTATAACTTTAAATGTTACAGGTGGAAATGAACCATACAATATTCAATGGGACGATTCAAATAATCAAACAGGGCTTACTGCTTCAAATTTAGGAGCAGGAAATTATTCAGCCACAGTGACGGATGATGATGGTTGTATTTCTATTCTGGAAGATTTGATAATAACAAGACCTGAAGAACTATCTGCCACCCTCACCTATTTCAAAGACCCCGCCTGCTACAACGATGCCAACGGCGAAATCACCGTAGCAGGAAACGGAGGAACAGCCCCTTACCAATTCCAATGGCAAAATATGGAGGGCAACCCAACTACCGCCACAGTAACAGGTTTAGCAGCAGGAACTTATGAGGTTCTCATTACCGATGATCACAATTGTACAGCAACTGCAAGCAACACCTTAATGAACCCCGAAGAAATCATTATCACCCTGCCCGATTCGGTATTTATTTGCCAGGGGCAAACAGCTACGCTGGATGCAGGAAACATGGGCGCACTGTTCGAATGGGTGGCCGACAATGGTTTTACCAGCGATCAGCAAATTATCAATGTACAGGATCAGGGCGATTACCTCGTAAAGGTAAGTAATGTAGAAGGTTGCAGCAACACCGCCAAAACATATTTAAAATTCGAAAACCGTGATTTTTATGCCACTTTCTTAATGTCTGGCGAAGCGACCATGAATGATACCATTGTGGTGATTGAATTATCAAAACCACAACCTGATGAAATCGAGTGGTTTATCCCAGAAGATTTTAGGAAACATGTCGACGGGGATTCCTACAAGGAACTGATCCCTGTGCAAACAGGTGATTTTACAATAGGAATGAAAGCAGGCCTTTCGGGTTGCTCCGAATTGGTGGAAAAACGCATCACCATTGTTCCGGCTGACAATTCAACAAAAGAAAAATCAGTAGCTGACGCATTGATTCAAACTGCCAGACTATTTCCGAACCCCAACACCGGACAATTTGAGGTAGAAGTAAAACTGGCCAGAGAAGCAGACATCAGCGCCGATGTTTTCAGCATGAAAGGAATGCGGATGATGCCAACAAAATATGATTATGGGAAAAAAGATTACCTGCTGGATTTCAACATGATGCAGCTTAGCCCTGGAATTTATTTTGTGAATATTATGGTGGAAAAAGAAATTAGAAAATTGAAGTTTATTGTTAATTAGTGGGAAGCTGGAAGTTGTTTCACAGAGATGCACAGAGGGAAAAATTTGAGGAAACCAAGCGCAGTGTTCTCTTGAACGAAGTGAATAATCTGTAAAATCTGTGGTAAAAAAAGGTTCACAGAGAAAAATCAGTAAAGATCAGCATTACTTTCGAAGTATCCGTCTTCCATTTAAAATCATAATATAATAATGAACAAATCAGAAATACTCTTATATCAAACTGAAAATGGCCAGACAAAAATAGATGTCCGCCTGGAAAATGAAACAGTTTGGCTATCGCAATCACAAATGAGTGAATTGTTTCAAAAAGAGCGTTCTGTTATTACCAAGCATATAAACAACCTATTTTCTGAAAAAGAACTGGATGAAAAAAGCAATGTGCAAATTTTGCACGTTAGTGGTTCAGATCGCCCGGTAAAGTTCTATAATCTGGATGTAATAATTTCAGTAGGATACAGAGTAAAAAGCCATCAGGGAACTAAATTCCGTCAATGGGCTACTGCACGGCTGAAGGAATACATTGTAAAAGGTTTTGCAATGAATGATGAATTGCTAAAACAGGCAGGAGGGGGCAATTACTTCGATGAACTATTAGCACGTATTAGGGACATTCGTTCCTCTGAAAAGGTATTTTGGAGGAAAGTTCTTGACATCTACGCAACAAGTATTGACTATGATCCCAGCCTTGAAATATCTGTACTATTTTTTAAAACAGTACAAAATAAAATGCATTGGGCTGCGCATGGTCATACAGCTGCTGAAATCATTTATCAGCGGGTTGATTCAGCAAAAGCGAATTTAGGCTTAAACAGCCTTAAAGGAGCCAAACCCTCAAAACAAGAAACAGAAGTTGCAAAAAATTACCTGACGGAAAAGGAATTGGACATCTTAAACAGAATGGTTACTGCTTATCTTGAGGTGGCTGAAATACAAGCACTTAACCAAATACCCATGTACATGAAAGACTGGGCTGAGCAGCTTGACAATTTCTTAAAAATGACCAAAAAAAACATTCTGGATCATTCTGGAAGCATCAGCCACAAACAAGCATTAGAAAAAGCACATACTGAATACGAAAAATACAGGAAAATCAAAAGCAATGATATATCAAACGTAGAAAAGCACTTTTTGAATCAAATAGATGAGACAACAAAACAGCTAAAAAAGAAAAATTAATAAAATGGAAGTGCTTTACAAAGAGGAAAATAAAGATTACACAGAGATGCACCGAGAATTGCAGAAATTAGCTTCGCTGAGGGCTTGCGCCGTTCACAGAAGGAAAGACCTTGTGCAACTTTCCGTGAGCGCTAAAGTTTCTCTGCGAAGGCGCTGTGAAAAAAACATTGTGCCACTTTGTGCACCAAAAATCCGTCAGATCTGTCAAATCCGTTCAATCTGTGTCCTATTAATCAGTCTAAATCATAATAATCAGTGTACCATTCTATGAAAAAAGTACTTTCAATCATATTGGCCCTTTTAATAAATGCCGTATCCTGGAGCCAGAATTACCCCATCCAATCCTCCGTAACCATTACCCCACCCTATTCGGTTTACCTGTCCGATTACGCCTCCATTAGCAGCAACAAGTTGATGGTGAATATGATGCTAAAGGACCCGATGGAGCCACGCGTTGACATTACCCTGCGGGTAACCATTAAAGGCAATGGCATTGAGCTGCGTACCCGCGATGATTACCGCCCCCAGGCCATTGAGTTAAATGGCGGTACCCCATTAATCCTTAGTGGCCCCGACCTTGAAAGTTACCTGAACCCTGCCAACCTGACTTTTTCAGGCATTAGCAAAAAGGAATTTGTAAAAACCATGAAACTG
>JBNKRJ010000085.1:0-12515 GCA_050296515.1 Bacteroidales bacterium | reverse complement strand
GGCTGTATCAAAAGTCTAATTCAATGCAATTTTACTTTCATTTCAACAACAAAAGAGCGTATTTCAACAAGATTGAAAGCAGATTGATTGGATTGATGCAAGATTGAAAGAAAAATTTATGGCAAAACTAGTTTTGATACAGCTCCATGTTTTTCTTTACAAATGAACGATAAATGTATTATTTGTTCATCGAAAAAAGTTAAACCCCATTGCCCTGATTGTTTGCAGGTTGCTTATTTCACTAAAAATCTTTTTAATTGTCGACACCTCTAGATGTGTATAATCCAACTCGTTTTCTTCGTGGAACCAAATGGAACCATTTAAAATTGCTTTTCTTTGATGATAATCAAGCTGATACCAATTTTCAGGAAAATTGAAAACTTTACATTTTTTTGGAATAATTTGAGCTGCATGCATATCATGATTCCCCATGACGATATGTTTGCACATTTCTTTTGCTAAAGCCAAACATTTGTGTGCATTTCGGGTATCCAAATAATCGTAATGGGGAGTGCTGTAACCGGAAATATCAGCAAGACAAACAATTTCATCACAGCTACTCTTATCAATCTTATTAAAAGCTTGTTTTAGGTTGATTTTTCATGAATATCTGTGATGATAGCAATTCGCAATTACCTTGGTAAATTTTATTGCTAAAGATATGGAATATTATATGAAATTGGAATAATCCTGTGTTAACTTTGTCGGGTTCAATTGATAAAATGATGGTTTGGATGCTATACCAAACCGCTGTTAGTAATTGGATTGCTTCACAAGCTTGCAAACCAAAACTGCCAATCGATAGGCATATACAAAGCCATTTTAAAATTTCAATTTACAATATTTCAAACTGGCTTAGTATAACAAATATTATGGCTCTGGTTTAATTTTGTAATGATTTATTAGGATAAAATCCTTGAAATGAGAAATAAGTCATTAGTCAATGGTCAATAGTCATTTGTTTTCGAATTAATGACTAATGTCTAATGCCTAATAACCTTAGTATTAAGCTGATAGAATCTATATAAATAAATCATTACTATTTTGAACTATAGCTATATTATTTAATTAGTCCAAACTATCTTATGGTCTATTTTTATTGCAGAAGTTAGCCCTGAAAGGGCGGAATGTCAATAGCCCGATGCTTAAGCACCGGGTAAATTGATAAAACCAGACCGCAGGTGCATAAAAGTTTATTTGAAACATCAGACATTCCACCTGCGGGATAGCTAAGAGCAATTTTATAACCAATGATTTCGCTCCTATGGAGCTTATTTGTTGTAGCATCATTTTTTCTACAAATATTCCGCGGCTCTGCCACTTACTTTAAAATATAGGCAATGATCTTCAATTATCCGGGTAATAGTATTTTTTAATGGTAATTAACTTTTGAGACAAAGTAACCAAAATGCAAAAAAATGAATAGCCGGACTTTCTTACTAAAACAAACACACATTAATAAAATCTAATATAAAACATTAAAGAGGTTATTTGTTAATGCTTACTTCTCCGGAGTTGTCACTTGAAAATTGCAAAGATTCAAGAACTATTTTACTCCATCACTTCTCAAAATGTGCCAATGCAAACCAGTTATTTGTATCAGTATACACTTTCTTTATTTTCAACCCTGTGATTTCTGCTAGTTGTTGAATTCTTTCAATGGAGTATTTGTTTGAATTTTCAGTATGGATGTTTTCACCTTTTCTGATGAAAATTTCCTTCCCCATATAAGGTGAATTAATTACCACATCTCTTTTGGCAACCAAATGCATTTCAATCCGTGATTTTTCATTATTAAAGAATGCATAATGCTCAAAATCAGCAATATTGAAGTTGGTCCGAACAATATCATTTAGTGCATTCAGTATGTTTTTATTGAAATCAGCGGTAACTCCCTGGCTATCATTATAGGCATTATGCAATATATCAATTGGTTTTACCAGGTCGAGACCCAGAACAAATGAATCTCCAGAGTTCATATTCCAGCTTAAGTTGACCAGGAAACTATCTACTGTTTCACCAGTAAAATTGCCCAACGTACTTCCTAAAAACAAAAAAAGTCTTCTCCTTTTGTTTGGAATTAAATTTAGTTGGGTGATAAAATCAAGCACCAATCCATTGATAGATAATTCAGGAAATTTTTCAACCAACTCTTGCGCCGAATCATTGATTGCACTTCGGCTAACATCCACCGGAATGTAATTAATGCTATCGAGATTTACATCTTGAATAGCACTTAGAAGAATCGAAATTTTTGAGCAATCTCCGCTTCCCAGCTCCACTACATCGGTATTTTTTAATCCTGACATTAGCTTTGGAGCAATTTCCTCCAGAATGCTTTTCTCTGTTCTTGTTGGGTAATATTCAGGTAATTGCGTAATATCTTCGAATAGCTTTGAGCCTTTCTCATCATAAAAAAACTTACTCGAAATGTATTTTTGTTCGGCATTTAATCCGTCAATTATTTCTTTCCTGATCTTATCAATTCCTATTTCAGTCAGGTGATTAGTGATTTTTATTCTTTTAGCAACAATGATGTCGGTTTCCAGATAACTCATGGTAGTTGTTTTTGGTTTATTATATTTCAATTTTTATAGCAAATAATGCTACATCAGGCAAACTCGAATTCGACTCCAAAGTCCCCTGAAGTCGAAGGGTGACTAATGACCAATTTACTAATGACTAACTAATTCTTCCTCAGGAACTCCGGTTTCATAAGGATTACTTGGATCGTTGCTCCATTCGAACCAGCCTCCATCAAATACAGACACACGAGGCCATCCCATTAACCAGGCATTAAAGAATGCTTCGCTTCCGCGCCATCCGGTTCCGCAGTAAAAAGCATTGTGCTTATCTGGTGTAATGCCAACTTCCGCCCAAATTTCAGCAACCTCCTGCGCTTCACGTATTGTATGATCCAGGTTCCGATAATTTTCCATGTGGTAGGCATCGGTTCCGCAATTGCCAAAAACTGAACCCGGAATACGTCCTTTCTTTTCAATATAATTGTAACCGCTCACTTCTCCAATGTATTCGCTCCAACTGCGCACAGATACAAGGTTTGCATTGCTGTTTTTTAGTATTTCTTTTGCTTCAGGTACATCAACGGCTAATTCAGGCTGAGCAGGTATTTGAGCTCCAAATTCTGGTACAGGTTGTTTTGCTACATCCTCTGTACTAATCTCATAACCAGCATCTCTCCAGGACTGGAATCCTCCATTCAGAACTCGCACATCTTTCACACCGGCATACAACATAATAAATGCATTACGAATGGCTCCAATGTGTCCGGCTGCACTTCCAGGGAATTCATCATCATTATCAGGATCCATGTACTTGCCATACAAAACAACGGTGGTATCAGCAGCAATGCCATGTTCTTCCAATGCTTTTTTCAATTCCTCAGGGCTCCTTCTATTCCAGGTTTCAGGAGCCTCTAAAGCTAAAGTATCCATGTCAACTGCTTGCGGAATATGCCCCGAAAGATAGGCATTGCGATTGCGATAGTGCGCATGGACAATCACAAATTTGTCATTATTATATTCTGGTGGTGTTTTCCCATCAATTAAATCTTTTACCCATTCCGGTGAAACCAATTGACGATATCTTGCAAGATGTTCCATTGGAAAGAGCTCATTTTCAGTCCATTCATCAACAAAATAATGATAGATGCTAATTCTGGAATATCCAACCTTACTAAAAAGTCTAGCTACTTTTTCTGAATCGGATCTAGTGTCAGAATAAATTATCAAGTCATTTTCAGGTAAAATTTGCTTCGATCGAACAATTTCAATCCAATCAATATAATTGGTCCATTTAACAGGCAAACTTTTTGCCCCTTTAATGTGACCGCCTCTTTTTTCGCCGCTCAATTTCCATCCGTTATACGCATTGACTGAGCGGACATCAATCACTTTGGTATTTCTGTTTTCAATTGCTTTTAAAAGTTCCTGGGTTGAAATTTCCGGAAAATTATTGTCCATAAGTTTAGTTTTTAGTTATTTTGATATAAATGTTTATTATTGACCAATGTCTTTTAGATAATGAAGCCCGACTTCGACTTCGCTCAGTCTCCAAATGCAGGTACCCTGAGCGAAGTCGAAGGGTGCATGATTTTACAAACTGCAAAATGTCTCCTAATCAAAAGAATTTAAACTATTTACTGTATTCTTCAAATATTTCTTTGGTCGTTTTATGTTTTCTGCCCACAATATTCTCAAAATTAGAAGTTACTTCAAATTCGCTGTTCTTTATTTTCGTATAAATTCCTGCAATAATTGGTCCCAGGTATTCCCCATTATGCTGAAGTTGCCATTTAAGGTATTCCTCTGCGCCAAGGGATTCAAAAACCAATTCCGTATTAAAATATTTATTGAAGCAGCCCACCAGTTCAGTTTGCGTAATTGCCTCTCCTGCAAGATTGTACACATTCCCGTTTAAATTATCATTTTTAAGTAACTGAGTATAAGCAATTGCCAGTTCATCTCTTGTGGTGTAAGAACATTTTCCATCACCAGCACAATTCTCAATTTTACCTGCCATTATGTAGTTGTTAAGAAACTCAATGTCGGGTTCAATGTAAAGTGCATTTCTACCAATTGCAAAGTTTAACCCACTATTTTTGATATCTTCTTCAGTCTGTCTGTTTGATCTCACAACAGCATCAAAAGTTGAACTCCCCTCTTTTCCAATGATACTTGTATAAACAATTTTTTTCACCCCAGCCTCTTTGGCTGCATTGATTACATTTCTGTGCTGAACAATTCTATCCTCAGCAGCTCCCATGCTGGAAATTAGCAAAACCGCATCAACTCCTTTCAGGGCAAAATCAAAGTCTTCTTTCGAGTCATAGTCACCCTTGAATATCTTAATCCCTAAATCACCAGCTTTCTCTGGAGTTCTTGCAGCACCCAAAACATTTTCCATCCCGAACTCTACAATTGCTCTTTTTGCAATTGCTCTTCCCAACTGTCCGCTTACAGCAGTTATTAATATTTTCATCTTCCTGATTTTGATAAGTTATATTACTAAATCCTGCTTAAATACGACTATTTTTATTTATAAACCATTCCTATTACAACCTATTAATCAACTACTTACATTTATCACTATTTTCTCAAAGACCCTGCTTTCTTCCATCATTTTATGAGCTTCAACCACATCAGAAAAATCGAAAACCTTGAAAATATTCGGCAGGTATCTACCGGCTTCGACACGCTTAACTATTTTCTGTAAAACAGAAGTATAAGTTTCCGGTTCAACCTTTTCTGTAGTGTACGATTTGTATCCGATTCCATTTTGAAATTTAGTTAAATCATAACCCCACTCATTTCCTAAAATGCCTGTACCACAAATAATTCCATTTGCTTTTAAACAGTTAATGGAATCCAATAATGAGTTTTTGCTTCCAACCAATTCGAGTACACTATCAACACCATCTTGAAATATTTCTTTCACTTTTTCAGCAATTTTTCCGTCATCAATGACAACATAATCTGCTCCGGCTTGATGTATTTTTTTAATTCTTCATGATTTACGGGTGGTTGCAATAATCTCTGTACCAATATCTTTAAGGATTGAAATGACAGCCAACCGAACCGAAGAAGTGCCTCCTCGCACCAAAACTTTATCGCCAGGTTTTACGTGCATGTCTTCGGTTATAGCACCATACGCAGTAAAATAGGTTTCGGGCAAGGTGCCAAAAGTCAACCAGTCAAGTTCTGTTTCAACCGGCATCACCTGAGATCGCTGGATTAAAGTATATTCTGAATACGAACCATTGTATTTACGGCCCATTCCACCCATAGCACAGACGACTTTCCGACCAGGCTTTAAATCAGAACTTTGAGCATCAACTACTTCACCAACACACTCAATCCCCAGAACTCAAGGGTAGGGAACTGCATCTCCAGAATACCCTTGTCTTGTGTACATTTCGGATCGGTTTAATCCAAAAGCTTTCACTTTAATTAAAACCCATCCTTCTTTTGCAATTGGGGTTTCAATTTCCTGAAGTTTAAGAACATCCAGTTTTCCGGGTTTTGAAACAACGTATGCCTTTATCTTTTTTTATTGCAAAGTAAAGGCAAGTTGAAAAGGTGATTGATGTCAAATTGATTAAATAATTATCATTTTGAAAACTCACTTCGAAACTGGTTCGGGGTGAGGCCGGTCATTTTTTTAAAAAAACGATTAAAATTTGAAGCTTCGGAGAAGTTTAAATTGAAGGCTATTTCGCTAATATTCAAATTGGTATACAATATTTCTTTTTTTGCCTCCATTAAAATCCTGGAATTAATCAAATCGGAGGCTGAGTGTCCAAATGATTTCAGTCGCTTGTTCAGGTAAGTACGGCTAATGCCAAGCATTTGAGTATATTCGTTTACGCGTTGCATTTTTAAAAAGTTTTTATCAAGCAAGCGAATAAAATTTAACACCTCCATATTTTCAAATAATTCACCTTTAACCAGGTGTTGATCAACATATTGACGATTTAGCTTAATCAGCAAATAATACAGGATTGAACGAAGCAGATGGTTGCTGTCATTGATTAAGTTGGCAATTTCACTTTTTATTTCTTTTACCTTTTCCAGGTACTTTTTGAACTGTTTTTTTTCAACTTTTAAATGAAACGGGGAGTTGTAGTTGTGAAAATAATGAAAACGGTACACAAACAGATGATCATTAAAGAATTGCTCAATAAACTCGCCTTCGAAAAAAATAGCATAAACATCGGTTTCAGTTTCAGCTACCCATTCACGATGCCTGTTTGGCGGAAGAAACATGATGGTACCTCTTTCGTAAGGAATTCGCAAATCATCAAGCAAAAAAACACCTTTCCCCTTAATCACAAAAATGATTTCGTAAAAAGCTATAATAAATGGACGCCTGTTTACAATAAAGCCCTCTAATTCAGAAGCTTTTATGCAATCAACAAGCAATTCTCTGCCGTATTTGGTTTTGTTGAATACGTACTTCTTCAAAACTTTGCGAATTATATGATTTTAAAGATAGGCAAAATTGAATAATTGCTTCGAACTTTTAGTTTTCTGATTAACTTTAAATCCAAAAAATCAGTAACAATTGGATATGACAGGCATCGTCAAAAACTGGCAGTATTTTAAGTTTTGCTCATACGGATTTCTGAAAAACCTTCGGTTTTTTGATGCTTTCTTTATCCTCTTTTTGATTGAAAAAGGACTACCATTTACACAAATCGGCTTACTTTATGCGGTCCGTGAAATCATTATCAATGTTGTTGAAGTACCATCAGGAATTTTTGCCGATAAATATGGTCGAAAAAAATCGCTTGCCGGATCGTTTATTTTCTATATAATCTCTTTCCTGGTATTTCATTTTTCGGCTGATTTCTGGTTTTTTCTCGTTGCTTTTGTATTGTTTGGCATTGGCGATGCTTTTAGAACCGGAACCCATAAAGGGATGATAATGGACTACTTGAGAATTAATGGATGGAGTAGTCAAAAGATTGATTACTACGGACATACGCGCTCATGGTCGCAAAAAGGAACTGCGTTTTCTGCCCTTATTGCAGGTATTCTGGTTTTTTACAGTGGAAAATACACTACTATTTTCCTCTATTCCATTGTTCCCTATCTTCTTAATTTTATACTGATTTTGTCGTACCCAAAAGCACTTGACAAATCATTAAAACAAAAAAATGAGGAACAAACAGCTACTACAAACCTCTCTGTAAAATCACTTTTTCAGACAATCAGACAGCCAAGTGTGTTTAAAATCATTAATACTTCTGCCATTCACAGTGCCTATTTAAAAGGGTTGAAAGATTATATTCAGCTATTGCTTGTTAATGTGGCAGTGCTTATTCCTTTACTAAATAGTTATGGCACTGATAAAAAAAACGGGGCAATCATTGGAATCATTTATTTCTTTGTATACCTATTAAGTTCCAAGGCCTCAAAACTGGCATCAAAAGCTGATCGTAGAAAAGAATCGAAAGTTCCGTATTACACCCTTTTGTCTGGTTTTTCTTCGGGCATCGTATGCGGATTCACCTACGTTTTTGAATGGTGGACAGGTTCCTTGCTGGGTTTTATTGCCATCATCCTTATTGAGAATTTTAGAAAACCAGTTCTTACCGGCTACATTGCTGAAAGCGTTCCAGAAGAAATTCTGGCATCAGTAATTTCTATCCAATCATTGTTACAGACCATTTTTACAGCTATAATTGCTCTTGTATTCGGAGTATTGGCAGATTTGTTTCAAATAGGCACTGCCCTGATAGTGACTTCATTAAGTTTGTTAGTACTCTCTCAAATCATTAATGTACTTGGAAAAAATAAAATTCATCAGGAAGTAGCCAATTCCTGAACTTTATTAAATACACGCATAAAATTACCACCCCAGATTTTCTCAATATCTTTAGCCGAATAACCACGTTTAACCAATTCATAAGTAATATTACCAGCTTCACTGATATCAAAAAAGCCTGAAATTCCGCCGCCACCATCGAAATCAGTTCCAATACCAACATGGTCAACTCCAGCCACTTTCACCATATGATCGATATGATCGACAGCTTCTTCAACGGTAGCCAATTCTTCGGGATAATCTATAAAAATTTGTCGCCATTCATTCGAAGCTTTTTTGCGATCTTCTTCACTTAGATCTTCAAAGTTTTTGTATTTGATATGGAGTTGTTTTAAAGCTTCTTCGCGCTTAGGATCAGGGTCTTGTTCTTTAATGTAACTATTTAATACGCAAAGCTGAACCACTCCCCCATTTTTAGCTAATGCTTTTAGCATCTCATCATCCAGATTTCGCGGATGATTGCAAACCTTCCTTGCAGAAGAATGCGAAGCAATAATTGGAGCATTTGATATTTTCAGCACATCGTAAAAGGACTTATCTGAAATGTGCGAAACATCTACCATCATGCCCAGTCGGTTCATTTCTTTGACTACTTTTTTGCCAAAATTGCTCAAGCCACCATGTTCTTCACCTTTTTTATCGGTCGATGAGTCGCAAATATCATTGTTTGAAGTATGACAAAGGGTTATGTACCGGGCACCAAGTTTGTAAAATTCTTCAACGTTTTTTACATCTGTTCCCACAGGATAACCATTTTCAATGCCGATAAAAATAGCCCGTTTTCCGGCTTTTTGAATTCGGTAAGCATCTGAAGGTGAAACTGCTAGCTCTGCCAAACTTGTGTATTTGTTTACTTGTTGCTTAATGGCTGTAAAAATCTCCAATGCTTTTCCTTTTGCCTTTTTGTTGCTTTCCTCATCTCGTTTTCCTTGTCCCAAAAACACTGCAAAAAAAGATGCATCAAGCCCTCCCTCTTTCATTTTTACAAAATCAACCTTTGAACCACCTTTTCTTGAATCACTTCTTACACCCATCTCAACATTCTGATAAAGAATAGAAAGAGGAGTATCGCAATGAGAATCTACCGTCAGTATTTTTTCATGGATTCGTGCGGCTTTTTTCTTTAGTTTATCGTTTCCATTAACAGATAAAACTTCAGCACCAACAGTGGGTAAAACTGAAATACCGACAGCAGTCAGAGCTGATACTTTAATAAACTTTCTTCTTTGCATAATGAGGGATTTTTGTCAAAAGTAAAAAATATGCAGAAGATTGGAACACGGATGACACAGATTGAGCGGATAAAAAAGGATTTTTTGGCAGTGATTGAATTTTCTCAGGTAACCAAGAATTTCTATTTTTAAAAGTTCAACTTAAAAGTCAAATCACTTGAAAAAGTTACTTCTTCTTGTTATACAGCTTATATTTGTCTATGTATCAAAAGCGGATACAATTGCCAACTGGCAGGTATATTACAATGGTTATGAAATTGTCAGGTTGAACGAGCACAACATTGACAATCTGCTGAAATTTGGGAGCCAACTAATCCAAAAGAATGATATCCTGACAGTTAATTATTTCAACGACACTCCTTGTATGGAGTGTAATACTTATTTATATGTTCTTTCTGGTGCGAAGTTGGCTGCAAAAATTAAAGGAAAAGGAACATTTGCCCCCAGGAAAATTGATTTATATAAACTGTCTAAGTTCAACCAGGACACATTCAAGGTTTATCATTATGAAAGTATGCGTAATGAAAATAAAACTCCCAAATTACTATTCACCTTAATTATTGAAGAGGATAGTGTTGTTATTAATAAAGCGCTTTCAGAAATAGAGTACGACACGCTCAAAGCAAGTTTTATTACATTGACAGATTCAAAAACAACTTATCAATTTGGCCATGAATGCGGTTTTGCTCCAGAAAAACCTAAAGGAAGAATTGCTATTGAAATCCTGAAAAAAAGAAATCGTTTTGATCTTATTAAACTTGTTCTCTATGGCAAAAACCAAACTGGAAAACTTTATGCCATTGAAGAGCTTTTAAAATCAGGTACAAAAGACAAAGAGCTACTCACAAACACTGACAAATTACTGATTAAAAGAACAATACAAAAGGACTTACCGATTGAAACATGCGGAGGTTGCTTCCTATGGGAAACCTCCACATCAGAGCTTTTTAAGATTGAATATTATAAAGACCTTTTAGATAAGAATGATATAGAACTATAAACTACTTATACAATTCTTCCCTTCTTACCTTCAGGTTCTCATCAGTAAGATAATCTTCAAAATCCATCATTTTATCAATGATTCCATTTGGAGACAGCTCAATTACTCTATTACAAACGCTATGAATGAACTCATGGTCGTGCGAAGCCATTAAAATTTGTCCCGGGTATGCTTTCATGTTGTTGTTAAAGGCTTGAATTGACTCCATATCAAGGTGATTGGTAGGATGATCCAAAATCACCATATTGGGGTGCTCCAGCATCATTCGTGAAATCATACATCGCATTTTTTCACCACCTGAAAGAACTTGTGAACTTTTCAGTATTTCCTCACCTGAAAATAACATCTTACCTAAATAACCTCTTAGGAAGTGCTCATCGGTATTGCTTGAAAACTGTGCTAGCCAGTCAAGTAAACTTAAATCTTTTTCAAAGTATTCTGTATTGTCCATGGGCAAATAAGCCTTTGAAATGGTTACTCCCCACTCAAACCCTCCAGTAGTTGCCTTTTCTTCTTCCATTATTATCTTAAAGAAAGCAGTTACTGCACGGTTATCCTTAGAAATCAGAATGATTTTATCATCTTTTTCAACGGTAAAAGTTACATCTTTAAACAGACAACTTCCATCATCGGCATAAGCACTCAGGTTTTCCACACTCAGGATGCGGTCACCGGCAGGTCTTTCGGGCTGAAAAATAATGCCCGGATATTTCCTGGTCGATGGTTGAATTTGCTCTATATTCAGCTTTTCAATCATTTTTTTACGACTGGTTGTTTGCTTCGATTTTGCCACATTGGCACTAAAACGGGCAATAAATTCCTGCAGCTCCTTTTTCTTCTCTTCTGCTTTTTTGTTCTGTGCAGCTTGCTGACGCAGAGCCAATTGGCTTGACTCATACCAGAAAGAATAGTTTCCAGAGAAAAGCTTAATTTTACCAAAATCAATATCAACAATATCTGTACAAACATTATCAAGGAAGTGACGATCGTGCGAAACCACAATCACTGTATTTTCGAAGTTCGAGAGGTAATTTTCCAGCCACAAAACAGTCTCTAAATCCAAGTCGTTGGTTGGTTCATCCAACAACAAGTTATCAGGATTTCCAAATAGAGCCTGTGCCAGCAAAACTTTCACTTTCGATTTTCCATCAAGATCTTTCATAGTCATTGAGTGGAATTGCTCTTTCACTCCAAGTCCGCTTAAAAGCATTGCTGCGTCACTTTCGGCGGTCCAGCCACCCATTTCGGCAAACTGATCTTCCATTTTTGCGACCTTCATACCATCCTCCTCATTGAAGTCGGGCTTTGCATACAGCTCATTTTTCTCGTTATTTAGCTGCCACATTTCTTTGTGCCCCATTAAAACGGTATCCAGCACTGTATATTCATCAAAAGCATAGTGATCCTGGGTCAATACAGATAACCTTTCCCCTCTTCCTATATCAATTTTACCACGGGTAGGATCTAAATCTCCTGAAATCATTTTTAAAAAGGTCGATTTTCCGGCACCGTTCGCTCCAATTACACCATAGCAGTTGCCTGGCGTAAACTTAAGGTTAACATCCTGAAATAAAGGGTTTTTGCCAAACTGAATGGCTAAGTTTGATACTGTAATCATTGCACTATACTTTTTGTGAACCGCAAAAGTAACAATATCCTGCTGAATACAAAGCTTTTAGTTTAAAGCTTAAGTTAATTTAACGTTTTGAAGAAGTTGAAAGTAGAAAGTAAAAAGTTTTTTGAGTTGTTGTAAGAGCAGAGAGCATAAATTGACTCTTCGTTTTAGATAAAAATTAATTTGTTTATTAGATAGTTTACACCAAATTGAGGCTCCGTTCTGAAAATCAATTTGTTTACCCCAGCCCTAAAGGGAGCAAATTGATTTTCTTCACTCCCTTTAGGGCTGGGGTAAATGAAGAAAATTAATTTGCGAT
>JBNKRJ010000084.1:0-35591 GCA_050296515.1 Bacteroidales bacterium | reverse complement strand
ATAATTTTTTCTCCTATCAAACTCAAGATCTTCTTTATTAATATAAATAGTTGGTGTATCAGGATATTTTTCTGCAAACAAATCAAGAATTTGTTTTAAAAAAAAACTTTTGCCAACACGTCTTTGACCAATTATGACTTTGATCAAATTCTTCTGAATAAAAGGCTCGATCTTTTTAATATAAATTGGGCGTTGAATGTTTTTCATTTTATTTTGATTATGACAAAAGAATGTTTAAATATAGTAAAAGTTTTTATTATGATAAAAACTTTTCTACTTAACTTTAACCCTGATTACTCACTTTATGTATACACTTAAGTTTAGTTCGAATAGTGAAGGAATAAGAGTGATAGTGGAGCAATGGAACTTTGAAATTAGTGTATTAGGAGTTGATAAAATAATGGAGCGTTCGCTCCATTATTTTTTTTATCTAGCTTTTAAATAATTAGTCATAAACCTCAATTTTTCTATCATTTAAAGGTTGAACAGGCCTGTAATTATTTGCCGGCATAAACTTTCTAATCCTTTCAATTTGCTCTTTACTGGCTGTAATGGTATTTTTCATCACAAACCATTTCACACCTTCTGAGCATGGAGGAGTGGTTAACGAACCGATGTAATGATAATAAGTTTTCTCTTTTGGAAGGAGGTTTTTAACATCAATTTCCAATGCTTCTGTAATAGTTTCATTAGTTTCGTCTGGTACTTTTTCATAGATTTTCTTTAAAAGAACATTTTCTTCACCTTCTTCAAATAAAACTCCAATTACAGCAATGTTATTGGCATCATTCAGATGAACCAAATGAACTTCAAGAGGATACCTGGTTCCATTAATGGTATGTTCGCTACCAGCATGAAAGTGGAATTGGGCCAGTTTGTAAGTTTCCTCTCCAATTTTAAATCTTCCAAACGGATAATCAAGTTTTATAGTATGTCCGTTATTTACAATGTCAAGTGTGCTATCAGTCTGATAATCAAGTTGTAATTCAACAAAATCTTTATCTACAATATCGCCACTAATATCAATGGGCGATTGTGCTTTGCCACCACAATCACAGTCTGCAATAATTTGTGCCCAATGCTCAGGGCCTGTTTCGCCTTCATAGCTCCAATGAACTTCATGTTTTTCTTTTTCATTAGTAACTTCTTGTTCCTGATTCTCTTCATTTTCTTTTTCAGAGCTGTTATTGCAGGAAAAAGTAAGCATTAAAGCAATTGTAAAAATGTTAAGAAGCATAAACCATTTTTTCTGTTTCATCGTAATTGATTTTGGTTAGTTTGACAAACTATAAATATACAAATCATTTTGAAAACAAAAATTGAAAAGTGCTCATCCTGTAATAATAATTTGCAATTATTGGTATATTTGTCTTAATAACTATCAGTCAATTCATTATCATTAGCTATCAAATGAAACCCTCATTCCGCGTGCCGCTGAAGCTTTAGCGGAGGCGCAGAGGGATTAGCTTACGCTTTGCCCTTCGGGGTTTATAAAGAAAATTAACTCCTGAGAAAAATCCAACAGGTTTACAGCAAGGTAAAGAAAAGGTATATAGGGGAGGAAATAGGTTTCAACCAAACACCAGGGCAACAATTAGATTATTTAGGGCTCCTTCAACTTATGGTGGAAGCATAAGTTTTAGAGTCTGTTTCGATAAATGTTATACCGAACCGCTGTTAGTAATTGGTTTGCTTCACAAGTTTGCAAACCAAAACTGCCAGTCGATCGGCATATACAAAGCCATTTTAAAATTTCAATTTACAATATTTCAAACTGGCTTAGTATAATTGTGAGTTATAAGAAGTTGTTCCGTTAATAATCACTGAATCTGATTTTCGACAACCAGCTTCTTTTCGTCTTCTTTTTTGTCTTTATCTTTAATGATTGCATCGTAAATGGCATCGTGTATGCGTTCACGTATTTTGTGGGTCACTATTTTCCAATTACTCCCATTAGGGTGGTTGCGATTTGAAAGGAACACATAAACTATTTGATTATCAGGGTCTACCCAAATACAAGTACCCGTGTAGCCGGAATGCCCAAATGTATTTTGTGAAGCTTTTTTACCTACTATAGCTTTTCGGTTAGGCATATCAAAACCAAGAGCTCTTTGGGTGTCATCAAATCGCTTGGTAAAAGTTTCAATAACATTTGGTTTTAAATATTGAATCCCACCATACGATCCTTTGTTCAATACCATTTGAAAAAGTATTCCAAGATCTTGTGCATTAGAATATAATCCAGCATTACCTGTCATCCCTCCAAGCAAAGCTGCCGAGGGATCGTGAACAAAACCATGTAATAATCCATATCGCCAACTATCGTCAAGTTCGGTGGGAATGATTTTAGTTTTACTATAATAATCAAGTGGATGATATGTAATTGTATTGATACCCAATTGATTATAGATGTTTTTCTTCAAATATTCATCAATGCTTTTGTTATTTAGTGAGTCTATTGCCATCTGAAGCAAAACCATATTAACATCGCTGTATTGCGGTACTTTTCTGGAAAATACTGGTAGTTGCTTAATGTCTCTCCAAATAGTATCAAAATACTCATTTTTAAAGTATAATGTATTGGTTAGTTGTATGTCGCTGGTATCTTTTACAAATTTATTAGAGAAATATTTGTTGTATTGAGATTTAAAACCTTCTTTTATTGCTTGTTTTAAGCTATCCGGCAAATTGGTATTATCAGGAAATGCATCAGGAAGTTTAAAGCTTTTGTAATTAAACATTTGTCCTGTCTTTCCATGAATTGCTTCAAATTGATCTTTAAGTTGCTTTATAAAATAAGCCTTGTAATACATGTACCTGAAAACAGGAACGGCAGGAACTATGCCTGATTTGTGACGGAGCAAATCAAAAACCGGAACCTTAAAAATGTTTCTGGATGGGGTAAGTTTTGTAATAATGGTATCACGAGTAATAAAACTTGTGTCGTTGATGTTTAGTGTATCGTTTTGCTCAAGAAACTCATTCCAGTTTTGGATGGAGGAAGTATAAAAAGTATCAATTTGTATTGCCGTATCAGGTTGTATTCTTGTGTAATCAATAGTTGTATTTTTGAAAAACCTACCCAGTTTATCATTCAGCGACATTTTTTGAGTGCTAATCATTCGCATTGCAGCAATTGTTGTTGCCGCAATTTTAGTTACTGAGGCTAAATCATATACATCATCTTCTTCAACCTTATATCTTCTTGAATAAGTATGATACCCATAACTTTTGTTTAAAACAACTTTCCCTTCTTTTGCAACAAAAATCTGGCATCCTGGAAATGCTCCGCTATTTATTCCTTGCCATGCTATTTTATCAATTTCTTTGAGTTTTTCCGGGTCTAAACCTGCATCTTCAGGAATGGTATACTTCAAACGAGTTTTTGTACTTGTAAATTTTCTTCCAAATGAATAATCTTCAGTTACATTAAATGGTAATCCTCCTTCGCATGCAACACCACCAAAAATTGCTTGTGCTGCAAATTTGTAATCATTAGGCGAGTTTCCAGATGCTTGTAAACAGGCAAAGCTATCCGGCACAAATGAAAGGTTTTTGTAATTCCCAAAATTGACAAAGAGGCTTTTCCGGGGATCTGTGTTTTCAATCAAAGACATTAGTTGATTCTGCTCCAATGTATCTGTCAACAATGTATCAAGCACATAAACAATAAATGCTCTTTTTTGCAAGTACTTTAATCTATTTTGCCAATTGTTTTCATTGGGTTTTAGATACAAAAATTGTAAATTTGCATACTTTTCAAAGTAATCCTGGAATTCATATTTTACGTGATTGCCAACCCATGCAATAACAAATCTTTGGTTGTAAATATTTTTTAATGGAAGCAGTGAATCCTGATTATTTAATAAGCAAATTGATGTTTCAACCAATTGCTGTTCAGTTAGTTGATGTTTTAATTCTTGAATGATTGTATCAGAGCTTTGATTTCGTTCTTGCCAGATGCGGAGTTTAACTAATTTTCTAAGTTTAAAATTCCATCTTTCCTCGTTATGCTGTTTATTTAAAATAATAGACTTTGCAAATGCTTTTGCAGTTTCTAAACTATTTTGTGAAACTAATAGAATATCAGGGATTCCATTTATTAGATTTACTAATTCCTGAGGGTTTTCTAAATTTGAATCATTTAGGCTCGCTACAATAATTCCATGGAAATCAGGCATTTTTTGATTAATTCTGAAAGAATCGATAAGCACAATGTCCAGGTTTTTTCTAAATTCTTTAGCCAGTTTAAATGTGGAGTTTGAACTGTCTTTTTTTAATGAATCCATCAGTAAAAGTTGGAATGGATTTATTTTTGCGCCTATTAAACAGTTCTGTGAATTTATAAGCTTTTTATAAAGCTGAAAACGACGTTTGTAAAACTGAAAAAAAGTGGAATCAGAAGTACTTAAAATATCAAAATCATTTAAGTTGAAAATGAGGATTTCTGTGGTGTTTTGAGCGATTATAAGCTTTAAGTATCTGGTAATTAGTGATGTATCAGCAATTCCATTGAAGTACTTAAACTGTTTTATAAATTTTAAAGGAAAATAATTGCTGCTGTTTTTTATTGGGAGTTTTTCATAATCACCATTTTGAATCGAGGAGTCATTAAGCTGTGTTTTAATGAACAGATCTAATTTTTCATCAATATTCATTGTTGCAAGCACAGAGTCTGCGGTTAAGTCATCAATTCTAAGGTAAGGAATAGAATAATTTATTTCATCGTTAATTTCCTCTGATATAAAACTTTGTACGATAATGCTAATGCTTAAAAAAGCAAAAGCAAAAATCAGGAATTTTACTAGAAAAGAATACGTTTTTTGGTTAATCATGCTTATTAAAATTACACAAAATTAATTTCAAATTGCTATACTTACTAAAATAAATGACAGTATTTAACTTAAATTTGATGAAGATGATTATTTTAGTTTATTACTGATTTGTTAGTATGAAACCCTCATTCCGCGTGCCGCTGAAGCTTTAGCGGAGGCGCAGGGGGATTAGCTTACGCTGAGCCCTTCGGGGTTTTTAAAGAAATTTAACTTAACGTAGTGTTCTCATGAGCAAAGCGAATAATCGCTCTACAAAAGAATATGTTTAACCTTGCGAAGCAAGCTCATGAACTCTATAAATAGTTTAAGAAAAGTGAATAAATATCAATTACTTAACTAAAATTTAAACAAGTGAAACCCTCATAGAGGGATTTATAAAGAAACTTAATCGCTCTACAAAAGAATATGTTTAAATATCAATTACTTAACTAAAATTTAAACAAGTGAAATATTTAGCTTTTGGTAAACTCTTCATTTTATTATATTTGTAGGATATTACAGATTAACCATTAAAATACATATTTATGAGAAATTTTACTTTTGTTCTTTTATTCTTTTCTTTAGGACTATTTGTTTCTTGCGGACCTTCTGTTGAAGACGCCATTAAATACAGTGACAATATAGAAAAGCAAAATGAACTGGTGATAGGAAAACTTGAAGAATTAATTGATAGTTACGACGAGTATATACCTGAAGAAATGGATAATGCCTATGCTGCAGCAGTTGCCCAGGTCGATAAAAGTATTGAATTTGCTGATAAATTGAAACCGTTTGGTGAAGATTCAACTTTCAAAGTAGGTGTTCAGAAATTATTTGCTACCTATAAATCAATTTTAGATGTAGAACATAAAAAGATCATAGGATTGCTGAAACTTCCTGCTGAAGAATATGGTGACGAGGAAATTGCAGAGTATGCCAAGCTGATTGAAAATGCAAATCAAAAGGCTGATAGTGAAATGAATAAATTGATTAAAGTTCAGGAAAGTTTTGCGAAGAAATACAATTTTGAACTGGTAAAAGACGAATAATTACAAAGTATCAGTTTTTATTACAATTTAATGAGTATGTAGTCCTCAGTTTTCAGCAGATGTAACCTGTTTGCTGAAGACTGCAGACTTAAAACATTTGAAACACATTCCAAGAACCCTTCCTTAAACTACAGATTCCTCTTTTCCGGCAATTGATTCAGTTATATCAATCGAAATGTTTAATACTTTATAGGGTTTTCCTTCACTGTCTAAAATTGGAGTGTACGCTTCCGACAAGAATATATCTTTTTCATTAATTTTCAAATGCTGGGTTGTCTTTTTTATTATACCGCGTCGTAGGTCGTTCCAGAAATCTCTGAAAAGGTTTCTTCGGTCTTCTTTGGTTATTGCAAATGCTCCCTGAAAGGTTCCAATCATTTCATCTTTTGTTTTATTCAATAACCTCAAAAAGTCGTTGTTTATTTCTATTAGCCTTCCTTGCATGTCAAACTCGGCAATTAAAGCGACTTTGTTAAGTGCTTGTATTACACCTTTATAGTCAGTTGCTTTTCGTTCGAGTTCTTCCTGGGTCGCTTTCATTTCTTCAAGGTTTTGGCGCATTTCCTCTTCCTGTGCAACAAGCTCTTCTGATTGAATTTTTGATTCTTCAAGTAATTTCGCTGTTTGTTCGTTCATTTTTACATTTGAAATAGTAGAACCAATACTTTCTCCAATTCTTTCAACAAATTCTATTTCATATTTTTCGAGTTCTTTGAAAGAGGCCATTTCAATGACTCCAAAGATTTGCTGATTAAATACAATCGGAACCAGAAGCAAACATCTTGGTATGGCCTGTCCTAAGCCGGATGAAATATTTAAATAATCCTGAGGGAAATCAGTCATATAAATAGTTTCTTGTTCGTTGATACATCGTCCGACTAAGCCAACTCCCATTTTTATTTTTTTCTCAAGGTATTTTCTTCTGTCGTAGGCATAACTAGCTGACAATTCTATAAATACGTCATCTTTTTTTGTATCGTTAATGATAAAAAGTCCACCCTGGCTAGCCTTAAGATACTGAACTAAATTACTGATTATATTGTACGAAAATTCAGATAATCTGTCTGTATTTTCTCTCATAAGCTCACCAAATTTAGCAAAACCTTGTGTTGCCCAGTTAAGCCTTCTATCGGTTGCTTTTCGTCTACTTTCTTCTTCAGCGGCTTGCTTAAGACTTCGTCGCATGTCCATCAGGGCTTTTCCAAGAACGTCATTTTTACTGGTCAGCTTAAAGTCGTAATCGAGGTTACCTCTCCCAATTTGTAATGCGAATTTTAAGTTATTCTCAAGTCCATCAATCAAAGTATTAACCGAACTGTTAATGTCTGAAATCTCATCTCTCCCCTCATGTTGAAGTTTATAGTCAGATGATATATTTCCCCTTGCAAGGTTTTCTATAACCTCTGCTGTTTTTGAAAGTGGTCTTGAAATGCTTCTGGATATCAGCCATATAACTACAGCTAAGAGAATGAAACCAATAATTGCTACAATTACCGAGAACCTTAAGTTTTCTTTTGCCTTTTTTAACATTACGTCATATGGAGCAGCAACACCTATAGACCAATAGGCTGGGGCATTCCCAAACTTTAAGGGATGATAACTGATGTAGAAAGACTGATCAAGAGAATCCGTTCTTACATATGAAAATTGCTTACCTTCTTTAATATTGATAATGATGTTTTGCTCAAGGTTTTCTTCAGGCATTATCTTTTCAATGGTCTCGTTTACCATTTTATCGTCCGGAACAGCTGTAAAAACACCAGTGTTTGATAATAAAAAACCATAAGAACCCGGGTAGGGCCTTATTTCATTAATCATAGTTCTGAAACGCTCAAGATTAACATCAAATTGCAACAATCCAACATAGTTTTTATCATCCATTATAGGAACTGATAAACTTGAAACCAGGCTAAGATCCATTTTATTATTCGATGGTGAGAATAAATAGGGTTCAGATATTTCTTCTCGTGGATTGATTTTCATATCGTAATAAGGACCTGCAATATTATCTCCTTCAGTTTCAAGGGTGTCAATCTGCGATTTTAATAATCCACTTGATTTAAAGTAGGTAAATCGAAGCCGACCATGATCTTTTGTGTAATTTTTGTCTATTTCTGAAAGTTCAAAATTTAATGCTGCGTTGTGAAATTGTGGGTTATTTTCAAGCACATTTTTAAGCATAGTATAATAAATATCCTGCTTTTTAGCATAGTGAAACGCTTTGTATTGAGCAAATGATTGTACCAATGTTCTTGCAACAGCTAAGTCACTATTTAGTTCAAGCATAATACTGTTTGCATATTTTTCGGCATAAGTGTCTGTAAGTTTTTGTGCTTCAATTTTTGATGCCTTGTAATCTGTGTAACTTAAATAGCCAAATGCTAATAAATATATCAAAGACGATATACTTAAAATATATACAAGAAGCTTGGTTTGTATTTTAAATTTCATATAACCCTTTATGAAGTGAGAATGCTAATTTGTTAATAATTGAGAACTCAATAACTGACTAGAAATTAACATATTATTTAATAAAAGTACAATTTTCTATACAAATTAAAAAAAATTTTTACTCTCAAGCAAAAGAATACAAATATAATACCCAAGCTACTACTGTGAGTCAAAAAGTTGAACTGGATGTTTTCTTCAGCTTTAATTGTGATTTGTTCAATTATAAGATTCAGCTATCTTTGAAATAATCAAAATTTGAACCAACAGGTAAAATATGAAAAAGGGAAGTCTTTTATTAACTGCATTTCTAAGCATTATATTAGTAAATGCTCAGAAACAAAATCCACCTGATATTTTATGGAAAAGCTTGAAATCTGAACATTTCGAGGTGATTTTTCCAAATGAAATAGAAGGTGAAGCACAAAGAATTGCAAATACATTGGAATGGGTTTATCAATATGATACCAAATCATTGGATGTTAAACCCAAACCTGTTTCTTTGGTTTTATACAACCGCTCAAATACATCAAATGCCTTTGCGGGTTTGGGACCCAGAAGGATGGGGTGGTACCTTGCACCTCCTCAAACTGTTGAAAATCTTGGTAGTATAGATTGGGCGCAAACCTTAGCTATTCACGAATATCGACATATTGTACAGTATGCCAAAAACAGACAGCATTTTACCAAATTAATGACTTATCTGTTTGGCGATGTAGGACAATATATGATGCGCTGGTCAATACCTGATTGGTTTTTTGAAGGTGATGCAATTGTTATGGAAACTGCATTAACAAAAGGGGGAAGAGGCAGAATACCAGCTTTTGCCATGAATATTAGATCTTATTTGCTTAATAATGAAAAGTTTACTTACAATCAGGCTTACCTTGGATCGTACAAGAGATATTACCCAAGTCATTATCATTTAGGTTATCCACTTACCACATACGGAAGAGTGCATTATGGAAACGAAATTTGGGATAATGTACTTACCAGGACAAATAAAAACTCGTGGTGGCCATATGCTTTTGGGAATAGTCTTAGAAAATACACCGGCACAGGAGTTAATAAGTTTTATAAGGCTGCCATGAATGAATACGATTCTATTTGGAAAAAGCAAGATAACCAAATTAAACTAACTGAGTTTAGACAAATCAATAAGAAAAAAAGAAAGAATTTTACAAACTACTTAAATCCTAAGTATGATAATTCGGGAAATATTATTTGCAGAAAGGGAAGTCTGGATAAAATTTCAGCTTTTTATGAAATAAAACTGGATGGTTCTGAACATAAGATCAAAAATACAGATGCAGGGATTTTTGGCTTAAGTAATGATATTTTATGCTGGACAAGGACAATTCCAGACCCAAGATGGGGGGAAAGAGCTTATGCAGATGTCGTTATGCTTGGTTTGAAAGGTAAAACTGAGAAAAGGCTTACTAAAAAAGGGCGGTATTTATCACCTGCTTTGTCGCCTGATGGCAAAACTATAGTTGTGGTTGAACACGATAGTCTTCAAAAAACAAAACTATTGCTACTAGATGTAGAATCAGGAAAAGTAAAAAATATCATACCTAATTCAATTAGCGAAGGTGATTATATGCGTACACCTGTTTGGTCAGAAGACGGGGAATTAATTGCATTTACTCATTCAAAATATAATGGAACTGCATTATCAATTTACAATGTTAAGGCCAACGAAGTAAAAATCGTATTTGATTATGACTGGGATAACATTGGGCGCCCGGTTTTTTACAAAAACTATATTCTTTATAATTCTGATTATTCGGGAATTGGAAATATCAATGCAGTGGATATTAGTTCAGGAGAAAGATTTCAAGTTACTTCGAGCAGGTTTGGAGCCTATAACGCGGATGTTTCGGGCAACAAAATGGTTTACCAGGAATATACGAAAGATGGTTTTGATATTGCAGAAATTGATTTAGATCCTGCTAAATGGAAAAAATTAGAAGATGTAACTAAAACTGAACCAGCTTATTATCAACCATTAGTAGAGCAGGAGGGAGGCCAAACAATTGATGAAGCTAACATTCCTGATAAAAATTACCCAGTAGAAAAGTATAAAAAGTTTAAAGATGGGATTAAGTTTCATTCTTGGGGAGTTTATCCTGCACCACCTTATATTGGTGTAAGGCTTATATCAAATAATTATTTGAACACTCTTTCATTAACAGGAGGTTATTTATATAATACAAACGAAAAAACAAATGCTGGGTATCTTGCTTTTAGTTATTCAAAGTTTTATCCTGTTTTTTCTGTTATATCTACAATTAGTGAAAGAAAGGACAGTTATTTAAGAAATAATAGTATTGTGTATCGAAATTGGAGTGAGTTTGGGATGAAGGCTGGATTAAAGTTCCCATTTAATTTATCACGAAATGTTTTTAATACTAACCTGTCAGTAGGGGGGGGAATTGAATATACTTACATTAATGGATTGCAAAATCGAGTTTATGCCTCAGAAACAAGCAATGGAAGTTTTATGCCAATTTATTTTTTGTTTTCTTTTTCAAACTATATGAATTACTCGTGGAGGGATTTTTTGCCAAAATATGGTCAGTTTTTAGATGTTGATTATAAGCAGATTATGTCTTATGATTCTTATGATGGGTATTTATTTTCTGCGCGCAGTAATTTTTATTTTCCGGGAGTGTTGGCAAATAATAGTTTGAAGTTTGGCGCTTCATACGAAAAGCAACTGGCATATGATGTAAATAACCCGAACCCGGAGCGTTATTATTTTTCAGAAAAAACAAGTTTTGCAAGGGGCTATCTGCGTTATTTTTCTGATAATTTTTATAAACTAAGTATTGACTATCAATTTCCAATTTGGTCGCCTGATAAAAGTATTGGGCCATTGGCATACATCAAAAGAATTAGACTTGGGGGGTTCTTTGACAATTTAAACGGAGATTTTTATGAAATTAATGGAACCAACAATTTAGTTAAAATAAGAAAAGATTACAATTCGATTGGTGGAAGTATTCGATTTGAGTTTAATGTTTTACGCATAAAATACCCATTAGAGTTTGGTGTGCAATACGCATACAAATTAAATGACAATGATTATCAGATTTCGTTTTTGATACTAGGGTTGCCAATATAACAGATGAGATCATAAAAAAAACTGAGCTTGGTTCTTCCTGAATCGAACTCAGTTTTAACAAAAAGCTATTATGAATTATTCAGAAACAATTTGCCCTGTTTTAATTGAAGCTCCGGTTTTGTCATACGCTAGCCCTATAATTTTTACTAAACTGCCATCGGGCGTAATACATAGTTTCATATGTTTCCACTTTTATCCTAAAGGTTTCGCCTGTTGGTAATATTGAATGGTTATCATCTAACAGAAAATAAATTTTCTTAATATGCTAATCCTCAGGCTACATTCTTTCAGGAACCCCAATTCCCAACAAATCCATAGCATTCTTAATTACCTGACCAGATAGATCTGATAATTGTAATCTGAATTTCATTAATTCTTCATTAGGCTCTTTTAAAATGCTGAAATCATGATAAAACTGATTGTATTCCTTTACTAATTCGTAAATGTAATTAGCTAGTAATGATGGATTTAAAGCTTTTGCAGCTTCTTCTATTATTTTAGGAAACTGTTGCAATGTCTTTATCAGTAAAACCTCTTTTTTATCTAAAACCAAATCTTCTTTAAAGGCATTGTAACTAATATTTTGTTCCTCTGCTTTCGCCTTAACAGATTGGATCCTTGCATATGTGTATTGTATAAATGGCCCTGTATTTCCATTAAAATCAATTGATTCTTTTGGGTTAAAGACCATGTTCTTTTTAGGATCTACTTTTAGTAAGAAGTATTTTAAAGCACCCAGAGCAATTTTATTTATCGTACTATCCACCTCATTGGCATTTAAGCCATCTAATTTTCCCAGTTCGTCAGAAATTTTTCGAGCAGTTGAGTTCATTTCTTCAATCAGGTCATCAGCGTCTACAACAGTTCCTTCTCGGCTTTTCATTTTCCCTTCTGGTAGCTCAACCATGCCGTACGATAAATGGAAAATATTTTTAGCCCAATCAAAACCCAGTTTTTCCATAATGATTTTTAGCACCTTGAAGTGGTAATCTTGTTCATTACCAACAACATAAATGTGCTCGTCAAATTTGAAATCTTTATATCTGATATAAGCTGTTCCTATATCCTGCGTCATATATACTGATGTACCATCTGAACGAAGCAAGATTTTCCAATCCAGACCTTCGGGTTCAAGGTTGGCCCAAACACTACCATCTTCTTTAAGATCAAGTTTATTCTGCTTTAAGGCATCCAGAATGATTGTTTTTCCAAGCTTATAAGTGTCTGATTCATAATATATTTTATCAAAATCAACACCAAGTTTTTCATAGGTCACATCAAAACCATCATATACCCATGAGTTCATGGTTTGCCAAAGCTGAATTACTTTATCATCATTTGCTTCCCATTTTTTTAACATTTCACGGGCTTCATTGATCAACGGCGCATTTTTTTCAGCTTCTTCTTTTGTTTGTCCTTTATTAATAAGTTGCTCAATCTCTTTTTTGTATTCCTGATCAAATTTCACATAGTATTTTCCTACTAAAAAGTCACCTTTTATGCCTGATGATTCAGGAGTCTCACCATTCCCCCATTTTTGCCAGGCTAGCATTGATTTGCAAATATGAATACCTCTGTCGTTTACAATATTTGTTTTGATTACTCTTTTCCCTGTTGCACCTAGAATTTTTGATATAGCATATCCAATTAAATTATTCCTGATGTGCCCTAAATGAAGTGGTTTATTCGTGTTGGGTGAGGAATATTCAACGAGTACAGTTTTTGAGTTTGTATCGGCGCTAAGTATTCCAAAATTATTGATTGCATAGGATTTTTTAAATTCTGAAATCCAGTAATTTTGTCCTAAATCAATATTCAGGAAGCCTTTAATTACATTAAAATCAATAACTTCATCAATGTGTTCTATTAAATATCGTCCTAACTCTTCAGCAGTAATTTCTGGTGATTTTTTTGAATATCTTAAAAGCGGAAACGTAACAATTGTATAATCTCCATCAAAATCTTTACGAGTATTTTGTACTTGTATTTGATCTCCTTTAATTTGAGCGTTATATAAATGATTTACAGCTTCTTGTGCTTTTTCTTTAATGACTTGTTCAAAATTCATCTGGATATATTTAATAGTACTTTAAAAACTTCAATAACAGAAATTATTTTTCTTATTTAGTTTGTAGTTAAATGAAATTGTTGCAAAGATAATAATACACCACATTATTAAGAAATGCTTTTATTAAATATATGTGGAAAAGGAGAGTTAGTACAAATAAAAAAGTGCTACCGATTGGTAGCACTTTCTAACCTTAACCTAAAACTAACTAATCAATTAACTTAATGCTAATCTAATTGAGCTGCAAAAATAAGGTTAGAATAAATACCACGGAAATATTTTGATATATTCTATAACATCTTTATAGCTATTGCAAAATTGATTTTTTTTTATAAGGCATCTTTTTTCTGGATTTTTTGAAAAATTGGTTCGCTGTTTGATTAACAGAAGTTGTAAAGTATTTTTAATGACAAATAAATCTGAAATAAAGGCTCGTAATCAACAAGTTTTTTATGTAGTTTTGATTATAATGGCCTTATCATTAACTACTTACGTTTTTTTAAAACTGATAAGCCCTTACTCTAAAGCTCTGGGCAGTTTTCTTTTTGGGTTTGCTTCGGTGATTGTTTTTGTTACCCTATTTGCATTATACATAAAGTATATTGTTGATTTATACAAGGAAATCAGAAATTTCAGATAAGGTTCAATTTATTTTTCTTGCTTACATGATATTTCGATTTTGCAAAAATATCATTTAAGGGGGGTAACATTTTTTAAGTTGATGGTATTAATAGTTAAATACTAGTCTAAACCAAATCAGTTTTACTTAATGTAAGGATGGATAGTTTATCAAACAATGACAAAATAGCTCTGGCAAGACAATTTAATCTTGTTGTCAGAGCTATTAATGATTACCAGATTAAGAATTGGAAAAACCTTGAAGAACAGGCGTTTAAAGAGTTGATTAAAAAAGAAAAGGAAATTCTTTTTTTTGTAGAACACTTACTTCTTAGTTCAGCAAATATCTTATATGAAGAACCAGCCTCATTGGTGATTGATGTAGAAAATTTTTGTAAAGATTTAAAGTCTGAGTTGAGTTTCTGTAAATTAGATCATGCTGAAAAGTTAGTCTCCAGAGCAGTTTTACTAGCTTCTTCTATTTCAGGACTTTCTCCTGATTTTTTCAAATTGAGAGAGCAAATGGTTGAATATTCTTAGGAAATTATTTTTGCTTTTACCTTGAAGTTTTAAAATATTTTAGCATTTCCTTTAGTTGAGTTGCTTTGTTTGAAAGTACTTCAGCATTTGTTGCAATTTCCTCACTTGTGGCGGCGTTTTGTTGTGTAAGCCTGTTAAGGTCTTGAATCGCATTGTTAATTTGATTACTTCCATTATTTTGTTCTATACTTGCCTGTGCAATTTCTGTAACCAAGTCGCTTGTTTTTTGAACTTCCGGTAAGGTTTTGTGCATTAAATCATAAGCTACTTCTCCAAGGCGAAGGCTCCTGTCTGCTATTAGGCTTATTTCATCGGCTGCAACTTTACTTCGTTCAGCAAGTTTTCTAACTTCAGTTGCCACAACTGCAAATCCTTTACCTGAATCTCCTGCTCTAGCAGCCTCCACTGCAGCGTTCAATGCTAAAATATTTGTTTGGAAAGCAATATCATTAATTACCTGTATTTTTTCAACTATTTCTTTGTTTGCCTCGCTGCTTTCCCGGTATTTTAAGTACAAATCGTTAATACGTTCATATGCTTTTTGAGAAATGCTTTTTGTTTGTTGTGCATTGTCCTTATTATGCTCAATATTAGCTACTATTTCTTCCATTGTGCTCGAAATTTCTTCAGCTGATGATGCCTGCTGAGATGCTCCGTGTGATATCTGGTTTGCTCCCGAGCTTAACTCTGAGGAAGAAATTGCCATTTCATTAGAATGAACTGTGATGTTTTTAATTGCTTCATTAAGTTTTTCCAGCATCAAATTAATCGATTTTATAATTCCTTTTGAATGAATTGAAAAGGTTTGGTTTATGCTTAAATCCCCATCAGCAATTCTACTTACTATTTTTGCAACATAACCAGGTTCTCCGCCAATTTGCAAATAGATGGCTCTGTTAATCCTAATAAACAGAATTATTGATAATAAAATGCAAATGAATATTGTAAAAAGGAGCATATTTTTGTTGGAATTTTCAGCCTCATTTGCATAGGCAATTAAAACTGTATTAATTTTATCCAAAACAGGTTCTAGCTTATCTACTTCGGATTGAATGTCTTTTAGCATTCCTTCATTTTCATTATTTCCAGTAAGAATATCTTGTTCTACAATGGCAGTAAATACATTCTGATAATTATTAATTGCTTTTATTGTAATGCTCTTTTGAGCATCTGTTAGGGCAGACTGATTAATAAAACTTATAAATTCTTTGGTTTTATTGTAGAATTTATCTTTGAATTTTGGTATCCGGTAAAGGTTGTAGTCAATTTCATATCGTCTTAGCGAAACAAAAAAGATTGTGTTTTTGTCACTATTCCCAATATTAATTAGTGTTTCTTCAAGCAGATCAATTGACTTTCTGAGGTTTCCCATTAAACCAACATCTTTAAATCCTCTTTTTTTTATTTCAGCCACCAAGTTAAAAAATTGTGATTTATAGGAATTTAATAATCGTTTAACTTCACTTACTTCGTTTTCTAAACCTGCACGCCTGTATATTTCATTAAGCATTAGAGAGTCAATATCCTTAATTGCTATTGCAAAGTCTTTGGTAAAATTATCCAGGTTCTGACTCCTGTTTTGCTCAAAAAAGTCAGGATTTTGAATATCTCTAAGTAGAAAATTTTTTTCGTGTTTCCTTAATTTATTAGTATGTGAAATTATTTTTTGAGAAAGCTCTTTCGCTGAGTTAATTTTTCTGTTGCGATTTATTGTTAATGTTGTTATTGCTCCTATAAAAACTAAAACCAATACCAAAATTATACTTAGCGCAATTAATCTTTGTTTGATTGTAAGGTTTGTCATAGTATAATTATCTATAGGTTGATTAGTTTAAATTAGGTAATTTTTTGTGTATCAGCAAATTTTGGATATACTGAAAAGTTTCCAGATTTTGGATTAATATTTTATGTGTAAATTGAAATATGAAAATTGTTATACTAATCTCAATTTACAGGTTCTGTGTAAAACTGATGCCATTCAAACTGGAGCATCCAATCATAAATATCCATGTTAAATGCATCATAATCAGGGCTTTCGGTTCCCATGCCTGTGCCATCATAAGTCATTGACCATGAGTTATGCCCAACACCTGGATACATTGTTAGTTTGGCTTTAACAGGTGAATTTGCTGCATTAATGGCATTAATCATATTTACTGAATTTGATGAAGGAACTGTTCCATCCGCATCACCATGAAATGCCCAGACAGGTATGTGTTTCATTCCTTCCACTTTATATGAGTTGCCCCCACCACATATTGGTACTGCGGCTGCAGCATAGCAACTATCTGCTGTAGTTGTTAGATAGGTAAAAGTACCGTAACCTCCCATGCTGAGTCCGGTCAGGTATATTCTGTTGGTGTTGACGTTGTAATTTTCTATAATAAATTTAATGAATTCGTGAATTTTTACTCCATTCCAGCCTGTTTCATGGCACTGAGGAGAGACTACAATCATTGGGTATCTGGGTTGCCATTTCTTTTTTTCAATTAGCATTGGAGGGCCATTTCTTAAAACAAGGTCAAGAATGGTATTGTCCTGGCTGCTATTACCTTTTTCACCTGCGCCATGTAAAAAGACAAGTAAGGGATATTGTGGCCCTTTTACCGATGGCGTATATGCATAATATCCATAAGGAGATTCGTTAGTTTCAAGCGGATAGGCCATATGAACTCCACCCGTGTCCTGGGGTAAATTAGCAAGATTGTTATAATTACTCATATCGTCTTTTTTACAGGAAAAAATACTAAGAATTGCTATTAATATGCTGATAATTAATAAATTATTTGATTTCATGAATTTAATTGGCTTTAATAAAGTTAATAATTTTATCGTACATAGCTACCAGCATTTATATCTATTGTACTTCCTGTTGCATGATCCATCAACCCAGAGGCGAGGAATACTGCGGCAGGAGATATGTCTTCAGGCATAGTTAGTTCTGGAAGTACAATTTCCTTAAGCACTTTTTCTTCACCATTTTTTCCATAAAGGTATCGGCCATTGGTGTCCGCACAAACCCTGGTGCTATTGAAAAGGCTTTAATATTGTTTTTTCCATAAGCTCGGGCAATTGATTTTGTGAGTGCTACCATGCCTCCTTTTGAGGCAGCATAAGCCAGAGGTAGTCTTTTGTGTCGCCCCTGAATGCTGCACGCGAACTTATATTGATGATTCTACCTCCACTATTTTCCAGAAAATGTTCTATAGCCAATTTACAAAGTAAAGCTGCTGAAGTCAAGTTTGTATCCATTGTTCTGTGCCACATTTCGAGCCAGTTTTCTGAGTTAATAGGTGAATACTCAAAAATACCTGCATTGTTTATTAAGGTATTAATCTGGCCATAATTGTTTAATACATCGTTGAATAATTTTCCAGCTTCTGTTGGTTGTGATAAATTAGCCTGAAAGCTTTTTGAATTTTTTCCGACTTCTTTTGCTAATTGCTCTGCTGATTTTGGGTTTGAATTGTAATGGATAGCAATTGTAGCACCAGTTTCTGCAAAACTTTTCACCATGGCTTTGCCAATGCCACTTGATGCTCTTGTTATTAGTATGACTTGATTTTTTAGATTTATTTTCATGAAGGTTTCATTAAAAAAACATGCTCAATTTACTAAATATATTGAGCATGTTTTTCTATTACTTAATATTTATCTTTTTTACTTTCCTTTTGCTTTAATGTATTTTAGTAATTCATCCCTGTCACTTGTAAAAGAGAATGCATTTGCTACTTTGTAGTAATTGTCTTTATCTGTAGTGTAGTCATAGGCAAACTTTGCAATTTCCATTTGCGAATCGCTGTATCTGAATAATTTTACTAATTGTGTTACCTGGTCAGTTGTGAAGCATTCTTTGCTTCTAATAATTTGCTTGGCTAAATTTATTTTAGTGTTATTAAAATTTTCTCTATTTATCTGATTTTTAATACCTTGAAAATCTTTTGCGTTTACTTCACAAGGAGGTTTTTCATCAACAATAACTGCATTTCCTCCTAAAAGACCTTGAATTTCCTGCTTGTATTTAACATTTTCAAATAATTGATGTGCATATTTATAATTATCCGGGTCATAGACTTTTGGATAAGCATTTTTCAAAAATGTTAAACGGTTTTCCTCACTTTTTAATAATGAGGCCATTTTCATAGCTTGAGCAGTTAAAAAACAACGATTGTACAAACTTTGATTTGCAACACTAAGCTTTCTGTTATCTAGTTTTTCATCAAATACTTTTTGAGCCAACATCATAAACTGCTCATCATTAAATATATTTTTGCATCCGATTTTACCAAAATACCTTCTATAATCAGGGTATTGAATATTTGGAAAAGTCATTTCATTGTTTTGTGGTTGATCGGTTGTTACATCACTATTTCCTTTCACACTTGCAATGTAATCGTGCAGCCTGAAAACTGTTGAAAAATACATGAAGGTATTGTATACTTCGTAAAAGTTGTCTTTATCAGTTGTGTTTTTGTAGGCTTCTTGCACAAAAGCCAACCGGTTGTAGTCGTTCTGAAAAAGTTCTGCTATTTGTTTTACCTGGTCCGTAGATAAACAGTTATCTCGAGCGACCATTTTAGAGGTATTAAGTCGTTGTGCTTCATCTCTTTTTGCTTTTATGACAGATATTTTTTGAGAGAAAAGGTAATTTGAGATAGGCGTTACGCAGTTTCTGTTGGTCTGTGCATGTACTGCAATTGTAATGAATGATAATAGCAAAATTGTAACTTTTTTCATGGTTATTGTTTTAGTTAAAATTTTTCATTTTTTGGCGCAAAGATTATTCCATCATATTCATTGGCGATGCAAAAAATGCTTAAAATGATATAATTCATGAAAATGGAGTGTTTAATTCTTTTTTGGCCAGATTATTAATAGCTAGTTGAATTTTTGGATATTTAAACACAAAGCCAGATTCGATAATTTTCTCTGCTGAAACCCTGCTTCCTTTTAACAGGATATCAGCCATTTCTCCAAAAACAGTTCTTAATAGAAATGAAGGGAGGTTAGGCATAAAATATGGCCTTCCGAGCCCTTTTGCAATTTCCTTAGTAAGTCGCTTATTTGTAAGGTGTTCTGGAGCTACTCCATTGTAAACTTCATTCATATTTTCATCTTCAATAGCTTTGATAAAAATATTTACAATATCATCAATATGTATCCATGGAACATATTGTTTTCCTGAACCAAAAGCTGCTGCTAGTCCAAATTTTGCAGGTTTTGCCATTTTAGGATAAGCTGCTCCATCTTTGCTCAGCACCACCCCGATTCTTATTTTTACAGTTCTAATTCGTTTTTTTTCAAATAAATTGGTTGCAGTTTCCCACTTTTGTCCAATTCTTCCAAGGAAATCATTTCCTGCAGGACTTTCTTCCGTTAAAATTTTGTCGGATGTGAATGTTCCGTAATAACCTATTGCAGAGGATGATATAAAAGCTTTTGGCCAAAGGTTATTCTCATAACATGTTTTATAAAGAAGCTCTGCACTTTTAACCCGGCTGTCTTCAATAATTATTTTTTGCTTTTTGGTCCACTTTTTTTCTGAAATGTTTTCTCCTGCTAAATGAACAATGAAATCGACCTCTTTTAGGGCACTAGCATCCATTGTATAATCATTGATATTCCAATAATAGTTTTTGAAAGGGGATGCATCATTGTTGTTTCTTTTTCTGCTTAGTATTCTTATTTCATAGCCCTTGTTTTGTAGCCTGTTTGCCAAAGCGTGACCTATGAGACCACTTCCGCCAGTGATTAATACAGTTTCTTTTTTCATAATTATAGTAAAGTTAACTAATCAATGAACAATTTAAAAACTTGCTTGTTCAATAGATAAATCAAACAAAATGAATAATTATTAAAAACTGTTTGAGCACCAATAAAATAAAAATGAAGCAAGTAGCAATTATCGGATCCGGGTTTTCATCACTTTCAGCAGCAGCATATCTTGCTAAGGAAGGTTATAAAGTAGATGTGTTTGAAAAAAATGAAACAATTGGAGGTCGAGCAAGACAATATATCCAGAACGGATTTACTTTTGACATGGGACCTAGCTGGTACTGGATGCCTGATGTTTTCGAACGATTTTTTCATGATTTTGATAAAAGTCGCGAAGAATATTATAATTTACATTTATTGGATCCTTCGTACCGTATTTATTATGCTGAAAATGAATATATTGATGTAAGAGCTGATGAAGATTACCTTTGCTCTGTTTTTGAAAAGTATCAGCCAGGAAGTTCGAAATATTTGAGAAAGTTTTTGAAAGAGGCCAGGGAGAACTATAATATTGCCATAAAAGATTTGGTTTATCGACCTGGCTTGTCTCCTTTTGAGTTGGTTAACGTTCAAACAATGCAACGAATTCATTTGTTCTTTAAATCAATAAAGAAGCAAATTCGTTCAAAAATAAAGCATCCATATCTTTTCCAACTACTTGAATTTCCTGTATTATTTCTTGGAGCGAAACCTGGAAACACTCCTTCGTTTTACAATTTTATGAATTATGCTGATTTGGGATTGGGCACCTGGTATCCTGAAGGAGGTATGTTTTCAGTTGTTAAAGCAATAAAAAAGATAGGAGAGGAGCAGGGTGTTACTTTTCATACATTGGCAAATGTCAGCCAAATTGCAACAAATGGGAAAGGTGCCAAAGGATTGATAGTAAACGATTCCATGTATAACTCTGATGCTGTGCTAAGTGGTGCAGATTACAATCATACTGAATCTCTTCTAAATGAGAATGATAGGGTTTACTCCTTAAAATATTGGAAAGGCAAAACTTTTGCCCCATCAGCATTGCTTTTTTATGTTGGGATTAGTAAAAAGTTGAAAGGCATCTTGCATCACATGTTATTCTTTGATGAAAGTTTCGATATTCATGCAAAAGAAATTTATGATCATCCTCAATGGCCTTTAAAACCCTTGTTTTACTCAAGTTTTCCCAGTGTTACGGATGAACAATGTGCTCCTGATGGTTATGAAAATGGCACTTTTTTAATTCCAATAGCCACTGGAATTATGGATAATGAAGAAATAAGAGAAAGTTATTTTAATAAGATTTTAAAACGTTTTGAAATAATGACAGGGCATGATATCAGCAATGATATTGTACTTAAAAAGTCATACAGTGTGAATGATTTTATTAAGGATTACAATTCATATGGCGGTAATGCCTACGGATTGGCTAATACCTTAATGCAAACTGCTTTTTTACGTCCTCGCCTGCGAAGCAGCAAGGTAAAGGGGTTGTTTTTTACGGGCCAGTTGACTGTTCCCGGGCCTGGTGTACCTCCTGCTTTGATTTCCGGAAAATTATCATCTGAACTAATAATTAAATATCTAAATTAAAATGAGTTACGAATTATACCATACCACAAGTTCAAACATTAGTAAGTTGATTACAAAGTCGTATAGTACTTCATTTTCAATTGCGGTTTCAACCCTGGCACCAAAAATACGGGGAGATATTTATAACATTTATGGTTTTGTGAGGGTGGCTGATGAGATTGTAGATACTTTTCACAGGCATCGTCAGTCTGAATTGATTTTGCAGTTTGAAGCTGGGTTTTACCAGGCTTATTACGAGGGAATTAGTACAAATCCTGTATTAAATGCTTTTGTACAAACGGTAAAAAAATATGATATCTCTTTGGATTTAGTGCATGATTTTTTGGAAAGCATGAAAATGGATTTAAACAAAGTGTATTATACCCGAAAAAATTATAATCAATACATTCATGGCTCGGCAAATGTTGTTGGTTTAATGTGTTTGTATGTTTTTGTTGAAGGGGATATTGAAAAATATGAAAGGTTGAAGGAACCTGCTATGAAACTGGGTTCTGCATTTCAAAAGGTTAATTTTCTGCGTGATTTAAAGCAAGATACAGAAGAACTAAACCGCGAATATTTCCCCAGTTATACCAATGGTACTTTTAATGATGAAATGAAAAGGCAAATAGTAGACGAAATAGAAGAAGAATTTGCTGAAGCTTACAAGGGAATAAAGGGACTGCCGGTAACTTCACGCTTAGCTGTTTATATTGCCTATAAATACTATCGACTTTTGCTATCGAAATTAAAGCGAATACCTAGTCGAAAGATTTTAACACAGCGGGTTCGTATTCCGAATTATAGAAAAGTTGCAGTTTTGGCTGATTCTTATATTCGGCATAGAGTAAATGCTATTTAGTTGATTGATTTGAGATTGAAGGGATTGATAAAAGATTGATTAGAGAAGGATAAGTTCAATTTTTCATTTTGAATTCAGAATTTTAAATTTTCATAAAATGGGTTTTCTTTTAGTATTTGTAACATTTGTTTTTATGGAATTTATTGCATGGTTTGCGCATAAATATATCATGCATGGGCTATTTTGGCATCTTCATGAAGATCATCATACCAAATCCAACTATGGTTTTTTTGAAAAAAACGACTATTTCTTTGTCATTTTTGCAGCACCAGCAATTGCCTTGTTTTTTTCGGGACTGTTTGTTCAAACCAATGTACCCATTTATATAGCATCAGGTATAACTCTTTACGGACTAGCATACTTTTTTGTTCATGAAGTATTTATCCATCAGCGATTTAGGGCATTAAGGCAAACCGATAATCCTTATTGGAAAGCAATACGAAAAGCCCACAAAGTTCATCATAAGCACTTGACGAAAGAAGGTGGTGAATGTTTCGGAATGTTTGTGGTTCCAATGAAATTTTACAAAGAAGCATTTAAAAAAGCCAAAGGAAGTCTGTAAACTTAGTACATGCTATATCAGAAGTTTCATTTCTAATTATAAATTTCTATGAAAGAGAGTCTGTATTTAGTTATAAATCTTGTATCAATTTCGATTCCATTTATTTTTTCTTTTCACCCAAAACTAAGGTTTTACGAAAAATGGAAGGGTTTTTTTACAGGAACATTGCTTATTGGCAGTATTTTCATTGTATGGGATATAATTTTCACAAAATTAGGCATTTGGGGATTTAATTCTGCCTATTTGAGTGGGATTAATCTTATTAATTTGCCAATTGAAGAATGGTTGTTTTTTTTATGCATTCCTTACGCCAGCATTTTTACACATTATTGCTTGATAAAATTTGAAAAGTTTCAATTAAATCTGAGAGTGACGAATGTTATTAGCATTCTGGTTTCAGGTTTATGTTTTGTAATTGCTGTTGTTTTTCCTGGCAGGATGTATACATTCGTCACCTCTTTATTCACTCTTGCAACAGTATTAATCGGTTGGTTGTATTTTAGACCTGTTTTACAAAGGTTTTATCTGAGTTATGCTATTATTTTGGTTCCTTTTTTCATTGTGAACGGACTATTAACAGGTTCTTTTATTAAAGATGAAGTAGTTTGGTACAATAATAATGAGAATCTTGGATTAAGATTATACACTATACCTGTGGAAGATGTTTTTTATGGTTTCAGTCTTTTGCTTGGAATAGTACTGATTTGTGAATTGTTCTACCGAATTTATAAAAGCAAAAAGGTAGAAATGAGCTTGTTATAGCATTCTACCTATCTACTAAATTCTGAAGTATTTTTTACATTGTTACCGCCCAAACATCTTCGTTTCTATTCCAATCGTTGAATTTTTCTGCACCGCCTCTAACAGCCCAGTCTGAGTCAATGGTAAGTTTTGAACTTATTCCGCCACGTGGATTGCAAATCATCATAATTCTTAAGCGATCTGGTTCATACACTTCCATGATGTGATCGTAAACAATGTTGATTAATCTTTCATAAGAAACAACAATGTCTCGTAAATGATAAGAGTATTGCTTTAATGATTTTAGCTCAATAATCTTCTTTTTTGGGTAAAAAGTTAAATAAATTGTTGCAAAATCCGGTTGTTCCTGAACTCCAAGAAAAGTAAATTCCGGAATTTTAATTTTAATCTCATAGGCTTCTTTACTTGGGTTAGGTATTGGTTTTAGTATGGATTTATCTATTTCGGTGTATAATTTTGCCATTGTTTTTCTAAAATTTACTTATAAAAAATGGGGTGCAGCAAATAAAACAAATAAAGTTTACTGGCACCCCTATGATTAGTGTTTGCGAAACAAAGATACGTCTTTTTTTTAAATGACGATTTTATTTCGATAATTTTCATCTAAAAATATAGGATGATTGATAAAACTATAAAAAAACTACCTTCTCCATTGGAAAAGGTAGTCTAAATCAAAATGTAATTATAGAAAAATGTTTACTTAAGCACTGTAAGTGCTGCTTCGTAATTAGGTTCGTTAACTATTTCCGGAACCTGTTCTGTATATAATATTTTACCGTTTTCATCTGCTACAATAACTACTCTTGAGTGGACTCCAGCTAATGGGCCATTTGCAATCTCTAAACCATATTCTTTCCCAAATTTGCCAGTGTTAAAATCAGATAAAGTAATAGCGTTTTCAATTCCTTCAGCACCGCAAAAACGTCCTTGGGCAAAAGGAAGGTCTCTTGAAATACAAAGAACTTTAGTGTTCTCTAAATCAGCTGCTTCTTTGTTAAAGTTTCTAACTGATGCTGCACAAGTACCAGTATCTAAACTTGGGAAAATGTTCAATACTAATCTTGAACCTTCAAAATCTTTCAAAGTTACTTTTGATAAATCATTTTTAATAAGTTCAAAATCTTTTAAAGAGCTGCCAACTGCTGGTAATTCACCAATTGTATTAATTGGGTTTCCTTGTAATGTAATGTTTGCCATAATTTTAATTTTTTAGGTCATTGACCAGTTTAACAATTAATTTTTTAGTACTATTTTAGAATTAGTATTAGGTTAAGGTATTTATTTTTAAATATTTACCTGAAATCCTTTGTATTTATTTTCATCTACTGTATTTACCATCCACATCGAAAATTTATCTAAATAATCCCAATAAGATTGCTTTAAGTTATCTGGTAAATCTATATTTTCAAAAACTTTTTTGTAACATTCCAACCAAACAACCCTTGCTTCAGGTGTTATTTTGAAAGTAGAATGCCTTCTAGTCATCATTGGTGCACCCTGATTTTCCTTATAATAAGGATGTCCTCCCATGATTTGAATAAAAAAATCAGAAGATTTAAGTTTTGCCTTTTCAAAAAGCTCATTGTCATTCGGAAACAAATTACTGATTTCACTTTTACGAAGTAAATTGTAATGTTCACTCACCACTTTTCTAATACCTTCTTCTCCCAAATGATTGAGTATTTCCCTGTTGGGGAGCAGTACATTAGGTCGGGAACCAGGAATATATGTGCTAATTGAAAAATTCATATAAAATAAAAAGATGCTTATATCTCTAATTGATCGATGGCAAAAGTATAATCATTTTTTTAAACTTGCAATATTTATTTAGAATAATTCTAAATAAAATTATTGGCAAGAGTTTTATCTATTTATTAGGATTGTAATTTCTCAAATTTGGCGTAATATGGGAATTAAACTTACCAGGTTCATCGAAATTCAGATGGATTATAGTCTAAAACCAATTTTCCCAATTATAAACCTCCCTGGTGAAAGTCCTCCTTTCTTATCAATAAATCGCTTATCCAGAATATTTTGAGCATCTATTGAAAATGTGATTTTGTTTAATTCTTTGCGGAGACCTATGTCAATTGTTGTGTAAGGTTCTAATTTAATGGTATTTAATTCATCCTGCCACATTTCGCTTACATAATTGGTAACCAGGTTAATATCTATTATTTTATTAGTAAAAAATACTCCCAAATAAGCTTGGTGGGGCGGTGTTTCGGAAATAATTTTCCCTGTTAAATCATCACCAGTATAACCACTTAGATCAAATTCTTTTATTTCTGAATGGTTGTAAGTGTAATTTGCTTTTAAACTTAAAAATTCAAATGGAGAGTAACTAACCGAACTTTCAAAACCATAAATTTCAGTTTTTGAGATGTTTTGTCTTTTGACCACAGCCTTATCAACATCAACGGTATCTCCTGTCCCTACAAAGTATTGAAAATCAGACCCAAGTGAATAATAGGCAGAGAGGTTAATAGTACTATTTGCAGTAGGGTAAAAATCTAAACCTAGCTCATAGTTTGTCAGAGTTTCTGGTTTTAAATCCGGGTTGGCTATTTTAAATCCGCCACTAACTTTTCTTGTGCTCACCATATCATCGATTTTTGGAGGCATAAACCCCGTTGAGTAGGAAGCATAAGCATGAAACCAGGGTGTAAATTTATATCGCAGTGCTAGTTTTGGACTTATATTACTCCAGTTAGTCTCATGGAAAGATTCTTCAAGTTTTGAGTCAAAAGAAGTAACAGAAGTCGGTTCCTCTACATCTAAATAACCATTTTTAAACTGAGAAAAATCTGCTCGTAACCCAATACTGATTATCAGCTTTTTATTCATTAATTTAAGATCATTCTGAGCAAAAATGGCATAAAAATCAATGTCTCCGCCTCGATCTACATAATCAGTAGAAGTAAAGTAAAGGTCTTCAGCCCAAAAATTACCATGTTTATAATCCAAACCAAAAGATAACTCGTTGTTTTTGAATATTTCTTTAACTGTATTTATCCAAATTCCGTAATCCTTTGAGATTTGATTTCGGTCGTAGAGTTTATAAGAATCGCCTACTTCATTCAACCTTTCAGAACGCTGGAAATAATATTGCCAGTGATAGAAACTATTGGCATAAATTGTAAAGCCATTTATGTTACCTGTATACGATGCTTTAAAATGCTGGGTTGTATATTTTAGGTAAGAGCCATCGTTTTCATATATTTTAATGCCTTCATCACGTACATCATCATAAAATCTATAGTTAAAATCGAGTTTATGGTTTTTATTAAATTGATATCCTGTAACAAGGTTTAGGCTATACTCCTTTATGGCCAAAGCAACATCATTGCTGTCCCTATCTTCTTCAGGAACAATGATATAACCATCTCCCTGGTGGTAAAAAGCATCACTCGACCAGTAGAAGCCTTTGCTGCCGGTTATTAAATTGTTACCAAAATTAATTCGTCCGCCAAGTGTATTATAGGTTCCACCAAATATGGATGCTCCGGCGTCAAGTTTTTTTGTATTCTTTTTAGTAATGATGTTGATGACTCCCCCCATTGCATTATTTCCATAAAGGGCTGAAGCTGGTCCTTTTAAAACTTCAATTCTTTCAACTTGTTCAGATTCAATTAAATGCCAGTTAATACCTCCTCCGGCAGCCATGTTTAGCGGAACTCCGTCAAGCAACACTAAAACGCGAGCAGTGCCATCCATGCCTCGCATTGTTACACTTGAGTTTTTAGAAAAAATGCCCCAACTGCGATTAACATAAACATTGGGTATCGACTGAAGAAAATTGTCAACATTTGTGGCAGGATATGATTTAACTTCCTTTGGGCTAATGATGTCAACTCTTGAAGTTATATCTTCCATTTTTTTTGGCCTTCTATCAGCAATAACTGTTATTTCTGAAATTTTTTCATCTTTAGGATTCATGAAAATTTTGATATAAATTCCTTCTTTTGAAACATTTACCTGAAAAATGGTATCTCTATAACCTACACAGCTTATTTTTAATTCATGTTCGCCTGGTGAGATATTCGTAAATTGGAAAAGGCCATCATTATCGCTGGTTGTAACTTTTTTTAAATCAGTTAAATATATGTTTGCATCTGTAATCGCCTGTTGGGTGGTTTTGTCTATAAGATTGCCCGAGAAATTAACTTGAGCAAAACTAATTATCCAACTTGCTAAAAATAGGATTAGTGTAAATAATCTTTTCATAATCTGGTTACTTGTTTTCAGGAACCAGTTACCAGAAACCAGTAACCAGTGACTATTTCTGAATTATCAAACTAAATTGTAATGTTCCTTCAGCCTCTCCTGTTACATTTTCAATTTTTATAATTCCATATTTGCCCTCTTCATTAACAAAGCCAAAGTATTGGCCTGCTTGCAATTGTTTTGCTTTTCTGCCTCCATCAGTAAATAAATTGGCAAGAATTAAACTGTCATCAAACGAATTATTAAACTCAGCATCAGAAATATTGATTGTTGAACGAGTATATCTTGTAGTTCTTTTAATCGTCCAGTTTTCTGGTGCTTCGCTACCTGTAATAATGCTGCTTAAATTTGCTGCCGGCGAACCCAGTGCATTTTTATCTTCAACTGCATCAAAAAAGTAGATGATATCTATAAGGTTTTGATTATTAAAGGCTTCTGTTTGCGTGTATGCTTTGTTGTTGCCTGTTGAATAATAATTGCCGATGCTTGTGTTTTCATGACAGCCCAGAGTAATTGAATTGTATTTGATTATTTCCCCAGGCTCTTTAATTTCTTTTGTCAAAGTAATGGACAGGCTATCAGCCAGTCTGGCTTTGTTCCTTATTATGAAGGTGAGAACTTCAATTTCTTCGGTTGTTTTGGTCAAAGTAATTGTTTCTGATAGGGTAGGAGTGTTATACCCATTATCGAAAACTCTTGTACCATTCGATTTTATGATTAGGTTGGTAAGGTTTTCACCATTTTCGGCTGATGCAACAATATGTACCTGGTATTGTTGACCAGCTGGCAGGGTAGTGTTTTCAGATACTAAATTTGTTCCTGTTTCAACTGTTATAACAGGTTTAATACCAGATAATTCTTCTTCTTTACAGGAATATAGCAAAGAAGCAATAATTGCTATAAAAAAGAACTTTTTCATTGGGATGAAGTTAAAAAAAGACCTTGAACACTTACAAGGCCTTTTTTGGAATTTATTTGATCTTACTTTTCAATTTTAATATCAAAGTTTACTGAGCCAGTTGTACCTGGTGTAACAGTATTTACTTTTATAACTCCATATTTTCCATTGTAAGTTTTAAACAAGTACATTTTATCAGGAGCCATGTCTTTTGATTTCTTTATTTCTATTTTATCAGGTAAAGCAGCTTCAACTGCATCGTCATAAGCTGTTTTAATTTTTGTTTTTGTTAATACTTCATATTCAGCTAATTCAAAAGGGGCGTCAAGAATAAAGTAAGTTACGTTTTTAGTTGTCCATGCGTTAAAGCTTACTTCGTAGTTCGTTCCTGTCCAATTTGCTCCTGGTGAAGATAAATAAGTGTTATTTTTAATATCTGAATAACAGACAAAATCGATTTTTGCCTGAATTGCTTCAGGAGTTGCTTCAATAAAATTATAAGTAGCCTTATCAGTTATCGAATACATTGGTTTGTCTGTATTGTTATCCTGAGCTCCCAAAACAACACCGGTGATATCTTCAACATCAGCTTTTGCTAAATCTTTTGTCAATTTTAAGGTTAAGCTTGAAGTGTTTCCATTAATATCAACAAGTTCAAATGTCCAGTTATCTTCATCAGCAGCGGACTTGATTAGCCAAAATCCATCAGTGGTAAACTCTTGAATACCTACTTCAAAAGTTCCATTTAAGTATTGTTGCTCATTAACATAAAACTTAAGACTTGCCAATGCATCGCTTCCATTTGAAGTGCAAACAAATCCAACTTTAACTGAGTCACCTGGTGCTACACCAGCGTCCTGATATGTAAATCCAGCCTCTTCAATAAACTTTAGTACCGGTGGTGGGGTACTTTCATCCTTTTTACAGCTTGTAAATGTTCCTGCTGCAATAACAAATACAATGGTTAGTTTAAGAAAATTTTTCATATAAGATTCCGTTTAATTGTTTGATTATTAAATATTTGTTGATTTAGTTCCACTTATCTTTGTATTTTTAGATCAAAATTTACTGACCCGTCTACCCCTTTTGTCACAGAGTTGATTTTTAACACTCCGTATTTACCCGCTTGCGTGTGAAATAAATAAGTATCTTCAGTAGATAAACCGTTTGTTTTTGTCAGCACTTCAGTTTCTTTTGTATCATCAAATATGGCTTTGATTTTTGTTTGGTTTAATGTTCCGTATTCTTCGTTTGTAAATGTTTGTTGAATGAACTCTGTTGTGTCTTTTTGTTTCCAGGCACTAAAGTCGTAAATATTATTAAAGTTTGTTGCCGGAGAACCTATATGGAATTGATTTTGAGTATCATAGGCTGCAACAAAGTCAATCACTTTCTGGGTGGCTTCATTACTATTTGCATAAGCTATGGAATGTGATTTTTGCCTGGAAATTGAATAAAGGGCACTGTCGGTTTTATTATCCTGTGCTCCTAAAACAATACCTGATATTCCTCGCAAATCAGATAAAGAGGTATCTGGATAAAGAACAAGGTTCAGAGTGGCCATATTACTGGCTGCGTCTAGCAATTCAAAAACAAGACTATCATTTTCAGCACTTTTTTTATATTTTACTCCAAATGCGACACCTTCTCCATCAATAGGGTTTATTTCGATTGTTTCGATAAGAGCATCATTTTTTAAAACAGTGATCTTTTTGAGAGCATCTGCTCCATTCCATTTACATTTTATGCCAAAGAGTAATGAGTCGCCAGGTGCAACAGAGTCATTTTTATAGGTATATTTACTTCCGGTTAAAAACTCTAAAACTGGTTTGCCCCCAACATCAGGGTTGCAGCTAATGATGATGCCTGACAAAGCAATAATTAATAGAAATACTTTTGAGATTTTTTGTTCCATCTAAATTATTTTTTCGTTATGTAGTTTTTTGCTTTTCGATGTTCAAGAAATCTCTTAATTCATTGATTGTTTGTTTATTACTTAGTGATTTTCCTGAATAGATGATAAGCACCTAAGCCTAATAATGACCCTGCTATTCCAAATATAAAAAAGAATGTTATTGTGGATACAGGCGACACAATTATTGACTTTTGACCGATTCCTACCGTCAGCCACAAAATTAAACGAAAAAATGGAATACTTGCGTATGCTAAACCTCCAAAAACTGCTAAAAATACAATTCTGTATTTCTTAATTATAGCTAAACTACTTAGTAAACCAAATATAACTCCTGGCAGGATGTAGACCATTGCTACCAACGGACTTTTAAAACCTAAAAAAGGAACATAAACAAAGGCTGCAACACCCAGCGAGAAAAAATAGGATGACCATTTGATTTTACTGGTTGAAAATGAAATAAGCAATAAAGCCATAAACTCCAGGCCGTGATGTCCTGGCAGGTTTATGTTGGAACGATATCTTGCGTGCGCCACAATAGCTGCTATGCCTAAAACAACAGGAATAAGCATTTCAATTACTGTTGCCAGGTTAGTTTGAGATACTCTTGATATACTCTTTTGATGCAATTTGCCACTCATAATTTTCATTTTTTGTAACGGGTTCAACAATAACAGATATTTTCGAATCAGTAAGAACAGGACGTATCCATTCCGAAATATTTATTCTGTCATTTGCATTTATTTCTTGTTTTTCTTTTGTAACTATCTCGTCAAAAATAGATAATTCATACAATTCTTTGGCTGAATAAATTCCTGTAAAATCTCTTAATTCTTTGCCCATTAGCCAAATGAATCGCCCATCACTGCCAGATTTTCTTAATCCTACACCTGCCATGGCTCCAATTATTCCATCCAATGTTCCTAAATAGCCTTCTAGGTAAATACCTGCCTCGGCGGCGATTGTGTTTGCTTCATTTTTAGTAAGTACTTCAACCTTGGCCCTACTTCCCCAACTAATAACCTTCTCGTTAATATTATCAAATTCTGCAATACAAAGGCCAACGTCAGAGCCTGTTGCGCATTCACATTTTAAATAGGCCTGGCAAAACGATTTTAACACTTCTATATCTGCTGTTTTTACTTCAAGGCAAGCTGAGCTATTTTGTGATGTAAAAGGAATATCTGGATGTACATAAAGCTGATGCCGGGTTATGCTGATAACATCTCCTAGTAATTCGTTATTAATCAATGAACTAAGGTGTCGCGATCTGAAGCCTGTTCCTCTTGAAAACTTGTTGTCTGTATCGTCTATCCCTATTAAATATCTTTTTTGTTCCGACATAAATTCTGCATTATGCAATTAATTACACATCGCAAAATAAGTAAAAGATCTTTTTATAGATAATGATTTTTGTTCCTTTTTTGTAATTTAGATTGGTTCTTAGCAACCCTTTTGGTTGGTTTTCTAAAAGAATATAAGCGTTTCAGAACGAAAGCCTGATTATTTTTAAATTCAAAGCAATAAAAAAAAATTGGTCTAAGAATTTCCTGCAGGAAGATTAAAATAGAAAGAAGTTCCTTTGTCTTGTTCACTTTCTACCCATATTTCGCCACCATTTTTTTTCACAAGTTCATTGCACAAAATAAGCCCAAGACCTGTCCCCTTTTCATTATTAGTACCATAGGTGCTGTAGTTTTCTTCTATTTTGAAAAGTTTTTCAATCTTATCATTCGGAATTCCTAATCCGCTGTCTTTAACAATAACCTGAATAAATTCTCCCTTTTCAGTTAAAACTTGTTTGGTGCTGGTTGATACATCTCCATTTTTTGGAGTGAATTTTATAGCATTCGAAATCAGATTACGAAGTACAGTTGCCACCGTATTTTCATCTGCATAAGCATATACTGGTTCTCCAATATTATTGTGTAAATCAATTTCTTTTGCTCGAATTCCTTCTGAGTAAATTGAAAGAGTTTCATTAACAATTTCCATGATATTGATTTTTTCAGGTCTTAATTCAAGCACACCAAGCTGGCTTCTTGTCCAAACCAAAAGGTTTTCAAGTAGTTTGAAAGTTCCTTTTGCCGACGAATAAATATGATTAAAGTATGTTTTAAACTCAGCATCAGATAGTTCACTGTAGTTTTCTTTAATAAATTCAGTCAGCTGCATAAAAGAACCCAATGGGCTGCGTAAATCGTGGGCAATAATTGAAAAAAACTTGTCTTTTTGAGCGTTTAATTGTTTTAGTTTATTCTCAGATTCTTTCAATGCTTCTTCGGCTTTTTTTCTGGCAGTTATGTCATGCACAACAGAATAAAGCAGAATTGTTTCTTTTATTTCTACCTTTCCGCTGTAGACTTCAACATCCCTTATTTCATCGTTAGAAAGTTTGTGTTTAAATAAAAAATGTTCTTTTCGCCCCTCCATCGCTGCATCAATTTGCGCTTGTATTTCATCTTCTGAAAGAGCTGTTATGTTGTTGATATTTAGTGATTTAATTTTGTGTAAAGGATATCCGTAGAATTTACAGGCCGCTTCGTTTGCATCAACAATGTTCCCATTTTTTGGATCCACCACAAACATTATTGAATTGTTTTCGTAAAACAACGACTGGAATTTTTTCTTGCTTTCCCTTAATGCTTGCTGGTTTCTTTTTCTATCTGTAATATCATTTAAGGTTGTCATTAGAGCCTGTTCACCTTCGTAATCAACAATGGTAACTTTAGCACTAACCCAAATTTCTTTAGCTGTTTTCGTAAGAATTTTTAAATCGTATTTATCGGGAACCTTTTTTCCTCTAAGCCTTGCCAGAGTTCTATTTTGGAAAAGCTTCTTAAAATCCTCGTGAATGTAATCCCATGTCCTTATTTTAAATGCTTCTTCTTTTGTATAATTAGTAAGGTTTTCCCAAGCCGGGTTAACAAATAATATTTTAGATTCGTTTTGGATAAGTACTGCAGAATCGGATAATTCAAGCACTTTTTTAAATTTCTCTTCACTTAAAAAGAGTCTTTTCTTTAATCTTTCAATTTCAATATCTTTATTTTCAATGCCTTGGGCGCTATTTTTTGATTTACCGCTCTTTTTAATATCAATTACATTGATTAATAAATACAACTCCTTCTGTAGTTCAACTGATTTAGTTGTAACCAGAAATAATGCATTGGATTTTTTTTCAGTTGTTAAATAAAGATAATGCTGACTAATTTTATCCTTAGAAGATGAAAAGCTAAACGGTTTTTTATTTGAATCTGTAAAGTAATTATTAATATTAATTGCTATCACATTGTTTGCACTCTCAAGTCCTGTTATTTCAACAAACTTATCATTGCAATCGAGTATTTCACCATTGAGGTTGGTAAGACATACACCAGAAACAGCATCCTCAAATAAAAATTTATAGCTTTTTTCTTTTTTTTGATTTGACAACAAAAGACTCATAGGCCAATAACAACATTAGGGAAACATTACTAATCTGAATGACGTTTCAGTTTTAATAAAATTATTTGGTCATTGTCGAAGTAGGTTTATAACTCAAAAAAGGTTGGCTACGAAGATAAGCATTTTTTATTTACTGATAAAATGTTTTAAATATCTTATTTAATTGTCTTTTAGTTAATTATACTAGTTTGAAAGTAATTTAATATTTGCTTAAAGTTAAATTATCAGATCAGCAGGATGCATAATTTTTATTTCTGCGCCTTGGTTTTTAACAGAATTTATTTTCATTTCTCCATTATTTTTTCAATAAAGGCTTTGCAAAGTAATAAACCTGGGCCAGAACCTTTTTCTCCATTTGTTCCATAAGATGATAAAAATGGCTGATTATCAATGAGTTTGTCTATAAATGCGTTGTTTATTCCTTTTCTACTATCTTTTATGCCAATAATTGCATGTCTATTCTCTCTTAGTAAACTTATAGCAACTGTACCTTTTTCGGGAGTAAACTTTATAGCATTAGATGATAGATTTCTGAAATATTATCATTGGATCTGCAAAGCAGTCAATTTTAGAATCGTTTTGATAATTTATTTTTATCGATTTGTAATTGGCGTTTTGTTCAATAAGTAGGATATTTTGTTTGATCATTTCGGTAAGATCAAAATTTCTTTGGCTTACTTTAATACTATTTATTTGATTTTTAGCCCACTGTAACAAGTTTTGAAGCAAATGACTGGTTGAGTTGCTTATTTTTTCAAGTTCATTCAACAACTTTTGTTGACGATCTTTACTGACATTTCCCATGTTTTGTAGATTTCAGAACATCAGTTACTTATATTATCATCATCAAAAATGAAGTCTGATAATCAGTAGTTTATAATTACTATTATGCAACGTTTAACTTTGTTTTTCAACTTCAGAGTTGAATTAG
>JBNKRJ010000083.1:0-12497 GCA_050296515.1 Bacteroidales bacterium | reverse complement strand
TTATTCCGCAGCATATTTTTTAGTTTTTGATTCACCCTTAATTTACTAATAATTAAGGTATTAACAAAATAATATGCTGCATTTTTTTATTCTACTTTTCTGTTTATCAGTACTTTAATTTAGTGCTAAACTTGAGTATTTTACCTTTAGACTAAAATATAAATACAATTGGTATAGCTAACTAAACGACATTAATTTGTAATTCTATAAACAGAATAAGGGGTTCAACGTTTTTTTTGTCGGGAATAAGCATAACCATCATTGATTTAATTATAGTGATGGCTAAGACCACAAAAAACGAGATGCTTTTGATGTGATTGCTTATTTTGAACAAACACATGATTGACAATCAGACGACTAAGATTTTAGTAACAATCAATTGTTTATCAGCAACTTAGTAATTGCGACGGATTAATTTCTGATAGGTATAATGAAAAGCGGGATTTTTGTTTTGCTTAATACTTTTTCGGTAACACTTCCCATTACTATTTTCTCTAACCATCTTTTACTGTGCGAACCCATTACAATAATGTCAACATTTTGTTCATTTGCCACTTCTAATATAGATTGTGCAAAATCTCCTTCTTTCACAAGTGTTTGAATATCTTTACTCCCCAAGTGTTTTTTTGATTTCTCAAGAAACAGCTGTGCTATGATTTTGGGATCATCCTTGGTCTCGGTTTGCAATTTGGCAATATCTTTAGTACCAGCAAATCCCATTATTTCTGTATGGCTCAATGAGGTATAGTTGGAATATTCCAGAACTACGTGGAGCAGTATTGTAATAGCATTCATATTTTGAGCCAAAGCATATCCTTGTACAGCAATCTTTTTTGCCGAAGGGTCATAATCAATAGCTATTAATACTTTTTTTTGTTTTGATTCCATTTTTGTAATTATTAAATTTTGTCTTACCGTGTGATTTTAAGGCATAAGCTCAACACTATCAACAATATATTTCCAGTCGCCCCGCCAAAATGGAGCCCCGTTTTTTTGTTTGTAATGAAGAGTTACCAATTGTCCCTGAATACTATCCAGCTGAAGCGCTATATTTTTATCAGTAACGTTAAAATTAAATTTTATTGGCACTGTCAGCTCACTTAATTCGCCGGATGTGCCGCGTAATGTCATTTCACCATCATAGGATTTGATAAAGTTGCCTTTATAGGAAAATTCGGTCAATACTCCGCTGTGATAGCCTTCGCTATAGGTATAGAAATACTTCCAGTAGAGAATAAAACCCAGAAAAATAAAAATCCAGATAACGAACATGTATTTTATTTTTTTCATCTTTTATTTGTTCTGTATCACCATGATGTTTTTGGTGATGCGTAGAAGAATATTAGTTTTTATTTTGTTAATATGATTATGCAGTAGATTGCACCATTGAGAACTGACCGTTCTGAAAATCAATTTGTTTACCCCGCCCCATATTGGGAGCAAATTGATTTTACTCGCTTCACTGGTGAAGGTAAACGTTCTTCACTCGCTAGAAGGGTTGGGGTAAATAAAGAAAAGCAATTTGCTGTTGGTATAAACTCAATGTCGTTTAAGATAAGCTTTGTTGCGCTTCGGCTTCGCCCAACGTCCTACCCATTGGTGGCTGAGCGGAGTCGAAGCCTGATAATTCCGATTAAGCCTTTCTTAACTAAACGGCATTGTGGTATAAGCTACCGCAGAATCAAATTTTGTTAATTAGTAGATAGCAACTTAAAGTGCTTATTTCCTTTTTTTAATTACTGCTAGACCAATTAAGAATCCAACAATTAAACTAATAAGAATAAGCATCCAGTTGGCCAATCCAAAAAAAGTTTCTGTAATCTCTGAATTTATTCTTTTACCACTCAATATTTTTAATAGTATAAATGCAGCAACCAAAATGGCCAGTGCAACACCATAAACTTTTGTTTCACTTGATATAGTGTTTCTAATTCGGCTCATAATAATTCCCTTTTTAATGCTTATTTAATAAATTCCTTTCACAATGATGTTCTTACTTTTTATCAGTAATTAGCAGTTTTTTTAAAAACCGTCCAAACCTGTGCATGTCAATTCCAAATTGTTCTTTAATTGTTTTCCATTCTAATTTAAAATCTGTTCTAAACTCATTTAAAGTTTTTTTGAATGAGCTATTAGCTTGTTGTTTCGTTTTGTTTTTATACATGTTTTACATTTTAAGTATTTTTTAGTTCCAATCTTATCTGATAAATTAATTTATCGAAGCTTATTTGTATTAATTCAACTTATTGATAACTACAGTTTTAATTTCTATCACCCGCTCAGATATTAAAAACTTCACATACAATAAAACTAAGTTTTTCTTTTAACAACTCTATCCTGCAAAGTTTTAATCGACCGAAGAATAAAGAAGATTAAAAACCTCAGACAAGCTCAATGACAAAATGATTTCTGTTCTACGATTACTCTCCCTTCCCTCACTTGTTTTATTTGTGTTTACAGGATGAAATCCGGCCTTACCCGAAGCTGTAATGCGTTTAGAATCAAGGCCAAAATCATTTGTTAAAATGCGAACAACTGAGTTGGCTTTGGCCGTGCTAACTTCCCATTTATCTTTAAATGCCAGGCAACTATCAAGGCTGTTATCTGTATGCCCTTCAACTATAACATTTATATCCCTGTTGTTATTTAAAACAATTGCAAGCTCTTTCAAAACGGCTTTTCCAGAAGGAACAATAGAATCGGTGCCCGGATCAAACAGCAATTGTTCTTCAAACGAAACGTAAACATTTCCATTCTTTATGTATACGTAAAGTTCATCAGGGGTGAAGAACTTCAAAGCTTCCAGTATTGAAGTTTTAAGGCCATCCATTGTTTCTTTATGTATTTTAATTATTTCCTGAAGGTTTTGTAAACGTTCTTTTTGATCTGTACTGGTAGTTTCTGATTTTGGTGACAATGCTTTTATTTCATCAATTAAATCTTCATTCTCTGATGATACTCGTGCAACACCCTGGTTTTGTATGGATTCATTATAAGCATTCAGCCTATTTTGCAGGCTGGTACTGTCTTGCTTTAGCCTGCTTATTTGGTTTTTATAGCTTTCCAGCTTTTTACCAGGCATACATGAGCTTAAGCCCAATCCTAATACAATAAGTGCTGAAAGAAATAGTTGTATTGTTCTCATCTGCTTATTTTTTAATTATTTCTATTTGTCAGATAAACCTATGGGGGCTCAGCAAAGCTGACAGCTTCGATTTATCAAAACTTGTTTCACTTGTTTAAATTTTAGTTAAGTAATTGATATTTATTCACTTTTCTTAAACTATTTATATGGAGTTCATGAGCTTGCTTCGCAAGGTTAAACATATTGTTTTGCAGAACAATTATTCACTTCGCTCATGAGATCACTTCGTTAAATTAAATTTCTTTAAAAACCCCGAAGGGCTCAGCGTAAGCTAATCCCTCTATGAGGGTTTCATTAAGTTTAATTTACCTTGCAAAGTTCGGGATATTAGAACTTGAAAGCGTTACAGAACTATGATATTATATTACATCATTCACACATTTCCAGGAGAAAGCTATAGTCAGAATATTTGAATTGACTTAAGCGGGAATTAATCGTTCAACTCCATTTCAGAGGTTGTGTCTTTACTGATAGGATAGAAATCAACAACGGCATCATAAAATTTACTCATATAAATCAAAAAAGGCCACCACCAAACAAATACTGATTAATGATGACCTATAAAACCAGGGGTATAGTGAATGAATTAAGTTTTTCTTAAATTCGGCGGCTTCTGATTTTATCAAAAGGTAAGCTTGAAATGTGTTTATTAATTGGCTTTTTTCCCTTGTATTAAACGTATTACAATTATAATAAGCGCGATTACCAACAATGTATGGATGACTCCTCCTGCACTAAAGCCAAGAATTCCAATTATCCAGGCGACTACTAAGGCTACTGCAATGACGCTAAGTGGATTTTTCATGATTTGTTTTATAAATATCTATCCTTATTTTTCAAGGAGCTTTTCTAAATTAATTCTTTTAAATACAAAGGTAACTTGCTAACTTTTCCAATGCGTTACATAACTATGATAATGAGTTACATGATTCTCACATTTTTAGAGGATATTGTATTGAGATAATTACCGGATTATAGTTAATTTTCAATACCTGTCTTTTCCGTTTTTTAGTTTTGCTTGGTTTAATTTGCAAATGAATATAAATGCATCAAGGTCATACTTATATTAAAATAAAAAGGCCATTATTAAGTGATATCCACCTATTAATGGCCAAAAAACTATGGTAATAGTGGTTTAATGATTTTTCGTTGACCTGATTTGTTTATTATACCTCGGGAGATATTGGTTTTCAGTAAAATTATAAATATTGGTGTCCTTTAATTCGACTTTAATGATTTCTCATTATGCTTTCTTGAAGCCTGCTTCATGATAGTTAAAAAACAGTTGTAAAGATTAAATTAAACAGCTTTCTTCTTTTGCATTAGTCGAATCATAATTACAACAAGACCAAATACCAGTAAAGCATGGATAACTCCACTTGCTCCAAAAACCAGAACTCCAACAGCCCAAACAATTAATAATAATATTGCGATAGTATAAAGTAAATCTTTCATGGGTTTATTTTTAGTTATTTCTTTATTATTGAATGTAATCGCCCTAATTCAAGGACAAGTTCCATTATTATAAGTTAGAGTTAAGATGTAGAAATTTAACCTTGAGTCACGTTTTTGGTTGGTTAAATTTCTACATTAAATCCTTCTTTGAGGATTTAGAGGTTGTGTTTAGTACTTCTTTAGGTGATAATCACCTACTTATACCTCATTGTAATTATGGAAATATTCAACTAAAACAAAGGTAAGCTACTTTCTTTTCAAAGATGTTACACAACTATGATAATAAGTTACATGATTCTCATCTTTTACTCGTTTTATACCAGAAATTTAGAAAAAGGATTTTTTGCAGGAGTTGATAGATTGGGGCACCTTCAAGGATTTCTTAAAGTTTTCAACCAGTTTTTTTTAATTCATTTAGCAGTTCTCTCAAATTAATAGTGGCATAAGTAGATGCATAGTCCGACATGGCATAAGGCAATATTAAATGATCATTATGAATGATTGAACCACATGAGTAAACTACATTAGGGACATATCCTTCTCGCTCTTCTCTGTTAGGCACAAGTAGGGGGGATTTTAACCGGCCAATTTCTTTTAACGGGTTTTTTAGGTCAAATAATGATGCGCCAAGAGCATATTCCCTTACGGGGCCAACACCATGCGTTATAACCAGCCACCCATCAGGGGTTTCGATCGGCGAACCACAATTTCCTATCTGAATTAGTTCCCATGGAAATTTGGGCTCTTGTAATAATGTTGCTTCACGCCACACGGTAAGGCTATCAGAAAAAGCAATGTAATTATTAAAACCATCTAATCTGCAGAGCATGGCATATTTGCCATTTACTTTACGCGGAAAAAGAGCCATACCTTTATTTTTAGCAATTTCTCCGTTTAGTGGCAACATTCTGAATTGATAAAAATCTCTGGTGTCCAGCATCTTGGGAAGTATAGTGCTGCCATCATAAGCAGTATAAGTAGCGTAATAATTTATCTGTCCATCATCTTCCGTGAACTTAACAAAACGAGCATCTTCAACACCATTCTTTTCATTTGCCGAGACTGGAAAAATTACTCGTTCGGATATATTGGTATCTAATGAAAACTGAAGTTCATAATGCGACTCTGCCAGCCATAAAATCTGGTTAAAAAGTAATTCTTTATCTGCAGCCAGATGAAGCCCTTTTTTTGCATCTTCAATACATTTTCGAAGTTCGCCGTATGAAAAGGTATCATTGAGCTTATCCATTATTAATCCCGGTGGAATAAGGTCATGAAAGCCCTGCATTTCATCCAGCTTTCTACCAAAAGATTCTTTATCATAGGTGTATTTTAAAATTTGTTCAGCTTCTTCAAGCATGTTTCCAACTGGTTCCAGGGTTAAATTATTATCTTTATCAAGTATCCCGGTTCTGAAAACTATTGACGAAATGTGTCCTTCGCCGGTAGCCCTTAAGCTCACAATCACCCGCTTTTGTCCCTTTCCTGTTTCAGATTGATCCGGATGTTCAACAATTGAAGGATTAAAAAAAGCAGCCGATTCAATTGAGTATTCCATTGTAAAATAGCTTCCAATAAGTATTTTTTGCGGATAGCTTATTGTCGATGCATCAATATTGAGTTTTGGGATTAAATGTGCAATTTTATTATAATGTTTTTCGAATATTTTTGAAATATTTCTGTGCCTCATTGAATAATCTCTAAGCGTTTGGTTCAGCGAAACAGTTGCTTCATTTGCCGACATACTAAGAACCGAATGAATTGTATTAACTGCTCTTTCATCAGTAGTATATAGGAAACGTGCTATTACTCTTGAGTGATTAGGAATAAATTTTAATTTCTTGCGGTTTACAGCAACTTGCATGTAGATAAATTTTGGTTAAATAGCTAAAGTTAAAGCTATTTGCGTAATATTCTATTTTTATGCCTGTTTAATTACTTTTCTTATCGATTTGTGGTTTCATCAAAGTTTATTTGATTTCTTAAAACCATGTATTTTCAATGCATAGCAGCTTATTTTTACTCAATGTACAAATCGATAGACCTGTTCAATGGTAAATCCTTCATCCACCATATTTGTCTTTCTATCACATGTTTATCCGAAATATAACCCAAATCTATTATTGAAACATTGTATTGGCTGTTTTTATTTAATGATTTAATTAAAGAGTTCGCTTGCCCCACTACAGTTTTATCAAAAAATACAGAATCAAAAGAGTCCTCATTAGGAAATTTCGCTGCTATTTCATTTTGGGCTGAATGCAAAATTCTTGAGGCTTCGTTTAAGGCTATCCCGTAGCAATTTCTATTTCCCGAAATATCATAAAAAAAGTCTGTTTCATTGAGCGTGCAGCTTATTCTTAAGTGGAGCTTTTTATCCGATTTTCTAATTCTTAAATGCTTCTCTAATATATCATCTTGTAAATTATTCATTTCATTAAGAATGATTAGTACAATTTTAAAAAAACTGTTGTTTATATTTTCATTAAACACCAGATAGCAACCGTCGCCTGATGGAACAATTTGCTCAACCAGTTTATTAATTGTTTTTAGCTTTAGGATTACCTGGTGTAATATAGTATTAAACACCGTTAGTAATGATGCAAAATAGAGGGAATTGCCTTTTGAATAATCAACAATATCAATTAGCATTACACCCCTATTTCTGGGCCTGAAAATTGCATCCTGGAATTTATCTGTTTCAATGAGAGCTTTAAGTTGGTCTGTAAACGCAATTTGGTACTTTGATATTAACACATGCGGTCCATCATTGTCAAAAACAATCCCTTCAATGATTTCTATCCTCTCATTAGGTTTATCAATTTTATAGATTTTAGTACCTCTGTTAATTAAATTGATTAACTTTTCTATGGTGATTTTTGCGTTCATCCAAACAGATAATTAATTATAGATTGTAAAACAGGTTAATAGCACAAGCTTCAATTTAAGTACTAGTTTAATTGATTAAATATTCCTTGTTGATGCAATGATAAAATGCCTTCAAAGTTTCTGACATTTGATTTATACAAGCAGTATCTTATTTTTGTGTAAGGATTCAAATTTTGTTTTATTTCTTTTTCAATGTCATTGGCATAAGAGAGGTTTTTTTGCAATGCATCATTCAATTCTCCTTCAGTAAAGTTACTTTTTTGTAATAGAATTTCCTGAACAAACCCATCTACTTTATATTCGATAAAATTATAGTCGGGAAAATATTTTAGGGCAACGAATAAAAACCGGAATACATCAAGTATTTTAAAAGTTTCAATTTTACCACCTTTTTTAAGCCTGCTGCTTATTTTTCGTTCCTCATGCAATATCTCTTTTTGTATATTTAAAAATTCATCATCTGCAATCTCAAACAAAGCCGACAAGCGATTAATTCTTCTCTTCAGTTTCTGTGGTATACTTTTTTTGTATTTTATTTCATGATCCAGCATACTCCATGCATCCTGAATCACAGTGCGAATCTGAAGCTCAATTTTAATGTTTTTATATTCATTAGCTTCAGCTATTCCTTTAAGCCCGTTTTTTAATACCAACTGTAAGTGCAAACTTTTATAACCAAATTTATCATCTGTTTTCTCTAATTGTTCGGATTTATCTGTTATTTCTATTTGTTTAAAGTACTTTTTAAGGCTTTTGCGTATTTCATGAACTTCTTCGGAATAAAAACAAACAGCACGAATTCCAATTAAATCTGTAAGGTAATCATTTATTTTAAAATCACTTTCTTCAGGTTTTATATACAGTAAGTACTTTCTTTTAAACTTACTAATGCTTTCTTCGTAACTTTTGGTTCGGCCTTTTACCATTTCAACTTTAGGAATGGAGGAGATGAGGCTACAAAAAAAACGGACAGATGCATCATGATGTGGTAATTGTTGTTCGTACCAGTTCTTAAATTCTATTATTTTCTTATCTATTAAATTCATTGAAAAATATCTTTTGTATGCCAAATATACTGTTACAATTTAAGCAAACTATTCGGTTTTTCATCAGCATTAGGTATCTGAAATTTCGAAATTATACTCAATCTTTTTTGAATTTTGTAATTACTTTGTTTTACAAGCGTATATTTTTTTCAAAAGGTCATTTGTCACTAGCGTCATGTCAAGTCTGATATTCCTGGTAATTAGCCAGGTGACAACACCTGGCTGGTGCACTTGTCAGGTGTTGTCACCTGACAAATTAGCCTTGACATAACACTAGTCATTAAGTCATTGATAGCAAATGATTAACGACCAAGGTCCATTGACCTTCAAACAAACATTAAATATTGATTTACACTAGATTTCACAAAGTCTTAGGCAGGCTTAGTAGATTATATAAGCTTTAAAATTTACCAAAGAGGTATTTTAAACAAATTGAATCCTAAGTAAATTTTACAAATAGATTTTAAGGAAAACGACTACCTTAAAAGGCTTTAATTACTTGTTTTACAACTGTTTAGTAGTTGAAGGGTGGCATATTAATGCTAAGATAACTTCTAAATAGAACCCTTTACATTATCATTGAGGTATGTATTGCAAGGGATTCCTTTTTTTATGTGGAATTGAGAAATTGAGCAAAGCTTTATTCTAATTTGATGTAGCTGTCTCCTTGCCTTCTTTAAAAAGTTTCACCTTAATTGCTATAAGGCCTTTTGCACCATAGTCAACTTCGAAAGTTACAATATTGTTTTCCTTAATACGATCAAGTAGATTGTTAACATGCACAAAAACACTTTCTTTGGTTTCTAAATCTTTTATAAATCCAAACCCTTTGCTTTCATTAAAAAAGCTCACAACGCCTTTTCTAATTGGGTCAAGTTCCTTTTCATCTTCTTTTTTAGGAACCCCAATTTTAATGTTCTCAAGCTTAATTTCTTCTTTACTTTCCGGATCCGGCGGTGTTGAACATATTACTCCATTTTGATCAACATAGGCAATCATATCATCAAAACTGTTTTTTCCCTGATTTTCCTTTTTTGCAAGCCTCTTTTCCTCTTTTTCTTTTCTTTTCTTCTCTTTTTTGCTTCTTACGTTTTTTTTATTGAAACTATCTTGCGATCTACCCATAAAATTTATTTTCTTCAGTATTAAATTGTGTTATACAAACCCTTTTCCATCATGCATTATTTTTTTCAACTTCATCAATGCTTTATTTCTAATCTGTCTTATTCGCTCTTTGGTCATATTATAATTACTGGCAATGTCTTGTAAGTTCTGAACCGAAGTTTTGTTCAGTCCGAAGGAAAAAGTTATAATATCCGATTCCCGTTTACTTAGTTTCTTCAATGCCCTTCCAATATCTGTTGCAAGTGATTCGTTTAATAAGTGATCATCTGGCAAGGAAGTGGTTTCGTTAGGAACAAGATCATACAGATTAAAGTCGGTATCACCATCACCTAAAAATGGATTATCAAAAGAAATAGGCCTTTTTTTAACTGTATTGGCAATTGCAACATCATCATCAGGCAAATCAAGATAGCTTGCAATTTCTTCATTGGTAGGTTCTCTCTCTAATTCTTGTTCAAGATAAGGGATTGCGCTACTTATTTTGTTTATGGATGAGATTCTGTTAATGGGCAAGCGAACGGTTCTTGTTTGTTCAGAAATTGCCTGAGTCATTGATTGGCGTATCCACCAAACCGCATACGAAATAAATTTAAAGCCTTTGGTTTCATCAAACTTGCTTGCTGCTTTTACTAATCCAAGATTGCCTTCATTTATTAAATCAGAAAATGAAAGCCCACGGTTATGATATTGTTTTGCAACTGACACCACAAACCTTAGATTTGCAAGTACAAGCTGCTGCAGCGCATCTTGATCGCCTTTTTTTATTCTGACAGTTAATTCAACTTCCTCTTCAACCGAGATTAACGGGTATTTAGTAATTTCCCTAAAATATCTGCTAATCGATTCCTGGTCCCGATTGGTTATTTGTTTTGAAATTACCAGTTGCCGCATTAATTTTCCCTTCTATTTTCTTCCGCTACTTTGTACTCCTCTATCAGTTCGGTAAAAACCTCTTCTACTGTTGATATTTCTGAAACTCTATCGGCATTTATTCCTGTAAAAACAAAACCTTTATCCAGATTCCCCTTATAGGCATGAAACAATGCATCGGCAATACAATACAAAGTTGTTTTTGGATTGCAGGATTTTATGCAATTGTATTTGCAAAACTCTGGCTTTCTTTTGCCTTCATCTGCTTCTTTTAGGAATTTGTTAAATATAGTTCTTCCAGGCAAGCCTACCGGACTTTTGATAATTTTAATATCACTTTCAATGGCTTTAACAAAAGCATTTTTAAACTCGAAGGAAGCATCGCACTCTTTGGTTACAACAAATCGGGTCCCCAGCTGAACAGCAGAAGCTCCTTTTTCAATCAGTTTATAAATGTCTGCTCCGGAATAAATACCACCTGCTGCAATAACAGGAACATTTTTATCGTATTTGGCTTTAATATTATCAGTCACCTCAAGCACCTCTGATACAAGTAGATCAAGGTCATTTTTTTTACTGTCTATTTCATCCGGCTTAAATCCTAAATGCCCTCCTGCATTTGGACCTTCAACTACATATGCATCTGGGAGATAGTCATAATTTTGCTTCCATTTTTTAAAGATAATTGAAGCCGCTCTTCCCGATGAAACAATGGGTGCCAATTTTGTTTTAGTACCTCTTTTTAGATACTTTGGTAAATCTAATGGCAGACCTGCTCCCGAAAATATGATATCGATGCCTTCTTCTATCGACGTACGAACCATATCAGAAAAATTGGTCAATACTGTCATAATATTTACTCCAAGCACCCCCAGAGTTTGTTTACGCGCTTTTCTTATTTCTTTACGTATGGCTTCAATATTACTTTTTCTGTAATTTTTTATTGAGTTATTATCAATCAGCCCGATACCTACTGATGAAATAACCCCAATACCACCCATATTTGCCACAGCTGATGCCAGCTTCGACAAAGAAATGCCAATCCCCATTCCTCCCTGTATGATTGGAATGGGTATAGTAATATCGCCTATTTTAAAAGAATTCAATTGATACTGGCTTAGATTGATTTAACATTGTATGCAACAAGGCCTTTATCACCTTGTTTTACATCGAACGAAACCTTCTGGTCTTGCTCAAGTCCGCCAAACTCATTAACTAAACCTGAGCGATGAACAAAGATATCTTCACCACTTTCAGATTCGATAAAACCAAAACCTTTGGTTGGGTTATACCATTTTACTTTTCCTTTTTTCATCGTTCTTTAATATCTGTTTTTCGGTTTTGATTCGTTCACCTTAAGCGCCCTGTTTTCAAGAGTTGCTCCATTTAACTCATCAATTGCTTTTTTCCCATCGCTTTGGTTTTCCATTTCAACAAAACCAAAACCTTTACTCCTTCCAGAGTACTTATCAATTATTATTTTTACAGAAGCAACTGTTCCATATTCACCGAAAATGTCTTTTAAATCGCTTTCATTTACCTTGAAATCAAGGTTTCCTACATAAATATTCATGTTATAAGAATTAATTTGTTTGCCTCGGCACCAAAAGCAAACCTTTAGTTAATATATATACAAGCCTTTTGGGGCTTCAGAATTCAGTGCCGAATAAAAAGTAAAAAAATAGAATTTTAAAAAAGTGCAGTTATCAACTAATAGTGCAGATGGAAATTAGCAAATGAAAGCTCCGATTCTCAAATCTAAAGTTTTGTCAAAGGTAGACTTTTATTTTCATTATTCCTATTTATTCGTTTTTTTACAAAAAGACCACAACAATTGCATTTGAAATAGAAAAAATACCGGGTTGCGTTCTTTTAGTAAGTTGCTGGTAAAGATCGAATTACGCTTTCATGTAAAAAGCCCGCATTGCGAGCTTTTAGTCTCATAATAAATATTTTAAAACCTTACT
>JBNKRJ010000082.1:0-27631 GCA_050296515.1 Bacteroidales bacterium | reverse complement strand
CAATGCAATTTTACTTTCATTTCAACAACAAAAGAGCGTATTTCAACAAGATTGAAAGCAGATTGATTGGATTGATGCAAGATTGAAAGAAAAATTTATAGCAAAACTAGTTTTGATACAGCCCCGGTGCACTTGTCAGGTGTTGTCACCAGACAAATCAGCCTTGACGCAACACTAGGTTCTACTATACTAAGTTCTAATTTCTAATAGCTAATTTCTAAAAACATGGAAGTTTATCAATTAATACGAAAAGGAGAGATGCACAAGGATTTTTGCGAAGATTTTCTTCTCTCGTTTGATATCGATGAAAGGTTTTCTGTTTATGGAGTTTTTGATGGGTGCTCAACTGGAATTGATTCGCATATGGCATCAGCTTTAATTGCGAAGGTTGTGAAAGCTGAGATGGAGTGTCTTGCATTGGAACCTGTGCCATCATTAAGAAATTTTCTTAGTGATACGATTTTTAACACAATGAGCACTTTACGAAATATCCGAAACGATTTGTTCCTCGAAACTAACGAATTGCTATCTACTATTGTTTTACTCGTAATTGATAAATCTTCCAACATTGGTGAGGCGCTGGTATTTGGAGACGGATTTGTTTCAATAAATGGACAATCCATTAATATTGAGCAAGATAATGCTCCAGACTACCTCGCTTATTATTTAGATGAATTGGAAAATATAGTCGATTTTGAAGCATGGTTGAATGATCATAGTAATCGTTACACCATTGAGGGTGTTCAGGATATAAGTATAGCTACTGATGGAATTGGCTCTTTTCAGCTTGCAGATGCCAGCATAGAAACCAATGGTCGGCCGGTTCCTTCTGATTTTTTAGCAAAAAATGATTTCTTGTTGCATAACAAAAGCATGCTGGCCAGAAAACTGAATATACTAAGAACCAAGCATCGATTAATTAACCAGGATGATGTGGCAATGATTCGCATCATCAGAACTTAGACATTAAGGAATGTTTACATGTTCTAATAACTAAGTTCAAATTCCTAATTTCTGATATTATGGCAAAATTTAAAGTGACCACCGAGGCAGGGAACAGTTTTCAACTTGATGATGCAAACGAAATCCATCGGGGAGGAGAGGGGCGAATTATTCTTTTGCCAAAAGAAAAGAATAAAGTAGCAAAAATATACCATAATGGAGTAGTTCCAATAAGCAAGTTGCGTTTTGAACAATTGCAAAAGCTTGATAATGATATTTTTGTAAAGCCTTTGGACTTGCTTTTTAGCAACACTGCAAATATTGGTTTCACCATGGAGTATGCCGGAAGTGATTACTTTCCCCTTTCCTCCTTGTTTAACCGAAGTTTTTGCCAGCGTAACGGAATTTCAGACAAGTTTAAAACTACTATTGCCAATAAATTGATTGAAGCCGTAAAACAAGCCCATTTTAATGGTTTTGTTATTGGTGATTTAAACCAGTACAATGTTTTAGTAAATAAGAACGGCAATATCAAGCTAATTGATGTAGACTCTTATGAAACACCAGGACACAAACATACAGGCATTTTACTTGATGAAATAAGGGATTACTATTACAAAGGTGTGGTTTCAATGAATAGCGATTATTTTGCACTTTCGGTATTGCTGTTTTATCTGCTTACTTACACACATCCATTTAAAGGAGTTCATGAAAAATACAAGTCGCTGGCTGAAAGAATGATACAACAATTGCCGGTTTTTGTGAATGATGTTTTACTTAAAGTTCCAAAGTGTTTTGAGCCCATTCAGGATAAAAGTATACAAGGAAAATTTGAAAAAATGTACATCGATGGTGAGCGGTTTTTGTTTTCATTAAATGGCACAGTTGTTCAAAGTAAAGTAAAGAAACCTCTGCTTGTTGCTAAACATGATGAAAAGGATCTTGTTTTATCTATGATTTTTCAGGGAGTTGAAGTTCTAGACGTTAAATTTTCTTTAAATCAGGGTTTTATAGAAACAAAAAGTAACTTTATTGTTTATGATTCATCAAATAAATCCTATCTCACTAAAAAGATCGAGATTTCGAAAAATGATTTTGAGAAACTTTATCTGGGGAATGAGAACATTATGGGCAGAAAAGGAGAAGAGTTATTTCATATTAAAAAGAATGAAGTAATTAGAATTGATAATTTTAAATTCTCGCAAAATGGCTTTTGCTACCAACTGGAAAATATACTTATTGTGATAGACAAAGGACAAATGTACTGGCTGTATCTCGATGAGGTGCTAAATCACTCAATCAGGAACAAGCGTACAGAGGTTTTTAGCGAAGCTATGATTCATCATAACGGGTTAATACAAAATACCGGAGGTGTTCAACGTGTCTTTTACCATACAGGTAATGACATTGCTACCGTGAAATTAGGGGAAACTGTAAAACAGGTCTTTCAGCATGGCAATATAGGGTTGGCTCAATTTATTGAAAACAATAAGCTAGTAAATCAGTATTTTAAGATTGATGGGTTAACGCTTGAATTTGTTGATTATCAGCCTAAAACATTTATTGAATATGCTTATATGAAAGCAGATAAGAAATTAGGTTTTGTTTTTGAGCCTGCTGATAACAAATTGAATATACGGCGAACAGAAGATTTTAAATTGGTCTCTGAAATAGACTGTAAGAAGATTAGTGAACAAAGTTCATTGTTTTTTACAAACTCAGGAATAATTATTTGGGAAGGAGATGAGGTATATCTTGCGAATAAGAAGTGATGATTTGATGATGTTGAAGTGTTGTAAGTTTACGATAATAAGTAGTATATGTATTTGTTTCTAATAGAAATACTAAACCTTTAAAATCTAATTTCTCTCTTCTGTTTTTATGGCATTCTTATTCCAATTACCAGAATATCATCAATTTGCTTAAAATCACCTTTCCATTCAAAGAATTTTCTTTCAATAAGTTCATGTTGTTCATCCATTGGTCTGTCATGAATTTCTGCAAGAAATTCTTTGAATCTTTTTTTATAGAATTTTCGACCTTCTTTACCACCTATTTGATCAGCAAAACCATCAGAAAAGATATAAAAAACATCTCCTGATTTGTATTCAATTTTATGGGGTTCAAAAACTTTTTCTTTTCTTAAAACGCCTCCGATTCCAAAATTCGATCCTTTTATCTCTTCAAATTCACCATTTGAAAAATAGTAAAGAGGGCTTCCTGCCCCTGCAAACGAAATAAGATTTTTATCCTGCTCAATAGAGAGTACTGCTATGTCCATTCCATCCTTAATGGAGTTTGGATCATTTTGTCTTAGGGTTTCAACAACCTGTTGATCTATTTTGTAAATAATTTGCTCAGGATCAGTTACTTCCTGTGTGTTGACAGTGACGTTTAGGAAGTTGTTACCAAGAAGTGTCATGAATGCTCCTGGTACACCATGGCCTGTACAATCCGCAGCAATTAATACCTGAATACTGCTTGCATCATCAAAATCCCATGAAGAATCAACTTCGCCATACCAGTAAAAATCACCACTAACAATATCTTTTGGCAGAAAGAATATAAAATGCTCTGGTAAAACCTCTTTAAGGTAATTGGGGTCGGGCAATACAGCACTTTGCAGTCTTTTGGCATAGTTAAGGCTATCAGTCAAGGCCTTGTTTTTTTTGTTCATTTCTCCGCTCTGCTGCTCAAGGATATGATTTATTTTTACAATTTCATCATTAGCCACCTTCAGACTTTCTGATTGCATTAATAATTCTTCCTTTTGCTGTTCAACCTTGGTTGTTCGTTCTTTAACTAGTTGCTCAAGGTTGTTATTCATAAAGTCCATTTCTTCAGTCAATTGCTCGGAGTAGCTAATTGCCTCTACAAACCTTGAAGAAATGATATAGGCCTGAATCAGCATAAATCCCAGAAAACCAAAAGGAAGAATCGTAACCCCATTCAATGAATATTTATCTACAATAACATCGTGAGTAATTGCTAATGTTAGCAATAGCAATCCAAGCATCGATTGTCTGGAGCCTTCTTTCTTGTTTACCTGGGCTTTGAAAACCACATAGAGTAAGTAAACTACTATAATTATAAATATCCATTCAAAAAGTCCAAATATTGCCATAAAAAACGAAACCGGGGCAACTGCAACAAAAAGGCACATGAAAATTGAAAACCAAATGATGACTTTCACCACTGTTTTATCCGCTTCTTGCTTAAATAATGAGGCAATAAACAAAACCAAAAACAACAATGACAAAAAGTAAAAGGCATATTCCGTTTTCAAATGTGTTGTCCAGCTTATTTCTGGCCAAAAAAGGTAGATGAGGTTATAATCTTTGGCAATTAATACCAATGCAGAGGCAAAAATTGAAAGTACTGAAAAATAAAGGGATGAAATTACTGAACGCCTCAATAAAAACAAAACCAGGTGATAAATTGCTATAATTAACATTATCCCAAGAAGGAAGAAATCCAGTCCTGCTTCTGATTTTATCCTGTTTTTTAAATGTTCATCGTTCGAAAGTTGCATTGCATTTGTGATGCCACCACGCTCAAAGTCAAAATTGCTTGCCTGTACAATAATTTCAAGATCCGGTTTGCTGGTATTAACAATTTTTTCCTTTCTACTCCACTTAGGAATGTATTCTTCTTTGGTTTCAGCAACTTTGCCAGCAGATGAAATTAGTTTCCCATTTACCCAAAGTCTATAGGATGCATCTATTCTATTAATTTTAATTCCAAAAACACTGTCTTGTGGTGAGGTTTTAACTATAAGTCGGTAAGTGGCATAGCCTTTTGCAGATGTATTTACTCCATTGGTTAAAATGTCTTCCCAGCTACCTGGTACTTTGGCATAAAGAGGTATCGAAGGCCGGTCTGTTTCAAAGTCAGAAGGCTCTAATAGTTGAGCCCAATAAAACTCCCATTCACCAACTAAATCAACAATCCCAAGGTCATTAATTGATTTTTGGCTTAAGTCTAAAACTCCTTTTTTAGCTTCATAATCAGTCTCCTTGAAACAGGATAAGTTGAATACTCCAAGGAGCAGGATAAGAAGAATTATTTTAGAATATTGGTTCATCCAATACCAAAATTAATATTTTATTCGTGAAATTAAAATTTCTATATATTTTATTTAACAAATGTTACACCACAATTGCAAAATGAAAAAAAAAGCTAGGTGTAATTTATTACCTGGCTTTTTATCAGTAAGTTATGTTTATCTAAGTAATCTGTATTTTTATCCTTTTAAGGCTTCAGCTCCTCCTACTATTTCAAGAATTTCACCAGTAATAGCTGCCTGTCTTGCTTTGTTGTAGTTCAGTTTAAGATCTCGTAGTAAATCTGTTGCGTTATCAGTTGCTTTGTGCATTGCAGTCATTCTTGCACCATGTTCCGATGCATGCGATTCTAGAATTGCCTTGTAAAACTGTGTTTTCAACGCATAAGGTATTAACTGTTCTGTGATTTCCAGTTTATTAGGTTCATATATGTAGTCAGATTCCTGGTGATTCTCTTTTTCTTCAATCTTAATTGGCAGGAACTGCTCTACAGCTAATACCTGAACTGCTACGTTTTTGAATTCATTGTAGATGAGGTAAACTTCATCGTACTTTTCATCTACAAATTGTTGCATAATATGATTGGCAACTTTAGAAACATTTTCAAAACTTAAATCATCATAAATATCATGATGAGTTTCAACCACATGTGCTTTTTTAGTCTTTAACAGATCATTTCCCTTTTTCCCAATAGTAATAAAGTCAATATTACCAGATTTATAGAAACTTTCAAATTTACCTTCACGAAGCTCCATTGCCTTTTTTACCACATTTGCATTAAATGCTCCACAAAGGCCTCTGTTTGAGGATATTGCGATAAATAAAATTCGTTCTTTTTTGTCAGCTCTAACGTAAGGGTTTTCTTCAAGGCTTTCAGTAGTAGAACTGACTACATGTCCCAGAATTTCATGAAGCTTATCTGCATAAGGACGCATTTCAACTATTGCGTTTTGAGCTTTCCTTAGTTTAGCAGCCGATACCATCTTCATTGCCGAAGTAATCTGTCTTGTCGAATTAACCGAAGCAATCCTGGTACGTATTTCTTTTAAGTTGGCCATAGTTTTATCAAAATTCCAAACCTAAATCTATTGGATTTTGTGATTTGTGATTTGTTTTCTAATTACTTTCTTCCTGGTGCAATTTGTCTACCAGCTGAATATACTCAACTTCAGCATCTTCTTTGCTTTTTCCTTTTAATTCAGACCAAGCATCATACTTTGCGGCACCTTTAAAATCAAAACCACCTGGTCTCTCACCACTAACATCTCCTTCGGTAACTTGTTTATAAAGGCTGTAAAGCTTAAGTAAAATATCATTAGAAGGTCGATTTTTTAATGTCTTCGACCTTTTTACTGCATCTTCAAAGGCTTCGTTGCTCATGTTTTATTCTTTAAATGATTCAGATAATTCAGCAGCAACTTTTCGAAGTGTTTCAGCTGCTTCATCAGTTAATTTACCTGATGCTAAAGTCGCCATAGTATCTTTATACTTTAGTTCTAAATGCTCAATAAACTGAGCTTCAAACTCCTTTATTCTGTCTACAGGTACATCTTTTAGTAAACCCTGAGTACCACAATAAATAATTGCAATTTGTTGCTCAACTCTAAAAGGCTGGTGCAACCCTTGTTTCAATATTTCAACGTTTCTTTTACCTTTTTCTAAAACCGCTTTTGTTGCAGCATCAAGGTCCGAACCGAATTTTGCAAATGCTTCTAATTCACGGTATTGCGCCTGGTCAAGCTTCAATGTACCAGCCACCTTTTTCATTGATTTAATCTGTGCATTACCACCAACACGTGATACCGAAATACCAACGTTAATTGCCGGACGTACACCTGAGTTAAATAAGTCTGATTCAAGGAAGATCTGCCCGTCTGTAATCGAAATTACGTTTGTTGGGATGTAAGCAGACACGTCACCATCTTGTGTTTCGATAATTGGAAGGGCTGTTAATGATCCGCCTCCTTTTACCAAATGCTTTATGGAATCTGGTACATCATTCATTTGCTTTGCAATTTCATCTGAATTAATGACTTTTGCAGCACGCTCAAGCAAACGTGAGTGTAGGTAAAAAACATCACCCGGATATGCTTCACGACCTGGAGGACGACGAAGTAAAAGCGAAACTTCACGATAAGAAACCGCTTGTTTTGATAAATCATCGTAAATAATCAATGCAGGACGTCCAGTATCTCTGAAAAACTCCCCAATAGCAGCTCCTGCAAACGGAGCATAGTATTGTAAAGCTGCTGGTTCAGAGGCACTTGCTGCAACTATCACAGTGTAAGCCAAGGCACCTCTTTCTTCAAGGGTTTTTGCAATGTTTGCAACAGTTGAACCTTTCTGGCCAATAGCAACATAAATGCAATATACTGGTTCACCTTTATCATAAAATTCCTTTTGGTTCAGGATGGTATCTATAGCAATGGCAGTTTTGCCGGTTTGACGATCACCAATAATCAACTCGCGCTGTCCACGACCAATTGGAATCATTGCATCAACCGCCTTAATGCCAGTTTGCAATGGTTCGTTTACGGGCTGCCTGAAAATCACACCTGGTGCTTTTCTCTCCAATGGCATTTCGTAGCGTTCGCCAGGTATAATTCCTTTACCGTCAATAGGTTCGCCAATTGTATTTATAACTCTACCAAGTAGGCCTTCACCTACATTAATAGAGGCAATTCTATTGGTTCTTTTTACTATGGTTCCTTCTTTAATCCCTTCTGAATGATCCAGCAGCACTGCACCTACGTTATCTTCTTCAAGGTTTAGTACAATTCCTTTTGTACCATTTTTAAATTCAATCATTTCATTGGCCCTTACCTTTGAAAGACCATATATACGGGCAATTCCATCACCAACTTGCAACACCGTACCTACTTCTTCCAATTGAACTTCGGTGGTGATTCCTTCAAGCTGCTTTTTTAATACATCGGAAACTTCTCCGGGTCTGATTCCTGCCATGGGTTATAATTGTTTAAAAAATATCTAGTTAATAAATTCTCTTCTAATTTTTTCTAATTGGTTGGTTACACTAGCATCAAATTGCTCGTCATCAACGCGTAATACAAAGCCGCCAATTAAATCTTTGTTTGTTTGCTCAATAAGTTCAATGTCAGCATTGTAATGTTCTTTTACCAAGGTACTAATTGCTTCTTTTACAGAATCATTAATTTCTTCAGTACTTGTGAACGTAACAGTTTTAATCCCTTGTTTGGCTTTGTATAAACTAAGGAAAGCATGGGTCATATGATAAAGAAAAGCTTCTCGCCTCTTATTGGCTATTAATTTCAGAAATTCAAGAGTTAAGTCATCCACTTTGTCCTTGAATATTTCGGTAAAGATTTCAATCTTTTTTGACGCCGGAATAACCGGAATTTCAAGTAATCTTTTAAATTCATCTTCAGTTTCACAAACTGATTGAATCAAACTAATATCCTTTTGTACCTGCTCAAGAACTCCTTTTTCTTCGGCCAGCGAAAGTAATGCTTTTGAATATCGAACTGCTATTGCACTATAGTTCATTAATTGTGCTTTTTGGATTAATTCAATTTAAGATCTTTCAAATATTTGTCAACCAATTCTTGTTGTTCTTTTGAATCTGCTAATTGCTGTTTTAATATTTTTTCAGCAATCTGAATTGACATTGAAGCGATTGTTTTCTTCATTTCCTGAATAGCCGAAACTTTTTCATTTTCAATTACTTGCTTTGCTGATTCAATCATTTTTTTTGCTTCAGTATCTGCCTGCTTTTTAGCATCATCTATCATTTGTTGCTTTACTTCGCGAGCTTCTTTTATCATGTTATCTCTTTCCATACGAGCTTCGGCCAATATCTTCTCATTATCTGCCTGTAGCTTTACCATTTCTTCTCTCGCTTTATCTGCAGATCTTAAGGCGTCTTCAATCGAATCTTCTCTTTCTTTTAAAGAACCTAAAATGGGTTTCCATGCAAACTTTTTAAGAATAAAAAGTACTACTAAAAAAGTAAGCACCATCCAAAACAGTAGTCCAAAATCTGGTAGAACTAATCCCATAGTATTTTGTTTATTTGTTTATTAGAATTTTTAGAATTTAGAAATTAGAACCTGGAAATTAGTGTCCAAAGTTCTAACTTCTAATGTGAAAGTTCTGAAATGGCAACCAACCGTTGTCAGCCAGAACAAATTTTTTCCCTTATACGAAAAGTATAAGTAGACAAACTACGATTGCGAAGAAGGCAACACCTTCGATAAGTGCAGCAGAAACAATCATGTTTGATCGGATATCACCAACAGCTTCTGGTTGACGGGCGATAGAAGCAACCGCGCTTTCACCAATTCGTCCAATACCCATACCTGCTCCAATAGCAGCGATACCTGCTCCAAGACCTGCTCCTAATTTAGCTAGTCCTGCACCTGCAACAGCTTGTAAAATAATGGTTAATAACATAATAAAATATTTAAAAATGATTAATTATTATACAATTTTTTAATGATGCTTTTCGGTTGCCATACCAAAGTATAACGCCGAAAGTAAGGTAAATACATAAGCCTGGATGAAAGCAACCAACAATTCAAGTACCATCATGAAAATGGTAAACATTATTGATACGATTGAAATTCCATATCCGGCAAACATATTTTTGTGTCCGAAAATAAAAATCAGACTATAGAATCCAAGAGCAATAATGTGTCCTGCTGTAATGTTTGCAAACAAACGGACCATTAACACAAATGGTTTTGTAAACATTCCAACTATCTCTACAACAGGCATTAATGGCACCGGAATTTTTAACCACCACGGAACTCCGGGTGCATTAAATATATGTTTCCAGTAATCTTTATTTGCAACAAAAGTGGTTATTAAAAAAGTAAATAAGGCTAACACCATTGTTACTGTAATATTTCCTGTAAGATTTGCTCCACCCGGGAAAATAGGGACCAATCCAAGTAAATTATTAAGAAAAATAAAAAAGAATACTGTCAAAAGGAATGGCATGAATCTTTCTGGTTTGTGTTGAATGGACGCTTTTGCAATGTCATCCCTTATAAAAAGTACTAATGGCTCCATGAAAGACTGGATTCCTTTTGGTGCTTTCCCTTTATTTTTTTTGTACCCCTTTGCTACGGCCAAGAAAATAAATATCAATAAAGCAGCACTAAAGAACAAAGCAAATACATTTTTAGTGATTGAAATATCAATTGGCAGAACTTCTGTTCCGTTGCTTAAGGTTTCAACGATATCACCTTTTACTTCAATGTGCTCCTCCTCTCCCTCAGAATTTATTTTGGTAATGGTTTCGCCCTCATGACCTATGCGGAAACCATTATAGGCTTCGTGACCATGATGGAATTTTGATGACATAAAAACATTAAAACCTTTTTCCTTGCTATAAATAATTACAGGCAAAGGAACACTTACATGAGTGTGCCCAAAAGTAGCAATGTGCCATTCATATGCGTCACCAATATGATCAAAAATGAAAGAACCGGGTTCAAACCCTTTTTCTTCATGGGTTTCTTCCAATGTTGTTTCGTGTGTTTCGTGTGTTTCGTGTTGAGCAGAAACACTTATTGAAAGCGAAATAATAACAAGTAAACTTAAGCTAATCTTAAAAAGTCTCCCAAGGATAAGTCCTTGAGCATCAAAAACTTTGCTTTTGGTCATGAAGTTGTATTTTAGCTACTTTATTCTCTGTAATTTTTCAGATTACAAAAGTATTAAAATTTATTAAACCTCCATATGAAAGCGGATAATTTCGTCTTTTTTTATATTTGATTTTACAGTGCCATTTTAAGGAATTATTTGTTCAAATAACTCCTTAAATTTTATAAACTGGGTAATGGATTTTAAGTCGTCTTGACTTTTTTCTATAATAATTTTAATTTGGATAATAAACACAAATTTCTTTAAGCAGGTTTATCCGCAATGTACTATGCAGGTTTTCCTCAATTTTTGTAACAGTGTAGAAACCATTATACAATGGAACATAATTCCCACCAACTTCAATATTGACATCTGTGATATTATAATTATTATCGATATTGAATTGAATCCTTTTTGTGGGCAGAGTAGCACTGTTTATTAAAAGTTGTGCAGTGCCTGGTATTGTTTCAGGAGCAAAACTATATGAAGCATTTGTTTGAAAATCAGTGGTTAACACAACCCCTGAAACTGTACATGTATTACTTTCGGTATTTTCTGATGCATCAATAGTAATTAATCCAACTGTAATTCCCAGGTTTATGTCTTTTGATTTAAGCGTTAAGTCAGTTATTATGTTGCTCTTGATTTCACAATGATAAGTTGCTACATCTGTTTCAATAAAATTGTCAATAGTATAAGAATCACTGGTAGCCCCGGCTATTTCAACCCCATCTTTGTACCATTGGTATGTGTTAGCTGTTCCACCTACAGTAACTGACATCGTATAACTATTCCCTTTTATCACATTGCAGGTTATTTCCTCACCTGCTTCACCCTGAGGTTTATAGGTAAAGTTAGAAATAACTTGATTAGGTTCTATATCCTCAAATGTCAAATAGTTATTTTCAGCATCAAGGATTAAACTTGTTAAACCTGAAAAGGTCGGCAAATTCTCAAACTGATTGTCATTTAACCTAACCCGAACTAGGTTATTAAGCCCATTTACTGATGGAAAATCACCTGAAAATTGGTTCCCATTAAGATAAAGATATTGCAAATTAGACATGCTCGCTATATTTGCGCTGATATTCCCAGAAAACTGATTATCATTCACCTGAAAGTTTGTCATATGAGTAAGACCGAATATGCTCTCATGGATGGTTCCTGTAAGTTGGTTGCCCCCAATCTTCAAGAGTGCTAAGTTACTGAGATTTCCGATTGATGCAGGAAGCTCCCCCGTGAAATTATTTCTCTGCAAAGAAAGTGATTGCAAACTACTTAAATTTCCAATTTCTGAAGGAATACTGCCACTTAATTGGTTGCCATTAAGAAAAAGATATAAGAGTACATTAAGATTGCCTATTTCTGCCGGAATAGGCCCAGTTAACTGATTACCATACAAGTACAAGCTTCTTAAATTAGATAAATTCCCTATAAGAGGAGATATCCCGCCTGATAAACTATTATTATACATTTGAACTCCTGTTAATTCAGTTAGGCTATAAAACTCAATTGGAATTTCTCCACTTAAATTATTGTTAGATAATTGTAAGACCCTTAAAACACTTAATGTTCCAATTTCAGAAGGAATTGAACCAGATAGCTGATTACTCTCCAATCGCAAATAATCAAGGTTAGACAAAAGTCCGATTTCCGGTGGTATTGAGCCAGATAAATTATTTCCATATAAATAGAATCTAATTAACCCTGTAAGGTTTCCAATTTCAGGAGGAATACTTCCTGTTAGATTGTTGTTTTGGAGATAAAGATAAGTAACTTCACCTCCTTCAATTGTAATACCATACCAATCATTAGTCACATCACAAGCAGATGCATTTACATCCCAACCTGAATTATTTGTCCAATTGTCACCTCCGGTTGAATTATACAAAGCTATCAATGCATCAAATTCATCCTGGCTAATGCACTGAGCATTAACATTAAAGGATGATATAACTGCAAACAAGCCTATAATTAGAAAAATTATTTTTTTCATCTGTTTATTTTTTAATTATTTCATATGGTCATATGGAACATCCACTAAACTCAACTCACATGCTATCAGGCAGTTTCTGCTAATAATCATGCTTGTGTGTGATTAAAATTAATCATGGATGTTTCATACTTAATATTTTATATACCCGGCAGATCAGTAAATAATAAAACCTGCCAGGTTCGTTATTTTAATTACGAATTATTTTAAATTCTTTTATTGTTTTTTCTTCTTTTGCACGAATTAAATAAACTCCCTTTGCATAATTGGTTAAATCAAGTTCTACCTGATTGTTTGAAATATAATCGAATGTTTTAATAAGGTTCCCATTCAAATTATAAACCTTTATTGATTTCACCTTTGAAGGATCAGATATTAAAATCGACAATTTTCCTGTTGTTGGATTAGGGAAGAGTTTGTAGCTTACACTTTCTATGTTTTCTTCATTAACTACATCCTCTTTATCAACATCAAAATTGCTAAATGTAATGTTTGGTACCGATTTATTCACTGATTCTTCGTTTGAAATCAGTGCTTGTGATTGCGTTGCAAGGTTTAATCGAATTTGATCGGAACCAACACAGCCATTATCGTCTGTTACATTAAGCCAAACATCAGCATAGGTGCTCACATTTTGCATTGAAACACATAAAATCTGGCAATTATTATTACCGGACCATTCATAACTTTGATAGCCTGGCTCTGCTTCAAGGTAAATAAAAGCATCTGAAGTAGCTGTAATATCAGGACCTAAACTAACAATTGGTAAAGGATTAACACTAACTTCAATCTCGTCAGTAGCTGTACATCCATTAACATCTGTTACCTCTACAATATAGGTTCCAGCAGTACTAATGTTAAATTGACTTTCACCTGGTTGACCATTCCAGTTATATGATTGAAAACCTGAGCCTGCGTCAAGAGTAAGACTATTGCCTTCGCAAATGTTTGCATCCTGTCCAAGGCTCACGGTCGGTGATGGATTTATGATTACATCTGTCGGTGCACCTAAATCAGTTCCATCACAGAAATTATCAGATATGGCAGTTACCTGGTAAGTTCCTTCACTTGAAACAGGAAGTTCGAAATTGCTTCCCCATGCAATTATCTCAGAACTATTTGTTCCATCGGTATAAGTAATTGTCCATGGGGCGTAACCTGTTAATGCAAAGTTCAGGTTGGCCTGCTGGTTTTCGCACACCGAGCTTCCACTTAAATTTGCTGTTGGTAACTGATGGTTACCCACCTCCAATGTATTTGCCGAATATCCCGGACATCCGGTTGCATCATTTACTTGTGTAACAGAATAAATGCCAGGTACATTCGTAACAATCTCATAAAGTGGCTCAGTAATCCCATTTACAGCGTAAGAGTTGGCCCCATCACTGTACGTGATATCCCACGGTGCAGTACCTGACAGTACAATATTAACCAAAGCAGAATCCTGGTTATTGCAAATCCCTTTGCCACCTGTAATATGTGCAGTTGGGGCCGGCAGGGCAATAATCTCTGCTGCACCTGTTCCGGTTCCTGTGCAATTGGCATCACTAACAGAGGTTATCGTATAAGTGCCGGGAAGATCCGTTACAAATTCATAGTGGCTTTCTGTTATATCTTCAAACAGATAAGTTAGAGTGCCATTGGTGTAAGTTACGCTCCAGGGGGCTTCACCTGTAAAGTCGATGCTAACGGGGACACCTTCGGTATTTGCACAGAGTGTGCCTCCACCGCTGATGGTTGCGGTTGGTCTATTTGCTATTTCAACCGTTGCGGAACCATTAATTTTATTAAAGAAATACCTACTATCCCGACCATTAGTAACTCTGTATGTTCCTGGATTACTTGTGGTATAATGATATGGAGTCTCATTAATATTGGCTATTTGGAAATAGTTAGTCCCATCTGTTAGATCAATTCTCCATGGAGGTGTTCCCGTAAGGTCAAAAGCAATTATTGCCTCTCCTTCGTTCTCACAAACAGTTCCTCCTCCTGAAACTGTAACACTTGGCAGAAAAACGTTAATTACTTCAATGCCTGAAGCAGTTCTTCCTTCAGAATCTGTTACAGTAAGACCGTAAACACCATCTGAAAGGTCATTCAGATCCTTTTCGTTTGAATAGAAAACATTGTCTTTTCTCCAGTTGAAAGTATATGGGGGCAACCCTCCTGATATTTCAACGGTAATTTGAGCATCGTCTACAGGGCCTGATAATTGGGCCGTAATGAATTCAATTGAAACAGGATCTGTAATGTTAAAAACACGGGTAGCAGTTGTGTTTTTGGCATCGGTATAGACAAATAAATATTCTCCAGAACTCAAACTATTTAAAGATAGTAGATTACCTTCAGGTAAATCATTGTAGCTTACATAAAAAATCCCATCCTTATATATATCGGCAGTTATAGGACTATAACCACCATCGCATCTTGAATTAATTATCCCTTCTGCACCATTAGTTGCAGTATTATTTGTCTTATTTCCGCCATGTAAAGTTAAAGGGTTTCTTACTATATTTGTGCTATAAACAGTTGTGTAACCATCACTCACAAAGACCCGGTATGTTCCTGGAGCAAGGCCATTAATGTCTTCCAAGTTATTGCTATAACCAGAACCATTACCATCCCAGCTAAACGTATATGGAGGAATCCCTCCTGAGACTGTTAAATCAACCGCACCGTCATTCCCATTAAAACTTGAAACATCCGTTACATCGAATGAAATAGTTAGAGGCTCAGGATCAGACAAAGTGATTGTTTCAGTTCCTACGGATCCAGTTTTATCTGTTATCGTCACAGTGTATTCACCTGCACTTAAACTTTCAAGAGATTGAGTATTATCTGCAAATGGAGTACCGTTTAATGTCCATTCATGGGTATACGGCCCTACGCCAGAAGTGGCATTTGCCGAAATCTTTCCCTGGGAACCACCTGGAGTCTTTACTCCCTCAATAGCAAAGTTAATTTTAATCGGTTCTTGAACATTTATAGTTTGATCAAAATATTGGTTTGCATTGTCAACTACCCTAAGCTGATAGACTCCTGTGGAAAGCCCGGTAATATCCTCGTTGTGGCTTATATATCCAGTAGTACCTTGTTTACTCCAATTGAAAGTATAAGGAGAGTTACCACTTTTTATTTCTAAATCAATTCGTCCATTATTACCACCTGCTAAACTTACATTTGTAATATGGGATTCTACAATCAATTCATTTGGTTGAGCAACTTTAATATCCATAGAGTTTGTCCTCCCTATATCATCCGTAACTGTAGCTGTATAAATTCCTGTAGCAAGATTCGGTTCTATGAAACTATATGAATAGGCATACGGATGCGTACGTTCCAGGCTTCCCGTTGGAATGTAGGAACTCCCGTCTCTTAACCACTCGCATGATACAATTGGTCTCCCACAGCTTATGGAAAGAGAAATATTACCGTTATTTTCTCCATAATGTCTAACATGAGTTACGTTAGGCTCTATGTTGATTGGATTGAACATATCAATCATTTGTACCATAGCGTCACCTGAAGTTTGTGATTTTGAATCCCTAACTTCTATGTAATGACCGCCATGAGATAAACCTGTTATTGTACCACTTGTCTTTCCATTTGTCCAGGTTTCAAGAACATTTCCATAACTCAGGATTGTATAAGGGGGATTTCCATTTGTTATGTTTATTTCAATAACCCCATCGCTTCCTCCGAAAGTAGAAGGATGATTTAATAAGCTTATTGCCCCTTCAATAGGATTCGGTTCTGTTACATTGAAAGTTTCGGAAACAGTATTTCCCTGCGCATCTTCAACCATTAGCTCATAGATTCCGGCAGAGATATTGTTTAGGCTGGCTACACCAGTTGCATAAGCTTCTCCATTTTTCATCCAGGTATACTGATATGGAGTATAGCCGCCAGTGACAGAACACTGTAAGCTACCATTGCTTCCACCATGCGTTGTTACATTAACATGGCTTGTTGCAGTAATAGTAAACGGTTGCCCGATTCTAATATTTTTTGTAATAGAATGGAAAGCATCTGTAATTACAACACTATGTATTCCTGCAGGCCAGTTACTTACATCTTCGTTGGTGTTTCCGTTTTGCCATTGGAATGTATATGGAGGGTTACCACTAACTACAGTAAGATCAATAGCCCCATCGCTTTGTCCTGTTATACTTACATCAGTTACAGTATATTCAACAATTAACTCATTTGGCTCTGTAATTGTTACTGTTTCTATTTTTGTATTTCCTGTATTATCTTTTACTTGAAGAATGTAGGTCCCCGGAGACAAGTTATTAATATTTGATTCAGTTGATATTTCTTCTCCATTTTTTGACCATGCATAGGTAACGGGAGCAACAGCACCATTTACATTAATTATATGAATAGAACCATTGTTTGCCCCATATTTGCTGACGTTCTCAAAAGAATATGCTACATCTAATACATTGTTAATATAAACCGAATGAGAGTTTGTAATTCCACTTACGGCTGTGTTGGCATCACTTATTGTAATATTATGCCATCCTGAAGCTAAACCGCTTATTGAACCAGCTGTCTGACCTACAGGCCACATTTCTGAATAGCCCCCAGAAAAACTGATCTGATAAGGCGGGTTACCATTCAAAATTTCGACTTCAATTACACCATCACTCCCATTATGAGTTGAAACATGTTGTGCTACTATTGCAGTTGAAGCAAGTGCTTGAGGTTCAGTTACAACAAAGCTTTCTGATCCGGAGTTTCCACTAAGATCTTTCACTTCAACAAAATACTCACCAGCTTCTACATTGTTAAGCCAAATTCCTTCACCTGCTTCAACTCCTCCTTTATACCATTTATAGCTGTAATTGCCGTCACCACCTGTTACGTTACACCTTATCTCACCATCATTGCCTCCGTTACTGGTTGGTGATGTAATAGCTACTGCAATTTGTAATGGCGGGTAAACCCGTTGTATACTGATTGGAACATTGACCCGATTATTATTTTTATCGGCTTCTAAGTTCGCATTGTTTATGTCGCATATCGCATGAAAATAGTAAGCAGTTTTGCCTTCGGGTGCAGTATAAGTACGGGTGATGTCGATTGTTTCACCCTGGGCGAGGCTCTTTATTTCAACGCTTTCAAAGGTGTGCGAAAAACTACTGTTTGAAAAGTCTTTCCATGGATCAAAACTAAATAGGAGATGGGTAGGTACAGTTGTTGTTGCATTGTTATTTCTTACCGTGCAGGTTACTGTAAAATCGCTCCCTTCCTGAATGGTTGTTCTGTCAAGACTAAGGTTCACAATTTCAAGATCGGTTGGTTGCACAATTTCAAATGGAATAGCTACAACATTGTTTTCCAGGTTGCTTTCTATAGTACCGGTTGCAGGCAATGCTTTGGCAATGAGGTGATATTGTCCGTGAACGATTCCCTGCGACCATGCAGAACTTTCCCAATTATCCCCATAATCAGGCATTGTTGCTTCATTATTTAAATCATCCGAAAGATTGCCTGAAACTGAGTAAACAAATTTATCATCAGGGCTCAGCAAGTTGTCAGCAGAGAAGTAATAACTAACACTGGCATAATTAATTTTGTTCATCGGGCTGATGTTTTTAACAAAACTGCTGAAATTCAAGGTGTTTGTAATCCCCTGGATGGCTATTGCCGGTTCTACATTAAAGCTTTGTATTTCCAAATCAGGCTTTTCAGTAATTGTAATTTCCTGCATCCAGGTATTGTTTGTCTCATCCCGCTCATCTACCTGTTCATTTACATCAATAACAGCAAAAACATACCATTGCTCACCTTCAAGATTTTCAGGCAGGGTAATAGGCAAGATCCCATTTTGCCATGTATTGCCTTCGGAACTTCCTAAAATTATAGACGAAAGCCTTGTATCAGTTTCAATATCAAGAATTGCATCATTTGATAAATAAGTCCTTAGTGTGTGATCGCCTGCATAACTTAGGCCTTTGTGTCCGCCTATTGTGTTCATATTCCCGTTGGAATGAAAAACCCCGTAAAATAAATCAATCTCTGAACCTTCTAAAAAAGAACCTATAATGGCATTATCTTTTCTTAAGCTTAGTGTACCAAAATACAAATCGGGTTGCCGCCAAACACTAATTTGTGAGTTAACAATATTATTGTCTTCATCACTTTCTTTAATATCGCACCATTTATTAGGGCAGGCAACATCACCATCTATCTTCGCGTAAACATACCAGTCTCCGCCCCCCGATTCAAATGGAATAGTAAGTTCTATGTCATTTACCGCAAAAGATTCATCTTTTTCTAATGATGGAACAGTTACTTCGGCCAAAAGTGGATCCCATGAATTATCTAAATAATCGTTTGCTGATAAATAGAACTTTAACTTGCTCTCGGGTGCAACTCCATAATCAATGTTTGACACACTGGTTGAGGCTGTTATGGAATTACCTGCCATTACATTGTTTGCACTTAAAGTTATCGGGTGCATTAATAAATCAGGACGATTTATAACCTGAATTTTAACAGAATAAGTATTATTTGTTTCGTTAGTTTCTTCTACAACATTATCTGGATCAACTTCCATAACAATATAATATGTACCGGGAGGTGTTGCTTTTGGAATAGTGACTACTTTTTCAAGTCTCTCCACCCGATCAAAAAGTTTAAAATCTTGTGATTTTATGACACCTAACTCAATGTCATTTTCATCGTAATTCTGGTCTGATGATAAAAAGTATTTGATATCAACTGCAGGACCACCACCAAGACTATGATTCCATAAAGCGGTAGATGTAAAATAATTCTCACCTGCATATGTAGGATTCAGCGATTCTTCAGACCAGCCAATATAATAATCTGGTGGGGTAAACATAACAAATGACATCCATGCTGTTTTTATATTGGGATCATTTTCCGGAATAGCCTCTTCATATGCCCTAAAAAGAAGAGAATAACTTTGTTTATTGCAATCTTCCGGTATTGTAAAATACATACCATGAGTGACGGAACCTATTATTCCCTCATGTTTTGTAGAAAATACTTCTACATCGCCTTCATCATAATTCCCGTCTTCAGAAAGGTATATTTTTAAATTGTAATCAAGCTTTTCTGCTATTGAATTATGAACATCAAAATTAAGTAGAAGTTTAGAACCAGGGAATACATAAGGGAGACCATATTGCGTTAAGTAAGGGGCCTCAAGCACCTTTATGTTTTCAACTGTTAGTGCAGGCTTACCACCATCGATAATATTTAGTTCCTGTATTGTCCAGTTATTATTTTCATTATGTTCATCTATTTCGTTTTCAGGATCTAAAACAGATATTAGATAATACCTCGAAATTGGTGTTTCGGATGAGATAGCTATTAAATCGGGTTTAAGAACAGAATTGATGCTATGGGGCGCAAATGAAGGAAGGTTTTGTTCCGCTAAAAGCTTGGCATTATTAATTGAGAAGTGATTTTGTGATAAGTAGTATCTTACCTTACAGGGTGTTGATGCTGTACCGCCAATATTTTTTACATAGTATGAAAACCCATGTCCCCATAAATAGCGCCCGCCGCAAATTTCTACCTTCTCACCACTTGTATAGCCTTCGAGGTCTGGTTTTGTTACACTCTCCCCATTTAAAGGTATTTCTAACGGATACCTGGAACTTTTTGTATAAACATCAATACGCCCCTTTTTGCTGCCAAATGTTTCAGGATTAAAGGTTACATATATTTTTTTTGTTTCGCCCTTTTCTAATGTCATTTTAGACGGGATAACGCTAAAATCATCAGCATCCAAAGGCTTTTTATAACCGTATTCATCTATTTCGTACAAAGCGTTTCTTGGGGAAGCAATGACTTTATAGTCTATTAAGTTAGTTATTTCAATTTCTTTGGTAATTGTTTTGCCTGCTATAATATTCCCAAAATCAACAGATTCAGGATTCGCAGATACCACATCGGTTCCTTTATAAGGTACAGTACGAAATAATGCCCCTAAATCCTTTTTATCATCTGCAGCATTTTTGTACCGAGAATCTAGTCCTAGCCAATAATTTTGATTACCAGGATCTTCAAAATCAATTTCCCAATCCTGGCTCACTTTAAAATCTTTAACATAATTTCCGTAATGAAAAGGTATCCAAACAGTTGCTGAATAATAAGTGTAATCGTTACTAATTGCAAATATTGAAGTACCTTCCACTCTTGAATAATTAAGTTTTATCTCTGGATATGGGAAGTCCCCCGGAACAACGTCGTAGTATATTCCTCCATGTTGTTTATCAACACTTGAACCTATGATGCTATTAGAAAGCGTAATACTTGAGTTATCTCTAATATATATCATATGCCCATATTTGCGGTTTAATGCTACTCCGCTTGGGTCCGCATCCGACTCATTTCCTGTTAGGGTAATATGGTTGGCGTTGATTACAGCATTTGATGCATAAATACCCCCTCCTTTGTCACCATAATTACTATGAATTAACACATGCTCTAAATCAAGGTTGGCACTGCTGCAATAGATGCCTCCACCTTCTTCAGAATTTCCACCAGTCAGGTGCATACCAACAATTCTTGTTGTTCCCTCAAAAGAGCCATCACCCACTAATTTTACTACACTTCCTTCATTGTTCGCATCAATTATGGTGTTGTCGATGTAATAAGGATCACCTGTTTCAAGGAATTTGGAGGCAAGGGTTATATTTTTACCTATAATCTTTAACGGAGCGTTATAAATGCCTTCATTCAAAACTATAGTGCCACCATCAGGAGCTTCATTAATTGCTATCTTTAGCTCTGTTGAATTAGACACTTCAAATGTTTCGCCCGTTTGATGGATATTTAGCGTTACTTCTTTAGAAATTTCAGGAAATTTAAAAACGATGCTTCCTTCACGAGCTTCTCCCGTATTAGCTTCGCATGAAATTTCCAGCAAGGTATTATTAAATTTTAACACTTCAATCCAGTCACCTTCAACACTTATTGTCCCATCACAATTTAGTGGGCCACTGATATCTATAGAATAATTGTTTGCTTTAGAGTCTATGGTTAAGCTATATTTAGTGTAATCCGGAGAGGTATTACTTAAGCTTTTAATTTTATCCTCTTTGTCTAAAAGCAAAGTTGGCTCAACCTGGATAACAGCAATAGCCTCTAAAGGATCGCAGTTAACACAATCTGTAGGGTCATTCCCATCAACCATTATGTCGGATATGGCATATACACCTGGAGATAACACACTTGTATTGATTTTTAGTGATATATGGCCTGGAAGGGTGGATACAACCGAGCCTATAATACCTAAGGATTCTCTGTTGCCTCCTACAAGTGTAGTAATATGATGTGTCCAGTTAGAACTTGTCCTGTTAATACCTCCAGGTGCGGATGAGCTTATATCTTCAACCTGGATAATAACATTGGCATTTGTTCCTTCTTGTATTATTGCCGGGGCATGATAAAAACTAGCTTTTGCATGTTTGGTTGGCATGCATTGTAAGGCGCTATATCTGGGTCTTACATAAAATTCATAAGAATCACTCCACTCCACACTAGTAGCTCCTGGCTGTTTTATAATATTCAGCTGAAGTTTATGAAATCCTGTTTCAATACCAAATAGGTATTCTATACTATTGTCTTCAATTCCTCTATCACTGCTGTTATCATTATAATGTTTGACCCCATCAACGTAATACTTAAAAGAATAGAAAGGCGAACACACATTCTCAACCTGTGGGTAAAAAGTAATATCGGATAATGTAAAAACACCGGTCTCAAATTGACTTAGTTTGCCAAATGTAATGTATGGGCTACACGGACCGTATGTCATATTGTGACTAGGTCCAGTATGTTCAATAGGATCAGTTGCAATATAAATTGGATAACCACCCGAACCACCATATGAAACAGTATACGGAACAGTAACATATTTCTCATAAGGTATAGTTCCAATAACCGTATTATCCTCATCATTTTTTATATATGTTACTGCAAAGCTTATTTTATAGGTTCCGGGTTCACTATAAGTGTACCCTGTAGGGAAAGGATCCCTAAAGCCAGACTCTGTCCCGTCCCCAAATTTCCAAACGTATTCGGTGATTAATGACGGGTCAATAGGTATTACCGGGTTAACATATATAGTCATTCCGCTATTGGTCACAATATCAAATGAGACACCTGACTCAGTTTGTGATATTAGGTTAAATGAAACTATAACAAGAAAGATATTTAGTATTAAAAGTTTTTTCATCTGCTTTTTCTTTTAATTATTTTTTATGGTCAGATGAAACTGCTCCGATTTATCAGAGCTTGTTTCATAACTATTTATTTAAAAAGACTAATGTTATCAGTTTAATGCAGTTTACATATGAAGATTATCGATTGAATCCACAATTATAAATCACTTTTGTTATGGATTTGGTAGTATTATCAGCAGTAAACGATACAGTTAATGTTACTGAAAAAGATGGCAATGAAGATCCTGCAGCATAGGTAACTGTTTCCCCACTTAAGCTTGAGCTGTTTATATTCCAAACCCAATCACTAATATCCGTATCTGAGACACATTTCAATTCTGCTGTCGTAGGGTTATATGTAAAATCAAGTTCGGCATAAGAGGCTTGGGATTTTGTTACAGTGATATAATCATCTTTAGTGGTAGTCTGGCTTGTAGTACCATCTGACATAGTCAAACTGACCTTATAGCTTTCACCATCCACTCCCTCAACATATGAAATTGGCGGAGGTATTTCACCAATATAGCTAGCAGGTGTTCCCTTTTCAAATTCCCAAAACCACTCGGTGCAAGCACCAAATGAATTATTGGTAAATGTTACTGTTTCATAGTCAGTAACTGTTGTTGTTGAAGCGGTGAAATCAGGAAGCAAACAATCTGTCCAGATTTTAAAGGGAGATCCAATTTTAAGGTAATGCCTTGTATCCGGCAAAAGGGCTGTGCCTGGTGTCCAATTTCCGGTATTATCTCTTGTATTAAGATCTGCTAAGGGAATTTCGTTTTGATTTGATGCAAATCCTTGTATTGAATTTCCGGCTAGATCATGTCCATCAATAGTAATAGCATGAACTGTAGTTGTACCAGGCGTTTTCAATGCATTAATAACGCCAGCAGCAATAACAGCTTTCCATTGATTGTCAGACCCATCTTTGCCAAAATTTATATCTGCGGGTGCAATACCTGCTATTGTAATTGTAGCATTTGCCATTGCTTCACTCATTGTGATAATAATGGAAACATCATTTACCCCATTTGCAGCAGCATTCATGCATGTACCAGAAAAAAGCAATTTGTTTTGGTTAGCTGGATCTAATTTCCAGTCTTCCACATAAATTTGGTGACCTGCTCCAGATTCTATTATTACTTTCTCAACATAAGGTTTAAAATTATCAATGTATACAGGTGCTTGACCCTTTATTAAATTAACAATTAGCAAAAGGGTCAGAGCTATAATAAATGGTTTAAATTTTATCATGATTGTAAGTTTTGTATCCTAAGTAATTATAATCCTTTTGATTGAGTTGCCTGTTTGCCTTGCAGGTCTTCTACCGTAACCTCTATTTTAATACTCCCTTCCTTAAAAAGAGCTTCAGAAGGTATTCTTGCATCAACCGTATAAACATCCCCGTTTTTTTGTTTGGTATTCCAATATTGATCAGGGGTTCCGCTATATGGCTTGTTTGTGGCGATATAAACAAACTTACTTGGCGTTGAGGAAGGCTCATATACATCTGTTAAAGCATTCGCTCCTTGTGGCAGTTCATACTTTGAGTTTGATGAATTATATCCTGGAAAGAATTCAATTCTGGTCGGATCTCCATTGCTGTGAACGATTTCATTACCTGCAGCATCAATGAATTTTACAGTTATTTTATGTATCCCACATTTGAGATTAGGATCGCCTGTCCCATCAAATCTTGTTGCTGGATCGTAAGCATCAATTATAATATCAAGTTTTTGGTAAAGTGGGCTGACAACATTTGCACCTGTAGCATTCACCAATTGTATACTGTTTATTACCGGGTTAGCATTATCGGTATAAGGAGAAAGGCCTCCGGGGCGCAAAGGGTTAATCCACCTGGCATTATTATTTGGAAGGTTTTCTCCTGCACTGGTTAGAGGTGCGTCACTTTCCATAAAGTACATATATGTACCGGCCTGTATTACTCCAATTTTGTCACCAACCTTTACATTTGTATTACTTGCTACTACATTTTGTATATTTCCATATCTAAAATGGCCGATATTTGTTGAAGTGGCATCGGAATAAGCTCTGCCAGCTTCTAATGCATATACATTTCTTTCATCACCATTTGCACTTGCTTCAATCTCAATGCCTTTGCAAAATCCGTTTGCTCCTCCACTTGTCCTGAAATCTGAAAATTGTCCTTTTATTGAATGCTGTCCCCCAAAGAATAGACCCTTTGCAGCCACTTTTTTTGGAGTAGGCCAGCTATACTTTGTCCCGGCTGTCCCAGCCACTTCTGCCAGGGAAATCCTGTAGTCGGGGTAGTTATTCGCAGTTCCTTCGTTGGCATCCAGCCTGGTAACAAGTATAACTATTTCTTTGTAAGATTCGTCAATGTTTAGGTTGATAGTCCCGGCACCTGTACCTGCATTCAACGCAATATTTTGCTTTTGTTCAATGGTTACTCCGTTTAAAAGATAGCAGTCTACATTGAAATCACCAAATCTGGGATTTGCTCCAGGGTTACTTGCGAAATCAATTTTTATTTCGGCATTTCTCTTAAACTTAAATCGGTGTGCCCGGTGTCCAAAGGAGGAGGGAATGTTATATACCCTGGTAAAAGAAGTATTACCTGCATTATTTAAACGCTCTATTGGTTCATTAAAGGTGGAAATTCGGCTGTAGAAGTTGTCATTAGGTGCAGGATTAGGATCATACCAAATAGATGTTGGTAAAGGTGCAATTCCAGCAAATAGAATTGCCCTGTTGGCAGCAGTATTGTATGCTTGATCATGAAAATAGAGTTTTTCGGTGAAGTCGATTAGGGCTTTATCGTAGGTGGTGAAGTATCCTCCGGCTGCGGCCAGGTTGTTGTTCATAATATTGGTTTCTATATTTGAATAAACAGAAGAAGTATTGTCAATGCAGGTTTCACGGTACAACTTCATTTTATCAACCAAAGGTGTTGCAGAGGCGAAATTGTGTTCAAACAAATGACGCCAGAACATTGCATAATAGTAACTTGCAGAATTTAGATTAGGATATGTATATGCTCTCGGAAAAGCAACCCCATCATCAAATATTTCATTAATAAAATCTTTTGTAAAATAATCATAAGAAAATGTAAAGGCATTGTTGACGTAAACGGAGTTGGTATAGCTAGTGCTATAATTGTAACCAGATCCAGGAGTCATAAAAATTGTTTCAAGTGATTTTGCCTGCCCTTCAATTAACCAAAATCTTTTAGGTAATTCTACACCGATATTAGGAATTATTGATGCAGGTACATGGCTCCATTGGATCCCGTGGTAAAATTCATGCGCTATGGTCATATAAAGCATTTCTTTTTCATATTGAGCCGTATGTGCTATGCCGTTTAATACTGTTGTTATCCTGCTATCTAATGAAATAACGCGGTCATTATCGCTTCCGTTGGCAAAAAAGAAATCGTTTATATTCCCCCCTAATTCGCTAATATTGTGAACTATGAAGTGGTAAGTATTATCTTTATCAGAAGGAGTATTAATTGCGCTACCACCTGCTACAGCAGCTACCCCATCGCATAATCTCCAATCAGTAATCTCCCTTTCCCAGACGTCTTTTATAATGGTTTCTAAATTTGCTAAATACGTAGGAGTGTAGGCATTACCTAATGGATGGTGGTCGAAAGCTTTATTTGTGTAATGTATAGTGAAATTCATCCCTCTATGGAGAAAGTTGATTGTTGACTCTCGTACGATTAAATCGTCGTTAAAAACCATTGGGGGTAATGCTGGAGCTCCTAAAAATACAATAGTAAGATAAAATGTCCCATCTCCCCAAATTGGTGCATTGTCTAGTATACTGATTGTCCCTCCTCTTGCTGCGTTTATTGTTGTGTTATATGTTTTAACAATGGCATGGCTTCTGGCATCTTTTACTTGAATTTCTACGTTTCTTCCAACGTTCCCTAATTGAGTAATGGTTAAACCTACATAAGGTGTTGAACTATGATATGTAGTTTTATTAGAATCATGAAATTTATTAATAAGGCTTGCTGTATGCGCAACTACTGGCTGAGAATATGTATTAATCTTTAAGCTCAAAAGCAATAGTAAAACCAAAAATTTATTATTAATCATTGTTTAAATTTTTAATAGAGTGTGTATGGACTACAAATGTTGAAAATATTATTATTATCAAGAAGATAGATACTTATGAAATTTTCATTTTGAAACCAAATACCATATTTTGTACTTTTATCTCCTGATTGAACTGTTACTTCATAATTCCAAGTTGTAAATTTCTGTGGATCCTTCATTTGCACTTCAATCAAGTTCTCGATTTTAGAATTCATATCAAAACCTATTAATAGATTAAACAAGATGCTTATTTTGTCTTTGAAAGATAGGTTCAGTTTTGTTCCATTTTCCTTTAGAACTTTATTAATTAGCATAGATGGCGGAATAAGTTTTCCTTTATGAATTGTGGTTAGTTGCTTGTTTTTAACATAGCCCGTTAAATTCACTTTATTGAAGATTATATAATTGCTAAATAGTTCTTGTACTTTTGGAGGGATATTATCAACCTTTTCTAATTTCACAATAGACATTGGGTCTTTGTTTTCAATGTCTGGATATACTCCACTTTCTTGCTCAAAGGCTTTTAAGTAGTACTGTGTATGCTCTTCTATTATTTTACTTTTTGTTGTTTTTTTTCCATGGTTACTTGCTACTGATATTAATTCATTGGCAGCACTTTCTCCATTAAAAGGTTGTGTTAAGTAATACAATTCGGCTTCACTATAAACTTTATCTGGCATCAAATATACTTGTGATGATAATTGCGAA
>JBNKRJ010000081.1:0-8429 GCA_050296515.1 Bacteroidales bacterium | reverse complement strand
GTTTTCGTAACCCACTAATCGATAAGCCTTTACTTTAGCAGGATTAAATTCCACCTGCAATTTTACATCTTTTGCAATGGTATACATGGTACCTCCAAACTCTGTTACAAGTGTTTTCTTGGCTTCATCAATATTATCAATGTAGGCATAGTTTCCATTTCCTTTATCAGCAAGGGTTTCCATTTTTGAGTCTTTGTAATTGCCCATTCCAAAACCAAGGCAAGTCAGGAAAATGCCATCATTACGTCTTTCTTCAATCAGTTTTTCCATATCAGCATCACTTGAAGCCCCCACGTTGAAATCGCCATCTGTAGCTAAAATTATCCTGTTGTTTCCACCATGCACAAAGTTTTCTTTAGCAACCTGGTATGCCAGTTTAATTCCGGCTCCACCAGCTGTTGAGCCACCAGATTCGAGTTTATCTAAAGCTTCAATAATTTTTTCCTTATTATATCCAAAAGTTGAAGGCAATACCAAACCTGCAGCACCTGCATACACAACTATAGCGACTCTGTCGTTTTCGCGGAGGTTATTGGTCAATAATTTAAGCGCTTCTTTTAGCAATGGGAGCTTGTTATCACTTGACATTGAGCCCGATACATCAAGTAAAAAAACCAGGTTGCTTGGAGGAAGGCTTTCATCAGCTATTTTTTTGCCTTGCATGCCAACATGCAATAATTTATGTTTTGACTGCCATGGACAAACGCTTAATTCTGTATAAATTTCAATGGGATGCTCTGATTTTGGTTCCGGATAATCGTAATGGAAGTAATTTACCATTTCTTCGATTCTTACTGCATCAGCAGGAGGCTTTTGTCCACTGTTAATAAATCGACGAACATTACTATAAGCCGCCCTGTCAACATCCACAGAAAAAGTAGATAAAGGATTAGTCTCCACCAACTTAAAGCTATTCTCGCTAATTTTTGCATAGCTTTCGCTTCCGGTTACTGGTTCATCCAGCGTTTTATAGTTATTTAGCTTAACAAACCCCTGGGGGCTATTATTAGTGCTTATTGTTTTTTCGCTATTCTTTATTAGCCCTGAGGACTTTTTTCCAGATCTGTGAAATAATGATTTTGTCGATTTAGATAGATCTTCTCTTTTATTAGATTCTCTTACTTTATATTCTTTTGGAGCAACAGATTTTTCACTAATCTCATCAACATCATCCAAAACAATAAGCTGAGAAGCCTTTAATTTTACATCCAATTTTGTTTTGCCTTTCAACTTCACTTCTAAAGTATTGTATCCAATACATGTAAATACAAGTGTCCTTTTGGGATGAGTAACAAAAAGCTTAAAATTTCCTAGATGATCTGTAAATGTACCATTCCCTGTTTCTTTTTCAACAACACTTACTCCCTGCAAAGGATCTCCTGTGTTCTTATCTGTTACTGTTCCTGTCACCGCTGTTTGCGAAAAGCTGCTTTGTACAAATAAAAAAGCAAAAATCAAGGTTAATAAACTTATCTTTTTCATGGCAATAATTTTTTATCGTTTAAATAAATCTGCTGTGTATTTAATTGATACAGAATTATTGCTTTTCCATAAAATTTCTGAACTAAAAAAGAATGTTTCTTCAATTATCGAGTTAATCTTGCACAGGGCTATTATTCGATCTATAAATTTTGGATAATTGACCTCTAATGCGGATTTCTTCTGATCTTTTTTCATCCTCCAGGTAGATATTTAGAATCTTGAGTTCCCTGTACTTTTTATCTAAATATGCAACCTGCAACAACTTATTCAACTCAATATAAATAAAATACGATGAATCAATTCTTATTCCAGACAAATCGTCTACAGGTTCATTGTTAATCATTAACAAAAATGAACCATCAATTTTAATTCCTGAATCATATTTTTCCAATAATTCTTCTACTGTCAGAAAATTCTCATTTTTCACATAAATGTAAATCGCTCCATTTGGGTTATCTTTTCTAACAAACACTGAGTCAATATTTTCTGAAGAGATATAGAACTTATTTAAGTCTACTTTTTTTGAGTTAAGATAGTAATCAGGTTCCTGTTGGCACATTAAATTGAAACTGATTAATATTGCTATTGTTGTAATAATTGTTTTCATGATTTTTGTTTTTCAATAAACCAAATAATTCAAATCTTAATCAACATCAATTTCCATAACATCCTGTTCTTCTTTTTCTTTTTTTAGGGAAACCACTTTACGCGTTACTTTTTCATTTTTTTTGCCCCAATTCTGGTAGATAACCAAATAAACCTGGCTATGCGTTGATGCACGGCTATCATCATCAGCATAATAATCAACACTTATTTTATACTTCCCTTTTTCCCTAAAAGGGCTCATATAAAGCTCCGGACCATAACCTTCGGTAGCATCGTTGGAAATCCACCCACCTGCTTTAGTCCTTGTGTGACTATACGAGCATTCCTCTCCTGTGGGTTCAGTTACATATAGATCAAAGTCGGTTTTATCAGTATTCCAAACCATAGAAATCATTAAACCAATACTGTCCAGATCAAGTTCTATATCAACTTCATCACTTGTTAAATAACTTTTTAGATCACGAATTCTATTTTTTGCGATTTTTTTTGAACGCAGCCGACCTCCTTGCTTTTTCACTTTTTGTAAAAACCGAAGATAATCAAGGCCAACAACCGCCTTAATATCTTCAAATCTTCTGTCCCATTTAGCAGTATATGCAATTTCGTAATAAATTCTTGCTAAATCATTGTTTCCCATATCGTTTAAAATTTGCGCAAGGGCTAAATAGGCATGTGGCTGATGGGGTCGTTTTTCAGTCACTTTTTTGAACAAATAATAGGCATGTTCACTCAAACCCAGCCGCATAGCCGAAAAAGCTACATCTTGCAACAATACACCATCATTTGGGTTTCTTTCAACTATAGTACTTAGCATTTTTAAGGCATCATACTTGCCAAACTTCTTGAACAAAGAGTCAGCCTCAGACTCAATTAGGCCAAATTGAGGAGTTTCTTTGGCCAATTCGAGCAACAAAGTATCAGAAAGTGCCTGTTTAAAATGATTTTTACACCTAAAAGATGATGGTTCAATTCGAAAATACTCTGCCGGCGTTTTTTTTATTATTTTTCTTAGCGTATCTGAAAATTCGAAATCAACACCATCCGCATTTGACAACTGTTCCAACTGGTCAATTAACTTATCTTTTTCAAGTCCTTTTGAGTTTTCAACTTCTTTATACAATTCCGATAAAATTTCTTTTACATTTGATTTTTTAACCACCTCTGTTTTTTCCTCCAACTGGATATTGTACTCCCTATAATCATCTTCACTTTCCAACATTAACATAGAACACGATTTTGCCGGCACTTTAAAATGCATGGCATACGGAACCGAATATTCTGTGGCCAGGAAATCAAAGCTTTCAATCTGATTAACAGCTATTTGCCCATAAACTCTTTTTGCTAAATCTGAGACAATTGCATGGTCAAATCCAAACTTAAGATTTTGCTTTTCGTCTCCATTTTCAAGAGCAATTCCTAAAAAAGCTTCTTTTGCTGGAACACCTCTTCCACATACAATAATTTTTTGTCCTGGAAATATATATTTAGGCCTTCCCTGAATCAATAAATCATTACAACCAGCAAGTTTTAATGATGCAATTCCCCAGGCTTCATAATTAAAAGCTTTACTTGCTTCCTCAATTTCGTCTTCACCGGTTACAGAAAATAAACTTCCCCCGGATTCCCTTGCTAAATGTTCCAATATGTCCATATCTGTTCCAGAGATTCCGGTATTGTAAACATAGATGATATTGTTTTTACCAATTCCTGAACTTATAGAATAAAGCTCCTCTTTTCCCCATGTAACTGACGCATCAGACATTAAAAAGATGTTTTTCGCCTCCTTACTTTTTAACCATCCTGGATTGCAAAATTCATTTACTGCTGTTCCAATATCAGTTGCACCTTCAAGGGAAAGCTGATTGCAAAATTCCATCAATTGATTTACGTTTTCAGGGGTGTTTTTAACATAGTTTTGCTGATACCAAAAAGTTTCGATATTGAAAAACAGCACATTAAAGCGTTTGATACTTTGTTGGTTATTGTTGAGTGTTGATTTTAAAAGTTTCAACCATACATTAAACTTATCAGGATTAGAACTAGCCGAAACATCAATGGCAAAAACAGCATCCTTTGCCTTGCTTTTCCTCTCATTCTTTGGTAAATCCAATGTAAAAGACGAAGCAAAATAGTCTTTGTTTTCATCTGTCAACAAAATATTTCCGGTTTGGGCATAACGAACCTCAATATTTGAAGAATCCGGACTTTCAATACTCAGTTTGTAATAGGTATCATCCTCTGTTAATCCTTTTTTATAGGAAACACTGGTTCTTGCATTGGTTAATTTCTTCACCGTTAAATCAATTGAGGTTGCTGACGATGACTTAGGGATATTTAAATTAAAGACTTTGTCGTTGTTAATACTGGTTAGGTATACGTCGTAACCAATAACCACACGATGGACATGTTCATCCTCTATAGGAAAAACCCTGCAATTAAACACATCAGCCCCACCCCATTCTGCCAGCAGAGGATCTGTCTCCCCACGAACAGTTTCAGTGTATGCGTAGGCAGCTTTTTGGAGAGGGACAACTTTTGCCTCCCTGGGTTGTTTCCATTGTTCAGATTTTGTTTCCAGAATTTTGCCAAAAATCATTTGCAAAGAATCTCCATCATAATAATCCTCAATATATAAATCATGATGTTCTTCGAAACTGATATAGTCACTGTCCTCTTTATTAAAATATTCTGTAGCACCAAATGCAAAGTAATATGGTGAAGCACCAGCAGGCAGCCTAATCTTAAATGTTCCTTCACTATTTGAATATTCAGAATAAAAATAATAGTTGGTAAGTACCCTTGCCCTGAAACCATCCACTTGCACTTTCATATCAGTTCCTATTAACATTAAAGTATCTTCCTCATCATCTCCCACCGATAAACGAACTGCATTTTCTAATTTATTGGATCTCTTCCAGGTCTTAGGCATTTCCTTTTTTAACTCTATTCCCGCCGAGACTCCCTGCAAAGATGTAATACTTGCAGTTATACTTGACTTTTTAACAGTTCCGTAGGCAACAACCACTATTTCATCAAGACCAAGATCATCACTCTCAAGCACCACATCAATTACAGATTGTCCTTCAATTTCAACCTCTTTAGTTTCCATTCCAACAAAACTGAAGATTAGAATTTGTGCCTCATCAGGCAAACTTAAAGAATACTGACCATTCCAATCTGTTATTGTTCCAATATCACTGTATCCTTTTGCTCTTACATTAACTCCTGGTAGTGCCTCACCTGTATTATCAGTAACAGTTCCAGTAATGGTGCTTTGTGCAATTATACTTTGTGTACATATTAAAATCAGAATTACTAGGGTTATAATTGATTTATTCATTTTTTACAGTTTTTAGTTGGAAATAGAACTGCCATGATCTTAAATTTACACCTGCTAATCAATATTTTAAGACCATAACAGTTCTTATTATTAAACATTGAAATATATCAAAAGAATTACTTTTTAGCCAAATCTGATCTATAAACCTTATTCACTAATTCGATAAACTCGGCTCTGTAACCAGCTTTATCCAAGCCTTTTCCTTCTTTGGCCATTTGCAGCACAGTAGAATAATCGCCTTGTGAAACGTACTTTGAATTGCGAAGCAACATACCAAATAGAGCAACTGAAGCAGAAAATTGATAATTATCGGAAGTTTCGTTCAAATTAGCCTTTTCAGTTTTTACAGGCACCTCAAATTTGACGCTTTTATTTTCAAGAGGCTGTTTATAACGAACTTTTACATTCACCATTTCTTTTGAAGTATTTGTTTCGCTAATCTTATATTTCAACTCATCCACATCAGGTAAAAATTTACTTTCAACCCCAACAGGAATGATTTCATAAAGTGCAGTAACTGTGTGACCAGCCCCCATTTCGCCGGCATCTTTGGTATCATCATTAAAATCCTCATCATTCAACATTCTGTTTTCATAACCAACTAAACGATAAGCTTTTACTTTTGAGGGATTAAACTCAACCTGTAGTTTTACATCCTTAGCAATGGTATACATGGTTCCGCCAAACTCTTCAACCAATGTTTTCTTAGCTTCATCAATATTATCGATATATGCATAATTACCGTTTCCTTTATCGGCTAGAGTTTCCATTTTTGAATCTTTGTAATTGCCCATTCCAAAACCAAGACAAGTCAGGAAAATGCCATCATTGCGTCTTTCTTCAACCAGTTTTTCCATATCAGTATCGCTTGAAGCACCCACGTTAAAATCGCCATCTGTGGCTAAAATTACACGGTTATTTCCATTGTGTACATAATTTTCTTTGGCTATTTTATAAGCTAATTTAATTCCTGCCCCACCTGCTGTTGAACCTCCCGATGTAAGTTTGTCAATTGCTTCAACAATTTTTTCTTTGTGAAATCCAAAAGTGGATGGCAACACCAAACCTGCCGCACCTGCATAAACAACAATGGCTACCCTGTCGTTCTCACGCAAATTGTTCGTTAACAACTTTAAGGCATCTTTCAGTAATGGCAACTTGTTATAACTTGACATTGAACCAGATACGTCAATTAAAAAAACGAAGTTGCTTGGAGGAAGGCTTTCATCTGCAATTCTTCTGCCCTGCATGCCAATGTGCAATAACTTATGCTTTGATTGCCATGGGCAAACTGAAACCTCACTGTAAATTTCTATTGGATGTTCCGATTTTGGCTGAGGATAATCGTAATGAAAATAATTCACCATTTCTTCGATTCTTACAGCATCAACCGGAGGTTTTTGTCCATTATTTATAAAACGACGGATATTACTGTAAGCTGCCCTGTCAACATCAACAGAAAAAGTGGATAATGGATTTGTACCAGCTAGTTTAAAACTGTTTTCGCTAATCTGCGAATAGGATTCAGAACCGGTAATTGGTTCTTCTAAAGGGTTACTATTATTTAGTTTTATAAATCCTTTTGGACTATTCTGCCGGATAGAACTTGTTCCTCCAATCTTTATATTTGCAGAGGCTCCAACTTGTCCCCCAGATAAGTTTTCCAACTGTTTCTTTTTGCCTCTTCTATTATTTCTTTTAAACGATTTTGAGCTTACACTTGTAACTGAACCAGTAACACAGGTCTTTCTTTGCACTCCATAATCAACTACCACCACTTCTTCGAGTGATTGATTATCAGGGCTTAATGAAACATCAATTATATTTTGCTGTTTTACAGCAATTTCCTGGCTTACGTAGCCAACATAAGAAAAAACCAAAACTGCCTCCTCATTGCCAACAGTCAAACTGTATTTGCCATCTAAATCGGTTACTGTACCTTGGGTTGTCCCTTTTTCAACAACAGTTGCGCCAGGAAGGCCCTGATTATTTTCATCTACTACTTTTCCGGTTACTGTAACTTGTGCAACACTGCTTTGAATAATGGCAAAGGCAAATAAAACTAAAAAGATAATTTGTGTTTTCATAACTAAAATTTTAATAATCAATAATTTAACATTCAATTTTTAGAGAGACAATTATGAATGATTAACAAAAATGAGTATTGATTTTAGCCATTATAGAACTTAGAAATTTGAACTTTGTATAATTTATGGGGTTTCGATACACTTATTTTTAGTGCCATGTCAAAAGAGGTTTTCTTTCTAGTGACACCTTCCCCGGTTTCCCGTTTATAAATTCTATTTCAGGTTGTTTATCTAAATTTTCTGAGTAAATATCTGGAAAACAAATTGAAACAAGTTTCTTTTTTTGTTCTGCGATCCTAATTACTACTACCTCTTCTATACCAACATCAGCATTTTCTAAAACAACATTAATTACATTTTGTCCACCAATCTGTACCTCCACAGTCTCCATGCTAACAAAAGAAAAAATTAGAGTAGTTGCATATGAGGGAACTGACAATGTATAATTTCCGTATAAATCAGTTATGATTCGGCTTTCAGAATACCCTTTGACAATAACATTTACCCCAGGAATAGGAGCTCCATCTTCTGCGCCTGTAACCGTTCCAGTAATTGTAATCTGTGCAATACTACCTTGAACAAATACAAAAGCAAATAATACTAAAAGGATAATTTTTGATTTCATGGCTAAAACTTTAACAATCAATAATTTAACATTCAATTCTTAGAGAGACAATTATGAATGATTAACAAAAATGAGTATTGATTTTAGCTATTCTGGTCATTAGTAATTTGGTCATTTGTCGTTAGTTTTCCTTCCAATGACCATTGTCTACTGACCAAAGACCTAATCAGAGATAATAAACCCTAACGGTGGCAAATTAAATACTTGCCCGTTTTTATCTTCAACTACAATATCTTTGATGTAAAAAGTATCGCCATTATTAAGTTCTTTAATTATATTTAACTGTCTG
>JBNKRJ010000080.1:0-47309 GCA_050296515.1 Bacteroidales bacterium | reverse complement strand
GGTAATCATATTGTTGTGCATCCAGTACCTGACAGATTCTTTGCCATTTGCAGCTGTAGATTGAGCAATCTCGCATTCGTGATGAGGGAATAGTAAGTCCATTCCTCCTCCATGAATGTCAAACTCCTCACCTAAATACTTGGTGCTCATCGTTGAGCATTCGAGATGCCAGCCAGGGAATCCATCACCCCATTCTGAAGGCCAACGCATAATGTGCTTTGGTTCTGCCTTTTTCCAAAGAGCAAAGTCAAAACTGTTTTTCTTTTCTTCCTGGCCATCTAAGTTTCTCGTGTTACTTAATAGTTCTTCTATTTTTCTGCCTGAAAGTTTGCCGTAATTGTATTTCTCGTTGTATTTTTCAACATCAAAATAAACAGAGCCATTTTTCTCATAAGCATAGCCATTTTTTAAAATCTGACTAATCATTTGCTGTTGTTCAATAATGTGCCCCGAAGCCTGAGGTTCAATACTTGGTGAAAGTATATTGAACTTTCTCATTTGCTCTTTGTATGCATTGGTGTAATGCTGAACAACTTCCATTGGTTCAAGCTGTTCCAGGGTAGCTTTTTTTAAAATTTTATCTTCACCATCATCCGAATCCCTTTCTAAATGGCCAACATCAGTGATGTTACGGATGTATCTTACTTTGTAATCAAGATATTTCAGGTATCTGAAAAGGACATCGTATGTAATAGCCGGGCGGGCATGACCCAGGTGAGGATCGCCATAAACAGTTGGTCCGCAAACATATAAGCCAACAAATGGAGGGTTTAGAGGTTCAAATACTTCTTTCTTTTTCTTTATGCTGTTGTATATTACTAATTTTTTTGTTGTCATTATTATATCATTAAAGTGCTGACAATTAGCTAAATATCAAATAATTTGAATCAGCTAAAATAATTAAATAAAAGTAAACCTGAAAATGTTGGGAAAGAATCAATTAACAACAATATGGGCACGAGTTGGAGGTATATATAACTCGTGTGTAAAATTTTTCTTTGGTTAAGTTAAAATGTGGTATTCTCATAATCACCATTTTATATTTATTGTTTAATGATTTCTGCTATACGACCATTTTTATAAACTACAGTTTTCAGCAAATCTCCGTCAGTATTATAATAATAACGCTTTCCTTCAATTAGTTTACCATTTCTGAATTCTCCTTCGCGGTCAACCTTTCTGAAAGCATTGTAAAGCTTATGATAACCATTTCCATTAAATGCCTGATAAGTATTTTGTTCATTGTTTTTCTCAACATGCTCCTTGCTTACTGTGGCATTGGTATCATCGGGAATATCTTCAACAGAAACCTTTTTCTCAGCATAAAATTTTGAAGACTCGGAATTGAATTGGCCTGAAGCAAAATGTTTTTCCGATTTAACGTTTCCATCCTCATAATACTCTGTAATCACACCATTTTCTTTACCCTCAATCCAGTCCCCTTTTATTCGAAGTTTTCCGTCTTCGTAAAAATATTTCTGTTCACCCGATCGTTTTCCATTTTCGGCAAAATTCCATTCGTAAGCTTTGTTTCCATTTTCATGGTAAAAGTCGTATTTGCCTACCCATTTTGTCCCTCGCCAAATGCCTTCTTCTGATAGTTTCCCGTTTTCGTAATAGATTTTGGCATGACCATCAGGGCGGTTGTTCTTATAAGTGATTTCGGATTTTAGATTGCCATTTGAATAGTATGTTAACCAGATTCCTGTTTTACGATTGTTTTCAAAAACACCTGTTTTTTCTATTTGTGTTGAATTGTCATCGAAGAAATAAATCCATTTGCCTTGCTTTTTGTTATTGGCATCAAGACGGTTGATGGTATCATTTTCGTGTATTTTAAATGACTGTCCAATCCCCAAAGCAATAAATCCAAACAAAAAAAATGAAGTAATAATTATTTTATGGCTAATCATATCCATGTCCAAAAATATATAATAATCCCTACAAGTAAAACTATATTTTTTCAAAAAAAGTTGCAGGAACAGTTATTTATTAGATTGCTAATTGCCTGCTAAATATGGTAAAATGTTAGGCTTTGTGGATGTATTTAGTTTGAGTGTGTGATTATGTAACGCGAAATTTACTAAATTATTACTAAAGTATGAAATGAACTGGATTTCAACACAAAATGCATATGAAACGTTGATTTTTTACGAATATCTAAAAATCAGTTTATTAACTTTCTTTTTTATAAAATTTTGTCAGGTCTTGCTTACTTATTTTTTAACATTATTTAAACAATATAACCTGTACTGACTTAAGGCATATGGGTGCCCAAGATTGACTGCAGCCTGAAGATCATTGCAACCATCTTGTTTTTGTTCAAGTTTTATTTTATCAAGACCCCTAAAGTAGTATGCCGCAGCTAATTTGTCGTCTAATTCAATGGCTTTGTTAAAATCATTTATTGAAGCATTTAAGTTATTTCTTCTTCTGTAAACAATTCCTCTGTTCAAATAAGCAGTAGTAAATTCAGGATCTTTTTCAATGGCAATGTTATAGTCTGCAATTGCACCATTTTCATCGCCTTTGTTGTCTTTAGCCAATCCTCTATTTGAATATGCAGATGCGTTATCAGGTTGTAATTCAATAGCTTTGTTAAAATCCTCAATGGCAGCATCCATATTGCCTAATTTTCCTTTTATCACACCACGGTTTACCAATGCGTTTTCATAGGTTGGATCAATTTCAATGGTTTTGTTGTAATCCGAAAGGGCTTTGTTTAATAGTGCAGTTTTTTGTTCTTGAGTTTTAGCATAATCTGAAAGGTTTTCGTAAGTAATCCCACGATTGTGATAGCCTTCTTGAAAGTTTTCGTTGAATTGAAGAGCCTGGTCAAAGTCTTTCAATGCTGATTGTAGCATAATACTGTCTTTTAGCTCCGAAGCCCAGTCTTTTTTTGAGGTACCGCGATTATAGAAAGCGTGCACATAGTCGGGCTTTAAAACAATAGCACGAGTGAAATCTTCGATGGCTTCTTTGTGTTTTTTATCCCTGTCTTTTATACTGCCCCGGTTATTCCATGCAACAACAGCTTTGGGTGATTTTTCAATGGTATCGTCCCACAATGTCATGCTATCGCTCCACACTTCGCAACGCATAAAACTAGCAGAACCAATCACAGCTAGATAGGCTCCAGTAATTCCGTAAATCATCATTTTTTTCGCCTGATTTTTTTCTATCAGTCGGTAAATAAGGATAGCACTCAGCAAATGAAAACCTATTGAAGGAATGTAACTATACCTGTCGGCTAAAATGGCACTGCCTACCGGAATTAGTTGCAATAGTAAAACAATGTTAATAATGAAAAAACCAATGCAAAACGCAATTAGTTTATTTCGTTTCAGGTAATAGAAAAACGCATAAGCCACTAATAAACTTGGAATCATGAAAAGCCAGTAAAGCCCTGGTATACTTTTATTTATGATATCAGGATAGGGATAAATTGCCGAAAGCTGAACAGGAACTGTAAGCTTAATTAAATATTGAGTAAAAGCGTAGCCTGCAAAACCAATTCGCTTGTAAAATTCGTAACTATCCGAGTCGTGTAAGGCATTACCAGCCTGTTGTGCTTTAATAGCAACTACACCAAAAATAGCGGCCAGAATAAAAAATGGAGCTTTTTCAAGCAGCACTTTGGCATTTAGTAACTTTCTTTCGTATAAAAAATCGATAATAAAAAGTGTAATTGCTAACGAAACTGCCTGGCCTTTGGAAAAAAGTGATAGAATAAACAAAACAAGTGCATAAATGTAATATTTTGACTGTTTATTTTTTATGTAATACACATAGGAGATAAGGGATGCTATAAAAAACAAAGCATAAAGTACATCTTTTCGTTCTGATATCCAGGCAACTGACTCAACGTGTATAGTTCCCAGGCCAAACAAAAGAGCAGTTAAAACAGATATCTCAAACTTGCCAATTAATATCCAAATGAACCAAAAAACAAGCAGGGTATTGATTAAATGAAGCAGAATATTCGTAAAATGATAGATGAAGGGAGCAATTTCGCCATCTTTATTTTCACCACCAATTTGATAATCAATTGTTAATGATAACATTGCCAGAGGGTGGTAGTTCCCCATGTAGTACTCCGTAAAAATTGAATTAAGGTTTTTACTATTGATTTCCTTTAACCATTCGTTTTTTACAATGTAATTATCATCATCCCAGTTGGTGATTTCGTTGTTAAAAGCAGGGGCATAAACCACAATTGTTGCAATGGAAATAACAGCCAGCCAGGTCAATACTTTATTCCTGGGAACCTGAACTTTAGCTTGTTTTTTTTCAATTCTTGATTTTACCTGCTGCGTGCCTTTTTTCTGGAACTTTCGTTGTTGTTTCACAAGTTTTTGTTTTGGATTAGTACAAAAATAAAATTATTTACCACAGAATACACAGATTATCACAGAAATAAAAATAATCTGTGTTACTCTTTGGTAATCTTGTGGTGCAAAATCACACCATTTTTTTCTTTAAAAATATTTACCTTCACCTTTCGTTTTTAGCTATAAACAAATATCATGAGTAAAGAAAAACCCGAAGAAATATTTCCGGTGTTTGATCAGATTATTAATCGACAAGACAAGGAAAAACTGCTAAAACAAAAGGCAAAAGTGATTTGGCTGACCGGGCTTTCCGGTTCGGGAAAAACAACCATTGGTGCATCACTTGAAAAAGAATTGTACAACTTAGGGTATTTAACCCAGGTATTGGATGGAGATAATATTCGTTCGGGAATAAATAAAAACCTAAAATTTACAGAGGAAGATCGCCTGGAGAATATTCGAAGAATAGCTGAAGTTACAAAGTTGTTCTTGAATTGCGGAGTGATCACTATTAATTGTTTTATAACCCCTACCGAAAGCATCCGGCAAATAGCCAGGGATATTATTGGCCGGGAAAACATGATTGAAGTATACATTAATGCATCATTGGAAGCTTGTGAAGCAAGAGACCAGAAAGGTTTGTATAAAAAAGCCAGGAGTGGCGAATTAAAAAATTTCACAGGGATAAGTTCTTCTTTTGAAGTGCCGCAAGGGGCAGATATTGAATTACTTACTGATGAATTGGGTATAAAAGAGGCGACGGAAAAGTTATTGAATCTGGTGTTGGAGAAAATCGAGTATTAAGAATTTACCACAGAAATCACAGATTGTCACAGAGAAAAAATAATCCGTGTTAATCTGTGCGAATCTGTGGTACAATTTATATAGCTTTGCCTTTATGAAGGCCCTAAATTGATTTATTCGTTGAGGACGAAGTAATTATTGAACTAAAATCAGTAGAGGCAGTTTTACCTATTCATGAAGCACAGTTATTAACCTATTTAAAATTATCTGGTAAAAGGCTTGGACTATTAATAAACTTTAATGTAAAGAATTTAAAAGAAGGGATTATGCGGAGGGTGATGTAAAAAAGATTTACCACAGAAATCACAGATTAACACAGAGATCAAAATAATCTGTGTTACTCTGTGCCCATCTGTGGTACAATCATTACCTGCAACTTTTCTGCTTCTTTTTTGTCTTTTATCTTTAAACTATTGTCTTTACTTTTGTTTTATGTCCAACACCATTATAAAACTCGAAGATATCAGTAAGCAATACCGCTTAGGAACTGTTGGTACGCAATCACTGAAAGGCGATTTACAGCGCTGGTGGTACAACCTAAGAGGGAAAGAAGACCCTACTCTTAAGATTGGCTCTTCAAATCAACTTGATACCCACGAAGGTGAGTATGTTTGGGCACTCAGAGATATTAATCTTGAAGTTAAACAAGGCGAAGTACTGGGCATTATAGGAAAAAACGGAGCAGGCAAATCCACTTTGTTAAAGCTTTTATCAAGAGTAACGGGCCCGACTACCGGACAAATAAAAGTAAAAGGGCGTATTGCCAGTTTGCTCGAAGTAGGTACCGGATTTCATCCGGAACTGACCGGAAAAGAAAACATTTTTTTAAACGGCGCCATTTTGGGCATGACCAAACCAGAAATTCGAAGTAAATTTGATGAAATTGTGGATTTTGCAGGAGTGGCCAAGTATATTAATACGCCTGTAAAGCGGTATTCTTCGGGCATGTATGTTCGTTTGGCATTTGCTGTGGCCGCCCATTTAGAGCCTGATATTTTAGTAGTTGATGAAGTACTGGCCGTAGGCGATGCCGAATTCCAGAAAAAAGCAATTGGTAAAATGCAGGATGTTTCTACAAAGGGGGGAAGGACGGTGTTGTTTGTGAGTCATAATATGCAGTCAATTAGAAGATTGTGTTCTAAAATCTATCTACTTAGAAATGGTCTATCCGATTTTAGTGGAGATGTAAATGATGGTATCGAAAGATATTTTGAAGAAAGAGATAAAAGGTTACCCTCAGAAAAAAATGGGATATTTAGTTTTGGGAATTCTTCTCAAGAAGGTATTTGGCTAAATTCAGTTTCATTGCAACCAAATAAATCAAATTTCAACTCAGGTGAGGAATTTACGATTGAATTAAGCATCGTTTCAAGACTTTCTAAAAACATAATAATAAAGGTTACTGTGAATGATAATTTCGGGAATCAATTATTCATACTTAATAATTACATTCTTAAAGGTGAAGAAATAATTCTCAAAGAGGGGAGTAATGTTGTTAACTTTATTATCGACAAATTGCCCCTTAACAAAGGAACTTACTTTGGAAATATAAGTATATTTAACAGAAAAGAAAGAATATTACACTACGAAAATGCTTTTAAGTTTAGCGTTATTGAAGGAAACTTTTATAAAAGTAAATTATTACCAGAAGATAAGAATGGGGTCCTAATTGATTATTCATTTAAACATACCTAAGATTGTAAAAAATTGATGCTAAAGAAAAAAAGGTTAATATTTACTTTTACTACAGGAAGAAGTGGTACGAATTATTTAGCAGCTCTTTTGTACCACATCAACAAAGCTGATGTCTTTCATGAACCTTCTCCTGAATTTAAAGTTCCTGATGGTTATTCAAAGAAGCAATTCTGGGAGGAGAAAAAGCTAAAACATATTTTTAGCCTTGCAAAAGGTATTTATATTGAAACCAGTCACCTTTTTAACAAAGGGTACTTTGAGGCACTTATTAATTTAGGATATCATCCCGATATAATTTTTTTAAAAAGATGCAATAGGGATGTAGCAAAAAGTCTTTACCAGTTAAATACCATTCCTGGGAAAAATGAGTTGGGAAAAATTTACTATATTACTCCTTTTGAAAAAGAGAATAAAATAAAAATAAAGGAGAACTATGAATTATCAGACTATCAAAGATGTTATTGGTATACATTGGAGGTTGATGCAAGGGCTATGGCTTGTAAAGAGATGGTCCTAAGCTATTCTGGGAAATTTATTGAGCTAACTTTTGATGAACTCTTTAAATTTAGGATAATAATGAAGTTTGTTACATCTTTAGGATTGCCTTTTCCAAATATCAAAAATGTAATTCGATACATATTATTTCAGATGAAAAAAGAAAATACAAACAGTAAGAAAGATCTTAAAAAAAGTCAGTTCGAAGAATTAGATTTTAAAAAAGAAGAAGCTGAACTACTATTAAATATTTATGAATAGTATCTGTGTCTGTATCCTTTATTTTGAAAAACCGGGTTTGACTATAAAAAGCATTGAAAGTGTAATTAAATCTGGTGTTCCAGTGTATGTACTAAATAATGCCTCCTCTGCCAGTGGCTGGGGAAAAGTGAAAAGTAAATTTGGGACATATAGCAATATAAGGTTTATTGAAAGTGATGTAAATTTAGGTCCTGCAGGAGGCAGAAACAGACTAATTTTAGAGAGCAAAGAAACATGGTTATTATTTTTAGATAATGATATCCATATTAAGACAAAAAACTGGCACAAAATAATTACCAATCATACTGAAAATAATAAAGAAACAGAAGCCTTTATACCAAGACTATATAATGTTCACGAAAAATCTTATTCAAATTTCCATAAATACGTAATTAATAATAACGAAATCAGGGGAATTCCTTTAGATGATAATGAAAATGAGACCAATTTCTTTCCTGGAGGGGCCTCAATGGTTAACCGAAAAGTTTTTGAGCAATTTGGCATGTATGATGAAAACTTATTTGTGCTTGAAGATCTTGAATTTCCAATAAGGCATTTATTGAAAGGGAAACCCATAAAAGCCAAATTAATAAATGATATAGTGCTTATTCATAAGCATGTTTATACTAAAAGGAAAGAAGATCAAGCAGCAGCATTGGTTAGATACAGCAGCGAGAGAAATAAGTTTGCCCAAGAATATATTTGTAAAAAACATAACATTAATTTTAACTCATACTGGGAAGAATGGGTTAACAGACAAATATATCTAATAACAAGGAATAACGGATTGAGAAAAATTAAAAATTATTTTGTTGCAAAATTGAAGCGTTCTAAAAACAAGAACTAGAAATTGTTAAAGATTGCCTACATATCATACGAATATCCACCATATACAACTGGAGGAGGAATCGGTTCCTATACTTTTCAAATTTCTCAAGCAATGGCTCTAAGAGGCCATCAAGTAAGTGTTTTCTGTAAGGGCGATATTGATGAAGTAGTATTGAATAAAAATAAAATAGTTTATTATATAAACTCAGTTGATCCAGCATCTTTTAAGGAAGATGTATTGGGCCGCTTTGAAGAAATTCAGAAAAAAGAGAACTTTGATGTTGTGGAGTGTTCTGAATATGGTGCCGATGCCCTGAGAATAAAGGAAAATCACCCGTCTTTACCTTTGGTAGTTAAGCTCCATGCACCAAAATTTTTAATCATTAGGTTTAATAACTTATATTATAACTACTTGATTTATCCCAACTTTTGCACGGATGATTATTTGACTATTTTAAAGAAATATTACTGGTTATTGCGGAAAAAAAAGTTAAGAAAAAATATTTTCAAATATTCCAAAACATCTGACGAAGAGTATAAGCTCGCCTCTGTTGCTGATGCTGTTTGCAGTCCATCAAACAAGCTGGCAGAAGTGATAAAAAAAGATTGGAGAATCACTAAAAAAATAGCAATAGTACCTAATGTTTATATCCCGGACGAATCACTTCTGAAACAGCCTCTTTCTGAAAAGTTTCAAACTTTTGTTTTTATTGGTAAGCTGATGGTATTAAAAGGCGTTTTGGATTTATGCAAGGCTATACCAATTGTACTTAAGAAACATCCAACAATAAAATTTATTTTTGTGGGGGAGGCTTTAAATTCTCCCCAAAATGGAGTTGAAATGGATGAATACATAAAAAATCAATTAGCAGATTATATCGAAAGTTTACAATTCAAAGGTTCAGTTCTACTAAGCGAAATTCCTTATGTACTTGAGGACTGCGATGCTTTGATATTGCCTAGTTTATGGGAAAACTTCCCAACAGTTTGTTTAGAAGCAATGAGTGCTGGAAAGCTGGTCATTGGAACAAATTCTGGGGGAATACCTGAAATAATTGGAAAAAAATTTGGTCTGATTGCAAAGCGAAAGAATTCAAAAGATCTTGCAGAAAAGATATTATTTGCAATAGAAAACCCTAAAATAATGAAAGAACTGGCAAGAAAAGGAAGAGAAAAAGTTCTAAATGGCTATTCTGGAAAAATCATTGGAGAAAAAATGGAAAAAATTTATTATGAAGCCAAAAGTAAGTGTAGTCATACCATGCTATAATCAGGCTGAATTTTTAGTAGAAGCAGTCGAAAGTGTAATTTCTCAGACATACAAGAACTGGGAGTGTATAATCGTTAATGATGGTAGTCTGGACGAGACTGATGAAATTGCAAAGAAACTTGAATCAAAGGACTTAAGAATTAGATATTTAAAAAAAGAAAATGGTGGATTGTCGGATGCAAGAAACGCAGGTATAGCTCTTGCAATTGGGGATTATATATTGCCATTAGATGCGGATGATAAAATTGGTTCGGAATATTTGGAAGAAGCTGTTCATGTTTTAGAAACAAACAATAATGTTAAGATAGTATATTGTTATGCAGAATTCTTTGGTGAAAAAAGTGGGACGTGGAATTTGCCAGAATTTTCGATAGAAAAGATGCTTTTGTATAACCTTATATTTTGTACAGCATTGTTTAGAAAAGAAGACTATGAAAGAACTAGTGGGTACGATATTGGAATGAAATATGGTTGGGAAGATTGGGACTTCTGGCTTTCAATATTAGAAAATGGAGGTGAAGTTTATAAACTAAATGACACCTATTTTTTTTACCGTGTAAAAGAAAGTTCAATGATTTTATCAATGACGCCAGAAGAAAGTATTTATTTAAAAAAAAGAGTTTATTCTAATCATTCTGAAATGTACGGTCAGCTATTTTCAGATCCAATATCGCTGTATGAAGAAAATCTTCGATTAATAGTACGGTCTAAAAGACTTCAAGAATCGAAATATTACAAATTGGGCTACTTTCTATTATCACCATTCAAAATCATCCACAATTTCTTTAAAAGAGTATGATTAGCAATCCCTTAATAACAATAGCAATACCTGTATATAATCATCCCGAATTATTAGATCCTTGCTTAGAAAGTATAGAGAAACAAGAATTTAAGGAATATCAGGTTTTACTGGTTGATGATAATAGTAAAATTGGATATGAAAGGGTGATTCAGAAATATGCCAATTTGAATATCAAGTATATTAAAAATGCAAAAAATCTAGGTTCCGTACCTAATATGATGCAATGTATTAATTGGCAATACAATTCCAAGTATTTTATGGTTTTTCGTGAAGACGATCTGCTGCACCCTCAGTTTTTGAAGTATTCATTATCGCTTTTAGAAGAAAATGAAGAGTTGGTATTTTCTTGTTGTAATATGGAATTTTTCAAAAAATATTCTGATGTAAGAATAAATCACTTTAATTCTATTGAAACATTCTATTGCGACAAAAGTAGTTTTGTTTTGAAGATTTTGGAGGGGAATCCTATTTCGTGGGCATCAGTAGTGTATCGTTCGGATTTTAAAAGGCCAAATTTTAGATACAATAAGTTTTCAATGTTAGGTGACAGACCTTTTCTTATTGATTTATTACAAAATAATAAATGTGCTTTTATAACCAACAGACTTATAATTGCTTTTGCTCATGGTCTAAACGATAACAGATGGGATTTACTAAGATGTAACCATATTCTCAATTTGTACAGATATTATTTCAATTTAGTTGCTACAAGTAAAAAGGCTGAAAATAGAAAGCCTATAAAAAAATACATTACTTTAAGAATGGCTGATAACTATAGATTATTGAAAAAGAGGAGTATTTTTATTTATTTAATGCTTTTCTTAAGAGCATTGCATTATCACTTGATATCGGTTAAATATTTAATTTTACAGAATAGAACCATTAGAAAATTTTTTGAGAAGCTTAAACATGCGAATTGCTTATATTAGTTATGAATATCCGCCCGATATATCTGCCGGGGGTATTGCAACCTACACCAGGCAGGCTGCAATGCTTATGAAATCCAGAGGACACGATGTTGAAGTTTTTTGTGGCAGCTATGAAAGGAATGTTTCAGAATTGTACAAAAATGTTTTAACACACCGAGTATTAACAAACAGTGTGGGCGATTTTGGGAAAAAGGTTGTAAAGACTTTTGCTGAAAGGAATAGCGAAAGACCTTTTGATATAATTGAATCGCCAGAGATAAATGGCAATGGATATTTTATTAAAAAAGCGTTTCCCGAAATTTCTTTGACTGTAAAATTACATACACCTGCTGTTTTTCAAATTAGAATTCTTAATACTTACACACCTTTTATTATTAAACTCAGGTTTTTTATTGGCGCCTTGCGTAGAGGTAGGTTTGACCTTGGCTTTTGGAGTAAGTATGATAAAAATCAAAATAGCGATATTGATTACTTAATTTGTGAATTGTCTGAAAAGCTTAGTTCTCCATCAGTATCATTAAGACAATGGGCTATTAATTTTTGGAAAATTAGCCCTGAAAAAATTGAGGTAATTCCATATCCTTATGTTCCAAGTAATAATTATTCAAATATACCTTTGGGAACAAAAACTAGAACCATCACCTTTTTTGGAAAATTGAATGTTCATAAAGGAATGGTGAATTATACTCAGGTTATAAAAAATGTTTTAAAAAAGCATCCTGATTATAAGTTTGTATTGATTGGAAAGGATGGAAATTCTCATAAAAAAGGAGTTTCGATGAAAGAATTTATGCAGAAAGAATTAAACCTCTATCTGAAAAATATTGAATTTATTGACAATGTCCCACTTGATGATATTTATAAGGTTCTGGAAGAAGCCGAAATTTGTGTTTTCCCTAGTATCTGGGATAACTTTCCATTGGTTTGCCTGGAATCGATGAGTGCAGGCCGGGCAATTGTTGCCAGCAAAGAAGGAGGAATGTATGATATGCTCCATTCAACTGATTCAGGTATTTTAGTAAACCCGAAAAAAGTCAATGAAATTGTTAAAGGGATAAACTTCTTTATAGAAAACCCTGAGGCAAGAATAAAATATGGCCAAAGGGCTAGGCAAAGAGTTTTAAATGAGTACAATGGCGAAAATGTTGGAGAAATGATGGAGAAATTTTATAAGAAACTTATAAACGGAGAACAAAATAAATGAGAATTACATTTATTTCTTTAATGAGTGGGCTGCCGTGGGGAGGAAGCGAATCATATTGGAGCTCTAAGGCCAATGATTATCTTGAACAAAAGCATGAGGTTTTAATTTCTGTTTATGACTGGGGAAAAGATACCCACAAAAGGATTTATGAACTAAAAGAAAAAGGTGCCAGCGTTGTTTTTCGGGAAAGATTCTCGCATGATGTTTCGCTTAAAAAAAAGGCCTCACGATATTTAAGGAACTGCATACAAAATTTGAATAATACTTGGGAGCATATTACAAAATTTGCACCTGATCATATTTACATCAACCAGGGAGGTAATTTTGATATTTTGATTCATCATTATGATTTATTTCAAAAGTTAATGAAAAAGAATTTTAGTTATTCCCTTATATGTCATTCTCACGTTCAATTTAGTTTTATCCCTGAACAAAATATTTATCCAAGAGGGAAAAATGTCTTCCAATCTGCTAAAGAGGTTTTATTTGTTTCAGAAAAACAAAAACATCTAACAGAAAGAGCATTGCTTTCAAAACTGGGAAACGCACGAATATTTGTCAACCCTTTAAACTTACTTAATATTAAATACCTTGAGTGGCCCGAAAACGAGATAGCTCAATTGGCAATTGTTGGAGCTATTGTATCAGGTAAAGGACATGATACATTGCTAGAAGTTTTGGCACAAGAACAATGGAAAACACGAAAATGGGTACTCAATATTTATGGCAAAGGCTATGGCTTGGAGTATTTACAAGGATTGGCAAAATATCTTAATATTGAGGATAATGTATGCTTTTGTGGCCATGTAGAATCCGCCACAGAAATCTGGAATAAAAATCACATTTTATTAATGCCTTCTTCCGGAGAGGGTTTGCCAATTTCATTAACGGAAGCTGCAATTTGCGGTAGAACTGCTGTGGTAACTGATGTTGGAGGAAATACAGAAGTAATTAAAAACAATACTAATGGATTTGTTGCATGTGCTCCAACAACTGTTGCATTTTCGGAAGCCATGGAAAGGGCTTGGAAAAGAAAAAATGAATGGGAATCATTAGGGGAAAAACTAAGTAATGAGATATTAAACTCAAGAAAATTTGTTATTTGATGCAAGACTTTTTAGGTAAAATATTAGTAAGAAGGTTTTATTTAAACCCAGTTTTCATAGTAGGACAAGGAAGATCTGGTACAACTGCCCTTAGAAAAGCACTTGGCTTACATCCTGGCTTATTATCAAACAGTTATGAATCTCATTTGATTAGCGATTATGCAAATATAATAGACAGGTATAAAAATAAGGGGAAAGATTATATCCCGCAGTCAACCATGGTGTTAGAAAATGATTTACTCAAATCCGTTAGAAAACAAATATTTGAAAGCGTATTTGGTAATAGTTATGGTTTTAGAAAATTATTTTACTATATCAGGGCTGGCAAAAAACGGGTTTCAAAACTTAACAACTGGGTAGCCTCTATCTTTCCAGATATTGATCAGTATCAGGGTCTTTTGCATCTGTATCCAGGGGCTAAATTTATTTATATCACAAGAAATCCAATATGGCAAATCAATTCATCTATGAAACATAGCTGCTTTTCGGGTGCGGATTTCAAAATTTACTGTGATGAATGGGTGCAGCATGTCAAAAAATACAATTTCTTGTTAAAAAGTGACAACGCCTTAACTGTAAAGCATTCTGAACTTATAAAACAGCCTCGAATAGTTTTGGAACAAATTTTTAATTTAATTCCAATAGAATATTCACAGGAACCTCTTAATTTTCTTAAAGGAACGCTTGTTCATTCTTTGAATTTTGATACAAAAGAAGAAGAAACGAAACAATATTTTATGAATCGGGAGAACCCATGGGAACGGTGGCCTGAGGAATTTAAGAATATACTAGTCGAAAAGTGTGGAGTACTTATGAGTGAATTAGGTTATTCTGTTGAAGATAAATTTTGATGGAAGGCCTTAATGATTTTATTCTCTAGTTTTTAATTTAATAATCAGCTTCTTATGCATTTGATGTTTTTTTATCTTTGCGCAAAAAATAATAGATGATTATGCAGGAGCAACCACTTGTAAGTATATTAATGACGGTTTACAATCGTGAAAAATACATTGATGAAGCGATTGAAAGTGTTATTAATTCCACTTATCAAAACTGGGAGCTGATAATTTCAGACGATCAATCTAAAGATTATTCAGTAAAGATTGCAAAGAAATATGAAGCAACAGATGAACGAATAAAAGTATTTATTAATGAAATTAACTTGGGCGATTATCCCAATAGAAACAAAGCAGCAAGCTATGCAAAAGGAAAATATATTAAGTACTTAGATTCAGATGACATAATCTACCCATATGGTCTTGAAGTTATGGTAAGTGCTATGGAAATGTTTCCTCAGGCTGCTTATGGTTTGTCCTATTCAATGGTACATGACTCAAAAGCTTATCCGTTTATGCTTTCTTCAGAAGAAGCTTATAAAGAACATTTTCTTAACCGAGGATTATTTAATGAAGGTCCTACTTCTCTTATTTTTAAAACAGAAATATTTAGAAAAGAAGGAGGTTTTAAAATTTTCAAGGTTTATGGTGATACAGAGATGCTTTTGCGTTTATCTACCAGATACCCAATGATAAAAATGCAACCGGCACTTACTTGGTGGCGACAACATGAAGAACAGGAATTTGGTTTAAAAAGGAATGAGTATTTTAATGGAGTTTATCAATTAAATAAAAGTTTTTTGGAAAGTAATGCCTGCCCGTTAAATAGTTTTGACAAATTAAAAGCTCTAGATAGATTAAAGCAACATCATGCTAGAAAAATTCTGACTCTTGGAATAAAAGGTTCCGTAAAAATGGCATTAGAATATTATAAAAACTCAGCCTTATCATTTACCGAATTACTGAGGGGTTTTGGAGGATATAATTAATCAGGTATGAAGCTTTTATATGGACTTTCAGGTTTTTTCCCATTTAGCAAAGCAGGAACTGAAAACTATGTACTGAATCTTGCAAAAGAATTATTAAATCTGGGATATAAGGTTTCTGTTATTACTCCTGCAGTTGGCGAAAAACAAGAGTTTTACAATTATGAAGGAATTGATGTTTATGGTTTTTTTGTTCCAAGAAAGATTAGCACAGCTGAGTTAAGTGGGTTAAAAGAACCATCAGGAATAAATGAATTTAGGCTTTTGCTTAAGAAAATAAAACCTGACATTTTTCACATGCATTCATTAAGTCGTTCATTACATGCAGAACATCTTCACATTGCGTCTGAAACAGGTATAAAAACGGTATTTACAGCACACTTAGGTGGGAATTTTTGTGTAAGAGGTGATTTAATGCTTTTTGGAGAAAAACAATGTGATGGAAGAGTGGAAAAACAAAGGTGTTTATCTTGTTTTATTCAAGATCAAAAAAATATGAGCAAATCTTCATCTAAAGTTTTATCGCACATAATAAATACTTTTATAACAAAATCTTTTCTAATAAATCTTTTACCAGCATTTCGAATTGTCGATTATAAAAAGGAACAACTTGTGTTACTAAAAAAAAATGTTGATGCTTACATTTCTATAGCAAGTTGGTTACAGCATTTATATTCTATTAATGGTTTAAACAATGTAATTCTTATAAGACAGGCTATTAATAGTGATATCATAAGTACAAACTCATCAGAAATAAAATACGAAACTAAAATTCAATTAATTTTTGTTGGAAGGATGCATCCATTGAAAAATATTGAAATCCTATTTGATGCTATCCAGGCTCTAACAGATTTTTTTAACTTAACTATTGTAACGATACCATTCGAGGATGAAATAAATTATTACAATAGTATTAAAGAGAGATATAGTCGCTTAAATTATAAAAATTGGTTTGAGAATCTTACTAATAGAGAAGTTGCTGAAAAATTGGAACAATCTAATATATTAATATTGCCTTCTAGGTTTGAAGCAGCTCCATTAGTTATTTTGGAAGCCTTTGCAAAAAAAGTTCCTGTAATCGGATCAGACTATCCAGCTATAAAAGAAATGATTGAGCATAATACGAATGGTTTGCTTTTTAAAAATGGCGATGCACAAAGTTTAAAAGAACAGCTCTTGAGATTAATAAATGAGCCGAACCTTATTCGAAGACTTTCTAACAATATAACAAGTGTAAGAACATTTAAAGAGGTTGCTAAAGAGCATCATGAGTTGTATAAAAACCTTTTAGGCAAGAAACAATAAATTATAATATGAAAATATTATTGACTGTAGATCCAGAAATACCTGTCCCTCCCATAAACTATGGAGGAATTGAAAGAATTGCAAGTAGCTTATCAAAAGCGTATACTCAAAAAGGGCATCAGGTCTTTTTATTGGTTAACCCTGAATCAACAGAAGAAAGTGCTCGTAAAATAATTGGCTGGAAAGGACTTACTTCAAGAGGGAAAATGGATGTGTTAGCTAATACCTTGCAACTGTATAAAATAGTGAAACAATACAAACCGGATATTATTCACAGTTTTTCCAGGTTATTTTATTTGTTTCCTGTTTTTCTTTTGACAAAAACTAAAGTAGTACAAACTTACCAGCGTAAAATAAGCAAAAGAACCACCAATCAGGCCAATAAACTGGCTGGCAATAAAATTAGATATACTTCTTGTGCAGCATATATGCATAAAGGATTTCCTCAGATAGAAAAATGGCAGGGTATTTATAATTTTACTGATACCGATTATTTTACTTATGATAAAACTTTAAATGGCAGGTACCTTTTTTTCCTGGGACGTATTGAAGAAATTAAAGGCACAAAAGAGGCCATTGAAGTAGCGCTAGCAACTAATACTGAATTAATTATCGCAGGCAATGTACAGGAAGGGCATAATGCGTATTTTAATCAATTTATAAAACCACATTTATCAAATCCTTTAATTAAATATGTAGGACCAGTAAATGATGAGCAAAAGAAAGTTTTATTGCAAAAAGCTAAAGCATTTTTATTTCCAATTAAATGGGAAGAACCCTTTGGAATTGTGATGGCAGAAGCAATGGCTTGCGGAGTGCCTGTAATTGGGTTTAAACGTGGTTCTGTTCCCGAAGTAGTGAAAGATGGGGTAAATGGTTTTATTGTTGATGACGTAAATGGAATGATTGAAGCAGTTAAAAGAATTGATGAAATAGACAGAAAAAAAGTTCGTGAAGATTGTGTGGTCCGTTTTTCCTTGGAGGAAATATCAAAAGAATACTTAAGTTTGTTTAAAAAGATTATTTTTTAAGAGAATGAACTTAAAACAAAAGATTGGTGAATTTCTTATTCCCCGGTTACCAATTTCCAGGGAAGCATTTGATATTCTTCGTTACGAATTAAAAAACATTCGTATTAATTGTTATAATAGAATGAATCCATTTGTTTGGCTAAAAATATCTAGACTTCAAAAAAAAACTAACTTATCTTTAAATATTGGAGCAGGCCCATTTGGAGAAGATGGCTGGGTTAATATAGATCTACAAAGAATGAAAAATATTTCCCTTGTTTATGATTGTAGAAAAAGTATTCCCTTTAAAAATGATTCTGTCGAGCGAATAAGATGTGAACATGTCCTTGAGCATTATGATAAAAAATATGAAGTTCCTGTGTTTCTAAAAGAATGTCACAGGGTACTCAAAAGAAAAGGCGTTTTACGAATTGTTGTTCCAGATCTTGAAAAGTTTCTACAGGCGTATTGCTCTAATTCTATAGATGCTTGGAATAAGCTTGGTTTTAACCCTAATGATTGGGGTAGTGCTATTTATATTTTAAACCATGTTTTCAGGCAAAATGGTGAACACAAATTTGGTTATGATTATGTAAGCATTAAAAATCTTCTCGAACCTTTTGGTTTTGAAGCTATAAGGAAGGAATATGGTATTTCTGTTGATAAGAATCTAGAAAATGATTTAGAAAATCATAAAAGGTATTCACTTTACATCGATTGTATAAAGATTTGATTTAATGAGATTGCTTTATATATTTTCAGGTAACCTGTCAACAACCCCAAGAGCTCTTCAATCAATTATAGCAGCTTCAAAAAAATACAAGGTGGAGGTTGTTTTCGTAAACAGGGCTACAACTTGGGCCGAGATTGATAAAAGGTTACTAGAGGATTTAGAGTTAGAAGGAAAATCTGTTTCAATTAAAAAAGAATTTACTTTTAATTGGTTTTTTCTTTCTGTTTTGTATAAGTTAGTTGGAAAACTTTCCTTTGTTTTAGATAAGCACATTGCGCTAAACGCATTTGCTAATAAAGCAACATTGTTTTTATATTTTGCATTGATAAAGAGAAAAAGTAATTACGATTTGGTAATTGGACATAGTTACGGCTCACTTTATCCCGCCTTTGCCTTTTCCAAAAAAAACAACATCCCCTTTGCTTTTGATATTGAAGATTACCACCCTGGCGAAAAATGCAGCCCTGCTGAAAAACAGCGACGTGAGTTATTAATGAGGAAATTGCTGCCAAAAGCGGCTTATGTGAGTTATGCTTCGCCGCTGATAGGGCAATATAGTGCTGATTTGTTATCAAAAAAATCAGAACCGAAAATGAAGACGGTTTATATCCGTGCCGGAGCACGTTGTATTTCAATGGAGAGGTGCAATGAAGTGGTTGAATATGAAACCTATAGCTTGCCTGAAAACTTCCTGATTAACAATTCTTTTTCCGAAAAGGAATTCCAGTTGGGAGAAAATAATTCTAAGAAAATTCAATTCGTTTGGTTTTCACAGAATATCGCAGCAGGAAGAGGTCTTGAACTAATAATTCCAGCATTGTACAGGTTTAAGGAGCAGGTGCACTTAACTTTAATTGGCAATTTATATCAGGAGTTTGAGGAATCTTTTTTAAAAAACTATACTGACTTTATTGATTTTAGGGATCCTTTACCACAAAAAGAACTAAACCTGCATTTATGCCACTTTGATATAGGCCTTGCCATTGAATTAAGTACTGCCGATTTTAACCGTGATATTTGCCTGACAAACAAAATTTTTGCATACACCCAGGCAGGATTATTTCTGATGGCAACTGATACTTCAGCACAGAAACAGTTTATTGAAGAGCATAATGAGAAATGTGGCTTCGACTCACTTCGGCTTCGCTCAGTGACCACAGCTCAGCCTGCTAAAACTGGGTTGTTGAGCAAAGCTGAAATGACCGGAATTGGTCTTCTTACTCCGCAATCTACAGAGGAAATGGAAAAAGCAATAGAAAAAATCATCAAGAATATCGATGAGATTCGAGCTAATAAAAAATTGCGTTTTGAGTATGCTAAAAGATTGGCCTGGGAAAATGAGGGACAAAAATTGTTGACTGTTTGGGACAAACTTTTACAGTTGTGACTGTTTCTTAATATCATTTTAAAGACACCTCAAAATTACATCAAGTTTTATTAAGATTTGCAAAAGTAAAGTATTATTTATATTTTTGCATTAAAACTTTACTAAATTTAATTGATATGAAAACAGCTCATTTAATCAAATTTGTAATTATAGCTTTAGCAGTAGCTACTTTAAGTTCTTGTAACACAAGCAGAAAGACAGAAAGAAATTTCTATGCTGTCTATTCCCAGAAACTGGGTATTCAGCTTGAAGGAAATGAAGATAAAGACTTGATTAAAGCAATGGCTTCGTGGAAAGGAGTTCCCTACAGGTATGGTGCAGCAAGCAAAAGAGGGACCGACTGCTCGGGCTTTACCAGTCAGCTTTATCAGGAAGTGTATGGAAAACAGCTACATCGTTCATCAAAAGATCAGGTAAAGGATGTTCGATATATTAGCAAAAGAAACTTAAAGGCTGGGGATTTAATTTTCTTTAAAATTAAAAGTCGAAAAGTTTCGCATGTAGCCATATATGTTGCTGATAATAAGTTTATTCATGCCACAACACGAAAAGGGGTGATGGTGGATGATATGGATAATAAATATTACAGTAAATATTACTATAAATCGGGCAGGGTAAAGATGTAAGAGAGTCAAAAGTATAAAGTTAAAAGTTTGTAAAGTAAATAACTTTCAACTTTATACTTTAACTTTCAACTTTCTACTTTAACTTTCAACTTTCTACTATCATATCGTTATCCCCATTTTCTTCATTAAGAATGTAGCATTAAGGTTTTGACTGACGCCGGTTTTTAATTTGTAGTCAAATAACAGCTCATTATTTTCAATTTCAACTTCAAACCTGTAATTTTTTACATTATCCGAATATTTGTCGGCTAATGAACCTAATGCAATATCGTGTGTGGCAATTAAACCAGAGCCATTTAATCGAATCAATTGCTCAATAAGTGCCTCAGATCCATGATGTTTGTCCTTTGAGTTAGTTCCACGGAGCATCTCATCGATAATTACAAAAAGCTTTTCCCCGGCTTTCATTCTATCGATAATTGATTTAAGGCGCTTTAATTCAGCGTAAAAATACGATTCGTTCTTTTGCACAGAATCACTTGTTCTAACACTTGTATGAAGCTCAATAGGCGAAATAATCATTTTTTTGGTACAGGTAACGGCTCCTGCCATTGCCAATATCATATTTACTCCAATTGTTCGCAAAAAAGTGCTTTTACCAGCCATGTTTGCTCCTGTAATTACTAAAAGTTGTTTATGACCATTAATAGTAATATCATTATCAACACGCACTTTTGAGCTAATTAATGGATGACCGGCTTCTTTCATTTCAAGATAAAAACTACCCTGCCTGATTTCAGGGAAGGTAAATTCTGGATGATTGTATGAAAAAGTACCAAAGCTCGATAAAAAGTCGAAATCATATATTACATCCAACCATTCAGGAAGTTCAGTCCTCTTTTCACTTCTCCACTTTTCTTGTCTTAATACTACTTGTAGATCCCAAGACAAGTATGCATTTGCAATAAAACCAAATAAAATATTGTTTCGGTTGTCGAGAGCCCTAACGAGTTTCTTTAATTGTTTAAAAGCTACACTTGCCCTAACAGTTTTTGACATCAGCTTTTCCTTATTCGTATTCAGGCTTTCGCATTGAAAATTCTGGTTTTCAATTAGTTTTAATAAGCTTTCGTATTTGTTTAAGAGCTCTACTTTTCTTCCAATCTTTGCTTGTACTTCGTTGATTTTCTTCAAATAACTCCCTGATAACAAGAGCTGTATCAAGCCATACAAAATAAACGCCATAGCTGGAAGTTGGCCGGCAATCATCAAAACAAATAAAATAATTGAAGTAGCAGGCAATAGATACAGGGATGCTTTAAGCACCTTTTTGTTAAGAAACAAAAAGGGTTCTTTCAACCAATCAATTAATTCATCGTGAAATTTAACATCATTTGAATATTTTCTTGTATTTGCCTGAAATAAAGCAAATTTCGAGTTGCTTTCCTGTTCCTGTTCCATGGCAATATTCCCTGTAGCCTGAAAGTTTTGTCGCCAACCCAATAAAGCTGAAAGTTCTTTACTTGCGTTTTGTCTATTCTCAATTTCTTTTACATTGTGTAGAGGCCTTTTCAACGCTTCAGCCAAAAAGCTGGCGCCTCCTCCGGTGCAAGTTCTGTTAATGTTTTGATAAATAGATTCTTCTCCAAAAATATCTAAATCAAAACTATATGGATGGGTTGAATCGATAAACTCCTTGCCAGGATGAAAAACTGAGATATTTCCATTTAGGGCTTCAACTTCGTTTTTATTAATTTTAATGAGTTCTTTTGTAAGCTTAATTCTCTGCCCATATTTAACATTTTGTTTGACAAGGATAAGAAATGGAACAGTTGCAATACTGATAATCAGGGTTACGATGTAAGCACCAAATTCTTTCAACCCGAATAACAAGCCAATAGCAATTATAAATATTAGCAGCCTTGCTAAGCTAATTCGTCTGTTTTGTTTTTTTAATTGATTTAATTCGGTTTCAAACAGTGTTACCCTATCAGAATAGATTTGTTTATTGATAGAACTCATTTTTTTTAATTATGGTTTATGGAGCAATCCGTTAATATTTAGATGATTATAATTTAATTGTAAAATTTCAGATGGTAAATGAATTGGAATTATGAGAACAGTCCTACAAGACCAAAAATTAGAAGACCTATTAAGGTAAGTCCCATCATCCATTTAAAGAACTTTTCGTAATGAAACTCAATGGAGGGATTTTTTAATTCCTTATTTCCCAAATATTGGTGATATTCTGTGTGACAATTGCCACACAAATTTACTGTTTCGGTATCTTTTCCAAACTGTGCCTGAGGAAGGATGTGGTGCTCGTAGGTAAAAGTATATTTACCACATTTTCTGCATCTACTTTTCTTCATCTTGTTCTTTTACGCGAAGTGAAAATGCATAAACAGAAGGCTTGTCACTTATTTTCAAGAAAGGGCTTTGTGTAGAGAACTGATAAGGAGCCCTTATTTCGTTGCTAAATTCATTTAAATAGTCAAGATTATCAATAGAGTCTGTATTAAAAAGAGCATTTATTTTATCCTCAAAGCTGGTGATGTTGTCGTTCAAATCACCTTTTATAAAAAAAGTGATGCCAAACCCTTCTTCATTGCCACCTGCTTTAATTTCAACTTTATCGTTGTTGACTTTTATTTTACTAAAGTACTCCGATAAATGCTCTTCATTATTTAGCAGAAACTGTTTTATATCCATCAATTGAATGACTTATTTTTGTAAAATTACTAAAAAAATAATTAGCAATCAAAAAAGCTACCAAATCTGATAGCTTTTTTGAAAATTATATATAAGTATTAGCTTATTTTAACTAGTACCTGTAATGTTCTGGTTTATAAGGTCCTTCAAGTGGGACTCCTAGATAATCAGCTTGCTCCTGAGTCATTTTTGTTAATTTAACACCAATGTGCTCAAGGTGAAGTCTTGCAACCTCTTCATCTAATTTCTTAGGAAGACGCATTACACTCACTTCGTATTTATTTTGCCATAAATCCAACTGTGCTAAAGTTTGGTTGGTGAATGAGTTACTCATTACAAATGATGGGTGGCCGGTGGCATTACCCAGGTTCACCAAACGACCTTCAGAAAGTAAAATAATACCATGTCCGTCAGGGAATTTGTATAAATCTACCTGAGGTTTGATATTTTGTTTCACCATACCTGGGAATTTCTCCAATTTTTCAACCTGAATTTCATTATCGAAGTGGCCAATGTTACAAACAATTGCTTCATTACGCATTTTTTCCATATGATCAATGCGAATAATATCTTTATTGCCAGTAGTTGTAACGAAAATATCACCTTCTGTTACAGCTTCTTCCATGGTGGTTACTTCAAAACCTTCCATTGCAGCCTGTAAAGCACAAATTGGGTCAATTTCAGTAACTAAAACCCGTGCGCCATAGCTTTTCATTGAATGAGCACAGCCTTTTCCAACATCACCATAACCGGCAACAACAACTTTCTTACCAGCAATCATTACATCAGTAGCGCGCTTAATACCATCGGCCAATGATTCGCGACATCCGTATAAGTTATCAAATTTAGATTTTGTAACAGAATCGTTAACGTTAATAGCAGGGAATAATAATTCACCTTTTTCCATCATTTGGTACAAACGATGAACACCCGTTGTAGTTTCTTCTGAAACACCTTTGATAGCTTTGGCTACTTTTGTCCAGCGTTGAGCATCAACTTTTAAAGATTCTTTTAGTTTGTTGTATAATTCCTGCTCGTCTTCTGCTAATCCTGTTTTATCAAGAATAGATGCATTTTTTTCTGCTTTTACACCAACATGAATCATCATGGTAGCATCACCTCCATCATCTACAATCAAATCTGGTCCTGAACCATCAGGCCAAATCAATGCTTGTTCAGTACACCACCAGTATTCTGCTAAAGTTTCGCCTTTCCATGCAAATACAGGAACTCCTGCTTTTGCTATTGCTGCTGCTGCATGATCTTGTGTTGAATAAATGTTGCAGCTTGCCCAACGAACATCTGCTCCTAATTCAACCAAAGTTTCAATTAATACAGCAGTTTGAATTGTCATATGTAGTGAACCCATTATTTTAGCTCCTTTTAGAGGCTTGTCTTTGCCATATCTTGTTCTAAGAGCCATTAAACCAGGCATTTCTGTTTCAGCTAGATTGATTTCTTTTCTTCCAAAATCAGCATGGTTGATATCAGCTATTTTGTAAGGAAGTGTTTCTACTAATGTATCTGCCATTACTTTTTTATTTTTTTAAGTTAAAATGTCTGCAAATTTAATCAAATTATTAGATTTATTTTTTTTGCAGTGTAAAATATCGGATATCCTGTCAAAAAGTACTAAGCTACGGCATCCAAAATGTCTTTTCCGTTTAACTTTTTAACATCTGTATTATCTTCGCATAAGTTATTTAAATCTGCGATGCTTTGATGAAAGGAGGGGTGAATAAAACTTGGAGCAATTTCACATAAAGGTTCTAAAACAAACCTTCTTTTATGCAAATGTTCATGAGGAACAGTTAAAGATTCATTGTTGATGATTTTATCATCTATGAATAGTATATCAATATCAAGCGTTCTTCTGCTGTATCGTTGATTTGTTTTAATGCGTTGTCTTCCTAAGAGTTTTTCGATTAACAGAGCCCTTTCAAGTATTTTTGACGCTGAAAGCTCTGTTGTTACCTTAATCACTTGATTTATGAAGGGTGTTTCATCTTTGAAACCCCATGGTTCTGTTTCATAAAATGAAGATACTTTTTCGATAGCACCAATTCTTTGCTCGATATATTGTATTGCCTGCTGAAGGAATGAAAACCTGTTTCCTTCATTACTGCCTAATGAAAAATAAACAACACTCATGTATTCTACTAAAATCTGAATCTTTTACAAAACTATAAATTCTTTAGTTTTGTTTTAGACTATTAACTAAGATTAACAAAGTTCCTTGCGTTACTTGTTATCCTTAAAAGTTGAGATTATCACAGTTTTAACTGTTTCTGGCTAAAATCCTCTAACTTTTTTTAACAAAATTTTGAGCCCTATTTGTTTTAATAGGTTAAATTTGCATCCTAACAAAAATTGGATTAATGAAGCTTTCAATTTCAAAAACCGCCTTTTTATTGATTATTGCCACAACTTTTTTTCTTTTTTCATGTCAAAAAGGTACGAATGTACAATTAATTGAAAAAGAAGATTTAGTAAATATTTTGACAGATATGCATATAGCTGATGCTTTATTGGCTACCAAGGGAATGTATGATGGAAAACTAAAAGATACTACCAGGTCGTATTACAATTATATTCTTAAAAAGTATGATATATCAAGAGCCGATTTTGAGCATACACTAAAATATTATGGTGAAAACCCCGATGAGTATTTGTTAATTTATGATGAGGTAATTGCCAATATTGACGAAAAAATGCCCCGAAAATTAGATCCGAATAGTATTTATAAATTGTTTGATATAGCATTGGAGAAGGCTGAAATTTTATCTGATTTAGAGAAATATTATGGAGTAAATGGTCGTGAATTGTGGACAGGAAGAAGAGATGCCAAGCTTCCTAGAGACACTTCAAGTTTAAAATTCAATATTGAAAAAGGGTCGGAATATCCAAGTTTAATCGCTTTTGTATTTGATGTAAAGTTAGATTCTAAGGATACTTCAAGAAATTTGAGAGCTGAGTTGGAAATGGTTTACAAAGATAGTAGCAGTGTTACAGATACTGTTTTTATTAAAAATAATAAAGAGAAGAAGTGGGAAAGTTACAAGCTAATTGCAAAAACGGATAGCCTAAAAGAGCCAGCAATGGTAAAAGCAAGGCTTTTTGAACAGGATAATGAGAAAAATGTCCCGGTACTTGATGTAAGAAGATTGTCAATTAGACAGTATGCTCCTGATAAAGATACAAGTAAATTGTATTATTTACCTGTAAGGCCTGATTATGATAAGCCTAAAAACAAAAAGGTTGAAAGAAAACCACCGTTAAATAAAAAAATAAACCCGAAAAAGAAGACTAATTCGGGTCTTAAAATTGTTAAGTAAAGATTATTTGTGTTTGGTTTCCATCAGCCATTTCATAAAATTGACCAATGGTAATGATGTCTTTTACACCATCGTAAAGGTCTTCTTTACTCATTTTGAACATGTCAATGGCAAGTTTACAGGCATAGATTTCGCCACCACCTGCTTCAATCATCTCTAAAAATTCATCAACAGGCGGAATATCAAGCTCTTCCATTTGTTTTCTCATCATTGATGAAACAGCTGATTCCACACCAGGGACTCCTCCTAACCAGGTAGGAAAAGGCATCCCGCCAGGCATTCTCATTGCCGGATTTCCCACTGTTGATGTGTGCAGGTTGTTCATTCTCTTTTTTGTAATTGCATCCAGACCAAAGAAAGTAAAGAAGACTTTTGTTTCAATGCCTTCCATTACAGCTCCATTAGCCATTACCAAACTTGCGTAGACATCCTCAATGCTGCCTTTGGCACATATTAGTAATACCTTTTTTAAAGGTAATTTTTTTTCTTCGCTCATAATTGTAGTTTTTAAGTTGATTGAAGAAAGAGAACTTTTTCAATTCTCTTTCTAAAATTTCGTATCATTAAATGCAGCTTGATGGTTTTGGTACACCTGCAATTTTAGTTGCTTTTTTTAATGGAGCTCCTGGGAACAACTGATAAAATCCTTTAATGTCGGTTGCACCTGATTTACCAATTGAACGAATAGTTAACACAGCACCACTTGCTACTTTTTCTCTGATAAAGTCTAAAACAGCATAGTGAGTGTCGGTTAAATCAATACCTTCTTCTTTCGCGATTTCTGCAGCAACTTCTTTGGTCCACTGACCTGCATCTGTCATGTAACCTTCTTCATCAACGTTTACTGTTACACCTGCATAAGTTTTTTCTGCCATAATTATTTATTTTAAAAAGTTTGTAAATTGTAATTCCTAAATATAAATGAATATCTTTTTATTATTCCATCGTTTTAGATAGTTTTTGAAGGAAAGCTATCATAAAACCAATACTTTTCTTCATTTCTTTAGAGCGCATTGCTTTAAATGCTCCCCACATTGACATTTCTTTAATATTCGTTGTATCCATGCTCTTGAATACTGTCAGTGCATTGTTCATAGCTGAAAGCATATCGGGTTGAGTCATGCTCTTAACTGTCTCCAATATTGTTACAACATTATCTGCCAACATCCTGACATCTTGTGGACCAAAATGTTCCACAACATTATCCATGATTCCTTTAGCTTCTTTAAAAAATTCAAAATAACCTTTCTGTTCAAGTAGTGTCATTTGATGAATAGCATCAAGGCCAACTTGATTTACAATCGGGCCCAAATCTTTCATTAAATCATTGACACTTTCTAACATCTCAAACATCTGATTAAATGTATCAATGTTTCGAACAAATCGGATAAGCAGGCTTCTAAGTGCATCGTAATCCAGCTCCACGCCGGCTCTATCCAGAGCTTCAACACTATTGGCAAACATGTCTTTACCAATAATTGAAACATCCGATACTAAATCTTCAACCTCTTCGCGCTTTAATCGCTGGCGGTTTACTTCTTCAAGTACGATATCCAGCTTTCGGTTTATTTCATTTATCTGATCTTGCATTGCAATTTCTGTCATAATCCTCAGTTTTTGTTGATAAGCGTACTATTAAATATCATGAACTTTTTTACCAGCCATAGTCATTTCAGAAGCAATTGGCATTTCTTTTCCTTTTAATAAAACATGCCAGTAAATCCAACGGAAAAGTAATTTACCATAATGATTCATTCGGGTTTCTTTTAAAAGTCCGAAAGGCCCTATTCCAGGGAATGGGAAATGACCTGGAAGTGGTTCTGTATCATAGTTAAAGTCAATCAGGGCACCTTTGCCAAAACCAGTTTCAATGTAGCAGTTCGAATGCCCATCGAATTGAGCAGTGAAAGGACGGCCCTCTATAGCACACATCAGGTTTTCTTCAAGCACATCAGCTGCAAAGTGAACAACTGAACCTGCTTTTGAAGTAGGCAAATTAGCAGCATCTCCCAAAGCAAAGATATTTTCAAACTTCTTCGATTGAAGTGTGAATTTATCGGTTAAAACAAAGTCCATATCATCGCCAAGTCCGCTTCGGCCAACCATTGAGTCACCCATGTGAACAGGAATAGTTACAAGGCAATCAAAAGCAACTTCTTGTTCATCGTACGATAAGATTTTTTTCGCATCATTGTCAACTTTTTCAAGGTAAAAGTCTGGAATAATTTCAATGTTTTTATCATTTAAAAGTTCACCTAATACTTTTGAAGCACGTGGCTTAGTAAATGCGCCCGACATAGGGGTAACATATTTAATGTTTACCTTATCACGCATTCCACGCTCTACAAAAAATGCATCGGCAAACATAACAAACTCAAGTGGTGCAACCGGACACTTAATTGGGTTATCTGCAATGTTTAAAACCAAATCTCCGCCTTCCCAGGTTTTGAAAAAGTCGGCTAATGCCAGGGAGCCTTCAATTGTGTAATAGTCAAAAACATTTTTTCGCCATAATTTGTCTTTAAGTCCTGGGGTTTCTTCAGGAACAATTTTGGTTCCAGTGGCAATTATTAAAAAATCATAATTTAAAACAACTCCATCCTTTAAAAGTACCTGGTTTTTTTCTCCTTCAACTTTCTCAATTTCAGCGTAAACAAGGTTGACTCCATGAGGAATGAAATCGGCTTTAGGCTTAATAACATCTTTCTTTTTATACATTCCAAAAGGAATAAACAAAAAGCCTGGCTGATAATAATGTGTTTTGAACTGATCTACAATGGTGATTTCCCATTCATCGCGCTCAAGTTCCTTACGCATTTTGTTGGCCATAATAGTACCTCCTGTTCCGGCACCCAATATTACTAATTTCTTCATATTATGTATCTTTTATTAATTATAGATATGCAAAAACCCTCGATTTTTATTATAAAATTAGGGAAAAACAATATAATAACCCAGAGATAAAAGTATATATTTATATTTTTAGATATCAATAAGTAGTACAGATATGTAGCAATTATATCATTGATATAAAACAATGTTTTGCAACATGTTTTTTTCTTTAAATGTGGCATTTGTTTTACTTTTGTAAAAAGTTAATATAAAGCTATTTCTATGGCAAAGTTTGAAAAAGCAAACGATTGTATTGCATGTCCCTATAAATCATATTCGTTGACAAAGCTTGAGAATCAAGATGTTGAAAAAATACAGAATAACTGTTTGATAGTTCAGTTTAAAAGAGGTGAAAATATTTGCAAACAAGGTACAGAAGTTACTCATGCTTTGTACCTTGCAAAAGGTTCTGTTAAGCTTTTTATCGAAGGAAAGAATAAGAACCTGATTCTAAAAATTGTAAAAGACAGAAAATATATTGGGTTACAATCATTGTTTGGCGATAGAATCTATAACTATACGGTAACTGCATTAGAAGATTCCCAGATATGTATGATTAACGCTGATTTAATTTTAAAATTAGCGCAATCAAACGTAGAATATTTGTTTGAATTAACAAAAACACTTAGTGAATCGACCAATTTTGTATACAAGAAAATAGTTGATATTAATCAAAAACAACTAAGAGGACGCTTGGCAGATGTTCTTTTGCATTTTTCTGAGAAAATATTTAACAACACTGAATTTGATCCAAAGCTTACGCGTAGAGAGCTTGCGGAATATTCATCAATGTCAATGGAAAACACAGTAAGAATTTTGAACGAATTCAAAAGAGATGGTATTATTGGTATTGATGGTAGAAAATTTACAATTCATCAGCCGGAAATTTTAAGAAAGGTAAGTGAGCTAGGTTAGCTCAAAGCACAAAGACGGAAGATCGGAATATTTAAAACTTTAAACCCAATGGGAATTCTTTCTTCTGACTTCGGTCTTCTGTCCATAAAGTGTTAATCAACAGCTTACCGGGGGCTTAATAGTAAATAACCCACTAATCAAATTATGTTTTGTTTTCCATAGTTTTTATATTAGTAGAATATATGTTTTAAAAACTTCTTTAATTTAAACACCAAACGCAAATTAGCTCAGATGCAGGATGCTGATAATTACATTCTTATTATCGACTTTTCGGGCGAGTTCGTTTATTCGGATAATAAGCGCCTGACAAAAATGATTTTGAGAAAACAGGAGAAGACCCTGTTAAACTTTGTTTTACCTGAGTTCAAAGATGAAATTGTTGATGCCATTTTAGATGCAAAAAAAGAAGAAGTTGTAAAATGGAATCAAAAGTTAAGACCCTTTTTATACAGGTTCAATTATCTTCCTAAATCTTTTGCTCCAATTTATGATAAGTCTGGCAAAGTTAAGCATGTTCTTCTTCATTTAAGAGAGATTACAAAAGAAACTGAAGAAAGAATAGAAATTAATGACAACAAATTTGAGAATCTTTTTAATGAGGCAAATGATGCTATTTTCGTAACGGATACCAGTGGTAATTTTATCGAGGTAAATGAAACAGCTGTAAAAAGAACAGGGTTTGGCAGAGATAAGTTTTTAAAAATAAACATTAAAAACACACCAATCATAAGCCCGGATCAGACCTTTGTGAATTATTTTCAGGAAATTTTGCTTTATGGTGAATCAACTGCTCACATAAATTATTTGCATACAGATGGACATACCGTAGAAACAGAAATTTCAGGCAAGAGACTAATGTACAATGGAGCTGAAGCCATATTGCATATTTCAAGGGAGGTTTCTGTAAGAAACAAAATCCATTCGAAAAACATAGATGCACTTGTGCAAAAGGAAGAGAAGGAAAGGAGTGTTTTTGCTCATCAAATCAACGATGTGGTAGGTGCTAATCTTTCCTTGTTAAAAATGTACATTGAGTCTTACTTTAAAATTGATGATATAAATGAACACAATAGAATTGCTGAAAAAATAAGATCTATAATTGATAATTCGTTAGGTACTGTTAATGAGTTATCGAACAAAATTAGTCCACATGTATTAAAAAACCTGGGACTAAAAACAGCTTTAGAGATATTCATAAAAAGAATAAAAGAAAGCTCTGGAATAAATTTTATCTTTAAAATGGATATTCCGGAAAAGATTGCAGAAGATATTGAAATTATATTGTATCGTTCTGTTGTTGAGATTCTTGAAAATATTGTAAAACATTCAAAAGCTAAAAAAGCAAACTTAGATGCTTTTATCAAAAAAGGCCGGCTCATTTTTAAGATTAGTGATAGAGGAATTGGGTTTGATACTGAAAAAGCATTTTCTGATAAAAAAAATGTCGGTGTTTTAAATGTTTTTAATAAAGTGAAATCAATTAATGGAATTGTTGATTACAATAGTGAGCAAGGAAAAGGGACCAATGTGAAAATTGAAATACCAATTAATGAGCAAAAAAATTAACATAGTTTTGGTTGATGATCACAATTTGTTCAGGGAAGGCATAAAATTTCTCCTTACTCAGATTGGCAACATTAATGTTGTAGGAGAAGCTTCAAATGGACAAGAACTTATTGATTATCTTGAAACTATAGAAAAACCCGATATCATTCTGTTGGATATTAATATGCCTGAAATGAATGGTGTAGAGGCTTGTGCATTGGTTACAAAAAAATACCCCGGAATAAATATCATTGCTTTATCAATGAACGATGAGCAGGAGTACTATTTTAAGATGATTCAGGCAGGAGCCAGGGGCTTTGTACAAAAGCAAGCAGGAAGAGAAAAACTTGAAGAAGCTATTAAAGAGGTACTTGATGGTGGCAGTTATTTTCCTGAAGATATATTAAGAACGATAATTTTTAAGTTCGGAACTGAAGATTCGGTAGAGAACAAAGCCGATAAACAATTTGGCCTCACCAAAAGAGAAAAAGAAGTATTAGCCTTGCTCTGCCAGGGATTTACCAATACTGAAATTGCAGAACAACTGTTTTTAAGTCCTAAGACCATAGAAGGGCACAGAGCCAATTTACTTTTAAAAACAGGTACTAAAAACTCGGCTCACCTGGTAATGTTTGCCATCAAAAATGGAATTATAAAAATTTAGCTTTTGGATAAAACCAAGGGTTTTCCCCTGTAAAACAAACCGTATTTTCCCCCTTAAGTCAAAGGAATATACTCTTATCTAATCATGGTTGAGTTATTTTCTTTGCATTAAAATTAAAACTTAAATCAGGCAGGTATTTATGAACATAGCCATATCAAATTATACCACACAAAATACTGTTTATGGTTTATTCAGAGCTATTCAAAAAGATAGGTTGAATTATGTGTACCGTGGAATATTTACGGAGGATATGACACGTAACATACTTGAGCTGACTGAAAATAATTTATTAAACAAAGACGATGCACGGGCCCTTACCCGAAAAGTATATCATGCAATGGTAGAAGGGCTACAAAATATTACCAGGCACCAGGCTGAAATTGAGCACAATATGGGGAAAAGTTTTGGTTTGTTTGCCTTAAAGAAGGAAGATGATAGATATTACCTGATAACAGGAAACATTGTTGAAAACAGTGACATTGAAAGTTTATCGGCCAAAATAGAAAAGGTAAACAGGTTGGATAAAGTTCAACTGAAAGAATTTCATCGCGAAGTAATGAAAAATGATGAACTTTCAGAAAAGGGTGGGGCAGGACTTGGACTAATTGACATTGCGCGTAGGGCAGGATCAAAATTATTGTATGCATTTAATAAAATAAGCAATAGGCACTCATATTTTTATTTACATACCGAAATTACTTCAACAGCTTCTATTCAACTGGATGAAAAGGAAGGCGAAAATCTTTTTTTTGATTATCGTCTGTTACATCCAATGCTGAATGATGAAAATATTTTGATGGTATTTAATAATACTTTTAATCAAAGAAATTTACTAGACTTGTTGCCATTTATTGAAAAACAAATGGCAAGTAGTAATCATTTAAAGCGTAAAATGTACAATATATTAATTGAAATGTTCCAAAATATTTCGAAGCATGGTTCTGATTATCAGCTTACTAAAAATGGGAGGCCCGGATTGTTTTATATTTCAGAAACTGATAATGATTATTACTTTACAACGGGAAACTATATTAAAAATGAAGATATTAAAAGTCTGCATAAAAGGCTAAATGATGTAAATAATTTAGATGCCAATGGGGTAGAAGATTTCTATAAAAGGCATCTTTTCGATTTTGATATAAATTTTGAAGCAAGAGTCGGACTTGGACTAATTGATCTTAGAATAAAGTCGGGAGAAAAGTTGGATTTTGACTTTATAAAGGTGGATAATGCAAATTCTTTTTATACATTGCGAGTTAAAATTAAAAAGTAACGGGTATGGAGACCTTATACATAGAAGCTGAAAGAACAACACCTGAAGTATTATTGCGACCAGAAGCAGATCTTTATTACATTACCGGAAATTCATTTCCTGCCAATCCGCTAAGATTTTATGAACCAATACTTGAATGGTTTAACAAATTTCTTAAAACCGTTATTTCAATCAAAATACTTGCTTTACGGTTGGAGTTTAACTATTTAAACACTGCTTCGCAAAAACAAATTGCGCGATTAATTAGGCATTTAGCTGAGAGTAAAATAAGTGACAAGGTTCTTATTGAATGGTATTATCACAATGATGACATGGATATGTTAGAGGCGGGGCAAAGACTCCAAAAACTAACAAATCTTAGATTTGACTACAACGTTATTGATAAAAAGCTGGTTGAAAAAGCGGCTAAAGAGAGTAAGAAATACTAAGCTAAAGTTAGTAGTTGCATATTTAGTTAAGTAGAAGATAATCTGAATATTATAACAATTAAATAACTAAAATTCAGTTAAAATGAAAAATTTACCTGAATTCTGGAATGTACTAACTATATCCAAAAATTAACAGGAATGAACAATAAAATTGTAATTGTTGACAATAGTGTATTGTTTGCTGATGCAATGGGCTTACTAATTGAAAAAACTTTTAACAAACAGGTTTTGGCCAAGTTTACCTTTGCAGATGATTTAGTCAGGAAGTTTGGCAACAATACTCCCGAAATTGCGTTAATTGCTTTTAGACCAAAGGAGGATAACCAGGTTGAAAAAATCAATAGGTTAATGGAAGAATTTCCGGAAATATCGTTTATCGCACTGTGTGACGGGAAAGAAAATAATTATCACACATATATAAAGGAACAAGGTTTTAAAGGTTTTATTAATAAACTAAGTTTCATAAAAGAGTTTAAAGCGGTACTTGATTCTTTTGCTTTTATTCCGGAGTAGAGTATTTAGGGATGGTGACAATAAACCCAAAAGTTTTTTTGTTGCTTCCCTGGTTGAAAGTAAATATTAAGGAAGTCTAAGATTTTTTAAGTTTTTTTAATAAATATTTTGGAGTATTATTGCGATGGTTTACGTATAAGGAAATAGACAAAAGTAAAAACTGAAGGTAATAGAAGTCACTATCACAAACTCAAAGCTTACAATTTAATGATGATGAAAATTGGAATTATTTTTTCGACCCTGATACTTTTTAGCGTTTTTAATGAAACAATTTATTCTCAGGACTTTGATTGTATGACAAAGCTAAAGATACGATACCCTAGTCCGAGTTATGAATACAACGAGTTATCGAAAAGTGCTATTTGTGTGACTGGAAAGAAATATGAGTACAAGGTTTTTCTTAATGAAAATGTTAATTACAGATTATCTTTTTTTGCAAGCACAGTTTTTAATAATAAAATCCGCTTTAAAATTATTTCAACATCTACAGGTGAGTTGTTAATGGATTTGCCAGGCGAAGCTTTAAGTGAAGGCGAGAGTTCCGTGTTGAGAGCCTATTTTGATGAGGGAAAAAACAAATTAGTTCATCCTTTTTTTGATATTGTACCAAAAGCTAGTGCAGAGTACAAAATTATTATAGAACTTAAATCTGAGGAGGATGCCGGTCTCTTTGCTGAAGAAAAAATATATGCCTCAAACATTGAAAAAAAAGGCTGCGTAAGTGTTTATGTTCAGTCAAAATCATCTGAAACAGAGGGGTTTAATTAATCCTCTTGTGTTCATTTATCCTTATTTAAGTTCTCCACAATGATTAATGCGGAGAACTATAAACCAGGCTTTGTAGCAACAGTATTCCACTCTATCAATTTTCCAATTAGAAAATAAATATTTTTTTCAAATGTTTAATTGTTCCTAAAATCGATTTATCATTGCCTGCTTCAGCTACTCTTTACAGCTAATTTAACGATTAACTCCACACATCGTTTTGAATATCATTTTCACCTTCACCTCCTTTAATATACTTCATCTCCTGTTGATTTAAAACATCTTTTTTATTATCTTTTGCAAATGATTGAATTGTGCTACTAATTTTTTTTTAGTTCGGTTGTTTTAGAATCTAAGTTTTTCATTTTTTTAGTTTTTATTTATACATTCATTGATTTATAAGATTTTTAAGGAAATGTAACCGTATACTATTCACCTTTTTGGATTATTACTATGAATATTTTTGTCAGATCAGTATGGTATATTTTTCTTTACCTCTTTTTTGCTCTTTTATGCTCACATTCGGTTGCCCAAAGTCCTAAAGAGCTTTTTATACTTGCCTCTGATGCACAGAAGAAAGGAGAATTTATTCAATCTGAAAAATTTTTGATATCCATATTAGAGGAAAAGGAAAATATTGAAATAAAGAACCTGATTGCCGTATATAACCAACTTGGAATAATTAATCTGAGCCTTGGGAGATATGAAAAAGCTATTGAGTTTTTTAGAAATGGAGAGAATATTGCCCTGCAAAATATAAAAATTATGCGTTACAAATTACCTTTATTGTACCATAATCTTGGCATTGTTTTCAAACAGACTGGTGACTATAAAAGAGCTTTAGAATACTATCATGAATCGTTACTTAATCTAAGTGATAGAAAGCTAGGTAAAAAGGAAGAAGGGGCTGCTAAAGTAACAACTTTTAATAATATCGGGTTAATCTATTATGAGCAAAAGGATTACTTAACTGCAATGGTTTACTTTAAAAAAAGAATGTCAATTGAGAAAAAATATGATCTTAATGGAAGAGATATTGCCTTTTATAATTATGCAAATTGCCTTAGAGATTTAGGTGATTATAAACAGGCTGAGCTTTATTATAAAAAGTGTTATGATATTCGGGTTAAAGAACTTGGGAGAAACAGTTATAAGCTATCTAATGTTTATATGTCATTAGGAAAGCTTAAATTTATGATTAATGATAATCAGGCTGCTGTCAAGTTATATAGCAAAGCTTTAGAAATCAGTAAATTAAATTTTGGCAATAAACATCCGAACAATGCTGAAATATATGAGACCATTGGAGATTATTATTCAGCAATCAAAGATTATAAAAATGCATTGACCAATTACCAACAATCCCTCATCTCCAACTCAAAAAACTTCAATTCAACCAATATTGATGACAATCCTGAACCTGAAACTGTTTTCTCTGAAATTCAATTGCTCCGCAGCCTTAAAAAAAAGGCGGAAGTATTTGCTGTTATAGCGAAAGAGGAAAAAAAGAATTCGGTTAAAAACCTGGATTTATGTATTAAAACAATTGATAAGGCTGCCCGGGTAATAAAAAACCTCAGGCAGGGCTATATTTCTTTGGAAAGCAAGCTTTATGTTACTGCTAATGAAAAGGAATTGTACATAAGCGGAATTGATAACTCATTAAAACTTTATGAATTAACAAGTGATAAAAAGTACCTAAGAAAAGCTTACCAGTTTTCAAGAATTAGCAAGGCTGCTGTTTTGCTTGAGGAAATTAATCAAAATCAGGCAATGCTGAACAATATACCGGATAGCCTAATTCAGGAGAAAAATGCTGTTTTACAAGATATTGCAGCCTTCGAAAAGCTGATTTTTGACGAAAACCAAAACCAAAAACCAAACCAGGAACTAATCAAACAATGGCAATCGGAATTGTTTGGTTTAAACCGAAAGTACGAAGATTTGCTTAACAGGTTGAGTTTAAATTATCCGATATATGCTGAGCTATCAACTAAGCAAGATTTGCTTAGCTTAGAGGATATTCAAAAAAAACTGGCAGAAAATGATGTGCTGATAGAATACAGTTATTCGATAAAAGACGGAAAAGGCAAACTTTATACTTTTGTAATTGATCAAAACCAAATTAATTACCAGGTAACTAATATTGACAGCACATTTGAAAAGAACATCGATTATTCCCGTAACAAAATGAACCAGTCAGCCTTTGCTTTTACTGGTGTAAAAGAATACAATCAACAGAACCAGAGGTTGTTTTGGCTTTATAAATTACTGATAAAACCACATAAGGTTCCGAAACATTCCAACATCATTATAGTGCCTGATGAAAAAATAGCTTATTTATCGTTTGATGCCTTAATCTCTGATTACCAGAATGAAACATTTATTAACTATAGTGGGTTACAATATCTTTTGTATGATTACCAGTTTTCATATGCCTATTCATCGAGCCTGCTCCCCGGAGAAACTGATGATGATAACTATTCAACCGAGGTTTTTGCCTTTGCTCCAACTTATAATTCAAGTAACCAGAGTGAAATTCGTAATTCTTTTGGAGAACTAAAAAATGCCAATGCAGAGATTCAATCTGTCTTAACACATTTTAATGGTGTATCATTTACGGGCGATTCAGCTACAAAAAACAATTTTACATCCAACCTAAAGCACAGGGGCATCTATCATCTGGCCATGCATGCCAATGCGGATAAAGAGCATCATGAGTTTTCCTACCTGGCTTTTAGTGGGATGAAGGATAAAAAACAGAGTCCGCTGATGTATAACTACGAAATTAGCACCATTCCAATGAAGGCATCAATGCTGGTGTTAAGTGCCTGCAACACCGGGGATGGAGACATTTACAGCGGGGAAGGGGTGATGAGCCTCAGCAGAAGCTTTATTCTCGCTGGTATTCAGTCTGTTGTGCATGGCCTGTGGAGGATTAACGACGAGTCAAGTTCTCTTATCATGGACAGTTTTTATAAATACCTGGCCGAAGGAAAATCAAAAAGTAAAGCTTTGCAACTGGCTAAAATTGACTATATCCAAAAAGCCAGTCCGGAACTTGCCAATCCCAAATATTGGGCAGGACTGGTTTTGATGGGGGACCAATCATCACTAACAAGAAATAACATTTATGTAATTTATTTTTTAGGCGGATTTATTGTTTTATTGATTGCCGCTGTCTTGTTTTATCGTTTCAACTTCTCAAAAGCTGATTGATTCTTATTTCACTTGTTTTAATTTTAGTTAAGTTGTTGAAACTTATTCACTTTTCAAACTATTTATATGGAGTTTATGAGCTTGCTCCGCAAGGTTGATCGTGTTCTTATTGTGAAGCGATTATTCGCTTTGCTCATGAGAACACTACGTTAAGTTAAATTTCTTTAAAAACCCATTAGGGCCCGGCGTAAGCAAATCCCTCTATCTATGAGGGTTTCATCTGTGTTAGAATTACTTTTGCTCTTTCCTGGTATAGGTTTTTTGATTCGCTAAGATCTTTTAGTTGTTTTTGTGCTTTTTTGTTTTTTTCAAGCTTTAAATAACACAATGCAAGGTACCATTTCGATTCAAGATGGTAGCTGGCATGATTATCCAGAATCCAGTTAAATTCATCAGCAGCAGCTTCATAGTTTTTAGCTTCAATAAGTGTAAGCCCCAAAATAAAATGCGCTTTAACATGTCCGTTGGTTTTTTCTAATACCTTGCTGGTTAGTTCCGAAGCATCAGAGTACTTTTCCGATTTATATAATTCTGTTGCGGTATTAACCAACGAGTCATCAACTGTTTCATTGCCTCTGTCTTGCTCTATTACAAAATGATAAGGCTGGTAGTAGTAGGCAAAAAGCGTTGTGTTACCTGCTGAAGAATTGGTATATTTTATCACCAGGAAAGATACTACAAACAAGGCAGCAATTGCAGAGACAGTATAATACCATTTTTGTAGAAAAAGATTCTTTGTTGCTGCTATTGGCTTTTCTTCAGTTTTGGCTTGTTCTTTCTTTTTCTCTTTTAATCCTAACGAAGCAAATTCCTTTAATTCATCCAAAGATTCGTTTTCCGTTTTTTTTTCCTGCCAGTCTTTCACATGGTCCACCGTTGAATGAAATAAACCTGTTTCAAGGGCCTCTTTTTCAGCCGCAAGACTTTTTTCTTCGGCACTTTCTGTATTAATTTCCTCTTCGAATTGTTCAACGTTAAACTCTTTTTTTAAAAAGTCGTTTAGTTGAACATGTGTCAGGTATTCCTGCATTAGTTTAGGATCGTTGTAAAGCTTTTGCTTTAATTCTTCCCTTTCTTTTTCGGAAAGTTCTCCTTCTGTTAGTTTTATGATAAGTTCTGAAATATCCATACTGCTGTTATTTGTTCATGATAAAATGATTGTTAGTTTATTGTCTGATGGCAGAAGCCGGAAGTATAATGCCTGATAAATAAAAAATACATTGTACTTCTAACTTCGGGCTTCCAACTACTCTTTTGTGTAGTTTTCACAAATTGTACAAGTTTAACAGGTAATGTTTATTATTAGCTATACTCTGTCCTTATTCTCCAATACTAGTTTTGTCAATCGGTTTTTACATTCGTATTTTCTCTTGCGCACATAATTTTCCGTATTTCCAAGTTCCATTGCAATGTCCTTTACATTTATTCTAATGGTGTAAAGTTCCAGAATTTTTCTGCATACATCGCTTAATTGTTTAAAATAGTGTTTAAATACTTTATCTTGCTGATCTTTGGTTTGTTGCATTCCTTGTTCAGGATAATAAACTTCTTTTAAATAATTATACAGAAACTCTCTTTCTCGTTCTTTTTCACTAATCTGGACCAAACGCATGTTTCTGCAAACTGCATACAAATAAGTCGAGAACCTTGCTGTTAATTTTAATTCATGATTATCTACTTTTTTTATGATTGACATCAGTGCCTCTTGAAAAATATCTTCAGCATCCTGTCGGCTGCCACCCATTTTTTCAATCATGTATTTAATAGCTGGTAAATACTCTTCGGTAATAAACACGACAATATGGCTCTGTCTGTTTCTTAAACCCCTAAGAATTTCATTGTCAGAATACTTTTCCATTCACTTTTTAAAACTAATTTTTGCCATGAGTGGTTGTTGTAAAACTCAATGGCACAACGACTAATATCAACTGACTAAAATTGGTTTGGGTTGTTTAGTATTAAAATGGCCACAAATATTGCGCTTTTGGAATCAGCTATTAAATTAGTTCATTTTAGTGTGTTTTTAAAAAGTTTTTCGTTAATCATTGTTTTTTTACCATTTAGATTTTCAATTTTTTATTTTCGTTTTAGTGGTCGCTGGAAACTGAAACAAGAAAAACAGGAGGATAAGTATTAAGCAGGTTAGGTTTCTATTTTACCCCAGTCTTTATATTTTCAGTTTTCAGCTGTTTAAATTGTTGATAATAAACCACTTGTATGCTAAGCTGACAGGCTGTATATATTTAGTATTTGCATTTACAGGATCTTTTGCCTAAACTTTTTGCTTTTGATAATGTTATTTTTGTAATACCTGATTTACAGCGTTTCAGTGCCATGTGTGTTTTTGACGAATGATAAATTTTGCTTTGACCACATACATAAACTTCTGCCTTTTCACCTGCATGAAACGAAGAGGTAACCAGGGCTATTGAAAGCAAACCAATGATTGATAAGGTGATGAATTTTTTGTTCATATTTTTAAATTATAATATTTTCTTTTCTTAATTAATTAGCTCAGGTGCTTAGTCAAGCCATGATTAAATACTATCCTGTATGACACTTTTTGCAGCAATAATAACAGCCATTCACCTGTGTATAATGCTCCCTGGCCTTTTCAACAGCTTCCATGCAATTACTAAATTGCCCCAGATAAACAATGTTAAGGACTGATGGCAAATGAGAGCAACCGTCTATATGCACTTCATGATCCTCATTGTTTTGGGCATTTCTATTTACGTAATACTTTTCCACTTTTTTATTGTTAAATATCCATTACACTTTCAAAGTTCTTATTTTTAATGCTTTAGTGTTTTTTAACTCAAATCTCACTAATCCTGCTCCTGTAATAAGTTCAATACCTTCCTCCTTTTTGTATTTAGTCTGTAATTATTGCTGTCTCCTACAGATTTATTTTAAAACCGGACCCATCAGCCTACCAACCAAATAGTGCTTAGGGTCCGGTTAAAGGGTAAACTAAACGGGTTTAGTTTAAAAAAATCCCCCCAGGCTGAGTTGATAAGCCATTTTGGAGCTATAGGATATTTGAAACCTTATTGGGGGGAAGGGCATCTTATATATTTTTCAAAGAACTTTTAACTCATGTCATTTCATCGTTACCAAAGTTTGACAACAAGTCTTTTCAAGCAACTATGTAAAAGTAAGATGCAAAATTGTGAGAGCCTAAAAATTTGGATGCAAAATAATTCCTGTCAGGAATTATTTTGTAAAGAAATAATTTTGAATTATGCTAAAAATTTCATAAGGAAGCACATTTTTTTTAATGTATTTAAATTATTAAAAATCAGCTTATTATGATAAGCGTGCTTTTGGGATGAAAAAAAATAACAAATTTTTCTAAAAAAAATCAAAAGCACATGGTTATAAATTTCGGTTTTGGTTATTAACTAAGATTAATGTTTTTAAACCAAGGGTCATGCATAAATTGAATATTAAAAAAATCAGGGAGATAAAAGGATTTTCGCAGGCTTATATGGCAGATAAACTTGGAGTTACTCAATCGGGATACTGTAAAATGGAGCAGGATGCATTGGGACTTCCTCTTGAAAAACTTATTAAAATTTCAGAAGTTCTGGATTTTGATCTTATTGAGATTATACAAAAGGAAGTGAAAAGGAACAAAATGCGAAACATCTAATGATAGTTTCGAACTAGAGGATTTGGGTTTAATATAAAAAACTCGTTGTACAACTGCGCTACTTGAAGCTAATGCGGGAATAAGTTTCAATATCTTTTAACGTTTATATATAGTGTTGCTGTCTTTTTTCATTACCTTTCATACGTAAGATTTTAATTAAGACAAAAGAATATGACACAAAATCTTATTTTGGCAGAACTGCCTGTAGCAGATACAGATGAAGTATTGCAGCACCTGGCTGACATTAAGACCAAACTCAACTTCTTGTTAAGCCTGCAGGCAAGTGATATTACAGGCCAGATTAACAAATTGGCCGAAGTATCCGGAAAACATTTACTGCCAAGGGTAGCAATTCGCTTGCCGCAGCCCGCGATGTGTGCGAATATGTGAAACAGAACAAAGATAAGGTGCCAGGGATGAATGTAACAGCCAGTGAAATGGGCAGGTTTTTCAAAAAAGCAGGGAACAGGAAAAAAGAAGGAACTGGCGAATAGTTATTTCTAAACATTAAGAAAAAGGGCTAACATGTCCCTTTTTTTTATGATTAGTACCTCTGAATAACTCCAAAGTGGCTTTTAGTTACTTCGGAGTTATTTGATCATACTCTGGAGTGTGCCAATCATACTAACAAGAGTTTCGGGATGACTCCTGAGTGTGACTTATCCTAAAATAGCTTTAGAATCACACCCGTTTTTACGGATATTTTTCTAAAATACTTTGGAGGTATTGAAAATTGAAATTAGTTTTGTAGCAATCTAATCAACCACTTCTGCGTAAAAGTAAATAATTTACCAGAAAACCAAACCGTATAAAATGTTAGAGAATAAAAACTTTGAAAGATTTTTTCATTCCAGCTACGAAAAATGCAGGAGTATATTCTTAGGCTCAATTACCTTGCTAAAATATAAGTGTAGTTCTGTAACCCACAAAGAGCTAAAAGTATCAAGTAAAACAGATGACAATCTGTTTATTGATACTTTGCATATAAAAACAAAAGAAGACAATAAAAACCTTGTTATTATAAGTTCTGGAATACATGGTATGGAAGGCTTCACCGGAAGTGCCCTGCAAAGTATTTTAATTGATGATTTGTTAAAGGATGGGAAAAAATATAGTAATCTTGATTTTTTGTTTATTCACGCAGTTAACCCATGGGGATTTAAAAATAAAAGACGTGTAAATGAAAATAATGTTGATTTGAATAGGAACTTTGGAACAACGAACGAACTTTTCGCAATTAAAAATAAATCCTATGCCTTACTAAATTCTCTCTTAAATCCCCCGCAAAAAATATCCACAAATTTCTTTAGTGTTTTTTACTTTGTTTTAAAGATGCTCTTTTATGCAATAGCGAGATCAAAACGTTTTGTAGTTGAGGCTGTTGGGGTTGGTCAGTATGAGTTTGAAAAAGGAATTGTATTTGGAGGGTTTAGATTCCAGGAAGAGAAAGAAATTTTGCACCCGGTCATAGAAAGTATTGTTGTTCACTACAAAAAAATTGTAGCAATTGATTTACATACAGGTCTTGGAAAAAGAGGTGAATTATACATTCTAAATGCCCCAAATTCAGATAAGAAAATCAAAAAACTGGCTAATCACTTATTTAATGAAAGCGTTGTTGATGACGACAATGAGAACTTCTATAATGAGCATGGGGCATTTCTGGATTTTATTTCTTCACTAAAACCAAATGGTCAAACTTGTGTGCCCGCTATGTTTGAGTTTGGTACTATAAATACACATACATTAAAAGGAAGTTTAAAGCTTCTTATAAATACCCGATTTGAAAATCAAGGCTTTCATTATGGTTATAAAAGAACGAAAGATAAAGAAAAAATAAAAAAGGAATACCATGAAATGTTTTATCCTTCAAGTAATGGATGGAGAACAAAAGTAATATCCTCATTTTTTGAGAACATTTCATTAATAGCCTCCAATATTGATAAAATAGATTGTTAATTTACCTTTTTAAAATGAGCTTTACTTTAACTAATCTTTTTAATATTTCTGTTGTATCATCTGTTCTGACATTAATAATTTATCATTTTTTCATCTATTTAGGACGTAGAGGTAGTGGTAATGAAAGGCTATATTATATCTATTTTTGTTTATTTGCTACTAATTTCTTATTATACCTTCTTTGTGTCAGTAGTCTGCATCAATTTATTTTTCCTAATGAAAAAATAAGGCGCATAATATCTCCAGCTATTACTGGTGTCAGTTTTTTCCTAATGCTACATTATGTTATAAAAACTTTTAAAATAATTTTTAGGTTCCCTACATCAAAAAATAAAGCACTTTTACCTTTTTATATCCCTTTCGTATTTTATTTTATTCTACTCTCTTCATATCCTTTTTTAGATTATAACTATTATATCGAAAATATTTTTTCCATTGAGGCATATTTAAGTACTGCTGCTACAGCTTATATGTTTATTCTTTTCGTAATTTATTTTTTTAGAAGTAAAACCTTAAAGAAAGATCTGCCAAGTAAAATCATTTTGTTCATATTTTTTATTTTCATGACAGATTTTTTTATGGAAGAAATGTTTACTATTATTGGACTGTTTTATCCATTTAAGGGAACATATTTTATTTCTGGGATATCAGTCTTAATATGGGCTTATGCTTTAGCTATACGATTTAATAATGAGCACAATGAGCTTAGGCAGCTAAAAATTAATTTGGAAGAAAAAGTCAAAGAACGAACCCTTCAATTACAGTTAGCTAATGAACAAAGAACCAACACATTTATTGAGCTTGCTCATGAGACTAGGACACCTCTAACTCTGATAAAAAACAATCTTGATGATTATTCCCAAAAACATGACGACAATACTGAAATTGACAGGATTAAGTTTAATGTTGAGAAAATAAACAAACTGATAGGAAATATCCTTGACATAGAAAAGTTTGGAAAAGGACATGATATCTATCGGCATAATGAGGTGATAGATTTTTCTTCGTTTGTTTCCACTAAAATTGATTATTTTCGACCCTACACTGCAAAGAAGAACTTAAAAATAACCAGTGAGATTCAAAAAAACATTTTTGTAAAGGCATCTCCTATAGCTTTGGAAAGCCTTCTTGATAACCTTATTTTTAATGCTGTTAAGTTCACCTTCGAAGGAGGAGTTACTATTCGATTATTTTCAGAAAATGGTTCAGTAATCCTTTCAATTAAAGACACTGGGGTTGGTATCCCTGCTGATATCCATGAAAAAATCTTTGAGCCGTATTACCGTTCGCCAAATAGCCCGGTACCTGGTTTTGGAATGGGGCTGGCTATTGTAAAGGGTATTATTGGTTCTTTAAATGCAGATATTGCCCTTAATTCAAAAGAAGGCGAAGGCTCTCAGTTTATTGTTTCGCTTAACAATTACCAGCTATCAAATACTGATAAAATATGTAAGGAGCATAAAACATCCCCTGCAATAGTTGAAAACACAGAAGCTGTTATAAGCGATGCTGTTTCTATGCCTGATAAACCATTTATCCTTATTATTGAAGACCATCATGAGCTTTTACTATACTTAAGAGACAAACTGAAAGATGAATATAATATATATATTGCCATAAATGGAAATAAAGCCCTTGAAAAAATCAGGGAATGTACAAATAAACCTGATTTAATTATATCAGACGTAATGATGGGCTCAATGGACGGGGTTGAATTTTATAATGTATTAAAAAAATCAGCATATAATTTTATCCCGCTAATTTATATAACAGCAAAAGCCAATTCTAAAGACAGGGACAAAGCCTTGGGAATGGGTGCAATAGACTATATTTATAAACCTTTTGAAATCAGCGAAGTCAGAAAAAAAGTAGCTTCTATCCTAAATAATTCAAGAAAACAACAAAGTCTGGCTATCAGCAATATTAATATGATTATTGAATCGGAAGCAAGTAGGTTACGTGGCTTACCAACAAACGAGCAAGATTCCTTTGAATCGAATTGTGAACTTTATAAAATCACCAACCGAGAAAAAGATGTGATAAAACTTGCGTATAAAGGACGTACTTATATTGAGATTGCATCTGATTTAGATATCTCAAAAAAGACGGTTGACAATCATTTTCAAAATATTTATAAAAAAGTTAGTGTAAACAGAATACAGGATTTATTACAAAAGCTTTATTTGAATCCTGTGCATAATGCTGATTAATAGTTGTTTATGTTAACAGTGGGGACATTCCCCTATGAAATTAAGGAACTTTCCCTATTGTAGTTTAAGTCTAAAATTATTCAATTTGTATCCACTATGAGCTTATATCATTATCATTTGTTCATGGAGAACAAAAAGTTCTTTGAAGTAGTAAAAAACGAATTTGTTAACCAAAGGTAGCAAGTTAGTCATTGGTTTATTTGTTCATTAAGGAATAAGCCTGGAGTAATATTCCGATATATTCGCTGCGCTCATGAGAGAAGTTCGAACATATCAATACACCGGTACAGTTAATGAAATAAATACAGCTTAACAGAGCAACCTTAAAATAACCAATGATTAAAACAGACAACACTATGCATACCTGTCCGGCAGGCTACATTTTAGCAATTTGAGGTGGTCTTGGAGTGTATAGCAGGTTCGTAACACCGGGTGTTTATTCAAATGTCGCTTTATCCCTTTTTTAGCATGACAAGCAGGTTGGTTGTGTGGTGGCAAAACATCCGGTGTTTTTACTGGTATATTAGAAACTGGTAGTTTGTATACAGTCTAATATACAATAAACAAGATTTTATAATTGCAATTATAAAGCGGCACCCGGCCAAGCCTTGCAAACTGTAACCGGATGCCAATAGTACAGGCATATTGCCCTGTACGAAATTAACATTTATTTATT
>JBNKRJ010000079.1:0-41757 GCA_050296515.1 Bacteroidales bacterium | reverse complement strand
GAAACTACAAGAATTTATAGCAACGTTTTCGAGTGAAGAAAAATGTAAGGAATATTTTCGTGATATACGTATAAAAGAAGGAGTAGTTTGCAAGAAATGTAAATGCCCAAAGCATTATTGGTTGAAGACCATTTGGCAATTCAAATTGAATCAAAGTACAGGCTACGGGAGCCTGTGACTTAAATGATTTTGCTGACGGATGTACTTTGCTAACTTAAGGAAGTTAGTAAGCACTCGGTTAGCTCCCACTTGATCTTATTATTTCTTTTTATTATACTTATGCGGTAGCAACTCTTACAGCTTATTCGTCTTATGTTCGGGGATTTTTTCAAGTGTTGTTTTTAACCATTTAAAAGGGTTGATTTCATTTCTCTTGCACAAGTCAAAGAAAGAGTACATCAATGCCGCATGACTGGCGGCCTGGTGCGAACCGGCAAACAAATAATTTTTGCCACCAAGGGCTACAGACCTGATACTGTTTTCTACAAGATTGTTGTCTATTTCGTAAGTTGTAAATAATAATATAGACGAGCTAAAAAAAGGACGAGGTATACAGGAGTCAATTTACCAGGGTCGCCAAGTCGAGAGCGGCGCCCCCGATGCGCCAGGAGGGCTTGCCTGCCAAGGGGAAATTGGAGCTTGCGGAAATGGCCTGGCAGTGCTGGAGCTTGAGTTCTATACATAATAGAAACAATTAATGTTTGTAAATACAAACAAAATGCGTAGATTTGTTTTTATATAAAAACATTATGAGGTCAAAAAGTGCAAAATTAAGACCTAAGGAGGTCAAAATTCTTAAACAATTAGGTGAGAATATCAAGCTTGCCCGCCTGCGAAGAAAGTTAACTACTATACAAGTTTCAGAACGGGCAAACATTGGAAGGTCCACTCTTTGGCATGTTGAAAAGGGGAGCGACCATATTGGAATTGGTATCTATTTACAAGTATTATCGGTATTGGGCCTGGCCGATGATTTGATGAAAGTGGCTGAAGATGACACTCTGGGCAGGAAGCTGCAGGATGCAAAACTTACAACAAAAAAAAGAGCCCCTAAAAAACCATTATAAAAGTAACCTGATTGATTTTTAAGAATTAGACAAAAAACTAAGAAATGAAAGAAATATTTGTATATGCAGATTGGTTTGGATTGCCTTCTTGCTTAAAAATGGGAATTCTAAGGACTGAAAGGTCAAAAGGGGAAGAAGTGTTTTCGTTTGAATACAATGATGAATGGTTGAAAAGTGGGTTTTCGCAGGAGTTAGATCCTGATTTGAAATTATATACAGGACCTCAATATTTATCGGATGATAAAATGAATTTTGGCCTTTTCCTTGATTCATCGCCTGACAGATGGGGCAGAATGCTTATGGACAGGCGTGAGGCCATTAATGCCCGAAAATTGGAACAAGGCAGAAAGAGGTTGTTTGAGTCTGACTATCTCCTTGGTGTAAATGATGAAACAAGAATGGGCGCCTTACGTTTTAAACTGGATGAGAATGGTGATTTTCTTTCTAACGAAGGATTGGAAGCGCCTCCTTTTACCAGTATCAGGGAATTGGAACAAGCAAGCCTGAATGTGGAAGATGATGATTTTTTTATGAAAAGGGATGCACAGAAATGGTTAATGATGCTTATGGCCCCAGGTTCTTCGCTGGGTGGTGCAAGACCCAAAGCCAGTGTACAAGACCCAGGTGGTCAACTATGGATTGCAAAATTTCCGAGCAAAAATGATAAAAAAGACAGTGGTGCCTGGGAATTAGTTGTGAATCAGATGGCTCAGGAACTAGGTATCAATATGGCTGAAGCCTTTGCTGAAGTATACTCTCAAAAACAACATACTTTCCTTACAAAGAGATTTGACAGGACACTGGAAAATAAAAGGATTCATTTTGCTTCAGCAATGACTTTGCTGGGATACAAAGATGGGTACGACCATCAAGATGGTGGCAGCTATTTGGAACTTGTAGAACTGATTGAACAATATGGAGCTAACCCTAACGAGGATATAAGAGAGCTTTGGCGAAGAATTGTATTTTCGGTTGCTATATCAAATACTGATGACCATTTAAGAAACCATGGTTTTTTACTGACACCTAAAGGATGGAAACTCTCGCCTGCCTATGATATAAACCCTATTGAGTGGGGAACCGGTTTAAGCTTGAATATTTCAGAGGATGATAATAGTCTGGATTTTGACCTTTGCATGAGTGTTTCAGACTATTTTAGGTGGTCGGAAGATGAAGCAGCTCAATTTGTACAATCCACGAAAGATGTTGTTAGTCAATGGAAAAAAAAGGCGGCTGCAATAAAGATTCCAAATGCAGAACAGGTAATGATGGAATCTGCCTTCCGTTTTTAATTTATACCGAACTGCTGTTAGTAATTCGTTTGCTTCGCAAGCTCTCAAACCAAAACTGCCAGTCGATCGGCATATACAAAGCCATTTTAAAATTTCAATTTACAATATTTCAAACTGGTTTAGTATAACTAATCATTATTGGTCATTATAAAAATTCCCTTAAAAACAAGAATAATACCGATTTTACTTTACTCGCTCACGCTGCGTGAGAAAAGTTCAATATAGTCCAATTTTGGCAAAGCCTCATTTGACTATTTTCAAGTAGTATCGGCATTTACAATTGCAATTCATATTTTGTCATTGAACTAAAATATAAATGCAATTGGTATAACCTTTTTATTAAAACTGTACCTCAATCTCTTTCGAAAATCCTGAAACACTCCCGTCTTTGTACACAACTTTTATTCGGTAAGCGCAGTAATCTCCCAGTTTAAGATGATAGTCTTCAAAGCTAGTTTGGCTTCCATCAAGTGTTTCATAAAGTGTATAGGCTTCCATTTTTGTTTTCTTATATACTTTGTAGTACATTACTTCTTTTGTAGGCTGTTCCCAGGAAATAACCAGGCTTCCTTTCTCATAATCGACCTGTTTGCTTAGTTTTTGAAGACTTAAATTTTTGCGCGAACTCAAAGCTTTGATTTCTACAGAAAAAGATGGTTCAGAAGAGTTTCCACTGTAATCAACAGCAGTTACTTTGTACTTTGCGATATGATTAAAGGGAGCCTCAATATCAGTGTAATCACTTTTTGGTGCTTTCTTTTTGAGTGGTACTTCAGCTATTTTAGTCCACGTTGTATCAGATTTAAGTTTCCTGAAAACTTCGTGCTTAACTAAATCTTTGCTGGTGCTGTTTATCCATTCAAGAAATATGCCTTCTTTTGCTGCTTTAGTTTGAGTAATTACCGGCATGGATGGAGGGATTAAATCCACTTTTACCACCCTGGCTACTTCTGTAAATTCAGATTGGTTCTGCCGGTGATCTAAAGCGACTATTTTATAGAAAACAGCATTGTTTAAATCCTTTTTATTCAGTGTATCTGAGTAGAAAGCATCTGGGATAGGTGAAGTTGTTAATTGGGTAAATTCGTCGTTGCCTGATGCTGATCGAAATATACGGTAGCCATAAATGTCTGGATCAGTATTTGCCTGCCAACTAAGCTTTACGATTCCTGATGAATCTGCCACCCCGGTTAATCCTATTGGCTTATGTGGAGGTATACTGTCGGTTAACTGCACAAGGTAAGGAAATGATAGTTTTTGCGCAATAGTGTCAAGATAGACCATTACTTTGTAATAGCCTGTTCCTAATGGCTTTTTGTCAAGAAAATTTCGTTTGGCAGGTTTCAACCTTCCTGAAATATCCTCAAAGCCAACAGAGTGATTATCAGAGCGTAATATCCTAAAACCAGATATGTTAACTTCTTCTTCCGCAGGGAATATCCATTGCAGTAAAACTCCCTTTTTGTCCGATTGATGACTTGTGATATTTGCATTAGCTTTTATTGTTTCTATTCCTTTTCCTTTTATGATTTCAGACCAGGGACCCCGCTCTCCAAAGGAACTGATTCCCCTGATACGGTAGTGATATTCTTTACCATTCTGTTGCAAAGAGTCAAATTTAAAGGTATATTCATTTTTACTTCCACTGCCCTCAAAAAAAGGCACTATAACATCCTCGCCAAGGCTTTTAAAATGCTTGCCTTTATCCTCAGAGCGCTCTATTTCCCAGGCAATATAGATATTGTTTTGGGCTAATGTGTTCCATCCAAGTTTTACCAATTTATCTCCAAATTCGGAAGTAAATTCAACCGGTGCAGGTAGTTTTTGAAACTCTGAAATCCCTGTAAAAGTATAAGCAGTGTCGGCTTCTGCCAACAAACTATCTGCTAAATTGATAAATACCCTGTAAAGATATTTTTCATTCTTTTTAGCTGTTTTGTCGGTAAACCATAAACCTGCTGCTTTTGCTACCTTAGGTGACATATCAGCAGCATAAAGAGCAAAGGCAAACCGTTGTTGCTGTTCTTTTGCTTTATACATCACATTTTGAGGATTAAAACCTTCTCCTGCATCTACCATAAAGCTTTGCCCATATAGCGCCTGTGCTGCAACTCCTGCATATTTATTGCTTTTAACCAATGGTTCCCACTGGTTTAATTCCAGTGGTTTTACGGGTGAATTGGTCAGCACTACTTTCTCTGGTTTATTTAAAACAATGCTGTCCCTGAGAATAGTGTATCTTACCAAATTATAACCGTATTGATTGCCTAATGACCAGGTTCTGTAATTTATAGGTGCCCAACGAAGTAAAATAGAATCTGGTAAAGGTCTTGAAATCAGGTGTAATTTCGATTCCTGGGCGGTCACATAAAGGTGAGAAAATAAAAAAAGTAGTAGGTATATTGTTTTTCTTTTGTTCATCTAAATAAGGTTATTTCTTGTTACACTAGGATACACGGAGAAACACAGAGGTTCATGGAGAAAGCTTTAATTTCAGTCTTCAGTCCGCAGTCTTCAGTCTTCGACCAGCCACTGGTGGTCCATGATATATTATTCGACTGTGGTATCTGCGGGAGAAAAATTAGAAATAAGAAAATCCGTTTAATCCGTTTAATTTGTCTCATCCGTGTTCTATCATCTTTAATCGTAAAATTTAATTATATGTTTTTTTACACTGTTCGGACTATCTTGCCCTGGCAATGTGTATTTCACATTTACCGGATAATTTCCGTATTTTATTGGTGTAAAATGCGAGTTAAACAAGTTGCTTAACTGACCTTTAGGAATGCTGTTTTCTTTATCACCTGCATAGGTGTTTGCCAGGCAATTTTTTAAATAAGCCATGTATTCGCAGGTATATTTAGCAATATAATTTTTCATGCCTGAAGTAACATTTATTTCAGCAGTTGTTCCAGCTTCTATCTCTTCTTCGGTTAATCTTCTGGTGCCATAACTTTGGAAAAGATAAGAACCCAGATATGGCATTTTGAACTTTGCTGCGCCAATTTTGCTAAGGTTTGCTGCGCTTAAACCGATGTAAGGTTCAATATAAGTTTTGTACCATGCCGTTTCCTGCAAAAGTACATCACAGCTCACCATGGTTTTATCTTCGAGGTTAATCACCTCATAATCATCGAAACGCTCCCCGGAAATGTTTACAGTTAAACTATGAACCAATGGATACAATTCCCAGGTGATACCATCGGAATAATTCAAGGCGTTTAGCTTACTTGCAAAGGTGTTGTAGTTACTTGTCCTGAACTCCATGCTGTAAATTACTTTTTCCTGAAGTTCTGTCCTGCTTTCTTCTGCCGTTTGAGTTGTTACCTCTACATCTACGGTTTTATCTCCATCCGAAATTTGCACATTTTCTGTTTCCTGATCAACATTTTCATCAATAACAGCTGCTGCACTTGCAGGCAGGTTTACCAGCTCAAGACGATATATTTTGTTATTGGCTACACTTTGAGGAATTGCAAAATTGACCTGCCCTGTTGAATTGTCATATGAATAATTAAAATATTGAGGCTGCCCTCCCAAAACAGTTACCACTCTTGCTTTTTGAACCCATTCGTTGCTTGTATTAAATAGTTTTGGCTGTGCCATTTCTAATTTTATGTAGTTGCTACCAGACTCTGCTTTGTAATAATTAAATGCACGATAGTTAGGATAACTGTATGCTACATTTTCCTGTACCAAAACATCGGGTTCCTTGCCTGTCATAAAGCTTATTTCTTTCTTTTCACTTGCTGTTGCCCCGTTTTTCTTTACATCAAACCAAGCCCCGTTTTTATATTCTTCGAAAACAACCTCTGCGGTCGCCTTTATTAAGCTTTCACCCGGTAAAACTTCTTTTTGCTTAAAGACCAGAACATCTTTGCGCTCGTTCCATTTAAGCTCTCCATTAATTTGTTTCCCATTTTGATCCGCAACCTTGAAATGTCTTAGTTTTATGCGGAATTTTTTGGTTTCCCTGTTTTCATTTTCAAACTCAATTACTTCATCAACAGGCATATTAAACACTACCTGTGGAGTGGTGAATACGCTTACATCCTGATCCTTATCATTAGGTTTTAGTTCAGCAATAACAGGCATTCCTCCAAAAGGGCTCGATGAATTTAACTTGCATTGTTCCCCAATTTCAAATTCAAAATCGCAGTGCCCTTTAACCAGTCCGCCAAGTATGTTATAATTTCCACCTACATTACCTTTCATCCAAAATGGATTAGGTGCTTTGGCACGCATCAGGGCAGCTACATCCATCTCGAAAATTGCGTACCTGCCAGAATAAAACGGTAAGTCTACTTTGATACCTACAGCTGCAGCCACCCAAGCCCAGGCCTGTCCTTGTGCATACCAGCCATTTATCCCGATTGGGCCTTCCCGCCCTTCGCAACTTAAATCGCCATAATTTTTTAACAGGATGTCCATGCCTAAACCACAACCAAAACGCCCGTAGAATATCAAAAATGTTCGTTCACCTGTGTCAAAAGTAAAGCTGGCACCTAATGCGAAGCCCCTACCTTCCTGCATGGCCAATGTATTACGTTCCATCTCGTAGTTTTCTCCATTCTGACCTAAACTTTGCAACACCTGTGAGGGTGGTGGTGGCAACTCAGGAACAGAAGAGCCGGCCATAAAGTAATTTTGCATCTTTGCAAGGTTTAAAACATTGATGCCATTTGGGTTATCGGGCGTTCCAAGATGGATGTACCATTCATTGGGCTCAAAATGCAGTACCCCCCAGCCGGCTTTACCTCCCGGGCCAATTCCTTTTATAATTCCTCCGGCAATATTGGCATAAATATCAAAGCTTGAATGGAAGCAACTGTTTTGATGATCATACAGCATGCTTACATTGCCCCACAGGCTCGAATTTTCATCTTCCACCGGTATTTTGGTTTCCCCTTCGGAATTTTCAACAATGAACTTAGCCACATCCTTCAGTTTTCCTAAATCGGGCTGGAAATTTTGAGTAGCAAAATAGGCATTTCCATTAAGCGACACCTGGTTAAGGCCACCAGAAGTTGTAAAGCTTATCCCAAACGCCACGTCGCCATTAAACGCTTTTTGGAAACCTGTAGTTGCAAATTTGGCAGATGCTTTTATACCCAACCCGCTGTTTTCATCAGGTTTATATACAATTCCTGAAGTGGTTTTTCCAAGCTCACTTTTGAAATTCTCATTAATCCCAGCTTGTTTCATATGATAGTAGGCACCACCTCCAAATCCATAAATTGAAACAGGGCCTGCAGGCAGCCCCCCGGGAATTGTAGCAAGGGCGTCGGCAAACCAGTAGCGGTATCCGTTTACGTTTCCAAATAATGTGGTAGCTTCTAAACCGACACCTTTAGGTTTTCCATCGGCATCCATTTCGCCAAAAGGGCCAAAGGTTGCTTTTAACTGGCCTTTAAAACCATCTCCATACACCAAATCGCCGGTTAACGAATCGCCACGGAAAAATTCAACATCCCCTTTTATGCTAAAGGCTTTGGGTTTACAAATATCCACCCCTATTTTCCCAACCTCAATGCCGTCATAACCCCACTTGTCGTTTTCTTTTTTTGCCCAAACAGAGAAGGTACCGTTACCACCATATTCTTTGGTGAATTTAACAGTAAGTCCCAGTTTTACACCTAACCTGTTGTTTCGGCTTTCAAAACCAACTTCATTAATGGAGACCGGAAATTTACTAAACCAGTTTTGCTTGGTGCCCATTGATATTTGTTCAACAGAAAAATAGGGCTCTACTGTTTGTATCCTCATTCCTTTAAAAGGAATTTCTAAAATTCGCAGCTTCTTCCTGGTTGAATCTTTTTTATTAATAGAGGCATCGATAGTAAGTTCACCATTTAACAAAAGGGCAGGTACAAATTTCCTGTCCTTTACTTTTATTTCTATGGCAGAGTTTGGATCGAGCCTGAGCTTGGCAATCCATAGTTCCCTTTCTACTTTTTCGGTAAGGGCAACACGGAACGAATAAGTATCGTTGAGCCCGATGATAGCATTGTAGTTGAAGAGTGAGTTTTGCTTAAAATAAGGAACGTATATCTGCCCACTAAAGCTGCCTGCAACCAATCGCGATGCCTGTATATCCAGCAGGAAATTTTCAACAGAAAATGCCCAGCCGCCCAAATCCCCTTCATCGAGGGTCATTAAACGATCAGCACCGAGCTTGGCAGTAAAACCAAGTTCGTCTACCAAAAGGTTCTGGGCAAAGAATGTTAACCTTCCGGTTGAAACGCTATCGCTTAATGATAGCCCCGGATTTTCTGCCATCATTGCACTATCACTTGCCAGTTCTTCTGCTGTTTTTTTCCTGAACTGCATGGGCAGTCTTATTTGTGCATCCTGAATGTACAAACCCTGCCATATATTGATATCCCCATCAATAAAATAAGTGCTTTGATGGTACTGATTAAAAACAATGCCCGCCGGATTTTTTTTGTCGCTTAAATCTAATACTGCATTATTAATACTGAATCCTACTCCATTAATACCCTTTACCTGGAATGGTTCCAGACTGACACCTATCATCAGATCATCCCAATCGGTCAGGGTGGTTTCTATAGAGGTTTTTAGCGGGGTATTTTTTTTTAGTGTCCCATCCGGGTTTTCGGGAATAAACATGGTACTGTCGAACAGCAAATCGGCACTTAACTGCATCTCTTTAAAGCCGTTACAATCGCATGTTACACTGGTTAAACCACCGCCTTTCAGGATCAGTTTTGTTGTATTGCTCAGCGGAACATCAAAGTCTGAAACCAAATCAAGTTTTGCGGGACCTTTAAAACCTCCTTCGAAGCTAAATGGGATGTCTTTTCCCCTAAAGGCGACTTTTTTTGCAGTGCCCGGTACAGTAAAAGCCATGTAAGCAGTGAGAAAGGTTTCGCCTTCGCGTACCTTTATTTCGGAAATGATGATGGCAAACTTTTCTGCATCTTTTGAGTCGTTCGAGGCAATACCCACCGGTAAATCGACCACATAGGAAGAATCCAGCCTGGTGATGAAACGATTGGCCTTTTTGACTGCATTTAGCAGGGCAAAGGCTTTGTTTACTCCGGCTGAATCTTCTGTTGCTTTAGAAGGCTGAAAGGCAGACAAAACTTGAAATTTAAGCAGTAGCAAAATTAATAAACAGGTTATTTTAATTTTCATTGGGTTATTTTTTATTGTTTCACGGAGCGTTATTTTAACCACGAAGTTTCACAAAGTGGCCTCATGAAGTCGCACAAAGGATAAGCTATTTTTCATGGCCAATAACTTAGTGCTACTTTGCGGTTAATTTTCATAATATCATCCTTTTAATACCATTTTTTAAGGACTTGACATTAAAATTAACCAATAACCCTAACCTTGCATTGGAAAGCTTCATATATGTTAAAATCTGTGCATAGTGGACATCTGTGAGAGCCTCTACCGATTTAAGTTCTATTACAATGCTGTTTTCAACATATAAATCAACCCTGTACCCGGCATCAAGCTTAATTTCTTTATAAACCAGGGGTAATGCTTTTTGTTTTTCAACATACAGCGAATTTTGTTGGAGTTCATAATACAGGCACTCCTCATACACACTTTCGAGTAATCCCGGGCCTAAAGCTGAGTGGACCGTAAAAGCACAATCTAAAATCTTTTTAAAAATTTGTTCTTCATTCATCATTCTATTGATTTGAATAAGTAGTACTAATATTTTATTACCACGAAGTTGCACCAATTTGCTTCACAAAGTCACACGAAGATTGGATTAAAAACTTAGTGTTACTTTGTGGTTCATTCTTTCAACTTTATCATTCCTTCTATTTGTTGATAATAAACTTAATGCTTTGCTGTTCGCTTTGGGCTTTAACAATAACCAGGTAAACCCCTGCAATTAAATTGTTAAACTGAAAAGGAATCTCATATTTTTTAAGTCCTTGATAATTCCTCGTAAATATTTTTACATGATTCTGAAGACTGTATAAAAGAACTGATATGTCTGATTCTTCGTTTAACTTAACATCCAGACTAAAATTACCATCATTGGGGTTGGGCCAAAGCTTGCAGCCCAATATTAATGGCATTGCATCCGTGCTCTTTTTAGTCACTTCTTCATTCGAATAATAAATGACGATATTTTTTGTAGAATCACTAAAACAGCCTCCGTACCAGGCTCTTAATGTTACATTTACAATGCCTTCTTCCGGTACTGAAAATTGCTGTGACCATTCATTATCATCTCCTAAAGCAATCTGTTTATCGAAAAACCAGTTGATACTATCAGGCACTGGCCAGGTAACATCTATTACTTCAACCAGTTCATTTATAATTGCGCTGTCCTGCAGCAATAATACTGCATCTAATGGATGATCGGAGAGTGCCAATGTAAAAGTATCGGTGCTTGTACATCCAAACTCATTGGTTATATCAAGCGTGTATACCCCGGCCTCATCAAGCGTAAAATATCTTTCGCTGGATAAAGGTGTTCCGTCCCTTTCCCAATTATAAGCAATAAAATCGCCTCCATCCAGTTCATAATCGTTGCCTGTACATAATGTGGCCGAATTTTCCGGCCAATCGGCAGTTGGAGCATGAGGCGGTATAAGTTCATAATCAACTTCTTTTGAGCAACCTTTCCAATCAGTTACTGCAAAGTTAAAGGCCCCACTATTTTCGTTTTCCAAATTCAAAAGGGTGCTTCCGGTAGACCATAAATAGGAATAATAACCATTGCCTCCGCTTACCTGGTTTATAATGTTTCCCTCAAATGAATTATAGCAAACAGGAGGAGTAATAGTCCCGATAATGCTTATATCGTCTGGTTGATGAACAGCGTAATCTTCATTGGTCTGGCAACCTTTTGCATCAACTATTTGTATGTGATAATTTCCTGCCGATAAACCTGCCATTAGTTCCGGTGTTTCTGCATCATCAATATAGTAAGTATAATCAGGCATTCCCCCGGTTACTTCCGTAATGTTTATTATCCCGTCTTGTCCGTTAAAACAGGATACCGAGTCAATTTCATAAGCAGTTACAGATGGGCCATCAAAATCGGAAATGGGAAACTCGCGGCTGGCTTCGCATTGATGATCATCTGTTACTACTAATTGGTATCGACCCGATGGTACATCAGCAAGAACGTTTGAATTAGCACCTACTTCTGTATTTAAATCAAGGCTTCTCCATTGGTAGGCATAAGCTTCGGTGCCGCCCTTTATTATTGTGTGGATCTCCCCGTTACTTTTTGTACAGAAAGCATCGACAATGGTATCTGTTTCAATTTCCAATAAATCAGGTTCTGTAATTTCTACAGTTTCAGTTACCAGGCAATTGTTCTCATCTCTTATATAAATAAGCTGTGCAGGGTTTGCTGCAAGGCCGTTAATGTAATATCCAGGGAGCCAATCGGTCTGATTTTCAGAAACATAATAAGGAGGTGTGCCTTCACTAACAGAAAACTCAATTGCTCCTGTATTATCCTGAAAACACTTTAGATGGTAAACATTTGCAACTGAGCTAACCAGTTGATTTGGCTGGGTAATTATTACAGGTAGCTTTTCAACAATACCTGCCGAGTCGACTACAAAAACGGTATCTGGTACAGCACTTGTTGCAGCCAGGCCCGCAATGGTATTTACCGAACCATAATTTTGCCCATTATAACCATATTCATAAAGCCCCCAGCCACCGCTGGCAACCGGGTAAACTTCCCCGGTTAAATTTCCAAAACAGTCTACATTTTGCTGGGTGAAATTCAATAACAACGGAGCATCCGGCTGGCGAACATGAATATTGTTAAGTGTTTGCGGGCAATCATTTTCATCAGTAACACTGATGTGGTAATATCCGGCGTATAAATTTTTTATATTTACTTCTTCGGCAGTTTGCCCTGTACTAATTTCTCCGTTATCATCAGAAAAAATGTAATCAAATTCACCGGTTCCTCCAGAAATGGTGAAATCAATAGAGCCTGTGTTGTCGCCGTATTTTGCGACTACATGTGGTTTGTCGCTGATTGTAATTTCATCGGGATCAATTAAGGAAACTGGTTTAGATGCAGTACAATTGTTTGTGTTGGTAACAGTGGCAGTGTAATTACCTGCACTAAGTTGGGTGTAATTTACAGAGTTATCGCCAGTATATGAATTTGATTCACCAGTAAGGGTAAAAGTAACATTATTTGTTGTTTTGTTTGTAACAGTTAGTTGGATGCTTCCGTTAGCTTCACCGTAGCATTCGTTTGGTGTTGGAACTGTACTAATTTGTACTTCGGGGTTGGAGGTGACAGGATGAGTTTTTTGTACATACTTCCCCTGGGAATCAGTTATTTTAATAATATAATTACCAATTGCGAGATTAGCATTTGAAGTAAATTGATAAACGCCAATATTATTTTGTGTGTATACTGATTGCCCTGAACTATTTTGAATTACTGCCTGATATGGACCGATTCCACCTGACCATGTTGCTACAATTTGGCCATCAGACTTACTTCCTGTTCCAGTATTGTTCTGATGACAGGAAACTTTTTTTGAGGTAATATTTGAATTAGGCATTAATAGTGCTGCAGGTTCTACAAGTGTTCCGATAGTTCTTATTGCAGAAGTACAGCCATCGGTATCTATTACCCGCACTCGGTATGTCCCAGGCCTTAAGGAACTATACCTGTAAGTTGTTGCATTTAACCTGGTAAGCTGGTTAGCCGGAATGGTTTGCCAGCCAGAACCATTGCGAGAATACTCAAACCTGCTTACCCTACTATAGGTTCCGCCAGAAAGGGTTAAAGTGGCCTGGCCATCGTTGGCCCCAGGGCTGGTAATGTGGTAGGTGTGTGTTGTGTTTTGGTTATCGGTGAAGGTGTATGTTTTTAGGGTGGAGCCTAAAGAAAGCATAGGGGGTTTGGTGGGAATATTAAAAGTTTTTTTTGCAGCGCAGGAGATATTGCTCACATCATCATTCCAGGCCAGTTCGGTTCCAAACACTTGCATTGTATAATCACCTCCATTTTGAGGAATCAAGCTGCCAAAATTAGGTAAACTAAGTATGGACAAGGGAACTCTATTACCAACCGGTTGTCCCGGCTGCAACGGGATGATATTAGAAGTCTGCTCTCCTCCTTTGGTGCCAGCAGGGCGGAGCCGGAAACGATAATTGCTTAATTGAGAAATAATGGTAGGATCTAATGTAACATTGATTACATCGTTGCCACAGGCAGATCTCGTGACTGTAGGGTTGGATATTGGAGGCATGTATCGGAAAAACTTTGCGTATATTCGTTCACTTTCTACAGTTTGTCCCCCCAAACTAAACCTTACACTTAAATATAAGTCTTCACCCCAATAATTTTGTAGGTTGAGGTCAGAAAAACGAACATTTTTCGAACTGGCATAAGTGCCTATACTTCTTGTTTTTACAGGGGTTGTGGCATTTAGTGAATTATAAACACGAACTTCTAATGATACATTACCAGCAGATTTAGCAGATAAGTTCAGTGTTATATTTTCATTAATATTATTTACACAAAAATTTGATGAGCAATCATCGCAACCAGACATGCTAATGCTATTAAATTGGGGAACATCATAGGTTGTTAGTCCAAAATATAAGTGTGCAGCATAACCCCCATCAAGAAATTCCTTTTGTCCAAAGGATTTGGCATCGTCTACAGTAAATGAAATGTATTTTTCTGGATTTATTTGAGCAGTAAAAGTAAATGTAAGTGCAATATCTTCATTATGGTTCACAACTGAATATGCAGTTAAGCTTGTATCATTGGCTACACCAAAATTTCCATCATGCCTCCAAGAAATCATGTTTTCATTAGTATATGTTGCTAACCTAGTATTACCTGAATATTGTACATACTTCACTGGAGAAAATAGCTTTAAATCCTTGAACTCCCAGCCACCGCGTCCCATATAGTATTTTCTTATATTACATTGTGCAAAATATTGCTGACCATAATTGTTTTCAGGAAAAACAGAAACTAATAGTAAGAAAATTACTCCAAACTTTAAGCAAAAGAGGGTGATTATCTTAATTGTTGGTTTGATGTGAATCATAGCATATAATATTTAAAATAGTTAAGCAACCTTCAGTCTTATACAGGTTATTTATAAATAACGGCTTTACTGCCAAGTGCCATTTTCAATATCTACAGTAAACTGGTTACAGGTAAAGGCTCCTCCATCTTTTAAATTATAGCAATATTCTAAAGTCCATAAATTACCTGATTTGCTAATTAAGGATAGATATCGTGTAAAGAAAGAATCACTTGCACCTGGCAAATCATAGTAGGAGATATACCATTTGCTTTCTCCAGAGCTATTCACTCTGGAAAACCCATTATAAAAGAAACCGGAAATACATTCATGTAAATTAATGGCTTCAACAAACCCACCAATTGAGTTTCTGATCTTTTCAACTGAGAATATCTCGTCCCCGCCCATCGAATAACAATAGTTTTTATCGGCACCAACTATTATTACACTTCCTTCGAACCAAGGATACATCTGAAAAGAAAAGTATTGGGCAGCGGGTTTTTGTTTTCTGATGAATATATTATTTTCAAAGAAATATATATTATGAGGCTTATATTCATAATGACTAATAGTAGAATCCTTGTTGCTATATTCAAATTGATAGTAGATTGCAAGGGCTGTTTTTTCATCAATCTGAACTTCATGTAATAACATATTCTCAACTTTTCTATATGAAACAGAATCAACAAAGTCTGAGGAGTATGTAATGAATATTTTTTCGTTATAATCAACTGGTTCTGGATCAGTAAAGTCTATAAACTGATCGTGATTTTTATTAAAAAAGCCTTTGATAGTTATATTTCCACCAGGAGCACCAAAAAAATATATCCTTGATGAATCTGTGCTATAATATGTATGAATTAGTTCATCTGTATTTATACCAAATTCATTTGTATTTAAGGTTTGTTCAACTTTTTCTTCAAGCTTTTCACCTTTTTCACATGCAGAAAACACTAGTACTGTTGCAATTGCTGCTAAAAAAAACTTTTTCATTGTTTATTATTTTTATGTTATCTTATTTTTCTTAATACTTGCTAACAGAAATCAGTTTCCGCTTTTTGCACACAAAAAATGCTGTTGTTAGAATGATTGATAAAATTCCTTAAGGTTTATTTTGCTGTCATTTGGCTTTTAATATTCATATAAAGTTGTATAGTTATATTCTTCAGATATTCCCAAGTACACTAATACTCTTTTCACCAATAAACCATATTCATTGTAATAATTATGGTAGGTATTTTCACTGTTATAGAGCCAAATGGTGTTTTTTGATAAAGGATCACCAAATATACCAAAATCAAGAGGTTGATTATCAATGTCTATCCTTCCTTCATATATTGGGTGATAATATTCAGAGCCATCTGGATAATATACTACCCTGTCAAGTATCTTAAAGTCATCATTATAAATAAATTGGTTCAGTGCCGAAAAATAAAACTCATCAGTAATACTAGTTCTTTCGTAAAATTCCCACCTTGAAATTTGACCATTCAACAGTTTAAAAATGTAGTATTTTATCAGTTTATCATTTTCATCATAAAAGTTCTCAACAATCTCTTCGCCTCCAACATGTCTTAAAAATGTTTGATATTCTGTCAATTCACCATAATTATATTGCTTAATTGTATCAATTAACCCCGAGTTATTATATATGCAAGTATCAAATTGATTTTCATCATAAATCTTTTTAATAACTGCGTTTTGATTATTTCGGATCAATGTAACCCATTTACCATACTCAATATTTTCTATATATTTTGATGGGTAAACTGATCCGCTATAAGGTTTAAAATGATAATTAAAGTATCCGCATATTATCTCATTATCAAAATAATAACTTCGTTTATCACTAAAATAGCCGCCCATTCTATACGATTGTATCGCGATTTTCCCACTTCCACACCCGGCAGGAATTATCCCTTTAATTAAAGTATCATTATCAACAAAAAGCTTTACCGGAAGGCTGTTAACTATCACTTTTTTAACCCCGGGGACTTTAGAGAAGCCCCAACCTTTAATTATTATTGTATCCCCACCAACTCCTTCTAAGGGGCCAACAAATGTAACATGGGGTTTTATTCCAACATCAATAGTGTAAGTATCACTTACACCAATTGGATGAGATAGTTCAATCAAACCATCTGTTATTCCATAAGGCACAATAACAGTTAACTTATTCAGGTCGTTTTTTATAATTGTTGCAGCAATATTATCAATTTTTACATTAACCACACTTAAATCTTCTATCCCCTTACTTGTGTAATCTATTACTAATGTGTCATTTATTGAAATTGTATCTGCCGAAACATTTACAATTTTAATTTCAGGGGGTACTGTAATATCATCTTTTTGACAAGCCAACAGTCCTAATACTAGTGCAATTGCTGCTAAAAAAATCTTTTTCATAAATTTATTGTTAAATGTTATTATTTATTCAATTCTAAGGTATTCTGTTTTGTTATATGTTTGCCTTGCAAATATTCCTTTAGACCTTTCAGGTTTGTGAAACCTGAAAGGTGTTGGTTTTGCAGGCTGCCGTTTTAACCCAAGCTGCCCCAAGCTGCCGCGCGATTTCATCGCGTGTGTACCAACAATCAAATCTTATCATTTTTCCTTTTCTTCATTACTATCCGTTCTTTATTGTCTTTTATCCTTGCTTCCTTGCCACGCGAAAGGATTCGCGCGGCAGCAGTGGGTTTGCATTTTTATTTTGTTATTTTCTTTCCTTTATTTCACTTTTTAGTCCCTGCTTCGTTGCACACGCGATGAAATCGCGCGGCAGCAGTGGGGCAGTTGAAAACTGCTTGCATTTCCAGTCCAAGTCACCGCTATCGCTACACTTGAACTATGGAAGCCTCTTAACACACTTGCACCATTAGGTGAGGCTATTTCCATTTTACCCGTTTATTAGGCTTTAAAAACTCTGTTCTTACCAGCTCCCATTTATCAGTTGTACAATTAAATTGATAATAGTAATTACCTGTATATAGAAATTTTTCAACTACATTTTTTTGCAGAAAGGCCTTTTTGTGTTTCTTGTAATAAATAGTATAAACAAGTTGCCCGTTACACTCCCAAACTATTGATTCAAGAAACTTAAAAGGAATTCGGTTTGCGTAATAATATTGTTCATCCTCAAAATACATATATTTCATATTTACACCACTCATAACAAACCTTTTAACAGAATCTGCCCATGGTTCATAAAGTAAATAGCTTTGCGAAATTTTAAATGTATCAGAACTTTTTAAATTACTCGAAAGTTTCTTCATAAATAACTCTAAACTTCTCTTATATAATGATTTACCTTTTTGCTTATATCGTGCTTTATTAAATTCAAAATTGTGACCGCGCGAATGCATTTGCCTTTCCAAAATAAATTTTTGTTTATTACAATCATATTTATACGTATAAATAGATTCTTGCATAAAATAACTATTCACAATTTCATGGAGCACTCCCAAAGTATCGTCTTCTATCTCAGTAATTCTTCGACTAAATGAGATATAGACATTTACCCTATTTTTATCAATATGCTGTAATCCTCCACCAATTTCATATTGAGCGTAGTCTTTATCGTTATTTGTTTTAGCCTTTTTATAATTTTCTTTATATATTTTCTCAATTTGTTTACTTGGCATTTTGTGAATTGTATACTTTCCTATCTTTTCAGGTAAATACTTGGCTGATTCGTAAAAAAAAACTATATAAATATTGTTCCCAATAATTCCTTTGCTAGGACTAGGGAGTTCTGTGAGTTTTGTTAATGAATCATTATAATTTATACTTTTAATTATTGCCTCTTTGAACAGCCTTGTCGAATCACAATTCTGGGCTATAGAAGTAGTTGTCAATAAGATCAGAGTCATAAATATTATTATTTTCATATAATGTTAATTAAATTCAGGGTTTTTAAACAGTTTAAAGTTGAAAAAGCCAATAATGCCATTTGCATCATAGACATATACATTTATACCACCATGATCCTTTGAGCCCATTGCAAATACATATCCATATTTAGGGAGACTAAAATTTACTTGATCTATATTTGATGGAGCTTGAACAAAACTATAAGTTTTTGGTTTCCTAATTATTTGCCCTGTATTATCAGTATCAGGTTTTCCATCATTATTCTCATCAAATGTGATATATTCAATCAGAGAACCACTTGGATGACTATGAAATGAACTCCTTGTAGTAGCACCTTTGCTGATATTGATAAATGCATTTTCATCTTCTTTCGGATTGCTGGGTTCAGTGTTGTGCTGTGCCTCTGTTACATTGCCATAAAAATCGACTGTTCCGCCATACTCAATGTTATTGTGTGGGTTTTTGGGATTACCAATAGCATTCACGGATGGCCCGCCTTTACCATCATCATGAGGGTTTCCACATTGCCCCGGATTTGCACTAACAAGTTGGTACAACTCTTTTAATACATGCGAACATTCAATTTCAATAAAACTGTTTTGTATGTTTTCAGTTATTTTTGCGTTTACCACCCCATTTTTGGTAAGCGTTTTTAATGAATCAACACATTTGTCATACAAGCTCTTATTTATTTGTGTATTTACTGGGGCAGCTTTACCGTTGTTTATATATTCACTTGAATATATCTCAGCTTGGGTTTTGAATGTTTTAATTAGATATGTTTTATTTCCTGCGCGGCTGTAGAGGATATTTCCATCCTGATCAATGTAATAGGTTTTAGCTTGGTTGCATCCCATTATTGATGGCATTATCAGTAACTGGGTACTTACTTTTATATCATCTAAAACAGCTTCAATCATTTTTATTCCAGAACCCGAGGGAGTATATTTTAATCTTTTATCAGAAGATAAATCTGTGGTAGTTTCATTTACTACTTCTTTCCATTTTAAACTTCCTTCAAATGTTTTGTAGGTTCCATCTTTTTCTTCTACAACTTCAAACTCATAAGTCTCATTCTCGTTTATTGTAAAGCTGCTTTCAATAGTATTTGTTGTAAGGTTTTTAATCTTGTATATCTTTTGTTTAGCATCATTTCCAAGAATGACATTGATAGTTGCAGTACAAACAGGATTTTTCACATTTGCTCTATCTGTGTAAAATTCAATTTCAAATTCACCTTCTTTTGTCGGGTAGATCTCAATAATACGGTTTTCCTTGCCTTTCTTTTCCTTTAAAGTTATAGATGAGTTCTCGATTTCGTCTCCCTTAACTATGTCTATACCATTAACCTTCCATTTTCCTGATGCGTTTACAGGAACATACTGCTTTTGGGCTTCGAAATCACTAAGTTTAGCCTCGCAAGATATATAATGAAGTTTAAAACCTTTTGTGTTCAATTCTACAGAATACTTTTCATCTTTTGCCAAAGGTTTTTGATTACAGAGTAAATCGAAATCATGATACTTTTTACATGGCTCTAACCAATAGGTTAAGTTATCATTTAATGCGTCTTCCATCTGCCCCTCTTCCTCCCCCTGCATCCAGTTAAACAACTTATTCTGCGGATCATGCACCACATCCCACTGATATTTAACCAGTTCAATGCCTCCATCATAATCCATTAGGTTTTGGGTAGTATTTTGCTTTATATTGTACTTTTCACTAAAAGTATGCTTTAGCTGAAAGGCCCCATGGCCCAGTTCGTGTGCAACAGTTTGGGTAATCTTTCGGGTATCGGCACCATCAGCATTAAAAATGTACCCAAAGCGGCTTTTCAGGGGCATGTCGCCCATCAGGTTGCCCTCGCTGTTTCCATCGGGGAAAATAAAAAGGTACAATGATTCTTCATCTACGCCACGTTCTTCTTTGAAAGCAGCATTTAAAGCACGCATTTCGGGGGTAAACATGGAGTAAAACTCACTGCCGGTTGCCTGCAAACCTTTTTCATTGGTATCCCAATCTGTATTGTCAAATACTTTGTCAATGTTTACATGCCAGTGGATGTAATAGGGGTTGTAGATTTCGTTCAGTATATCCTCCGAAATAATACCGTCAATATGGAAATCGCCCATGGGCACCAGTTTTACGTTCCTATCCAGCCTGGGGTAGGAGGCAATTTTAAGTTTTCCTACAGATATCTTGGTCGTATCGTCAGGCATATAAATGGCGTAGAGCTCAATGCCGTCGCGCTCTTTGGCCCCAATTACTTCAAGCAGGTATTCCCCGTTTTTGTATTCGGCAAAAAACTCGGTGCCTGTCGGGGTCAGGAATTTCAATTTTTCCGGGTCTTCAATGGTCCCACTGGTCACCCTGGCCTTAATTTTATCGGCTTTGCCCAATGGTACCAGTTTCCAGGGTACGTAGTAATCGCCTATTTTCTCGTATTCGCTATCGAAAACAGAGCCTTCGTATTTAGGGTTGCGCTCGTCAAAAGCCCATTTACCATTGTTGTAGAAAGTGACTGTAGTTTTGTTGTCCAGTTGGTTGTAGGTGCCTGCATTTGTGTTGTAATCACTGCCTGATGTAGTTGAACCTCCTGAAGTTCCAACCTGGGTAACGGTGGTATTTCCATTCTTATCTACATCAACGGAAAAGATGTTGCCCCCGGAGTCGACAATGGTGGTACCGCTCCCGGCATCGTCCACTTCGACATAAGTGGTGTTTCCGCCATTTGTAATTGTAACATTGTCGCCATTTACAGTAATATTTAAATCGCCCGGATCGGTAACTTCGTAAGTAAGTATAATGGCTGCCGAATCCTGCCCGGTGATTACGTTGCCAACCTGGTCGCCTTCGCCCCGGTAATCTGAAAGGTCTTCGATGAAAAACGGGCTGTCTTCGTTGTATATCGACACCATTTCACCACCAAACACCTGGTTTTCTTCGTTCACCTTTAGGCCGGTAAACTTCATATTGATTTGTATGTTGGCAAGCATGGGGATACGCATACGGCCTTCTCCATTAAAAGAGCCTGCTGCGCCTTCAATTTTTGTTATTTTAACAGGGAATTTACCGTTGTATATGATTTCACCTGGTTTTAGTTCCAGCTTTGGAGTGAAGTTGGTTATTTCTGAAGTTTCGTCTGTTTTGCCACATTCGAAGTTGACCGGTGGCAGTTGCTGTGTGCTAAAGGTTTTTATAGGGCTGTATTCACTTTCGGTAGTTGTACACTTTGCTTTTACCTGGTATTCATAAGCTGTACCTGGTGAAAGCACATGGGCAATTTCTGTACTGCTGCTATAGCTTTCTTTTTGGTGCCAAATGGTTTCTTCTTCACTTTTTAGCCGGTACCTGATGATGTAGGAGCTTTGTTTTGGATCGGTTTCCCAGCTTATTTCAGCGCTTTCTGTACCTGTTGGTAAAGCTTCTGTTTTTTCAGGTGTCGGGCAAAGCTGCCCGTAAACAAAAGAGAACACTTCGGAGTAACCATTGTTCTGGAAAAGGGTGAAGCCATCTCCGGCCATTGCTTTTACACGCCAGGCATATTCCACGCCGGGTTCAAGCAGGTACTTGTCCTGGGTGAGCATAAAGCTGGTCTGGTTGGTGATGGTAGTATAGTCTGGTGGCAACGACAAGGCTACCTGTTGTGGGTTTATGCCAGGCACGCGCAGTGCAAAAAGCTCTACCTGGTAAGAAGTTGCAAACGCTGAGTTCATAGAACCCAAATGCCTTGGGAACCATTCCAGTTTGATGGACTGGGGATCGTTTACCCGTTCAGTTACATTATTTCTGGGCAGATTAAGTTGGGGTGGGTCGTTGAGCAGGAACCACCCGGGCTGACTGTATGTAAGGTTGGACAGTTTTACTTCGCTTCGCTGGGCATCTACTACCTGGAAACCAATCCGGTATTGCCCGTCGGGGATGCGGCCGGTTTGCAGGTATTGGGCCTGGTCGAACCCGGTAAATACATTATTCTGTGCCAGAAAGTATTGCGATAAACCTGCGCCGCTTAATACTTCTGTCATTCCACCGTTTAATAACAGTGGGGGGATGGCTGCATATTCGGCAGTCCGCATTGCAATTCCGTAACCTGGCCGTTCAACAAACATTTGCAGCTTAACGGGATAGTTGATCATCCGGCTGTCGTTTACTATCAGGGTAACCTGTAAACGGCTGGTGGTGGTTGCTGCATACTCGTTTAAAAATGGGCTGTAGGGTGGGGTTAAGGTAACCAGCACGGTAACGGGCTTGCTTTGGGAAAAAACTAATAGCAGGTTAAGCAGAAGTAGTATTGTTAGGGTTGTTCTTTTCATTTCTAATTGTTTCACAGAGTTATACAGAGGCTGTACAGAGATTATCCAGCGCAACCTAAACTGTGTATTGGTTTTTATTTAAATTTTCTTATCTGGCGCTAAAATCAAGTAAAACATGTTGATGTTTGGGAACTGCCAACTGTGGACTGTTTGTTTTTGATCTCATATCCCTGCATGTCTATGTGGTTCTCTGTTTATCTCCGTGTTACAACTCTTCATCTTTCTTCTCTTTCTGCTTAATGATCTGGAAATTATATACATAGGCAAAAGTCAGCGTGTTTGTTGAGTAGGTTCTGGTTTCTATGTTTTTGCCCTTGCTATTTCTTAGCTGATACAGAAATGTCAGGTTAAAATTGTGCTGTTTCTTCAATGTGTATGCTGCCCCGCAACGAAGGTTCCAGGTATCACCAGTGTTTATATTATTAGTTGTAGATGTATTGTACCCGCAACTAAGGTTGGTTTTCAGGCTTTTTCCAAAAAACAATTTCGATAGGTTTACATTTGGCCCCCAGGTGTAATTACTGGTTGAATCGCTGGTTTCGTTGTAATTATAGCTGCATGAGGCTGAAACATTAAAATCGTAAGGAATTAGTGAAAGGATATAGGAAGCACTTGCATTGTAAAAATCCGATTTATCAGTCGAAACTGTTCCTTGTTGATTGTCAGAGGTTTGCCAGGTAAGGTTCATGCTTACCGACTGGTTTTGCCTGTCATTGCCACTTAGCGCGTAACTTATTGCAGTATTTACGTTTTGAGAAATTTGCCGGTAGTTTAGTGTGTCCCAGTTCTCGTAAGGTGTTGTCTGGTTGATGTAATCAAAAGTTGATTTTACATTGGTGTAACTGGCAAAGTTAGAGTAAGAAGCATTTATATTTAGTTTCTCGCCCGGAACTACATTAACACTACCAGATCCAACCACCCGCTTGTTGTTATTCATTTTACTATTGTCGAGATTGTCACGCTGTAAACCTCCGTTTCCAGTAAAACTTAGTTTGTTTTCGAAAAAGTTGACCGAGAAATTCAAAGTCATATTCTCAAGGTTGTTGTTAAAATAATAGGCACCAAGCGTTCTGTAATCTGGTTCAACCCGTTCATAACCGGCACCTACTGAATATCTTTGCTGGCTGTAGGTTAAATTGGCTTTTAAAGCATTTCTGTTAATTGTTGAGGTTTTTGATGGCATGAACCAGCTTACTGGTTTTGTTAATTCTGCCTGCTCTAAGGCTTTTTCTGTACGACTGTCTTTGGTAAGCAAACTACTGGCAAACTCACCGGTAATTTTTAAGTTCTTAAATAGTGATTTACCCACCAAAACAGACATGGCAACATTTTCTTCAGGTAGAATCTGATAACTTTCAGGGATCAGATCTACTGAATTAACAACATCATGTGCCTTAAAAAGTATTAAATCAATGTAATTACCTTCTTTTTCCACACCTATTTTAAGCCCATAGCCCATTCTTTTATACCCGGGAACTTGTTGTAAATTAGTTGAATCGTATGGAACTTCTTTTCGTAACCTGCCGTAAAAGGCACTCGCCCTTAAAATGCCAGGAGGATCAACTTCAACTCCAGCCCCAAGAAATAAATGACCACTCATTGTATAGGGACTGAAACTCATACTGGCATATCCAATGTGGCTGCGAATCCATTTGTAAGAGGGATGCAAGCCATACTGATTGAATGGATGTGAAAAATTGCCCTGCTGATTGGTATAAATGAATGTAAACGGGACGCTTACTCCATATATATTAAAATTAAGACTTCCGGTATAATAGCTATTGTAATTAATTATACTGGTACTATCAGCAGGAATCTGATTGAGTACCTGGTTAGTTGAAACAAAACCACCAACAGTAACAGGTTTTTGACCTTTGAGGTTATCCAGTGATTGAGCAAAAATTTGCGTTTTGTTTGTAATCACCAGAAATAAAATAAGGATATAATAAACCCCTTTCCAGGTTTTCATATAAAACAAGCATTAAGTGGTGGTTTGTAATCAGTATGCGCCTTGTGTGTTTGTAACGTAATAAATATGGCCGCGAATGTAAAATATTTAATCTATACGCGAAAATTTTTAACATTTGCAAAAATTGAAAAATGTCTATACGCTTTAACAAAATTTGTTTTTGGATGGATAAATATCCCTTTTCTAAGATTAATGGGGGCTGTATCAAAAGTCTAATTCAATGCAATTTTACTTTCATTTCAACAACAAAAGAGCGTATTTCAACAAGATTGAAAGCAGATTAATTGGATTGATGCAAGATTGAAAGAAAAATTTATCGCAAAACTAGTTTTTATACAGCCCCTTGTGAAATAAACTTAGTTAGTAATTTTAGTTAACAGAAGCTAAAAATTATCCACAATTTTGCTGAAGAAACTTTTTTCGAAAACTTAATAATGTTTACCAATCATTTACCAAATAAAAAAAATAGAAATATAAATGACTGATAATCAAAACACAACAACACACATCTTCAAATCCATGAGGGAGAGCAGAAAGCCTCACAGAAATGTGGGGCTTTTTTGTTATTACAAATCCTTCCAAACACCCCTTCAATAAAATTTGACTACTTTTAAAGTAAATCATACGATCTTTTCCGATGGATTACCAAATTGCTTTTTTACTACAGATATTGATCAGGAACTAGTGTTATGTCAAGGCTAATTTGTCAGGTTACAACACCTGACAAGTGCACCAGCCAGGTGCTGTCACCTGGCTTATTACCAGTAATATCATACTTGACCTGACACTAGAGCGCATTGCCTCAATTCTGTATGTTATTGGAGCAGTTGAAGTGATTATCTTCATGATTAAGACAAAATTTGACGGAGTAAAAAAGGATAAAACATAGTTCTATCCAGCTTTGAACAATTCAGCTGATTTATTGTTTTCTGAGAAAAGGATATGGAAATTAGAAAACACTCAGGCATTTACACATTAGAAACAACTCAATTATTGCCTGTCACCATTGAAAAAGCATGGGATTTTTTTTCATCCCCTGGAAACCTGGATATTTTAACTCCAAAGGAGCTTGGATTTAAAATCACCTCCGGGTTAGCAGAAAAAATGTACCAGGGTCAAATAATCACCTATAGAATTGGTATTTTTCCTTTTATAAAAACCAACTGGGTAACTGAAATTACAACTGTTGCAGAAAACATGTATTTTGTTGACAAACAGCGTTTTGGGCCATATAAAATGTGGCACCACGAACATTTTTTTGTTCAAAAAGGGAAACAGGTTGAAATAACAGATAAAGTTTCTTTTGCTTTGCCAATGTGCCTTTTGGGCAGACTTGCTTATTCCCTTTTTGCAAAAAGAAGACTTTTGTTGATATTTAATTTTCGGGCAAAAAAAATTCAGGAAATATTTACCTAAAAAATTTGAAACAGGTTTAAAATTTAAGTTCTATAATACTCTTAGTCGATAACAATTTAAGGCCGTATTGTGTAGCCTATCCATTAGTCTGAAATTTGCAAATGCTCCAAAAACAGCTCCTAATCCGGGCAGCATCTGCAACATTTTAGCCAAATCAATGTAATCTCTATACTCTTGTTGAAATTCACGCCAGTTAAAATCTTCCAGGGTTGGTGGTAATTTATCTGCAAATTCGTTCCAATTGGTAATAATTTGATAGGTTTCTACTCTTTTGTCGGCATTTGAAAAAGCCATTTGGAAAACATGCAAAATAAAAAGACGCTCTTTGTAACCCTTTACATCAAAACCATACAAACTAGCCACGCTAAACAAAAACTTCATTTTAATACCTAACAAAATTGGGAAGTCGGCAAGGCCTAACAAAAATCCACCTGCACCAGTTCCTGCACCTGAGGCAACAGCAGAGCCTCTATAGTAATTGAATTTTTTTTTAATTAATTTTTCGCGCTCCATTAATGATGCCTCTGTCAATGGCTTTGATGTGGTATATTTAGAACCGAATAGTACGGCCTTCACCATTGCTTTGATGGCCTCAGTTACCACTTCGTGAAACTTCTCAGGAATTACTCTGTTTATTTTTTTCTGAACGCTTTTCGTCAACCTACTATAGGGCGATGGCTCTTTGCTACTTTTTTCCTGCCATTTTTTTAATTCCTGTATGGCTAATTGATCATATTTTTCTGTTTCGCTATTCACTTCCATAGATTTCCTCAAAGGTAATCAACAAACAATAAATCACAATTTCCATTCATCTCTTTTATAGGCACCTCTGGCATGCAGAATCCATTTGCTCTCATCCAACGGGTTTACTCCTTTGTACTCTCTAATTTGACCTAATTCATCAGAACAGGTTTTGTACCCGTTAAAAGTAAATTTCAATTTTCCTTTTCCGCCTGTTAAGGAACTAAATTTTATCGAATAATCAATTGAAGTGGCTGCTGGTACACTTCCTTTTAAATTAAATTTATCTCCATCAAAAACCGGGCTGCCAATTTCAGCCCGCATGGTGTTCAAATCACTGGCTATTTTGCCTAAAAACTCTTCTGGTGCAGTAATTGAAAAATCAAGCATTGGCTCCAGCAAGGTGGTTCCTGAATTTTCTAATGCTTTCATTAATCCCATTGGCGTAGCTATAATAAAATCACCAGGACGTGAATGAACTTCATGATCTTCGCCATCTACCAACGTGATTTTTATGTCAGTCACTTCCCATCCTTTTATTCCCTGGGTAAGCGCCTTTTTTATTGTTTTTTCTACTTCGTTTTGATATTTCTGTTTAATTTTATCAACGCTAACCTCTGATTTATAAACAATTCCATCACCTTGTTTTGCACGTTCAATTTTAAAAGTCATTACAGCCCAGCAAGGTTTCGGCATCCAATAACGAACATTGCCCTCGCCTTCTTTCGATGGAGTTTCCTTATAAATAATGGTAGGATCAAGAAACTCAACATCAATCCCAAAACGATTTTTGATAATTATTTCCAGTATTTCCACTTGAATAGCTCCCATTATCTTTACATGAAGCTCTTTATCTTCTTTCACCCATTGAAAATCGAGCAATGGATCTTCGCTGGCTAATTCCTGCAATGCTTCTGCTAATTTTGCATAGTTATTTTCATCGATTGGTTTAACCTGAACAGTAAGTAAAGGGGTATTTAAACTGGTTGTTTTCGGAACATTTGCATCCGAGCCCAAAATATCCCCCACTTTCACATTTGGTAATCCACTTATGACACCTATATCTCCTGCTGTTAACTCTGGGATATCTTCCAGCTTATTGGTAAAAGCTTTTTTAATTTGCGACACCTTCTCCTCAATTTGTTGACTAAAATTCAGGATGGTAGCTCTATTTTTTAAGCTCCCCGAAAACATTCTGATATGAGCCAGCCGCCCAAGTGTTTTGTCATGCTCTAACTTAAAAACAACTGCCGAAGGTTCAGAATCAGAATCAGATTTTGCGGCAGGAAAGTATTTGACTACTGCATCCAATAATTCTTTTGTGCCAGTAGAATTCTTTGCAACTCCTAAAAGTAGTGGATTTAGTTTATTTGTTTTGCAATGATTTAGTGCTGAATTAAGAATTTTTTCAACTGAAATTTCAGTCCCTTCCAAATATTCTTCAAGAATTTCTTCATCCAGCTCTGCTAGAGCTTCAAAGCTTTTTTCTTTTAACTCTTTTGCAATTTCAGAATTATTTGAATTTGTCCATAAATCATGAACAGAAGCATTTTCTTCTCCCTCATTATCAAAATATTGCAAACAAAAAGGAGTGACTCCAAGTTCTTTTTTAAGTTCCTCAATTAATGCCAATACATCAGCACCTGAACGATCTAGTTTGTTGATAAAAATAAGGCATGGGATATTTAAATCCTGCAAGGCGTTCCATAAACTATAGGTATGTGCCTGGACGCCTTCAACGGCTGAAACAACCAGAATTGCACCATCCAGCACTCGAAGAACTCGTTCAACCTCAGCTGAAAAATCAATGTGCCCTGGCGTGTCAATCAGATTGATTTGTGTATCTTTCCACGTAAATGAAGTGGCAACTGAACGAACTGAAATTCCTCTTTCTTTTTCAACATCAAGGCTATCAGTCACTGTGGAGCCTTTGTCAACATTCCCAAGATGACGAATAGCACCGCTGAGGTAAAGAAAATTTTCTGTAATTGTTGTTTTCCCGGCATCCACATGAGCAAGTATTCCTATATTTAATTTTTTCGTAGTCATTTTATTATAAAACAGACTTGCGAAATTACTAAGAAATAATCTAAAACTTACATAGATTCTCCTTGCCCCACCCAATATAAAAGACTGACATTATGCTCATTACTATCAAAAAGTATGAATAACATGAAAAAAGTCATATTATTAGAAACAATTTATTAAATTTATCCATAGTTTTGCCCGGTTTTTTTAACAACAACACATAGATATGGCTAATGAAGAATAGTTATTTTGATTTAATAGAACAAAGCTTTTATTTTCCACAAGAAGGTTTCGATATTCATGAAGGTTACCTCACTTTTCACGGGGTATCATTAAAATATCTGATTAAAAAATACGGAACACCACTAAGGTTAATTTACTTACCCAAAATAGGGGCACAAATAAAAAAAGCACGAAATCTTTTTAACAGGGCAATAAAATCAAATAGCTACAAAGGTGATTACCATTTTTGCTACTGCACGAAATGCTCTCACTTTCATCATGTTATAAATGCAGCATTAGAGCAAAATGTAAACCTTGAGACATCATCCGCTTTTGATTTGGATCTAATTGAAAAATTAAACTTAAAAGGGGAAATAAACAAATCCAGGTATATTGTTCATAACGGCTATAAAACAAATGAATACATTCGGAAAATAGCCCGTTTTCAAAAAAAAGGTTTTGCCAATTCTATAATTGTTTTGGATAGCAAGGAAGAGCTTGATAAAATTGAAAGATACTTCAAAAATGGTAAAACGCAAATTGGAATTAGAATAGCTGTTGCTGAGGAATCTCAATCAGCATACTACACTTCAAGATTTGGGATAAGAGCATCAGATGTTGTTGACTTTTATAAAGAAAGAATTCTTGGAAACGAGAAGGTTGAACTTAAAATGCTGCACTTTTTTATTGATTCAGGTATCACTGATAGTATTTATTATTGGGGTGAGTTCCAAAAAGCTATGAAGACCTTTGTTGAGTTGAAAAAGGTTTGCCCCACATTAACCAGCATAAACCTGGGCGGTGGCCTTCCAATTCGTAATCATTTGGGTTTTGAATATGATTATGAATACATAATTAATGAAATTGTAAAAAGCATTAAACAAGCCTGTAAAGAAGCAAAAATTAAAGAGCCGGATATTTTTACCGAATTTGGAAGATTTACAGTTGGTGAAAGTGGTGCTAATATTTTTAAAGTTCTCGATAAAAAACAACAAAATGATGCAGAAATGTGGTATATCATTGATAATAGTTTAATGAATACCATACCCGATGCATGGTCAATACATGAAAAATTCATTCTTCTTCCTATTAATAAATGGAACAACGAATTTGCCAGGGTAAATATTGGGGGAATTAGTTGCGACCACTCTGATTACTATAACTCTGAGGATTTAAACCAGGAGGTTCTTTTACCAACATATGAAGACAATGAAAAAGAACCTCTCTACATTGGATTCTTTCATACTGGTGCATATCAGGATGCCATCAGCGGATATGGAGGAATCAAACACTGCCTTATTCCTTCTCCACGTCATGTAATTATTGACAGAAATGAGAAGGGCGATATGATTGATTATGTTTTCCGTGACGAACAAACCGTGGGGCAGATGCTGGAAATTTTGGGTTACAAAAACACCCGAAAATAATGTTTATCTAATATTAAATTACAAAACATATCGAACATGAAAAGTAAAGGTCCGATTTCGAATTTCATTATTAATAATTACAAGCATTTTAATGCGGCTACACTGGTTGATGCAGCCCAAGCCTACGAAAAGCAATTGGAACAAGGTAATAAAATGATGATTACCATGGCAGGGGCAATGAGTACTGCAGAATTAGGCATTTCACTGGCCGAAATGATTCGTCAGGATAAAGTGCACATTATTACCTGTACAGGAGCAAATTTGGAAGAAGACGTTTTCAATTTGGTGGCACATGATTTTTACAAACGGGTTCCAAACTATCGCGATTTATCACCACAAGATGAAGAAGATCTGTTAAGCAACCACTTTAACAGGGTGACAGACACCTGCATACCAGAAGAGGAAGCCATGCGACGAATTGAAAATCATTTAGTTGAGGCATGGGTTGAAGCAAAAGAAAAAAATGAGAAACATTTTCCTCATGAATATTTTTACAAGATTCTGAAGAGTGGAAAATTAAAAAACGATTATCAGATCGATCCTAAAAATTCATGGTTATTGGCTGCAGCGGAGAAAAATCTGCCGATTATTGTTCCAGGTTGGGAAGATTCTACCTGTGGTAATTTTTTTGCATCACATTGTATTGAAAAACAAATTCATACAGGAATTTTGAAAGGCGGTATTGATTACATGATATTTTTAGCGGATTGGTATCAAAAAAATGCAGGAAAAAACGGAGTTGGATTTTTCCAGATTGGAGGTGGTATTGCAGGTGATTTCCCAATTTGTGTGGTACCAATGTTACACCAGGATTTGGAATTAGAAAATATACCTGTTTGGTCCTATTTCTGCCAGATAAGTGATTCTACGACCAGTTACGGTTCTTATTCAGGTGCTGTTCCTAACGAAAAAATTACCTGGGGAAAACTTCGTGCAAGTTCTCCAAAATTCGTTATCGAATCGGATGCAACTATTGTTGCACCATTAATTTTTGCTTATTTGCTGGGTATGTAAATACACAATTTGAAAAGCATACCTAAAACTATTGTATTTCAATATGTTACAAGAGTGTTTTTTCTCAAGAAAATGTTATTTCGTTACAATAAATTTTGTAATTTGCAGTTTATAAGGAAATAATTTTTAATGCCGATGAATTAATAATAATACTACTCATTAGCGTTACAGAGGCAGGGAGTTGCCCGAGTTGCTTCAGACACTGTTCTGAGTTGATGGCTTTGATATTGAGCTACTTGTCTTGAAACTTCAAGATTTTTATCTTTTAATTTTTTATTTTTCAAAATTACAACAATGAAAGTATTATTATCATTGCTTGTGGTGTTTGTACTATCTATTGGTGCAACCAACCCAACAGCAAATCAATTTAATGGAACATTCAACGGACTTACAGAAGACATGGAATTTCAGTTTACTGATGATCAGGGAGAAATTTATTTTTTCCAGGAGTTTGATGAAGCAGTTTCCTTTGATTTATATGAAGAACAATATGTTGGTGTTAAATTTAAAGTTACCTGGGAAGAAAGAGAAGTCGAATTGTATGATGAAGAAACAGAAGAAACTTCTACTAAAACAGTTAATGTAATAACAGATTTAAAAAAGTTATAGTTATAAAACCGGGCGCTGTCTCAAATACATTTGAGACAGCCTCCATTTTTCATTTTCACTGTTATAAACCTAGATAACAACATCGTCTTCAACTTGCTCAATAACAATTACTTTACTTCTTCGCTCTTCTAATTGTCTTCTAATCCTATTAGCCTCATTTTCAGAAAGATTGTACTTAATCATTATAAAAATTGCAATTAAGGCAGTAAGGGCCGGAATGACAATATCAGCAATTCTTAATTGAGTAATCGTTTCAACAGATTGTGCGCCGAGAGATTCATCAAAGCCAACCCACTTTAATACAGCCCCACTTACGAGCAAAGCCAAAGCGGTGCCTAACTTCACCATCCACCAGTATACTGCTCCGAACATTCCTTCACGGCGTTCATTGTTTTTCAACTCGTCCAAATCACAGACATCAGCTGTCATTGACATCATTAGTGTAAATAACCCGCCAATTCCAAAGGAAATTAATGGCAAAGGAAGCAACATTAAGTATGGATTTTCAGGATTAAAGCCCCACCATTTTAAAACATAACCTATAATAGAAATGATGGTTGCAATAATAAACGTATTTTTCTTACCAATTTTTTGAGAAACATAAGTCACAATGGGAATTACAATAAATAGAGTTGACAATGCAGCTGTTGTTCCGAACCAGGCAGGCCATGTACCTGCAGCCCCCTGATCTCCATTAAACAAATAATACACAATAATAAAAAAGGCAAACTGCGATACAGTCTGGTAGCCATTAAAAACAAAAAAAGTGGCACCACATAATCTCATAAAAGGCTTGTTCTTAGCAGTTTTCACAATCCCTGACAGAAACTCCTTAATGTTTTGCTTTAGATCTTTCACGTTTAAATTAGAATCATCTGCACCTGGCAGTTGTTTCTCCTTGCAAATCAGTGCCGGAATAATACCAAGAATAATACAAACAAAACCAGTAATCAAAGCAATATTTCTTGAAGCTATAGGTGCAGATTCAAATAAATTTGGTAAATAAACAATTACCCAAAGCCAGGGGGCTATAATCCACGCCAGCTGCCCAATCCACTGTGTTACAGCCATTAACCTTGTACGCTCATGGTAATCTGGAGTCATTTCATAGCCCATCCCGATCAGGGGTGTGGCAAAAATGGTATAACCTAAATAAAACACTAATGAAAGAATTAAAAAATAAACAAAATTATAGGTCTGTCCATTTTCAGGGAAAATTTGCCACATGGCCATAAATGATATCCCGGTAACTATTGCACCAATAAAAATAAATGGTCGTCTTCTCCCCCATTTTGTTTTAGCATTATCCGAAATATAGCCCATTACCGGATCAATTAAAGCATCCCAAAGTCGTGGGGCAGCAGCCAAAATTCCGGCCAAAAGAGGATCCATTTTGAGCGACATCACTAAAATGACCATGAAAACACTCATGGCTGCGGGGAATAATTGATTCGCCAAATGACCTGAGCTAAAAGCTATTTTTTTTCCAAAAGGGATAATATCTTAAGGAGCTGTTTTATTGTGTACTGTCGTGCTCAAAATATCAAATTTTTAGATGAATAAATATGTATTGTTCTATTATTCTTCAATTGCAAATTACTTTAGGTTTCATAAATACAATAGCCTCTTTCCCAGCAAATTGAGTCCCCTGGTTCTACATTGATTTCAAAAAATATTTCGGGACTTATTACATGCTTTTTCCCCCATAAATTGATTCGCTTAGGAGTAAAATCAACTTTTTCCTCAATTCCTATTTTCTCAATCTTATTTTCCAATTTCCAACTTGCTCCATTTTCTTTTACAAGCATCATTTCGCTAAAAAAGAATTCTTCATGTACTTTATCTTTAAAACTGATAATGTCTTCATTGGTTACAACCTTATCTTCAGGATTTACGATAGCTCCTGCCAGGTTTAAAGAGGCTGAAAATTTTAGTTGATAAGATTCATCAATCAGGCGATTATTGATTGACAAAAAATTATGCACATATTCGTTGGTTAAAATTGGCTTTGCCCCTGTGTTAAAAAGCTCATAATGAATAGAAAAGCAATTAGCATTAAGACGAATTTTCTTCACTAACTTAAATCCATATCCATTAACAATCCCGGTTTCTGCAAAAAAAGTAATTGAATCATTAGTAAATTCGTAATTGAAACTGACTGGAATGACCTGGTATGGATGAAAGAAATTGTACGGATCGTTGCTTTCTTTTTTGAGCATTCCGATTCCAATTTTAAGAAACTGCTCGCCAGGTTTGCAATCATCATAACCAACGGGTTTATCAATGCCAAATTCATTGTAAAGTCCTCTACCCAATTTATTCTCATTATCAATTAGTTGTGACTCATTTGTGCAAAAGCTATTTCTGTTTTTATAGAAAATTTGAATAATCTGGCCTGTCCAATCAAACCTTGAGCCCTGATATTTTTCTCCAGGTTTTTGAATTTCAAGTTTTAATATGTTGTTGCTTAGTATAATGGACATTCTGTTTAGTATAATTATGCCTTTACAAGTGTTTTTTCAAGCTCTTCAAGAGATTTTCCTTTTGTTTCTGGCACCTTTAACAGAATAAATACAATTCCTATGGCAGCAAAAACTCCATAAATCAGGAACGTTCCAGTATTTCCAATAGTTGACAACTCCCATGGAAAAACCAACTGCACTAAAAAACTAACCCCTGAATTTATGAAGCCGGCAAACGAAATGGCCAGTCCCCTTAACCTGTTTGGGAAAAGTTCTGAAAACAACACCCACATAACCGGTCCAAGCGAAATTGCGAATGAAGCCACAAATGCAAGTATCCCAACCAGAATAAGCATTGAATTGATGTTTATAGCTTGTTTCAAAATATCTGACTCATGTTTTTGAAATGTTTCTTTACCTAAGATGTCGGTGATTGCATTTTTAAAATCTAAATCATTATCAAACACCTTTCCCTCCAGTTCAAAAATCTTGTTGTTCCGGATGGTTTCATTTAAGCTAATGATGTTTTCTTTTTTTAACTGATAAGTTGCTGAACTAAAACTAGCTGAAATAATAAACATGGAAATTGCAATGCCTGCAACGCCTATTAAAAGCAACGGTTTCCTTCCGAGTTTATCAATTAGCCACATGGCCACAATGGTGAACACTACATTAATGAGTCCCACATAGATGGCCTGTGTAAATGAAGCATTTCCTCCTATACCAGTTTGCTCAAAAATCATGGGTGCATAAAAAAACACCGAATTGATTCCTGTTATTTGTTGAAGAATCGCGATAACAACTCCTATCAGCAACACTAGTTTCATAGCAGGTTTAAAAAGCTCTGAAAGAGGCACTTTTTCCTTTTTACTTCCGGCGTTGGCTGATTCTTTAATGGCCTCAATATCAGCCAGTGCAGCTTCTTTTCCGGTAGCCTTTGTTAAAATTTCAACGGCTTTTTCTTCTGAGCCATTTATAACTAACCACCTTGGGCTTTCAGGTACTGTAAAGAGAAAAACAAAGTAGAGGAGGGCAGGTAAAGATTCAATTCCTAACATCCATCTCCAGTTTTCTTCGCTAAGTTTTATGGATTGGATCCATTCTGCCCCTGAGTTTCCAAGTTTCAATATCAGGTAATTAGAAAAAAATGCTGCTGATATTCCCAAAACAATATTTAGCTGGTTAAAGGAAACCATCTTCCCCCGTATTTTTGAGGGAGAAATTTCAGCAATATGCATGGGCGCTACAATCAGTGCAGCTCCAACACCAAAACCTCCAAGCATTCGGGCAATTATAAAGAACCAAAATTCATTTGCAAGTGCTGAAGTTATGGCTGAAACCAAAAACAACAAGGCAGCCACCATCAAGACTTTCTTCCTGCCGTATTTATCACTCATTGGGCCTGACACCATCATTCCCAGAGTTGCAGTTAATGTGAGGCAGCTTACAGCCCAGCCCAATTGCAGTTTTGTAAGGCCAAATTTGGGTTCTATGAATTCAACAACTCCTGAAATAACTGAAGCATCAAACCCCATCAAAAAGCCACCAAGGGCAACAATTAGCGAAACTGATATAATGTATGTGTTATTATTTTTCATAAAAATGATTTATTGAATGTAAACCTTCCAGTTAGTGTTAAGTCAAATACTCTATTTCGGATAATTAACCAGGTGACAACACCTGGCTGGTGCACCTGTCAGGTGTTGTCACCTGACAATTTAATCTTGACACGACGAATCTTTCTCTATACGTTTAAAAATACTTCAACCTTATTCACCTCTCCTGTTCGATTAAAAATCTGTTTACTTAATTGCGAATCAAGACTTATCCCTTCAATTTCTGCTACAAAGCCATTCTTAAAATGCACCTTAATGCTTTTATTATCAGATAAATAATAAATAACCGGAACCTGGCAATAAGTAAAGGCAAGGGTATTCTCTTGCAAATCAATTTTTTGAAGGTTTCTATCCAAATCAATATAATGGAACTCGTTGTTACTAGTAAAAAACTCGTTCTTTTTAAGATTAGAGGGATTGAAACTAATCTGACCATCCTTCACCTCTACCCCAAGTTCCATAAACCGTGAAATAATGTCTTCTTTTACCTGTCCTGTCATACCGGGCTGTTGCACCCCTGACATCATTGGGGTATGTGAATAGGCATCAAATGGGAAAGAACCATAATCTTTTGGCGATTTATGAGCACCAATACCTTTTTTGATTAAATCATAGTGTTCTATCAGTCTTTCCTTTATGTCTTTAGGAGTATTGCTTTCATTTGCAAACTGAATGTATTCGCCAACTGCAAGCAACAGTTTCGAAACCATGTGCCAGTAAATCGAACCCAGCCCTTCATACTTGTAAAAGGAGCCAGATCTGCCTGTAAATGACTGATGATCAAAAATTTGCTCGTAGACATCAAGAACTTCCTTTTCCTCTTTTTCAGTGTACTCAATTACAGCCTTTTTTCTAAGTTCTTCAAGAGCTTCTTTCAACACACCAGCATTGCTAAACCCTCCATTAAAGTGATAGACACCATTGATGTCTTTAGCAATTATCTTTTTGTTTCCCAGATCAACCAGCTTTTTAAGTAATGAACTTTGCCTTACAATTTCTTCTGGTAAATTGTTTTTTTCTAAAAAGGCAGGCAAGGTTTTATCCGGATAAAGAATAAAGCTTTCCTGATCTTCCCGATACAAAGAACTCGCCCTCATATTATCCAGAATTCTTACTACCTCTTCAGGTAAAAACTTCCCTGAACTAATTGCTGCAACCTGACCTTCAAGCATTTCGTACAAATACCTAATGCCAATTTTGTCATCTGAAATATTCATCAGGTTGTAAGCATTGTACATGCCATCCGGGCGCTTATTAGCTGTGATACTTTGATCGATAAACTGCTTGCAAAGACCAAGAAACTCAACTATTGATGCTTTACTTACATCCATTTTTGAACCACCAAAACCATTGTAAACTTTCGTTCTGTAATTTTCACCCACAGTTCCAAGGGAATCCACAACTTGTTTACGCTGAATATCGTCAAAGCCAGTATCTAACTTATCTTCATTTTCTGCAAGCACCTTTTGAATTTCTTCTAAGAAGGTGGTCATTTCACCAGAGAGAGAATAATTTTCCTGACTTGTAGAAGAAAGTAATTTTTCAACAAACACAACGAAACGTCTCATGTAATAAAGGGTGACCATCGATACTCCAAACCCCACAAGAGCATTGTTGGCATCGTTCCATTCAGGACGAAGGGTATTCATCCAAATACCGGCCTCGGGAATAAAGTTGCTCATTTTTGCAAGGAAAGTGGCCAGCAGTTTTTCTGTCAGATTCGCTTTAACAACCTTATTTTCAACATCTGGCAATAATTTGGCATCTGCACCGTATTCATTTACCCGGTCTTCGATTTTGAAATGCAGATCACTATCAAAAGTGATTGAATCTTGTGGGTTTGCTAAAATTTCTTTGTACGATTTTAAGCGGTATGGAATATTTGCAAAAGCAAATAAATCTTCATTGAGCCATGATGCCAATCTTTGCGGGAAATGTTTTTGCGAAACTTCCATTAGTTTCAGCAAATAAATAATTTGGTGATCGCCCCAGTAGCCAATGTTCGACCATGGATCATCCGGATCAATGATTTCCCAATCAATACCATTGCGGGTTATGCGGTACGGATTGTATCCATCTGCCGAAGTTGCATTGACAAATTTTGCAATTATCCCGCTGATGTATTCGGGGAAAGAATAGGACAGAGCTTCCCAGTTTTGAAAAATATCACGCCAGTTGCCCTGATAGGCAAGCTTTTTACTTCCGTCCTCTTCTTTGATATCAATGGAGAAAAGGTTCCATGGTCTGCTGGGATCACCATGTCTTCGGCTAAATGTTAAAGGCAAATATTCAAGTGCTAAACGCTCTAAATCTTTGTTATTTAGCTCCAATACTTTGCTGTTCAACTCTGTATATTTCAGTTTTTCAGGCAATTGCTCAAAAAAGTTTCTGTTATTTTTCCAGACAGCCTTATTGAAATGCTTTACATGCTTTTCGAAGTCGCTGGATTCAATTGTGTAGGCCTCGGAATAAATACCACCGCGCATTACATTAAACAAAACATTTGAGTAATGTCGGGAAACATTAAATTTATCCTGAGTGCTTTGCAATCCATCTGCTTCAGCAACAATTATTTTTAGCGCTTCACCTCCACGTTTTATATCCTCTTCAATTTCAGAAATTGGATTCTCAGTTTTTGCAATAAAGTGGATTAAATTATTGAGTTTAACAGCATCCTGGTTCAACTCTGCAATAGTGTACCACACCTTCGATGCTTTCGGATTAACTTTTAACAAGGTGTTAATGAAAAATGCGCCTCTGACACCTTTTGATTCGTTTTCCTCAGTTAACCGAATTCCATTTCTGAAATTATTCAGTTGTTTTGAGCTAAGCAGGAATTTTGAAACTTCTATTCCTGATGTCCACACAGTTGTGACTTTTAGCGCTTCGCTGGGCTCCGCTTTATCAACAGGAATTGACTCCATTCTGTATAAAGCAAGGTTCGAATCAATGATTAGCTCATTCTTTTTGTATGCATCAACCAGGGTAGAAAAACTGGTTTGAATCAATCGAGTTGCACCATGTGGCAACAGGTTTTGCAAGCCATCAACTATTTCTATTTCTATGGTTTGCGTAGAAATGTTTACTACCTCGCTCTTTTTTACCCAGCCATATTTTTCAGAATTGGCCCAGCAGTACCTGAAAGTAAGGCCCAAATCGTTATTTGCCTCTTCAAACAACAATTTATTACCTAATGTGTTTTTATAAATATTTCGTTCAATTGAATAAGTGCCCTGGTATCGCTCCGAAAACGGTTCCCATAATTTCTTTTTACCCTCATGCAAAACATGCATAATGGTTTTGCTTCCGGTAATTTCAGAAGACTCGTGAATCTTGTCATCAGTGTAATAAGGAAAAAGTGCTGAATCAGGATTTTTTCTTCCTGCGGTTACCCCCCCTGTGCTTGAAATATACATCCAATGGTCTGAATCACTGGCAAGTGTAATAAAAAATGGCTGCATTTCGTTATAATTGCTAATCTTGTAGAATTCCTCATCTTCAATTAGCGTAAACTCTCCATTAACTTCTTTTTCAACGTTTTTAATCTCAAAATCACCTACAAACAATGTTCTTTCTGACATGTTAACTTTCTTATTTAATATTAAAACTTCTTCTTTGTTTTGATTTTAACCTTCACCAGGTAATATTTGCTACTTAGCTTTAATTTTCCGCAGTTGAGTTCTCTTCTTCTCTTCGTTTTTCTAATTCAACTTTCATTAAATCAGCAGTTTTTGAATCGATATTGTAAAAGATTAAAAAAGCAGCACACGACATATATAAAATCCCCGGAATAATAGAAACCAAAAGCTTTATTCCGTGTATTGTTTCTTCAGTAACAGGGGCATTGGCTTTGTAATTAAACATTGTAAGCACCATTCCTGCCAGGTAGGCACCAATCCCCCATCCTGCTTTTTGAGCAAAAGTAGCAGCCGAGAAAAATAATCCGGTTGCTCGTCTTCCATTTTTCCATTCGGAATAATCAGCAGTATCTGCAATCATTGTCCATAAAAGGGGCACGGCAGGTGCATAGGATATTTTGGCGAGGATATTAAAGATGTAAATCAGAGTAATATCACTCTCACCAGGAATAAAAAGCAAAGCGAAAAAAATACCTGATAAAATTGAACTTGCAATAAATACGTTTCTGTTTCCGAATTTTTTAGCAAGAGGTTTAGCTAAAGGCAATGCAACAATTAAAGCAATAGAACTAACAACATTAAATATTTGAACATCCTCCTCTTTACCTATGTAATATTTAAAATAATAAGCAATTGACAAATTTTGCACAGCAAACATAATGAAGGAGACAATTCCTACAATTGCCATAATCAGCCAAGGCCTATTAGTTATCAGGTTCTTTATGTCTTTAATAAGGGAGGATTGTTGACTTTTTGGTGGCTGTACACGTTCTTTTGTAAAGAAAAAGGTAATCATAAAAATGACTATGCTAAATGCACCGAAAACCATTAATGTATATTGATAGCCTTTAGCTTTATCACCACCTCCAAAATAATTGGCTAATGTTAAAGCCAGGCCGGTTACTATTAATTGTCCGGTAAAAGCACTTACAAATCTGTAGGTATTTAAGCCAGCTCTTTCATAAGTGTCATTAGTCATAACTGCACCAAGCGAAGAGTAGGGCAAATTAATTGCTGTATAAACAGTCATTAAAAGAACATAGGTTACTCCTGCATAAATAACCTTCCCGTTTTCCCCAAAATCCGGAGTTGTAAAAGTTAAAACTGCCAGCACTCCATAAGGAATTGACATCCAAAGTATATAGGGCCTGAATTTGCCCCACCGGGTATTAGTCCTGTCTGAAATCACCCCCATTAAAGGATCACTTATCATGTCCCAGACCCGCGCAATTAGCATAATTGTTCCTGCTGCTGCAGCTGAAATTCCAAAAGTATCTGTATAAAAAATCATGATCCAGAATCCGACCATGTCCCACACAAAGTGAGAAGCAGTATCACCTAAACCGTAGGCTAATTTTTCTTTAAATGCTAACTTATTCGTGTTTTTTGTCATGTTTCTGATGCTTAAAATCGTTAAATGAGGCTACTCACAAAAGTACCCATTATTAGCGCTCAACTTAAAGATTTGCATACATCACAGTTACATCTGGTGAATTCAACCACTACATTTTTAATACATCAAATGAGAAAATTTGGATGAAAATTACAGCACTGACTCAACATTGGTTAACAAGCAGAAGATTGCTTCATTAAATTTTGTTACTTAAATGCTTATACGATTTAACGAAAAGAAGAAAATTGACTTTATCCGAAACAAAATGATGTAGTCATTGGAAATCAATTTTTATCAAGCGAGAAATTTCATCAAAGCATTTTTTTCAACTTGTAATGAATTAGATCTACATCAAATTTATGATTGAATAGTTGCTGAAATAATAAACGCCATAAAAGTTTGCGTCATGAATACCATGCCACGATAATCATGGTATGGTGTGCTACCAGTATGCACATTTTTTAAAGTCATTTATTTCAACTATTCAAAATGTATAAAAAAAATACGATTATGAGATAGTTTACACCGACCGCAAATTGACTTTCTTCATTTACCCTGACCCTAAAGGGTGTGAAGAACTTTCTCACGAGCTTGCGAGTAAAATCAATTTGCTCCCTTTAGGGTCGGGGTAAACAAATTGATTTTCAAGTCATTTCC
>JBNKRJ010000078.1:0-22382 GCA_050296515.1 Bacteroidales bacterium | reverse complement strand
CTGCCCAAATTACATCACCCTCGTTTAGTTTGCTAATTACTTTGTCAGCTGGTGAGCCTGGAACTACTCTAACTATTTCAACTCCCTCAGCAACTGGCTTAATTTCAATTCCCAGTAAACCGGTTTGTTCTGATTGCGTTTTTTCACGGTCGCGTCCGTACAATCCCATATGGCTTGCATTTAATTGCCCTAACATGTTGTTGTACATATACATAAAATCAGTCTTGGTAGAAGCAGCCATGCAATATGGTTTGTACTTTTCTTTTAAGGCATCCCAGTTTTGTCCGTGATATTCAGGATCATAAAATCCATCGCGCAAGGAACGCCAACCCTCTTCAAAAATCTGTTTTAACTCTTCTTTAAAATTAATGGTCATTTTTGCTTGAACAGGTAAGTTTTCCTGCTCGGTTCCAGAAGTGCTTATTCTTGAAATTTGACCTTTGATGTTCATATACAGATATTTGCCCTGAGCATCCATCTGGACCCCACGAGGAGACTGACCACCCTTGGTAACTTCTTTCATTTCGGTTTTATCCCAATTTACTTTAAACAGGTCGCTTCCTTTACTTCCAGGGATCATAGAACTGAAATAGAAAGTTCTACCATCTTTTGAAATAGCTATATTTCCTTCATCTCCAGATAAATCTGTCAATTGAACGAGTCTTTCATGAATTAGGTCAAGATCAATCCGGATGGGTTTTACTTCCTCTTTTTTTGCTTTATCCTTGTCTTTTGATTTTCCCTTTTTAGTTTCTTCTTTTGACACCTTTGGATCTTCAGGTTTTTCTTCATCTTCTTCTTCCCAATCTTGCTTGGTTTTCTCATAGTCCTCTTTTTTCAACCAAACATACCAAATATCATTGTTGCTATTATTGCGTGCTGAAATAAAGCCCAATTTTGAGCCATCCGGACTCCAAACAGGAGAATAATCACCCCTTGGGTGCATACTAATATTTACTTCTTTGGCAGAACCATCTGCTTTTTGGATGTATACTTCAGAGTTAAATGTTAAATCTTCCATTGAGTATGCCAGCCATTTGCTGTCAGGGCTCCATTGAATACCTTCAGGCTTGCTCCAACCATCCTGCAATATTTTTTCATTACTAATGGTTCCGTTTTTTTCAATATCAGCAGCTACAAAACTCATTTTCCCAAAATCTCCACCCCTGATGAAGGCAATTTTTTTTCCATCTGGCGAAACCTGGGCAGAATGCTCATCTTGTTGGTTATTTGAAATCTTTACTACCGTATGTTTTAAGGTTTTAAATAGGTTATATTGTTTATTATCAGTTGATTTAGCCAAGTATAAGTCGTACTTCCCATCTTTATCTGATGAGAAAATCAAAACCGAATCGTTTAACCAGCATACGTCTTTTTCGCGTGCAGAAGAGTTACTGACATTCTTTGTAAGACTTTTTTTCTTATCATTTTCTGTAATAAAAACTTCTCCATGGATAATGAATGCAGTGTATTTCCCATTTGGTGATACCTGGTACTCATTAATCTCAGCACTAAACGTTTTGTTTTCATAAGGATCAAAACGATAATCAGTTGCAAGGTTTAACTTAATTTCAGTCGCACTTCCTCCTGATGTACTGATTTTATAAAGATTTACATCTTTCTCGAAAACAATGGTTTGGTTATCATTACTTACATCAAAAAAGCGAACTTCGTTTTCTTGTTCCTTTGTAATTTGTTTTGGTTGTCCGTTTACTTTTCCATTTTCATCTAATTGAATAGAAAACACATTGTATTTCCCACTTCGGGCGCTAATAAAATAGAGTTGAGAATCGGTTCCCCAAACTGGATGATAATCCTGCCCTTTATAATTAGTTACTTGAATAAATGACTTATTTTCAGTGTTGTATATCCAAATATCTCTGTTCGCAGAGCCTTTATATTGCTCCCTGGCAATTCTGCAAGAGCCTCGAACAAATGCAATAAATTTTCCATTAGGTGATTGAACAGGCTCACTCCCAAATGCATCTAATAAACGAGTAGGTGTGCCTCCTTCAAAAGAAACTTTCAGTAATTCTAAATCACGTTCTATTTGTCTGAAGGTTCTGCTACTTTCAAAAAGTAAACTGCCATTCTTTGTCCAATCAGTTAAATTATCATCAGATGAATGAAAGGTAATACGTTTTGGAATCCCACCATTTGCATCAATTACAAAAATGTCATCGTTTCCAAAACGATTGCTTGAAAAAGCAAGTTGTTTTCCATCGGGGCTCCATTTTGGATTACTTTCATATCCCTGGTGAATGGTGATTCTGCGAGCCATGCTTCCATCAGTAGACGAAACCCAAATATCTCCTTGATAGGAAAAAGCAATTTGCCTGCCATTAGGGCTTATAACCGGAAAGCGTGCAAAAACGGTTTCTGTCTGAGCATGAATAATAAAGCTGTAAGTGGCTAAAAATAGGGAGAATATAATCTTACGCATAAAAATGTTATTTTAAATAAATATGTAGGTATTTGCAGATAAAAATATAAAAATATTTATAGTTTAGCTATTACACATTTGCTATGGGGGTAACTTGCCATTTAATATTAATAGCCGGAAGACCGGAGTCTGAAGTTGGAAGATGGCAATTCCTGTATTTGGTTTGAAAACCTTTTGTACTTCGTTCTTCTGTCTTCAAACTTCGAGCAAAGATATTTGATAAATAACATAAGTTTTTAGCTAAAATAATGTTGAATTTAGCTCATTATCACCTATATGCCTGCAATTTCTTCTTACCAAATTTTACAATGTAATTCGTTGTCCAGTGCGGCAGGCCTTCTTCTATGGTTAGTGCTAATTCATTTTTTAATTCAGGATAGTATTTTGCAATCTTTTCAATAATTACAATTGAAAAATACTTCAAATGCGCTGGGTATTTGTTTTCAAGTATAAATTTTATTCCCATATCAACCAGTATTCCCTGTAACTCTTCATTAGTAATATCGTAGTGTTTAATAATTCTTAATGCTCCATGGGCTTGCTGTGTATAGAGCATGTTGGGTAGTTTTTGGATGATTTCTGGAACATATTTTTCAAGTTGTTTTGTATGCGTATCAGCGATTTTAAACAATACCCAGCCGGCATGCCAACATAGTTTCTTTTCGTCTGTCAGAAAGATTTTAACCAACAAATCAAGCATTTCAGGGCTTTCAACCGCCATTCGTTTTAACTCCTGGGTGTAGATTTTCCCTGCATTTTTTAACAGGTAATAAACTTCATCACTGACCCAGTTTTTTACTTTCGAAACGTTATTTGCTGCGTTAGTCATATCATCTTTACTACAACCTTTGCCAATCATTATTTAATATTAAAATGATTTGTAGGTATATTACCAGAATACGAAAATAACCAAAAGTTAAGTAGCATATAAAAAAAATCTTTGATAAGCATTTTGCAATTAGTTACCTTTTATGTACAATTTTGTACTTTTGGTCACAACCAAAAATAAGCACAAAATGAAACATCCATGATTATTTATAGAAACACACGACCATGATTATTGTTTTTAATTGACTGATATCATAATAAGTTAAGTCTTGTGGATGTTGCATTTGGTAAATAAAATTAATTAAAAATAAACAGATGAAACCCTCATTCCGCGTGCCGCTGAAGCTTTAGCGGAGGCGCAGAGGGATTAGCTTACACTGAGCCCTTCGGGGTTTATAAAGAAATTTATGTTTAACCTTGCGAAGCAAGCTCATGAACTCCAAATAAATAGTTTAAGAAAAGTGAATAAATTTCAGCAACTTAACTAAAATTAAAACAAGTGAAACATCTATTATAAATATGAACATGCATAAGTGTAATTTTTTAGCTAAAGTAGCTGTAGCCTTGCAGGTTAGGTTTTGTAGATGTTACATCTGGTCAGAATAAAAAAATTAAAATACAATCAGATGAATGACAAATTTACAATAACACCTGTTGATCAATTACTTCAAATAATTATAAATCAGTATAAAAGGGATAAAAGAATATTTGGAATTCCTGAAGAATTATTTTTTCAACCGAATGCTTCCGATCCTTTTCGGTTTCAACGCTTTGGTCAACTACTTGAAAATCCTGTAGGGGTAGCAGCAGGTCCGCATACTCAGCTTTCGCAGAATATTGTTGCAGCATGGCTTTGCGGGGCACGATATATTGAGTTAAAAACAGTACAAACACTTGATGAATTAGAGGTTTCCAAGCCCTGTATTGACATGCAGGACGAAGGTTATAATTGTGAGTGGTCGCAGGAACTTAAAATTAAGCAATCGTTTGAGCAATACCTTGATGCATGGATAATTATTCATGTTTTGAAGCATTATTTCGGCTGGAATACCAATGAAGAACCTGGTGTTATTTTTAACATGAGTGTGGGATATAATCTCGAAGGCATTTTAAACGAAAATGTGCAATGGTTTTTTGCAAAAATGAAAGATGCTTCGGTTGAATTGGAGCAGAAAATTTCGAAGCTGAAGAAAATTTATCCTGAAATTGATAAAATAAGTATAAGTCCTTGTTTATCAGATAATGTTACCTTGTCCACCATGCATGGTTGCCCTTCTGATGAAATTGAGAAAATTGGGGTTTACCTGCTCAAAGACAAAGGCTTGCATACAACAATTAAATTAAACCCAACTCTTTTAGGAAAGGAAATGCTTTTGGCAATACTTTCTAATTCTGGCTTTGAAACAGAAGTGCCAGATATTGCTTTTGAGCATGATTTAAAGTACGAAGATGCCATAAGAATTATTAAAAACCTTGAAGAGCTTGCTAACGAGAAAAAGCTGCATTTCGGTTTGAAACTGACAAACACGCTTGAAAGCCGAAACAATAAGGATGTTTTCGAAAGTAGTCAGGAAATGATGTACATGAGTGGAAAGGCTTTGCATCCCATCTCCATTTTATTGGCAGAAAATCTACAAAACGAGTTTAACGGAAGCCTTGATATCTCATTTTCAGGTGGCGTTGATGCTTTTAATATCAGTAATGTTTTAGCGAGTGGGCTTTATCCTGCGACTGTTTGTTCTGATATCTTAAAACCCGGAGGATACGGAAGGTTGGCACAGTACTTTGAGGAATTAAGAAAAGAGTTTGCTAAAGTCAAAGCTGAAAATATATCACAATTTATTGTCAATAAGGCAAATAGGAGTAGTGAGGAAAGAGAAAGTGTATTGGAAAATTTGAAAAGATATTCCAAATCAGTTCTTGAAGATGAAAGTTACAAGCGAAAAGGTGTAAAACCACCAAGCATCAAAACTTCAAAAGAACTGGGAGCTTTTGACTGTATACATGCCCCTTGTGAAACAACCTGTCCAACCAACCAGGCAATTCCTGAGTACATGTACTATGCTTCAAAAGGTGATTTTGCCAAAGCGAAGGAAGTTATATTGGATACCAATCCTTTTCCTAATACAACAGGCATGGTTTGCGATCATACCTGCCAGAGTAAATGTACACGAATTAACTACGATAGTTCATTGTTAATCAGGGAAGTAAAACGTTCTGTTAGTGAGTTAGGAAATGAATATTCGATAAAGAATAAAGAAGGAAATGGAAAAAAGGTTGCTGTAATTGGAGCCGGTCCTTCCGGATTATCATGCGCCTGTTTTTTGACAAAAGCTGGGTTTGAGGTAAGTATTTACGAAGCAAAACCTGAGGCAGGAGGAATGGCATCTACAGCTATTCCAAAATTCAGGTTGACAGACAATGCAGTTGAATACGATATAAATCAGATCCTTGAATTGGGTGTGACAATTCACTACAATCAGTCTATTGATAAAGCAAGATTTGATGAATTAAGTAAAGAAAACGATTTTGTATACATCGCTGCCGGAGCCCAAAATGCACGTGCTTTTTATGTTGAGGGTATGGAAGCCAAGGGTGTGCTTAACCCACTTCAATTTTTATACGATGTTAAAAACGAAAAACCAACGGGTTTAGGGAAAAGAGTGCTTATTATTGGTGGTGGAAACACAGCTATGGACGCAGCCCGGACTGCAAAACGTCTTGTTGGGGCAGATGGACAGGTAAGAATTTTGTATCGTCGAACGATTAAACAAATGCCAGCAAATTATGAAGAAATAAAGGCCGTTTTGGATGAAAGTATTGAAATACAGAAGTTGGTTAACCCATTGTCAGTAAGTGTAGTAGATGGAAAAGTAACAGGATTGGTATGTCAAAAGATGAGACTAGGCGAGAAGGATGCTTCGGGCCGTGCAAGACCAGAACTAATTGATAGTTCTAAATTTGAAGTAACTTGCGATACAATCATACCAGCAGTTGGACAAGACTTGGCCTTTGATTTCGTTAATACCAAAAAGTTAGATGCAAACAATTATGAAACTGAATTGCCTGGTGTTTTCATTGGAGGGGATGCTTTAAACGGAGGCTTATCTGCCATTGCAGCAATTGGTGACGGACGAAAAGTGGCCCAGTTAATTATTGACAGATGCGGGATTGATTTTGAAACAAAAAAGAATTTTAAGAAAGAAAGTCCGAATTATCGTGAGTTAATGATAAAAAAAACAAAGCGAATCAAACCTGTAGAAGTATCTGAAACTTCTTTAAACCAGAGAAATAACTTTGACTTGATTGCTTCTAGCCTGACAAAGGAAGAAACTGTAGATGAAGCCTCAAGGTGCTTGCTTTGTGATGAGATATGCAACATATGTACAACACTTTGTCCGAACCTGGCTTTGTTTGGTTATCAGCATCAACCTTTTATCGCTAAACTTTCGGCGACTGATGCTAAGTTTGAACTTACACAAGCTCCACAAATTCTTCACATTGCTGATTGGTGTAACCAGTGTGGAAATTGCAATACCTTTTGCCCGACATCCGGAGCTCCATATAAGGAAAAACCACATTTTCATTTGACACAGGAATCCTTTAATAACGATTCAGAAGGCTATTTTCTTGCGGGGTCTGCTTCGGAAATGAGTCTTTTGTACAAAAACAATGAAGATATGTGTAGTTTGACTGAGAATTCTGAGTATTTTACTTACTTTAGCGATAAAGTAAGGTTTCAGTTAAATAAGCAAACGCTTGATATTGAGGATGATAATTCATTTAATCAAAAGATTGTAGATGATTGGAAGAAAGCGGTACAAATGAGTGTGATTTTACAAGGAGCAAAACAGTTTTTCGGATCTGAAAATGAATGATTTAACTAATCTGCTATGGTAATTTTAATAAGGTAAGAATGATAAAATTATTTCACAGAGATGCACAAAGAACCACAGAGGGACACAGAGTGGAGCAAGTCTCTGTGTAATCTCCGTGTAACTCTGTGTTACAAAAAAAACAGGAATTTAAATTTTATATCTAAAATGCAACAAACAGAACAAAAATTCACAGAACTATTTAAAAAAGAGTCGATTAAAAGTATTGATTTTTACAATATCGAAGAAAAATATTTATCCTTTAATGATGATAAGCAATGGATAATTCGTGGTGGGATTGAATTTATTTTTGAATCGTATACGCTTAGCTGGGGATGGAGTGATGATATGCATTTGTACGAATTAATTGATAGTGATTTAGACGATTTAATCGGAGAACTTGATGTTTACGAAATGGAAATAGGAGAGTTACCCATTATTGAAAAACTCAAAGGGCAAAAAATCACTGATGTTAATTTTAACTGGACTTTCTACCAGGAAATGAATGAGGATATGGAATTAAGCGATGAAAAAACATACATTCCTCAGGAAATTAAAATTAAATTTGAGGATGGAACTTCCATGCAAATTGCAACGGTTGTTTTTCAGATTAAAGGTGCAGAAATACACGCACCATCTTATGATCCACAGGGAGCATTGCTGGTTTCTATTGACAAAGAGATGGAAATAACTGAAGCTGAGGAAGAAGAAAATTCTGATCTAATTTAAATAACTAACTACTAATATCTTAATTATGGACTATTCAATTAACAAAAGACTATCTGGAAAGACGTTTGAACAAGCAGTAGAATGGGTTACTGAACAACTGAAAACTGAAGGTTTTGGAATTGTTTCAGAGATTAATATTGCAGCCACTTTAAAACAGAAAATCAATGTTGATTTTAGGAATTATTTAATTTTGGGTGCATGTAATCCTCATTTTGCACATGAAGCTATAAAGGAGGAAGACAAAATTGGCGTTTTTCTGCCTTGCAATGTAGTTGTTCAGGAACATGAAAATGGAGAAATTGAAGTGTCGGCAATGGATCCGATTGTTGCCATGAGTGCGGTTAAAAATCCTGTGATGGGAGATTTTGCAAAAGAGATAAGAGAAAAATTATACAAGGTAGTGGAGAAACTTTAATGGAGAAATTTGCTGTAATATCTGATATTCACGGTAATTCCTGGGCTTTAAAGGCTGTATTGAATGATATTGAATCAAGAAGAATTAATGCAATCTTCAATTTGGGAGATATTCTTTATGGTCCTTTAGATCCAATGGGAACCTATGATTTACTGAAAACAAAGCAAATCCTAAGTATTAGAGGTAACCAGGACCGATTTATACTTGATAACGTCAGTAATAAAGGTTTTCATGAAACACTTGATTATGTTTTAGAACAGCTTGATGATGAGGTATTTAATTATTTAAAAAACTTACCTTTTGATTACAAGCATGATTTCAAAATTTATATGTGTCATGGTACTCCTGCTAAGGACGATGAATATTTGATAGAACAACTGTTTGAAACTCATACGGGCATTAAAGAAAACGAAAACCTTAATTCTATTTTGAACCAGGTAAAGGAAAGAATTATTTTTTGCGGACATAGTCATCAACCCGGTTTTATAAAGACTGATCTAAAAACAATCATTAACCCGGGGAGTGTTGGTCTGCCAGCGTACGATGATGATTTGCCCATTTTTCATAAAATGCAGAATTTCAGTAATAATGCAAGGTATAGTATTGTTGCTATTGAGAACGATGAGGTTGTAAGAGTTGAGCAAATATCGGTAAGCTACGATTTTGAATCAGCAGCAGCAATGGCTAAAAAAAATAACCGTCCGGACTGGGCTCAATGGCTCAGAACCGGATGGGCTTAAATATGAGTAGTTGGTAATAGGTTTTCCTATTAAATATCTTTCATAATTTCACCAAGTCGGGCTAGTTCTTTTTTAACCTGGCTAACTCCAATTAGCCCGCCAGACATCCCACTTGAATGTTTTGTGATACGTAAGTCTATGGAAGAGTTAACTTCCTGCATCTGAACCATGAATTTATAGTATTTTACAAAAGCACCAAAAAGCAGGCGCATTGTCCGATTTCCTTTCTCATATACTGCATTGGTTCCTCTACCCTCTGCTAGTTTATAACCATTAGCGCCTAGAGTTTCCTCTATGTTTTTAGTCAAAGTTGCTAAATCAACACCTTCGTATTTGTGAATGAAATAATCACCAGTAGTTTGAACGTTTTCTTTGAAATAAGTCATAATTTACAGATTTGATTGAAATTACTGATATTAAAGTTAATAATGTTTTTTTAATTCTAAAAACTTTAAGGTTAATCTATTTGTTCGTAAGGTTTTTATCTTTTTTGCTGAAGAGTACTAAACAAATGGTAAAACCCAAACTTTTCATAAAACTTAAAAGCTCTTTCATTTCCTTGGGCAACAACAATTCTTCTGGTTTCAACCTTGTTTTCATCAAACCATTTTAATGCACGAGCCATCAATTCTTCTCCAACTTTCATTCCTCGATACTGCTCATCAACAAGGATCGAATCTATTTCGCCATTTAGCTTTTCATCAATGGAGCTTACACAATAGCCAATTATTTTGCCCTTATTCATTCTTGCAACATCAATAATCAATTTACCGTGTTCAGCTTTTTCAAGTAAGGCTTTTTTTCGTGTTTCAAAAGTCAGGTTTTCAAAGCGTTGCTTAAAACATTCAGTTTGATTTTTATGATGATCTCTGAGTGCTTCCCAAAGTTCTTTTATCAGGTTAATGTTCTTATTATCAATTCTTTCGTAGTCGATACTTCCCATAAATTAATCATTCAGTTACCGTTGTTTCAAAGATGGTGTACTATCGAATGATCCTGATTCTCGCAGAATAGATTTTCAATGAGCACCTTCAATCAAAAATTAGATTTCAAACTCCTCAAACAGTTGTGGAATCTCAATAGAATTCCATTTATAAGTATCCTGGAGTTTTACCCGAAGTGCATTTGCAGCTTGTGGTTCACCATGAGCAATAAACACTTTTTTAGGCTGTTTTTTTAATTTTTCAACCCATTTTAAAATATCCTGTTGATCAGCATGCGAAGATAAAGTGCTAATGCTTTCTATAGTTGCTTTAACAGGATAGTATTTTCCTTCAATTTTTATCTCATGAGCTCCTTCTTTCAGCATCCTTCCACGCGTTCCTTCTGCCTGAAAACCAGTTATTAATACCGTTGAGTCCGGTTTTGGAAGTTCCTGCTTTAGATACTCTAAAACACGGCCTCCATTCATCATACCACTTCCGGCAATAATAATCTTGGAGTATTCTTCTTTCGAAAGTTCTTCAGTTTCTTGTGCAGCTCTTATAAACTGAACACTTTCCATCACTTTTTTCAGTACATGGCTGCCCAAAACATTCCATTCGGAGTATTTATGGTATAATTTACTAACTGCTGAAGCCATAGGGCTATCCAAAAATACCGGGATATCAGGAATTTCGCCATTTGATTTTAATACCCAAATCTGGTACATTAAATCTTGTGCGCGGTCAACAGTAAAACTTGGAATCACAAGGGTTCCTCTTTTATCATGATTTTCAAGAATGATGTCTCTTATTTTTGTATTGGTTTGGGTTTTAGGGTGCAACCTGTCTCCATAGGTCGATTCAAGTATCAGAATATCAGCTTTTTCTGGTTGAATTGGTGGTAAAAACATTTCATCATCAAAACGACCTATGTCACCTGAAAAAACAATTCGTTTTCCGTCAATTTCAATTTCAATGTTTGAAGAACCTATAATATGTCCGTTTCTTAAAAAGCGATATTTAATGTGGGCATCGTATTCATGCCAAACATTATCTTCTTTGTCTTCAATTAGTCTTATGGTTTGTTCAACATCAGCACTTGTGTACAGGGCTAGTGCAGGTTTATGCTTTGTATATCCCATTTGATTAGCCTTTACTGCTTCTTCTTCCTGAATGCGACCGCTATCCTCAAGAATTATTTCAGCTAATTTAGCAGTGGGTTGTGTGGCAAAAACTTGTCCTTTAAAGCCTAATTTTACCAATCTTGGCAAATAGCCAATATGATCAAGGTGACCATGAGTGAGTAAAACAGCATCAATTTCTCGTGGTTCAACAGGTAAATGAGCCCAGTTTAGTTCACGTAGCTCCTTTAAGCCCTGAAACATACCACAATCAACTAACAATTTGGTCAATTCGGTTTTTATAAGAAACTTTGAACCGGTTACGGTACCGGCTGCACCTAAAAATTGGATAGAAACTCCCATGCTTTCAGTAATTTAGTTGTTCAAATTTTAATAATTTGATTTAGCTAAATGTACTTAATTATTGTGGGAGAACAAAAATCGAGTTTTTTTGGTAAATTTAATGGGCAAACATGGCCCGGAAATATCTGAAGGTTAGGCAAAGAAAAACTGTGCCGTCCCTACGGGACTTTACTTCGATTTCATTTGTTTTGCTATAAATGTTGCGTTCCTATGGAACTATTTGTGAAAAGTCAACTACCTATATTATTAGATCTTATAAAACATGCTTTCGTCTTTATGAGCCCCGTTAGGGGCGAAATATTTGTAGAAGCATTGTTCTAAGGTAAACTTGAGTTCCGTAGGAACGATATCTTATTAATCGAAAAACTCGAATAAGTATTGAGGCTCATAATCCACATCAAATTTTTTCAGAAAAGATAAATATTCTTCTTTAAAACTTTTTTTGCGATGGTGTTCTTTTTGGTTCATTACATATTGGATGACATCATCAAGCTGTGAATGCCCGTATGAAAATGCACCAAAACCTTCCTGCCATTGAAACTTGCCTGTGACAAAATGTTTTTCATTTATCCATCTCGATGAATTCGACTTAATTTTACTAATCAGTTCAGAAACAGACTGTTTAGGCTTCATTCCCATAAAGACATGAATATGATCTGGCATCCCATTAACAGCTAGCATTTTGTGACCATTGTTTTGCACAATACCGGTAATGTATTTGAATAGCTCATTTTCCCAGGTTGACTTTATAACATGCTCTCTAAATTGAGGGGTAAATACTGCTTGAATATAAATTTTTGTGTAGGTGTTTGGCATGTCTTTATTTTGTGTCGTCCCTAACGGGACTCATTTTTAGTTTGGTTAATTAGTACTATAAATATTTAGTCCCTACAGGACTTAATTAGTTTTATTTCTTTTTGTAATATTTTCCATTCTGATTGAATTAAACAACGTCGATCAATTTATTTAAATTCAATATATTACATGTATTTTTACTTTTTTTGCAGCCCGTTGGGGGCGAAATATTTATAAAAATATAGTTCGATGATAAAATTGAGTTCCATCGGAACGACATCGTGCTATCAATCCAAATTAACAATCTTTGGTTGTTCATCCAGTGTTTCTTTTTCTTTAACTTTTGAGAGTTTCTTTTGGTATTGGGTTTGAACAATATCAATAATCACCAATATAAAAATAAGGAAGTAAAAAGTGGTTTTACTCATTGCATCTATTTCGGCATCAAACAGTGTTAAATGTGAAAGATGGGCAGCTTCAGTCATTAACATAATGCCAACCAGGAAAAGAATGAACAGACCAAGTACTTCGTACATTCTGTTTTTTTGCAAAAAAGCTGCTACTTTATCAGAAAGCCATATCATTAATAGGCCTCCTAGAATAATTGCAATAGTCATTACCCACAAATTATCGGTTAATGCAATGGCACTTAATATGGAATCAAAGGAAAAAACAAGGTTCATAATCACTATTAAAATGATAACCTTTTGAATGGAAGCTTTTTTAGGTTTATCTATTTTAGTATGTTCTTCGAGTGAAATCATATGCCAGATTTCTTTAATGGCGGTGTAAATAATAAAAGCACCTCCAACATAAACGATGAGGCTGTGAATATTAAACTCACCTTCAATAATTCCATTAAGGTGCAAATGTAAAAATGGATCCTGGAAATATTTTATTACGCTAGTCAGCAAAAATAATAGACCTATGCGAAGAATAATAGCTAAACCAATTCCTACTTTTCTTACATACCCTTGTTTTTCTGCAGGTGCATTTTTTGATTCTAATGAGATGTATAATAAGTTGTCAATTCCGAGAACTGCCTGTAGCAGAATTAGCATGAATAAGGTAAAGATATTGTCTAAAGTCATAATGATTTTTTTGCAAATATAGCATTCCTGCATTTTTATTGCAAAATACTGACTGTACTTCATTTGAGGCTACACAAAAAATAGGCCTACTCCAATTACACTTATAAAAGCACCAATTACTTCTTTAATACTTACCTTTTGTTTAAAAAGCAAAATAGCTGGTGGAATAATTAATACAGGAACAATTGACATAATTGTGGCTGCAATACCTGTTGAAGTATGCTGGATTGCAATTAGAGAAAACGATACACCAAGGAAAGGACCAAAAAAAGAGCCTACAGTTATACCTGTCATTGCCTTCTTGTTTTTCAATGCTTTTCCAATATTCCCCCATCTGTTTAAAATGGTTATCAACACTCCAAAACCAACAATTCCTGCAATAATCCGAATTTGTGTTGCTGCAAAAGCATTGTATTCACCCATTCCTAATTTGCTTAATACCAGCCCAATAGCTTGGCCGATTGTGCCGAATAGTGCATAGAGCAATCCTTTGGGCGAAAAATTAAGCTTCATTTTTTTATCTCCCTTGGGTTTGCTCCAAATAGCAAGAGAAATACCACTAATTACCAAAACCATTCCCAGGATGCTGACTGCACTCATGGTCTCGCCAAGAATTATCCAGCCTAGAATAGCTGCAAAAGGCGGGGCAAGAGTCATCACAAGCATCGCAACTCTGGATGTAATAATGGGGTAGGAGGCAAATAAAAACAAGTCGCCCAACACAAAACCAATGATTCCGGATAATAATAACCAAAACCATGCATATTGAGTGGCATCAGTTGGGAATACAATACCCCGGTTGAACCATGCTAATACTGATAAAAAAACAAATCCGAATACGAGTCGTATAAGATTTACTGAATAAGTTCCAACTCTTACTGTTGCACCTTCAAAGGCAAGGGCTGTAATTGTCCAAAATGCAGCAGTTGTAAGTGCCGCCAATTCACCATAATGAGATTCAATCATTTATTAAAAATTTGCCTAAATGTATCGAATAAAAACTCTATATAAATCGGTTTTGTGTCTGATTAATGAGAAATTTTGAGTCCTAATTATCGATTTATCAGATTTTCGTTGTGTCCTAATTAATTAAGACCTTTTTTATATTGTTGATTATCAGTAGAATAGCTTCTTGCTTGTCCTGATTTCGAAAATCTGGACGATTGCCTTTTAATTCCTCATTTAATTTGTTGAAGCTTTAAAAAAATCAATAACAATGGAATTAATTAGTAAAAAAACAAGTAAAATTATTGTACGCAGATCGCAAGAATCAGATTTTAAAAATATTTATGAATTTCATTATAAACATGGACAAATTCCTTTGCCTGGTTATTTGCAAAATGTGCTTGAATGTTTTGCTGGAATTTCCCTGGTTGCATATAAAGAAGAAAAATTATTAGGCCATATTTTAGTGATGCCATTGAGTTCGCAACAAAATATTGATATAGAAGAAGCTGCAGTAATAGCAGGAATATGGACTGATGAAGCAAACGTGGCTGAGATGCTTGTCCGTGAAGCAATGATGTGCTCATGGGAATCAGGTTTTCATGCATTATTTAGTTTAGAAAACTATCCCAGAATAAGAAAGGCCGGTTTCAAATCAGTGGATAGGAGCTATTTTGCATCTAACATTGATTTGCAAAGAGTTTGGGGAGTAGAGTTGAGTTGGAACGGATTAAATATTATCCGTAAAGGACTGACATTGCCCAAAGTATATCTTTCACAAGCCAATAAATGGAAACATTTTTTTAATAACTAAATAATTCACAGCTAATAAATATGGAACAAAAATCTTTTAAATTTTGGATAACCTGGTTGAAAGTAACCTCTTGGTTGACAATTGCTTTTGGAGTTTTCATGGCTGTCAATTCGTTTGTTTTAAAAGGCAGCCCGTCTATGATTGATCACCAGGTAAATAAAGCATTTTTTTCTAGCGAGGAAGAATTAACAATTTCAATGCAGCATTTTCAGGCATGGCAATATGGTGTAGGCGCAGCAATGTTATGTGCTTGGGGACTTCTAGCGTTATCACTTACTTCAAATGCGCTGGCTAAAAAAGAACGATGGGCCTGGAATACAATAGTTGGGTCTTTAGCAATCTGGTTTATTATCGATCAACCTATTTCTGCATACTTTCAAGTATCATTTAATGTGATTTTCAATATTCTTTTTCTTTTGATATTTCTTGCTCCTCTGGTCTTTATTAGAAAATACACTAAAAATGGAAAGAAAATTAGTTAAATCCAGCAAATTCTTAGCAGCAGGAAAATGGAATACACATGGTATTATCAGTATGTTGCTGATGCTTGATGCTACTACGGTGGCATTGATTTCAATAGCTCAGCAATCTATAATAGTGGCAGGTGTGTATTTTCTTTTTTTCCTTGCCTTTTTGTTCATTGTGGCAAAATTCTATTGTTCGAAATGTTTATGCCGAGAAAACTGTAATCATTTGATTATAGGATGTATATCGCAAAAAATTAGTAAAAAAAAATATGGTAGTTACACGATCAGAGATCTGATTTTTGGAGTAATTATACCTTTTCTTCCAACCTTGATTATACCACAATTTTACTTGTACAACAATATCTTACACCTGTTACTTTATTGGGGTTTATTTGGGATCGCAGCTGTTGAGATAAACTTATTTGTTTGCAAAGGTTGCAGAAATACAAAATGTTCAATGTGCCGGCAAAAGCTGGAAACCATTAATTTGGACAAGTAGCGTTTATTCTTCATAAAATGATAACTTTGGTGATGTAAATTGATATCATCAAATGAATATTTTATCAAAACTGGAACCATACACTGCTCAGCAAGATAGATTACCTGAAAAGGGGAAATACATAGTTGGGAATTACTCTGAAAACTCCATTATTGTTTACCAGGCTTTCAATCAAGAGATTTCGGATTACGCGGTTGAATACCATAAGTTTGGAGGCAATCATTATAGTTTCTCAAGAATGACATGGATTAAGCCCGGATTCATGTGGATGATGTATCGTTCAGGGTGGGCTTCGAAAAAAGATCAGGAACGAATTCTGGCCATTGAACTTAAAATGGAAGGCTTTTTAGAGATTTTACGCAATGCTACACATTCTAGTTTTCAACCTGATATTTTCAATACGAAAGAAGATTGGCAGCATCAACTAAAAACACACAAGGTAAGGCTGCAATGGGATCCGGATCACAACCCCAAAGGAGCAAAGCTAGAGCGCAAAGCAATACAACTTGGATTAAAGGATAAGATTCTTGAACAGTTTAATAATGAATGGATTATAAATGTTAAAGATATTACTGAATTTGTCAGACAACAGCATAAAAATGCATTGCATTCGATTGAAAAACTGGAAGTTCCTGTTGAAAATGTATTGGATTTAAATGATGATGGATTGGAGCGACTGCTTGGGATATCAAAATAACAGTAAATCTTTTGTATGGATAAGATTGTTAATGAAATAATAGCTACTCTGGAGAGCCTTGGAAGTCAGCGACAAATTAAGTACAGTACTAACATTTGCACTACATCAATGAAAATGCTTGGTGTAAATAGTGCAGATTTGAGGCAGGTCTCAAAGGGGTTGAAAGAAATAACCTCTGAGTGGCCCTGGAAAGAGAAAATAGCTTTGCTAAAAGAACTAGTTGAAACACAAGTTTTTGAGTGCCAGCAATTGGCTTATGTTTTTATTTCGACCAATAAGAAAATCTGGAATTTTTTAACCAGGGCAGATATTATTGATTTGGGGCAGAATATGGATAATTGGGCAACAGTTGATGGATACTGCATGTATGTTATTGGACATGCCTGGCGCAAAGGAATGTTTGATGATGAGTACTTTAAAAACCTGCTAAAGTCACAAGATGTTTGGCAAAGGCGTATTCCCGTTGTAGCTACAATTCCTCTAAACTCAAAAGCTCAGGGAGGAAGTGGCGATGCCAAACGAACATTGGATATTTGTCGCTTAGTGGTTGAGGATTACGATGATATGATTGTAAAAGCACTTTCGTGGGCCTTGCGGGAATTAGCAAAGCGGGACAAAGAAGAAGTGCAAAATTTTATTGACAGGTACGATGAGGTGTTGCATCAGAAAGTGTTGCGTGAAGTGACAAATAAACTGGTTTTTGGGAAGAAAAATCTTGGTACCAGGCAGAGATCCAATATTTAATCTGATTATATATCTTGAATGCTTAGCAATTATGGGAACTCTCATTTTGTAATTGCCATTTAAAAATTGATGATAACTCAAGAATAAAAATCAGTACCATTAAAGCCAAAAGGACTTAAATCATTGTATTGAAAAATGTATCCAACAGTAAGGTTTTTAGGAGTGCCATCAGGATTTATACTAAGCCGCCTTTATAATTTCAAACAAGTTCCAAATTATAAAGGCGGCTTAGTATAGTTGTTGATTTATAGCAAATTAACTCATGTAAGGTTCACAAGTTTTCCATGCCTTTTCAGCAGCTGTTTTGCTTTCTTTAAGTTTTTCAACACACTCAAAAAGAGCAGTAGCTAGCTGATACCGTTTTCTCGAAAGGTCCTTTTCTCCATCTGCATGAATTTTATTTGAGAGAAGTTCTAGGAATTCTGCCAGCGCATCATACCTTAGATTTCCAATATCTTCAACAAGCTGTTTTGTAGAGCCTCGGTAGTTCTCAACTTCTGTTTTATGAATCATTTTCCTTTTTTTGATTAAGATATTTATTAAGCAGACCTATTGCAAATTTACTAACTAGTAGTCGTTTTATCACATTTTCTTAGTAAATTGTAGAGTAAACGGCAATTTCTTTTCTAATTATATAAAATCTAAAGAACATGAAGACAAAAAAGCTATTATCACTTCTATTGTTTTTGTTGATTACATTCTCAGCATTTCCTCAAGGATATAATTGTGCATGGGTAACCCCACTTCCTCAGGGAAATACACTTAACAGTGCCTGGTTTTTCAATGCAAACACAGGCTTTGTTGTTGGTGAATTCGGAACGATTTTAAAAACAACAGATGCGGGAAAATCATGGACAATAGTTGAATCGAAAACTACAGAGAATTTACAAAAAGTAGCTTTCATTGATGATAAAAATGGATTTATCATCGGGCAAAAAGGAGCACTATTGTTAACTTATAACGGTGGAGCAAGCTGGATGGTTAAATCTTTAAATACCTACTCAAAGTTGGTCGATATGCATTTCGTAAATTCAACCACAGGGTTTATTTTAACAGAAAGAACTGATTTATTCAAAACTGATGATGGTGGCAGAAACTGGTCAAAAATACAACTACCAACCAGGGAACAGCTTCGGGCAATGGATTTTTCAAATCTCAACAATGGAGTAATTATTGCTAACCGAAATGATTTATTACGTAGTACAGATGGAGGAAACACCTGGTCAGTTATCAGCCTAAAAACAAGTACAAACCCAGTTATTAAAAGCTCCTATTTTTCAGATATTCAGACGTTTGACAATACTATTGTTTTGTGTTCAAAGAAAAACCTTTTCTTCTCAACTGATTACGGAAAAAACTGGATTACACAAGAGGCCAATTCAAAGTCAGGTTACATTGAATCTATGAACTTTGTAAATAACCGAATGGCTTTTTTGGCAGATGCTTACGGAAACTTGCTGAAGTCATTTAATGGAGTGAAACAATATCAATTTAAACTCGAACACGCCCAAAAAACAAAATTGAATGATATTTTCATGGTCAGTACAACAACAGGCTATGCTGTGGGTGTGGCCGGACGAGTTTTTGGAACTATTGATGGTGGGGAAAACTGGAAATTATTAACCATTGGAAGCACCGAAAATTATAAAGACATTCAATACGTGAACCCTGGCGTAGGTTATATTCTCACAGATGCAGGGAAGTTATATAAAACCATGGACGAAGGTAAAAGCCTTATTTTGGTAAAGGAGAAGATTATGGGAGGTTTTACCAATGCTTTTAACGATATCCATTTTCTAGATCAGAACGTTGGTTTTGCATCAACTTCAATGGGGAATTTGTATACAACCCAAAATGGTGGAACATCCTGGACAAGTATGAGAATAAAGGAGGGAAAACTATCACGCTTTGAGTTTATTGATAAAAATACAGGCTATATTGGAAGCAAAAACGGAATTATTTATAAAACTTCGAACAGAGGTACCAGTTGGACACCAATAAATACTGGCGTTAATACCACAATTTACGATATTTCCTTTGCTAATGCTAATGTGGGGTATGCTGCCTGTGATAAAGGTATTGCTTTAAAAACAGTTGATGGTGGTAAAACATGGACTCAAATTCAAACAGTGCTTAAGAACAATCTTTTGGTGGTGAAGGCGATTAACTCGAATACGGTAATGTTTTCAACATCAGGTAACTACACGAAAATGGCAGATGCACCAATTATTCGAAGTGCCGATGGTGGAGCTTCCTGGAAAACCATTACTATTCCACCATATTCTGTGTATAAGTTTGACTTTTTCAACAACATGATTGGTGCAGCTTTATGTTCAGGTGGAGTACTGGCAACTACTACTGATGGTGGGCAGACATGGTACAGTAATCAGTCTATTACCAATGAAATTTTGTGGGGTATTCATTGGAAAAGCGTAAACGAAATGCTGACTGTGGGAACTTCAGGGGCAATTATCAAATACGGTAAAGGACAAATAGCTGCTGATAAAACGGATGACATAAAAAAAGATGACAATAAAGAGGATAAGAAAGATGATGTTGTTGTAAAAACTCCGGATTTAAAAAGAACGTTAAATGGTGTACCAATTGAGTTTTCGAGTATTAAAAAGGTTAAGAATACCAAGATTGGTGTTTTGAAGAAGGAAACAGCGATTAAAGTTGGAAGTAATATTATTCCTGTTGCTGCCGGAACTACCGTAAATTACGATTCGGCCAAAGCAATTATCACTCGTGCCCAGGTGAAAGTTGACACCAGGGCAAGTGTGAAAGGAGGGGCCATTTTAATAAAAGGTGGAACTTTTGTCGATTTGGCCGAGGGGCATATTATGAATGCTGTTATAAAAGAAGATGTTGTTATCACAAACGAAACAGGTGCAATTCCGGTTAAAGCATTGCCTACTGGTGATAAACCAAACATTGTTTTTACCAACAAAGGAGATTTAAGCTACGCTTATTTAAGTGACAATTTTTCTGCGCAACTTGATGAACAAACAATCAGTTTTCCTGTTGGAAGCAGGTTGGATTTTAGTTATGGAAAAATTTCAGGAGCCAACCTAAGTCAAAATGTTAAAATTAATCTTTCAGGAAAAGAATATGAGTTGGAAGGAAACTCAGGTGCTTCGGTAAAAAGTTTCAGTTGTTCTGCGAGTTCCGGGGAACTTTCATCAATCAGGGTTACAAATGGACACACAATTTATGTAAATGATATGGACATGCCTGTAAAAGGGAGCTCATACATTATTTTGACCAAAAAATCAGGCAACTATGAAATACGAAAGTTTGATATTGGAAAAGCCATGACCATTGATATCTATAAGAAAAAGAAAGTTAAGCAGAAAGATGTAAAATACGGAAAAACACTAGTGGTTGAGGACGGAAAAATAATCAGAACGGCGTTGTAAATTTGAAGAAAATTTTGTAACTTTATTATAGCAGGTTAGGGTGGTACTCAGTTTAGGTACTGCCCATTTTTATTTGTAAAATTGAATAGCTTCTTTTAGAACTTCATGGATAGATTCAACGGGTAAATCCTCAGTAGGGTCAACATGTAGTATTTTCATTCTGGCCCTGGTTCCCTGTTCAAGCATTGGATGATTGATTTTTCCTCCTTCAACAATTCCAATGTAGGGATGCTTGGTAACTTTGTCAATCCACAAATAGCAAAACATCTTTTTGCCTACACAAAAGAAGGGCATGCTATATTTCCATGCTTCTGAAATTCTGGGATCAAAGGCAAGAATAATATCTCTAAGTGCTAATAAGCATGATTTAATTGGCTCATTTTGAGTGAAGTAGTAGTTTTCTATGTATTGAAGCATAATAAGTTGTAAATGAGGCACAAGTGAGGACACTTGCGCCAACTTTGGTTTATTGAAAACTTTATTTTATACCTACAAATATATCAATTTCTGCATCTTCTGGGTTTTGGGCTTTTGCACCGTAAACTTCAAAATCCGAAGTATAAGCTCTATCAATTTTATCTTCCCAAATTTTCAACCATGCATTGTAAACAATGTTCTCTTTTAAATTTCCCTTGGCAACATACTTTTTGTAATTTCCTCCGCCAATTGTTTTTGCAACCATTCCTTCAGGAATACTGTCAAAATTCGATACTTTACAAGCCAGAATAGTTGTATAAGGTTTCATATAATCACCTTCATAACCTGTATATATGCTGTATATCTCATCACCAGCTTTATTCGGAATTTTTGCTGCAATATTTTCCGACATAAAACGATTCCATAACTGAGGAATATCCTCTGCGGCTTTACCATTTTCGTTGGTGGTTCTGACTGAAATACCAATAACCTTAATTTCTTCAATGTTTGTTTTTTCCATTTTATTCTTTTTTTGAGTTGCACAACTGCTCAAACCAGCAATTGCGGTTAGTGCTATAATTATTAGTTTGTTCATGTTGCAAACATAGTACAGCATTGTGACAAGGGTATGTCAGGGGTGGAAAATAAAATCATATCGCTTATAATTTTATAGATAAGTGTCACCTTTCATTTTACAAACTTTCTAACTTTCTAAATTAGAAAAGCACAGAAAGTTGGGGTATTAATATGAAAAACAAAAAAGATATTAATATCATCCAAAATTGTGTAAATAATAAAAATGCTTGATTACCTACCTTTGTTTTATTAATGCGAATTAAGTGTTAAATATATTATGTAAAATCAATATAAATTACTGATTATCAATAATTTAATCGATTAAAAATTTTATTATGTACCTGATTATCAGTATATTAATAGGTTATTTTCGGTAATTTATTAATACAAATGACTGACAATCAAGCACTTAAATTAACATGCATCTATCTCACTATCAGCGACTTATATGAAAGTGAGCTTTTTTATGTTTCTCAAAGGT
>JBNKRJ010000077.1:0-84617 GCA_050296515.1 Bacteroidales bacterium | reverse complement strand
TATCAAAACTAGTTTTGCCATAAATTTTTCTTTCAATCTTGCATCAATCCAATCAATCTGCTTTCAATCTTGTTGAAATACGCTCTTTTGTTGTTGAAATGAAAGTAAAATTGCATTGAATTAGACTTTTGATACAGCCCCTAATTAGACTTAACACTAGTACTTTTTTAAAAATATTTTGCAATCGTAATTGCAATTGAGTCAAACTATACCATGAATGACAAAAATGTAATTACGTTTGAGCTAAACCAAACCTGGTTTCATTAAAAAGTCACTTGATTCTGCAAAATTAGTCATTGATACCATCCTTTTGTATTAAGAATGAAACATTTAAGGTTGTTAAGTCACAATAATGATTTTTAATAGCTTACAATTTTTTGTAATATTGCACACAAAAGGTAGATTCATATGTTTCAAAAACTCATTTATAGTACATTATTTTCATTGTTCTTTTTTTATCAATTGTCTTTTTCACAGGAAATTATAGCACCATCGGACATAAAGTGGTATACCATTGAAGAAGCCGACAGCTTATTTGAAATACAGAAAAAACCACTCTTTATTGATGTGTATACGGAATGGTGTGGATGGTGCAAGCACATGATGAAAACCACATTTGCAAACAAAGGACTTGCTGCGTACATGAACCAAAATTTCATTAATGTTAGGTTCGATGCAGAAACAATGGATACAGTTACTTTTCAGGGTAAAACATATACCAACCCGGGACTTGGGCGACAACCCAAGCACGATCTGGCAAAATTTTTACTCGGAGGTCGATTTTCCTTTCCCACAATTGTTTACATGGGGCGCGACAAGAAATTTTACCCTATACCGGGTTATAAAAAGGTGCCTGAATTAGAGTCTTTCCTTATCTATTTTGCAGAGGATTTGTACACTTCAATAATGTTGCAAGATTTCGATCGTTATTTTAAAAGTGTTTACAAAAAAAACTTTGATGAAAAAGAATTGAAGGTGATACCCGATACTTTGTGGCCCGATACGACTGGACTTGTGAAATGGTATACATTTGAAGAAGCTGAAAAGTTAAGTAAAGAGACAGGCAAGTTAATTTTTCTAAGTACCTACACATCCTGGTGCCAGTCGTGCAAGGTTGCTGATTCTGTAGACTTTCAGAGCAAAGTAATTGCAGATATTTTGAATGAGAAGTTTTTACCCGTAAAATTTAACGCAGCAGCAACAGAAAATATAACTTTTTTTGGCAAGCCATACAAAACTGGTGGACAGTTTGCACCCCACGAATTGACCCGTGCATACATGAAACAAAGTTTTCAAATGCCTGCCCAACTATTTATCAATAATAAAGGACAACAGGTAACAGAACTTCACGGATTTATTCCGCCTTCAACACTAGAAAGTATCCTCAGTTATTTTGCCAGTGAAGACTTTGGTAAAAAGAAGTTTGATGAATTTAGAAAAGATTATGTAAACAAGGTAAAGTATTGAATTTTAATTGCTTGAAGAGTGAGTCAGGCTGGGCTGAACCATTCTTCAAGAAAGGTGGGAGTTATAGCACATAGACACACAAAGATTCACAGGGATATCTTACTAAAATCTGTGATAATCTGTTTAATCTGCCTCATCCGTGTTTCATTTATTTTTTTTCAAAAAACTCAAGTAAAACATGCTTAAAATCAAACGCAATTTTTCTTTCTGAAAGGTTCTCAATCTCTTCCTCCGAAAACCATCTTAACATTTGCCCTTCGTGTAAAGGTGTTTTTGATAAGTCTAAATCTGCTGTTTGCCAAAAAGTATATTCAATTCTATCAAACTTAATGTAAGTGTTAAAGAGCTTTGGAGCGTGTAAATCTAACTCTGTTTCTTCTTTCATTTCACGAATAATGGTTTGCTGTGGAGTTTCTCCTTTTTCCAGCCCACCGCCGGGAATGTCCCAGCAGTTAGGGTAGGGGATTTGTTTTATATCATCCCTCAGCAATAACAAAACCTGATTCATTGAATTAAAAAAGATAACACTGGTTCCGATTTTAAGACTTAGGGTACTAAAATCAACCGGAAGCTTTCTTTTATTGCTTTCAAAAAACTTCCAGTTATAAACTTCGAAAATGGTGTGCATCATCTTAGTGGTCTAGTCTTGTTCCAAATAAATAATGACCCGCCCAGTAATTGCTGTTAATGGAGGCAATACTGGCACCTTTTTTAGAAGAAACATGAATGAACTCATTGTTGCCAAGGTAAATACCACTATGTGTAACCAGCTTGGAAGTATTATAGGTGGAATGGAAAAAGACCAAGTCTCCACGTTTTAATTTTTCTTTTTCCAATATAATTTTGCCAAAGCGAGCTTGTTCATTTCCATCATGTGGGATAGAAATATTGCTTTGCTGATGAGCAACCATTACCAATCCGGAACAATCAATTCCTTTTTTTGTTAAACCACCCATTTGATGAGGTGTTCCGATAAATGTTTTTGCAGATTTGATGATGCCTTCGATATCGTGTTGTCTAAAATTCAGTGTTTTTTCATAACCACCCTTTCTAAAAACGAGTATTTTTTCTTTTAGCTTTGAGTCTTTTGTTTGTTTTAGAAGAAGGTCTACCGGATCGTTACCTGTTGTAAAAGAACATGATAGGAACAGGGCTATTGTAATAAATAAGACTAATGTAAAATTAAATTTTTGCTTCATTAATTCCGTTTTTAGATGAGTAAATAAAATTATAAGTTTAATTTCCTGGCCAGATAAATTCTATTCGAATCCCACTTGGCTCATAACACATCATGTGTTTTGCAGGCTCATTTCCAACAAATTCAGGTGCAAATTCAATTTTCACCTCATTTTTATTTAGATGGTGGTAAAGCTCCATTAAAACATTTTCGCTTGCAACTTGTAAAGCCAGATGATGAAGTCCAACGTTTTTCTTTCGGTCAAATTCATTTGGCTGTTCATCTTTTAATGCCCAAAGTGTTAGCATAATAGTTCCATCCGATACAAAAATGGCAGGGTAATCTGTTTTTCGTTTAACCTCTTTCCAGTCAAGTAGTGAAGTGAAAAAAGAAGCACTTTCTTTAAGTTTGGAAACAGTCAGGCCAATATGATGTGTCCCTTTTGTAATTGGTTTAGTCATGTTTTTATAAGAATTAAGGTTTAAAGTTGATTTTTCAAAAGTACAAAAAGTAGTAGTATAATTTGGGTTTGTTACCACTGAACAAAGGCTTTATCTTTTAATGATTAATTTATTGTTCCTTGTAATGTTCATTCAGTCAGCAGGTTAGTAGTGATGGGTTTTGTTTACTCTATTTTTGTATATTTGCAGCCAGTAATAAAAAACACCTGGCAAAATGAACAAAAGTATTATTAGGGCAATTGTAGGTATCGCCATTGGAGCCTTTTTTCTTTATCTTACCCTTGACAAAAAGCCAATGGATGAAATATTTAATAGCTTAGCGCAGGCTAAAATTGGCTGGGTTTTAATGAGTGCTCTAGCTCTGATTGTTGCATTTTATTTAAGGGCTATTCGGTGGAAAGTATTGTTAGAAAATCAAAATGAAAAGGCCAGTACCTATAATGTACTTTATTCGCTTACAATGATGTATTTTTTTAATGCGTTTACTCCTAAGCTTGGTGAAATATTGCGATGTACAACATTGAATAAATCAGAAAAAATTCCTACTTCAGTTAGTTTAGGAACAGTGGTTTCCGAGAGGATTTATGATGTTGCCATCTTGGTTTCAGGTGTCTTTGCTTTTTTGTTTTTTGAGCGCGAGCATTTGGGAGGGGTATCTACAAGTATTAAACAGAGCCTTGCCTTAATGATGCAAAACAATACTTATGCAACCGTTGCTATTGTTGTGGTGTTGGCTTTGGTTATTTTTATTGCTTATCGATTATCAAAAACCAATAAAATTGCAGCAAGAGTTTCAAAGTTTTTCAAAGAATTGGGACAAAGTATGAAGCGTGGCTTTAAGATTAAGAACTATGGAAAGTTTATTTTCCAAACCATCCTTATCTGGATTACTTTGGTATTTCTTCACTATAGCTTCTTAATGAGTTTACCAGAGACCGATCATCATTCGTTTTACTTTGCTACCATTGTTTTGTTTATTGGTGGAATTGGTTGGGCATTGCCAGCTCCTGCAGGTATTGGAACTACTAACTTCATGATTTTGCAGTTATTTATTGCATTTAACCTTGATGAAAATGTAGCTGCAACTTTTGGACTTTTAGCTGCAGGTATCACTTTTATGGTTTCTATTTTATTTGGCTTTTTTGCCATTGGATTTGACCAATTAAGAACACGCTACTTAAGAAAAAGAGAAGAAAGCCTGGTATTAAACCCTCAAAGAGTGTCTATCGGTAATAAGAAATAGCTTTTTTCTACCATTGCATTTTAGAAGAACCTTTTTCGAACATTAAAAAGATTTATAAAATGCTTCTTGCACCTTTGTTCTTACATGCATTGTGATAATCTTGTTATTCTCTATATCCGGATAAACCCGATTAGATAAAAAGATGTAAACAAAGTTTTCTTTAGGATCTACCCATGCCAATGTGCCTGTAAACCCTGAATGTCCAAAGCTTTTTGACGAAGCCATTCTGGTTACTGGGCTTCTTTTCCTGGGACCGGGGCGGTCAAAACCTAAGGCTCTTCTATTATTTCCCTTTGAATAGGCTTTTTTGGTAAACAAGTCAATTGTATTGCTGCTGAAATATCTTTGTCCACCATATTCTCCTTTTTGAAGGTACATTTGCATTAGTTTGGCCAGATCATTTGCATTTGAGAACAAGCCGGCATGGCCTCCAACGCCACCCATCATAGCTGCCCCGTAGTCATGTACATAGCCCTGAACCAAATGCTTTCTAAATTTATCATCCTTCTCAGTGGGTATAATTCGATCCTTTGGAAACTTGTCCACAGGATTGTAACAAAGTGTTGTAGAACCCAAGGGCGCATAAAACTTATTTTTCACATATTCGGGGAAATAAACATTTAATCTGTCGTTGATTATTTTATAGAATAAATAGAAGCCTAAATCGCTGTAGCGATAACCAGTTCTTTTGCGTAAAGGAGACTCAATGATTTCTTTATACATTGTATCGACATATGAGTGTCGCATGTAAAGGTTTTCAAACACTCTTAAATCATAAATTGAATCTTGTTTTTTGCTGTATATTTCAGAATCAAGCTGGTATCTATTGCCTGCACTGGTGTCAAATGTTTTTAAGTAAAATGGAATCCAGGCTTGTAAGCGCGCCTGATGCGCAAGTACCTGTTTCACAAGAATATCTTTTTTATCGGTAGTATCTAACCCTTTAATGTATTTTGATAGCTTACTGTTAATGTCCATTTTACCCTCTTCGGTCATTTTCATGATGGTCGGGACGGTTGCAGTAATTTTTGTAAGTGATGCTAAATCATAAATATCATCATTCGTAACTGGTTGTTTCTTATCATAGGTGTGGTAGCCAAATGATTTGTTATAAAAAACTACTCCGTCTTTAATCGCCAAAACCTGGCATCCGGGCATAGCTCCCTGACTAATAGCGTCTAAAACAATGCTATCTACCTTCTTAAGTTGTAATTCGTTTATGTTTAATTCCTTTGGAATGGCATACTTAAGTCTTATTTTCTCATCCGTGATACCTGTTCGTGCAGGGTATTGTTCTCCTGAGCTAACTGGTAATTTGCCAACAGCCGGAATTCCACCGTATAAAAGCTGAGCCGATAAATCCTGGCTGAGGTTAGTATCTTCGTATGACATTACAATGCCAACAAACTTCTTTCTATTGAATTTTGAAAGTGAATAAGGGCTTGAGAAAACATCGATGACAACTTTAGTATACTTACTTAATTCATGTGCAAACCAAACAGATTGATCTGTTATGCCAAAAGCTGTAGGAGAGTAGCTTGGTTTATGAAATCCTAATACAACTACATCAAACTTGGTCAGCTTGCTGATTAGAGCTTTAAACTCACCAATACTGGCCATTTTGTGAATTGAGAAATGTGTTACATCATCATATAAACTAAGGGTTTTTTGAAAGGTTGTTTGATAACCAGAACCAATTGATACAGAGGCGATTTTTAATGAATCAAGATGTTTAAACGGTAAAATGTTGTCTTTGTTTTCAACCAAAGTAATCGATCCTTCAACTATTTTTCGATGTACTAACTCAGCATCTGATGAGTTTAAGTCTTCAACAAGGTTTTTTAATTCAATGGGCTTGTATTTGTCAAGTCCTGCCCATTTTTTTGCCTGTAAAATTTTATAGCAGCGTTCGTTTATCTGTTCTTCTGTTATTTTTCCTTCTTTTAAAGCAGTCTTAATTCCATCTACCGCTTCACCAAGATTAGAAGGCATCAATAACATATCCGAACCAGCCATAAATGCCTGTACAGCAACTTCTCCCTGAGTCTGATAGGCACTTACACCTTTCATGCCTAAGGCATCTGTAAAAACAAGGCCTTTAAATTGTAAGTCTTCTTTCAGTAATCCAGTTACCACCTTGTGCGATAGGCTTGAAGCTATGAAATCAGTCGAATCTAATGCAGGTATATGTAAATGTGCTACCATAACTGCTGCCAGTCCATTGTCAATTAAATATTTGAAAGGAAACAACTCAATAGAATCAAGGCGTTGGTATGAGTGGTTGATAACTGGCAGAGTGTAATGTGAATCACTGTCGGTATCTCCATGCCCGGGAAAGTGCTTAGCAGTTGCAATTACCTTTTTCTCTTGCATTCCAAACATGTAAGCAAATCCTTTTCTGGCAACATTTATTCGTTCTTCACCAAATGAGCGACTATTTATTACCGGGTTTCTAGGATTATTATTAATATCAATAACTGGTGCAAAGTTAATATGTACTCCTAAGCGGTTACATTGCCTGCCTACTTCCTGACCAAAATCAAAGAGTACTTTGTCATTTTGGATAGCTCCCATCATCATTTGCCGTGGGAAAGACGGAACACTGTCAAGCCGCATTGCAGGACCCCATTCGGCGTCCATGGAGATTAGAAGTGGCGTTTTTGACAAACTTTGGAACTTGTTAGTTAATTGAGCCTGTTTTACCGGTCCTCCTTTTGAAAACATCAATCCCCCTGGTTTGTATTTTTCTATGATGTTTTCAATTGATTTTATGTGTGCATTCCCCACTGTAGGGTAAACTGCAACTACAAAAAGTTGTCCTATTTTCTCATCAATAGTAAGGGAGTTATAAACCGAATCAATCCAATGACTTTGATATTTTATAAATTCCGGACCTGTTTCTTCAGGCTCCTCAGGAGGGTTTACTTCGTTAAAATCAATAAAACTACTTGCAAAAAAAATAACAATACTAAATACAATAACCTTGATAATAAATTTTCCTATCTTCATTCCACACCAGCTTTTCTCACGTATTTATATAACGCTCTATAATAAGTACTTATTTTAAGCATTATTTATTTGAACTAAAATTATTTACACCAGGTTAAAATTCCTGGTACTATTTAGGGGTTTATTAACGAATGACAAATTTAATGCTAAAATTTACTTTTTTGTAGAATTATTTAAATAATTTTTTACAAGTTTTTTCGGAGGTAGCTTGCTAAGTTTAATGTATAGTATTGGGTCAGGGATAATTTGTCAGGTGACAATACCATACAAGTGCACCAGCTAGGTGTTGTCACCTGGTTGATTACTCGATGTATTATGCTGGACTAGAGGACTAGATATATTTGTTTAGTTCATGTACCAGCTTAAATACCGTTGTTGAGGATTCTTCTTCTGCGGGATTGCGGTTTTCGCCAAAGCTTTTGTAAATAGATTCAGCATTTTTAAGTGCCTTAAGCTGAAAGGGCAATAAAAGCTCAAACATTTTTCTACTGGTCATTAATCTTTTGTCATACTTAAAACCTAAGTGTGATTGTAATTTAGAAGCATACCCACTACGATGCATTAATCCTGTATATTTTTTAAAATGTAACAGATACCAGTATTCAAAAGCCTGGTTAGAATAGGCAACTCTAAATCCTTTATCCTCAGCCTGTTTAATTGCATTGTTGAAGCGTTCATTGGTGCTTTCATCTTTGTCAAACACAAGCCAGTATTGATCATAATCAGGGCTGAACCTTTTTTGAATAACTGCTTCTTTAACAATGCTCAATGCATCGCCCTGATTCACATGAATTGTTTTGACGTTTGCAGTAACCAGTTTAAAAGCTTTAAAATATTCAGGCTCGGTGTTTTTCCCCTCACAAAATATAAGGAAGCGTTCTTTGGGTTCTCTAAATGCAGTCCTACGGCTTTGCTTTGTTTTTCTATCGGCGTTGCGCTTTTTTCTTCCCATTTATTAAAATTGAGATTCAAAATACTCTTCAAATTCAGTGAGGTAAGGAACTGCTCCATATCTTCCTTCCATATAGCGTTTGCTTATTTTTTCATCGTTTCTCACGCCTTTTTTAAAATCAGCAAGAGCAAACAATGCGGATACTCCAAAACGGTTTTTTTCTGTGAACCAGATTTGATCGCGCCTGAAAAGTTCGGCTTCAAGTAGGTTAATATCATGAGTTGCAAAAATAAGCTGTGCATTTTTAGGGTTTGTTTTAGGATTTCTAAAAAGTTGAATAACCTGCTTGGTAAGCATTGGATGAAGTTTGGTATCCAATTCATCAATAATCAGGACCTTGCCTTCTTTTAAAGTATTTAAAATAGGGCCTAACAAATGAAAAAACTTTTTTGTTCCTTCTGATTCAAAGAAATCAAATTTCATTTCGGCATGACCAGCAACTGCTCCTTTGTCATCGTAAATTTTCCTTACTGTAAAAAGGTTTTTAATACTGGATTTTTTTCTCTGGACTCCATAATTTGCACTATCTTCTTGCAAAATACTTAGCGAAATTGTCTCAGCGGCTTCCTCTCTTGATGTAATATTATCTATCCCAAAATCAGCTAGTTGTAGGAGCTCAATGATTTCTTTCTGGTAATCTTTTTTATCATCTACAAATAGGTTTAAGGTAAAGTTGCGGTAAGTTGAGTCATGTATTCCTGAAATCACATTCAAATTATTGAATAAATCAAATATTTGAAGAGCTAACGGATCATTGAATTGAGCTGCAACAGTGAGTAGTAAGGTATCAGGACGTACCATTTTTTTCTTCCAGATTTCTTTCATCACTGTAAAATCACCTGAAATTTCAGTATCATCATGAGTGCGGTAAAATATTTGAGCTTCTCGTTTTATTTTTCGAATAAGCCATTCTTCAATAATTCCGGTTTTCGAGAACTCGAACCCATAGCGATAAACAACTTTATCTATAATAAAAGTGATTTCAAATAGGGTGGGGGCATCCTTTGAGGTATTGTTTAAAATAAAACTGTAGTTTTTGTTGAAAGGACTGTTTTGATCTGAAATATTTCCAACAGACACATAAAACAGCAGTTGTTTAAATATATTGAATGCATTTAGAAAATTGCTTTTACCACTTGCATTTGCTCCATAAACAACTGCGGTTTTTAATATTTTTAAGTCTTCGGAAATTATAGCAATATTATCTTCATTCTTCAGAAATCTTTCTTTCTTTGAACTGGCTAACATTGAGAGGTGTTGTTCTTCTTTAAATGATGTGTAGTTTTTAAAAGCAAAATCAAGTATCATAATTTGCCATTTTTGTGATTTAATCACAAATTTATTAATTTATTTCCGAAAAGTGAAATTTTAGTTTGTGTGATCTGCTACAATAACCCATCTTTTTTTTATTTTTCTCCACAGCAGTGTGTAATACCCTTCTATGTTTCCTTTTTCCCTGCTTAGATGCCATTTGCCAATTACATATGCCGAGGAAGATGATAGGCCTTCTACATAAAGAATGGTGAAATTTAATATTCCTGCTGAAGCTTTATCTGGATAATGTTTTTTATAATTATTGAGGGTTTTTTGCCATCCGTAGGTGATGCCGCTTTTACCAATGAATTGTAAAGAGTCCGATTTCCAATAACCCTGCATAAAGCCTTCAAAATCCATTTTGTTCCAATTTTTCTCCTGCTCCTGCATTATGGAAATAATTTCTTTTGCTTTTTTATTGTTGATATTAACCAGTTTTTGGGCATTTGTATCACAATAATAAAAAGCTAATACAGTAAATAGTGAAAAAAGTGTTTTCATAATTTCATTTTGGATTCAAAAAAATAAGCAAAAGTCAAATATAGAATGAATAAAAAAGGGCACAAACTAAAAATGTTTATGCCCATAGGAATCGAATTAAAATATTCGACAATTATATTGCGGAGCCACCTCTTTCTCCTGTTCTTATTCTTATGCATTCCTCAAGTGGAAGAACAAATATTTTTCCGTCACCAACTTCGCCTTCTTCGCTTCTTTTGGCTGATTTCATAATTGCACTAATGGTGGTGTCTACAAATTCATCATTTACAGCAATTTCAATTCTGATTTTCGGATTTAAGTTGGGTATCACTTTTTTACCACGATAAATTTCTTCTTTTCTTTGTTTTCCGTGCCCGGAAACCCGGCTTACGGTAATTCTGCCAATGCCAGCTTCAACCAGTGCTTCCCGTACCTGGTCAAGCTGTGATTCATGTATAATAGCTATGATTAATTTCATTTTTTACTTTTTGAATTAATTGTTTGATATTTAGACAGTTTAATTAGTTAGGGTTTAACATGCCATACCCTCTTTCGCCATGATAAACAGTATCTAAACCTTTCATCTCATCGTTTGCCGAAGGACGAAGTTTGAATAGTTTATCCACCACAAATAATACTCCAAAAGTCATCACAACAGCATAAACTATCGAGAGTCCAACTGCTGCACCTTGCACGCCCAGTTGTTGCCAGATTGACCAGGTTTCATTGTTTGCAATTAAACCGTTTTCAATTGCGCTGGTTGTAGCATCTGCCATCCAGTTATCTCGTATAAAGAAGCTTAAAAAGATAGCACCAACAATCCCACCTATTCCGTGTATGCCAAAAGCATCAAGAGTATCGTCAAAACCAAATCTTCTTTTATTACTGACAAAAGCATAACAAGCCAACGTGGCTAATACACCTAGGATCATTGCTCCGTATGGCTTTACAACTCCTGCAGCAGGTGTAACCGCAACAAGTCCTGCAAGTATTCCTGAAACCAGGCCTAAAGCACTTGGTCTTCCGTATTGAAAGCATTCAAGAAGAATCCATGATAAGGCCCCTGCTGCAGCTGCTGCTTGTGTTGCTGTTAATGCTTGCGCTGTGCTCAAGCTGCTGGAAACACTGCTGCCTGCATTAAAACCAAACCAGCCCACCCAAAGCAATCCTGCTCCGATGATAGTCATTACCAGGTTATTAGGCCTTGATGCGATGTTTGGATATCCCCTTCGTGGACCAAGATAAATAGCGGCAACAACGCCACTTACACCAGCGCTTATATGTACAACTGTTCCTCCTGCAAAATCAATAGCTCCGTTTGCCCCCATGTTAAATAAAAAGCCATCTTCGGCCCAAACCCAATGACAAAGCGGGTTGTAAACGAGAATACCCCATAAAGCAATGAATAACATGTAAGCTTTAAAGGATATTCTCTCAGCGAATGCCCCGGCTATGAGTGCAGGGGTAATTATGGCAAATTTACCCTGAAACATAGAAAATACATATTCCGGGACACCTGCCTCTAAAATTGAATCGTCAATACCATTTAAAAAGAAGTAGTCATTGTTCCATCCGAACCATCCACCGAGAACATTTGAGCCAAACGACATACTATAACCTACTATCACCCACAATACTGTCATTATGCCCATTGCTGCAAAAGAGTGCATCATGGTGCCTAGTACGTTTTTAGAGCGAACAAGCCCACCATAAAACATGGCCAGGCCTGGAATCATTAACAATACTAAGGCTGTTGAGGTTAACATCCAGGCGGTTGCCCCGGTGTCAATTTGATGTTTTGATTGTGCAAATAACTCTGTGCCAGCAAAAAGGAACAGAGCCAATAAAACAAAATGCTTTAATTTAATTCTTTTCATTGTTTTCTGTATTTGATGATCATAAATTCAAGGCAAACATATGAAATTTATAGGGGGTGTTAAAATAATTTAACATAAAAGTTTAAATGCATCCCTTTTAATTTATATTAATATTGTAATTATGTGAGTATTTTAATTATGTGTATTGAAAATAATGGGGTGATATTTTTATTGATCTATTTTGTTCCTCTTTCTATTTTCGGGTTTATAATATTTGAATTGTAAAGGAAATAATTTTCACATTTTTACTTGTTGAGGTTTTTCAAATAGCTTGTTGTGCAGATAAAGAAGGAAAGGCTCTCTTAATGGAGATATTTGTACCAAACCGCTGTTAGTAATTGGTTTGCTTCACAAGTTTGAAAACCAAAACTGCTAGTCAATCGGCATATACAAAGCCATTTTAAAATTTCAATTTACAATATTTCAAATTGTATTAGTATAAATAAAAAAAACATGCTAACCGAAGCTGGCATGTTTTAATATATCAACCTTAAATATTCAGTAATAAACTATAATATTCTATCCTAAATAACTTTTAAGCAGTTTACTTTTTGATGAGTTTCTCAATCGTTTAATTGCTTTCTCTTTAATTTGCCTTACTCTTTCTCTTGTAAGGCCAAATTTATCGCCTATTTCTTCAAGGGTTAATTCTGCACAATTAATTCCAAAAAAAGATTTAATTATCCCTTTCTCACGTTCAGTGAGGGTAGATAGAGCCCTTTCTATTTCTTTAATTAGAGATTCTTTAATTAAAGAAGTATCTGTTTTGGGAGTATCTTCATTTGTTAAAACATCTAATAAGCTGTTTTCTTCACTATCAGAGAAAGGTGCATCAACAGAAACGTGTTTGCCAGATAACCTTAATGTGCTGTTAATTTTCTCTTTCGGAATTTCTAAAACCTTGGCTAGTTCTTGAGGCGTTGGTGTTCGTTCATATTCCTGTTCAAATTTTGAAAACGCTTTGTTTAACCTGTTTAAAGAACCTACCTGGTTAAGAGGAAGCCTTACAATTCTTGATTGTTCTGCCAAAGCCTGAAGTATCGATTGTCGAATCCACCAGACTGCATAAGAGATGAATTTAAACCCCCTTGTTTCATCAAACTTTTCAGCAGCTTTTATTAAGCCAATATTTCCTTCGTTAATTAAATCAGGGAGTGTAAGTCCTTGATTTTGATACTGTTTGGCAACTGATACAACAAAGCGTAAATTTGCCCTGGTAAGTTTCTCCAGTGCTATCTGATCACCCTTTCTTATCCTTTGTGCTAATTCAACTTCTTCTTCTACGGTAATTAATTCTTCTCGACCAATCTCCTGTAAATATTTATCAAGAGATGCACTTTCTCTGTTCGTTATGGATTTTGTAATCTTTAATTGTCTCATTTTTTGTGTTTAGTGTTTTTGCTATACCGAGAATAACCTACAATATGCAGATTATTTTTAATACCCGATAATCTATTACATTAATTGTTGGTATTATTACGTAAACAAGCTTGTTTTTAGTATAATTTTGGTGTGTTTTTGCTGCTAGTATTTAAAGTTTAATCTATTCCAAATGCATAATATTCAACCAGTCCATTTGGATAGATTCCTCTTAAATAAACTCCGCCGCTTGCATCTTTCAAGGCTTTGTCAATATCAGTTAAGCTACCAACGGGAATTCTGTTAATATGTGTAATAATGTAACCTTCACGAACTCCTGCTTTTTGCAATTTTCCTTGTTGTAATTCCTTTACTCTTACACCACTGGCAAGCCCGTACCTTTCCAAATCTCTTTTTGAAAGAGACTCAAAATTTGCTCCCAGCACAGTGTAAATATCAGTGCTAACTACTTCGGTACTTCCTATTTTGTTTTGAAGAACAACAGGAACTTTTTTTAACTTATTATCTCTTTTAAGAGTTATAATAACTTTATCTCCAGGTCTGTATCTACCAACCTGTTCTTGAAGTTCAGAAACTTTATTTACATCTTTCTCACCAACCTTTAAAATGACATCGTTTCTTAAAATTCCAGCTTTTTCTGCTGAACCACCTGGCATAATTCCTTCAACTAAAACCCCTTCTATTTTGTCCATATCAAGTGATTTCGCTATTTCAGAGGTCATGTCTAAAATGGAAACGCCAAGCAATGCTCTTTGAACAATGCCATATTCTTTTAAATCAGCTACTACTTTTTCAACAATACTAGTTGGAATTGCAAATGAATATCCTGAGTATGAGCCTGTTTGGGTAGCAATCGCGGCATTTACACCAACCAGTTCTCCACTTATATTTACAAGTGCACCACCACTGTTTCCAGGGTTTACCGCAGCATCAGTTTGAATAAATGATTCTATGGAATATTGATCTCCCATAATGTTTATATTCCTTCCTTTAGCACTAATTATTCCAGCTGTAACAGTGGATGTGAGATTAAATGGATTTCCAACTGCAAGAACCCACTCACCAATTTTAATATCGTCAGAATTACCAAATGGAATCACAGAAAGATCTTCCGCTTCAATTTTTAAAAGAGCTAAATCTGTAGATGGATCTTTACCAATAATCTTTGCGTCAAAGCTCCGTTTATCATTTAAAACAACCTCTATTTCGTTTGACATATCTATAACATGATTATTAGTTACAATATAACCATCTGATGAAATGATTACACCGGAACCAACTCCCATGTGCGGTGTTTGTTGTTCTCTAAATAAATAATCGTAAAGCGTATTGCCTCTTTGGCTTGCATATGAGGTTTTGATGTGAACAACTCCATGAATTGCCTTTTCAGCTGCATAAGTAAAATCTATTGAGTTATCGACCTTTGCACTACTTACAAAACGTGCAAAAGGATCAATTGTGTTTTCTTTTTTTTCAGCAACAACTTTTTCCTCCTCAAGCAATTTGCTACCACCAATAGCCACAACCCCTCCAATTGTAGCTATTATTAGAATGAATAAAATGTTTTTAATCTTCATAGTTTCCTTTTTTATTGTTAACAAACTTATTGCTATTTTTGTTTGCTTTATGTAAAATAACGGAATTGAAAATATTAAAGCAAGCAATTAACTAAATTTAACACAGAATATGAGGCTCCAGTTTTACAAGTACCACGGCACAGGAAATGATTTTATTTTAATTGATAATAGACAAAATGAAGTGAAATTGACAAAAGAACAGATTAGTTTTTTGTGCCATAGAAGATTTGGAATTGGAGCTGATGGACTCATGTTGCTAAAATCGCATAAGGATTACGATTTCGAAATGGATTATTACAATTCTGATGGAGCGCGAGGTACAATGTGTGGCAATGGAGGCAGATGCATAACTGCATTTGCAAAACATTTAGGAATAATTGGAAATAATACAGAATTTATTGCTAGTGATGGTCCTCACCAGGCATCAATTGATGAAAATGAGTTAGTGAAATTAAAAATGATAGATGTTGAAAAGATTGAAGTAAACGAAGATCATTTATTTCTTGATACAGGCTCACCTCATTATGTTGCATTTGTCAATGATGTTCAAAAAGTAGATGTTTTTGGTAAAGGTAAGGAGGTTAGATACAGTGAAAAATATAAACCGGAAGGAACAAATGTAAACTTTGTATCGTTAGAAGAAAAGGGAATAGCTGTTAGGACTTATGAACGTGGAGTAGAAGATGAAACCTATTCCTGTGGTACTGGTTCTGTTGCATCGGCATTAGCTTTTTACAAAATGAATGATATTTCCGATTCAATAGTTCCTATTAAAACTTTAGGTGGAAATTTAGAGGTTAGTTTTAGTGAAAACGGAAATAAATACACCGAAGTTTTTTTAAAGGGCCCTGCAAAATTAGTTTTTGAAGGTGAAATAGTAATTTAACTGCTATTTTCTTTAAAAATTATAACCTATTTTAATCCAGTGAGCTACTTTATGATTAAAACTGTTAGTACTGATTCGGTATTCAATAGGACCAATTATTGTTTTAACACCTAGACCAAAAGAGCCTCCATAATAGATTTCTGATGGTTGTATAAAGTCCTTTAAACTATCTTCAGCTATTCCTGCATTACCTTGCAGGAAAATAAATTTACCACTCCAGGGTTCGTATCTTAAGGACATACCTGCAGAAGCAATATTATGACCCATTATTTCCATAAAGTGATATCCTGTTAAAGGGAAAATATAGTTTTTATAATTTAATTCACCCCCAAGAAAGTATCTTTCGCTAAAGAATAAGTTATCTGCTAAAGTAACTGCGCCTGTCGCAAATTGCCTGTAAACTAACTTTTTACTAATAGATAGATACTGATTGTAATTAAGGAAGAATTTCCAATAGCTGGTTGTAAAATCATAGGCTATCTTGTCAAGTTCTCCAAATATGTACTCGCCATTCATGTTAATAAATAAACCCTTTGTGGGATATATATTTCGATCATAGGTATCAATAACTATATTACTAAATAAACCAAAACCAGAGCTTTTAGGAATAGGAAATGAAAAGTCTACATTTTTTGAATTAAATGTTCTATAAAATATCTTGCCTCCAAGAGTAAAGAGTACTGAGTTACTTATTGAAGATGCAAAACCTACCTTGCCAACAAATGAGTTATTACTGATTTCAACATTTACTGAATCAGTGATGTCATAGTAAACTTCGTCTACATTATAATATTGCGCGTTTAATCTCAACCCTACGCTAGGTTTCCAGTTTGTGAAAATTGTATAATCGGCCATAAACTCTGGCAACGATCCTAATTTTGCTGATAATAACAACCGCGACCCTTCTCCAAGAATATTTCTATAAGTACCATTTACTAATAAGGATGCGTTGAAATAATTGTTATAGTTTATCCCAAACTTGTAAATGGTAAATGGTTGTTCTACTACTCTGATTACCAGGTCTGTACTTCCTTTTTCGTTTTGTTCAATTCGGTAGTTTACTTTTTCGAAATATTTGCTACCATAGATTTTTGCAACGCCCTTTTCAATATCTTTTAAAGAAACCCAGCTAGAGTCTTTTATTTGCAGCTTACTTTTAACTGTGGCTTTTGATACTTTTTGTAAGCCTTCATACTTTACTTTATTAATAAAAGTTGAATATAAAATAGGAGGTGTCCGCTTCTTTTTTGAGCTATCAGGATAGGCTTCTAATCTTTTTTTTAAATCGATAAACTTTTGTTCTTGCAACAGTGCTGCTTCTTTTCCTCTTGCTATCAAAGTATCAACTGCATCAAAGCTGCTGGCATCATAACCTTCGATATTTGGCTTTATTAGGATATCAACAAGCTTTGTTTCTTCTTTAGTTGATTTATCGTTAATAAAACTTGCAGCCTGTTCCATTATTTTAAGCATAGAAGTTAACTCATCCTTCTTATAAAGAGGAGCTTGTACATTGACTCCTATAATGATATCAGCTCCCATTTTTCGAGCGTCACTAACTGGAAAGTTTCTAACCAGACCGCCATCAACTAACAATTTTCCATCAATTTCAACTGCAGTAAATACTGAAGGTATAGCCATACTCGCACGGATTGCATCAGGAAGATATCCTTTGTTCAGTACAACAGCAGAACCAGTTTCAATATCAGCTGCAATACAGGCAAATGGTATTGGTAACTTTGAGAAATCATTTACATCATGCACAGACCATGTTACTTTTGCAAGCTCCATTTCAAGCTTTTGTCCTGAAATTAACCCTGTTGGAATTATTGGGATACCTTTTTTTACGGGCACTTCAATAACATACTTTCCTTCTTCATCTTTTTCTTCAATTGAAATAAGTCGTCGTTTTGTACTACCATCAAAAACTTCTTCCCAATCCAGGTTTTTTGCAATTTTCTCAATTTCATCAGCAGAGTGACCAATTGAATATAGTGCCCCAACGATGCTTCCCATACTGGTTCCTGTAATATAATCAATAGGTATATTGTACTTTTCTATTAATTTAAGGACTCCGATATGCATTAGCCCTTTGGCCCCACCACCACTTAATACCAAACCAATTTTGGGACGAGTTTTTAATGAATCTTCTTGTCCTATAGCATGATAGAAGTTTGTTGTGATGCTTGAAAGAAGAATCAAGAAGGTAAGAAATACTGATTTCATACAACTTGTTTTCAGGTAAAAGAAATTTGTTCTCTTGGAATAATTAACTTGTTGAGCTTAATGATTATTGTGTATAACTATTACGTGTATTATTTATCTGATGATATAAGCTCATGAAAATCTCAGGAGTAACGTAAGCACTTGAGTTTTTTGTGAGTTTTAGTGTTTTATTTGAATCATATTCCTCGTTTTCAGGGCTTAACATTTTTTCGTAGATGGTTTTAAGTTTTTCCATATCGAGCAAAACCTCATTAATTGAGTTTATGTTCGAAAAATTCTCAAGGGATTCAATAACCAGCACGAGTGAATTTCTTTGTTCTGCAACCCTGTCAACAAGTTCTTTATTAATATGTCCTGATTGTTTTGCCAATTGCATTGCAATATACAATCCCTCAATCCATCCGCCAACCTCAACAAGCAAGGCTATTTCAGGACGATTATTGTCATTTAGGAACTCTCCTGAAGAAAAGAAAATTTCCTGGACTAACTGCTTGATACTATCTTTGTTATAGATATTTTCTTCGAGTTTAATTAAGTCTTCTTTCTTTAAAAGCTCTGTAATCCCAAGACCATCAGCAAGCAATTTTACAGCTCCAAGGTAATCCGTGGTTATTTGTTTCTGCTCATAAAAGGAGGTGTAACTTAAATCAGCACAATAAACTCCAAGGTTCAAAGCCATGCTATAACTTGTTTCATAATAAGGGGCATTTCTTGCAGGGTTCAGAATTTTTTCGTCAAATTGAACACCTGTTCCTATAATTAACTCAGCTGTTTTTACTGGGGATGGTAATGAATTAAAAACTTCAATAGTTGAAGTTAACACATAATTTTGGCTTACTTCATCGATGGTTTCATGCTCAGAAGCAGAACTTTCAGCACCGCAAGAAATACAAGCAAGGATAAAAATTAACAAACATGCTTTATAAACAGATAGGTAAAGTTTCATGTGTTTTTTAGTTATTAATGGTATTAGTTTTATGAAAATTGTTATTAGATGTTAAAAACAGCCTTCCCAAGAGCCTATTCTTTTTAGCATCTGAAACTTATTTTTACTTTTGCAAGTTAACAAATATTTTGTAAATGACAGACGATAAGATTATCAAAATAGCTGCCAAAAAACTTCAAAGTACTAAAACTGATGAAGTTCTTTTTACGATTAAACAGCTAAGAAATACAGGTGATCCAAGAATTTTACCATTCTTGTTTGAATTGTTATCAACAAGTAAGTCGGAGCAGATTCGATCTTCAATTATAAGTTTATTAAATGATTTAAAGGATAAGAATTGCCGACCAGAAGTTGTTAAGGCTTTAAGAAATAATAATTATCATTCTATTCATAAAGAAATACTGACAACATGCTGGCAATCAGGGCTTGACTATAGTGCTGATATTGGATTGTTTGTGGAGTTATTTACAAAGAGAGATTTCGGAGTGGCGTTCGAAGCATTTACAATCATTGATAATTTTGAAGAAAAGATGGATGCTTCTATTTTGAAGCCAATTATTGTAGAATTGAAATCGAATATTGAAAGTTTTAAGGAAACCGACAAAGAAAGTTTATTTGTTGAACTGGTTCATATCCTTGAGGAATTGAAAAATGATTAGAGTTTTTATAGAAAGGGTTAAGTAGTTATGGCAAAAGTAGTTATAGGTTTATCAGGCGGAGTTGATTCAAGTGTTGCTGCATACTTGCTTAAAAAGCAGGGCCATGATGTAACGGCTTTATTTATGATAAACTGGCATGACAAGACAGGAGTTTTAGAAGGGGATTGTCCGTGGGATAATGATTTGATGTTTGCCAAGCTGGTTGCTAAAAAACTTGAAATCCCTTTTCACCAGGTAGATTTGAGTGTTCAATATCGAAAAAAAGTCGTTGATTACATGTTTTCGGAATACGAAAGAGGAAGAACTCCAAATCCTGATGTGCTTTGTAACAGGGAAATTAAATTTGACGTTTTTATTGACGAAGCCTTAAAGTTGGGTGCTGAATATGTTGCAACAGGTCATTATTGCAGGAAAGAAACTATTGAAAAAGGAGGCTTAGAATATCACCGGTTGTTGGCAGGAGTTGATGGCAACAAAGACCAAAGCTACTTTCTTTGCCAATTGTCTCAAAAACAGTTAGAAAAGGCTTTATTCCCAATTGGAGATATAAAAAAGCCAGAAGTAAGGGCTATTGCAAAGGAATTAAAGCTGGCTTCTGCAGATAAAAAAGACTCTCAAGGAATATGTTTTGTTGGAAAGGTAGATTTACCAGTATTTTTGCAACAAAAACTGGAACCTAAAAAAGGGAGAGTTGTTGAAATAGACAGGGCATTTTATGAAACTATTTCAATAGATGAATCATCTGTAGATGAGTTGGTTAAGCCTTTCAGTTACACCAAACACGATGGTGTGAAAGTTGGACAACACAACGGAGCCCATTATTATACGATTGGCCAACGCAAAGGGTTGAATATTGGAGGGAAACCATTACCACTTTTTGTAATTGGTACAGATATAGAAAAAAATATCATTTATGTAGGGCAGGGAAAGGACCATCCGGGCTTGTATCGTAGAGGTCTGTTTATTGCAAAGGACGAAATTCATTCTATCAGGCCAGATTTGGAAATGAAACCTGGAGAAACAAGAAATTACCTGGTTCGTCACCGATATAGACAACCTTTGCAAAAGGCTGCACTCACCATGAAAGAAAATGGATTGTACATTATCTTTGAAGAAAAACAAAGAGGCATTACAGCAGGGCAGTTCGCAGCCTGGTACAACGGTGATGAATTAATTGGCTCAGGTGTAATTAACGAATAAAAAAAAGCTGCACAACGGCAGCTTTCCAATATCCTTAAAATATTTATTACTCTACAGAAGAAAAATATTTCATAAATTGTGCTCTTTCATAAACCGATGGATTTGGAATTTCTTTGTAACTCATTAATCCACGAATGTCTGCTACTTTTTCATAGCCTTTTTTATCCATCCATTCAGAAATGCCGCCTACAATTTTATTTAATTCTTCAACACCATTTTTATATAGTGTAGAACAAACCTGAACAGTTTGGGCACCAGCTAAGAGCATTTTAATGGCTGCAGTGGAATCATGCACCCCAGTTGATGCTGAAATATCAACAGTTTCAACCAAATCTGAAAGCATTCCTACCCAACGCAACGAGTGTCTTATATCTGAAGGTTTGCTAAACACTTCAGAACTAGTAAATTGCATGGATTCGATATCGATATCTGGTTCGTAAAATCGGTTGAACAAAACAACACCATTTGCCCCATGAGCATAAAGTCTGTTTACAAAATTAGAGAGATTTGAAAAATGGTTTCCAATTTTCACTGCAATAGGAATTTTGGTATTCTTTCTTACCACTTTTAATATGTCATAATATCTTTGTTCAATATCCTCTGATTTAAGTTCCTTGTCAGCAACTACTATATGAATATTTAATTCAACAGCATCAGCGCCAGCTTCTTCAAGTGTTTTAGTAAAATCCACCCAATCATCACTTGAAACACAGTTAACACTCACTATTATAGGGATTTGCACTTGCTCTTTTGCGTCTTTTACGAGTTCAAGATAATTTTCAATAGTATTGCTTTTGGCATAATTTAAAATATAATCCCCTGCTTCTGGGTAATTGTTATACCTTAGCAAGCTGCTTGTTTCATGATTAATCTGTTCTTCGAAGACTGATTTAATAACAATTGCCCCTGCACCATTTTTCTCTAATTTCTTGATTTTATCAATACTGTTTGTTAATCCGGAACTACTTACTATTACAGGGTTTTTTAATTTCAAGCCTAAGTAGGTTGTTTTTAAATCAGCCATTTTATATTATTTTTTAAATATTTGTTAAATTATTTTGAACCAAAAGTAATTATATTTTTCTGTTTTCGCCAAGTAATTCAATCAATTTAAACTCACTCTAAATATATTATCAATTACTTGATTATTAGTTTCTTTCACCAAAAATTGTACTGCCGATTCTAACCATTGTGCTTCCTTGTTCAACAGCAAGTTCAAAATCCGAAGACATTCCCATTGACAATTCGTTAAAATCATATTTATCGGCAAAGTATTTTTTTTTTATTTCATCAAAATGCGCCTTTAAACCACCAAATTCACGCTTTATTTGTTCGATATCATCAGTATAAGTTGCCATTCCCATCAAACCTCTTAGGTTGACATTAGGAATTTGCTTAAATTCTTCAGAACAGACTATTTTTTCTAGTTCCTCGAAGGATAATCCAAACTTCGATTCTTCATCAGCAATATGTAGTTGAAATAGATAATCAATAGTTCTGTTGTTTTTAATTGCTTCTTTGCTAATTGTGCTTAATAACTTTAAACTATCAACTGCATGTATTAATGAAACAAATGGAGCAACATATTTTACTTTATTTGTTTGCAAGTGCCCTATAAAATGCCATTGAATGTCTTTGGGCAATTCTTCATACTTCTTTGATAGATCTTGTACTTTGTTTTCACCAAAAATCTTCTGTCCGGCTTTGTAGGCCTTTAAAATATCCTCATTTGGTTTTGTTTTAGAAACAGCAACCAATTTTACATGTTCAGGCAGTTTCCTTTTTATTGATAGTATGTTTGATTTTATGTCCATCCTCAACTTCTTTCTATTGATCTCTTCTAAATAAAGTAAATTTATAAACAGCACTTACCATCAAACTTTGACTTAGAGAACGATAAATACCTTCTCTTTCAGAGTCAAAAAGGTTTACAAAACCCTGTGTAAATAGTATCTGTAATTGAAGGCTGTTTTTTCCTAATCCAAACTCAAAACCACCTCCTCCTTTTATACCAAACTCAAAGGTGTTATACAATAATTCGTTGTATTTAACAAATTCTGTATCAATAGTATAGTCAGGCTTTACTTCCGAAAAAGAAGAGTCACTTTCTTCTATTACATAGTTTCCATAAGTTCCAAAAAGCAGTACCCAGCCAGATCTTTTGTATCTGCTAAACCGAATTTGAGTCAGTAGAGGTACTTCAATACAATCAAACATCAATTTTGCAGAGGCTCCATTTTGGAAGTTTTCTATCCAGCCTTTTTGAGTGTATTTAACGCCTATTTGTATACCAGCATTTTTATCTAGGTAATTAAAAATCAATCCTCCTTCATAAACCGGCACAAAATCGTTATCAATATAGTCCGCATTGATATTTATATCTGTCACAAAATAATAGCTTGAAACGCCAGAACCAAAGCTCAAGCCTATTGATGCTCTTTTTTGTGCATTTACTAAACCTGCTACTAAAAGAATAGTAAATAATAACAGTATTTTTTTTCTAAAAGTTTCATCCATTGTTAAGCATAAATAATTAAGCTATAAGCAATTTAACATCCTTAATAATAAAGTTCTTCACTAAAAAATGATGGCTGCTAAATACTTCAACTACTACTGTCATAATTGCGTAAAACCCAAATAATAATGAGAAAGATTTATAATTCAGGGCGTTACAAATTATCATAGCTCTGATAATTCCTTAAAATGTTGAAACAAATAATTTTAAGGCTATTGTAGTAAATAGTGTGTTTTCAAACTCTATTATTAAATTCAAAGCCCCAAAGTAAAGGAAATTTTCTGAATTAGTATGCGTAAAAGTTAATTAGAATCCAAAATCTTCGGATATCTTTTTTAACCAGCTTGCAAGCCGCTCTTCAGTTAGTTCCTCTTCGTTATCCTCATCAATGGGTAGCCCTAAAAATGTGTTACCAACCAATGCTTCTGATTCTGAAAAAGTATATCCTTCAGAGCTGCATTTGCCTATTAAATTTGCACCATTTTCTTCCACAACTTTTGCCAATGACCCCATTGAATCAACAAAGTTGTTTGCATATAAGATATGATCACCTAAGCCAAAAATTGCAACAGTTTTTTTAGAAAAATCAAAGTCCTGAAGTTTTGGCAAAAAGAGGTCCCAACCTATTTTTGTATAGTTTGCATCCCAACTATCTCTTCCAACAGTTGAAATTCCGAATATTATTTTTTTATAATTTGTTAATACTTTAGGCTCCGTTTGTTCATCAATAAGTATTAGATCAAACTTTTCGTTGCCTATTTTTTTACAAATCATTTTGGCTACTTTCTCTGTTCTCCCTTTTGCGGGAGCATAAAGCAATGCTATTTTATCCATTTGTTTATTGAATTAAATGCTTGACAATTCTTTAATTTCTTTGTAATTAGTATTTATGCAAAGCTACAAAATATCAAATTCCAAACTATGAGATTATACAGTATTTGACTATTTTCTTTTTGTCTAATTTTTATCCAGCAGATAATCAGTTGCTTATTGATTTTATTTGTTCGGATAGTAGTCTATAATTTGGTTAATTAAGTACTTATGTGCTAGAAATTCCATTATGCTTTCGGAAGTAATATTATTTAAACATCTTATTAGTGTCAAAAAAGGTTTGAATTTCAAAAAAATCTATTATTTTTGTTAATCAAGACCAAAGCAATTAATGAAAATAAAATAGGATCAATAATTTAAGTCTTTGGCACAATTTTACGGGGTGTTTTATTTTGAGTAGCAAGTCTATTTCGATAAAACCGGTAAAAGTTGAACAAGCAGACTTATGATAAGAAAACGAAGTACAAGCAAGCCTTTAAAAATTACCTACGATCTCTTTAAAAGAGTTGAAAACGGGGATTTTGAATACATTTATCGGGGCAGTTTTTCGCAGAATCTTACCCGTAAAATACTTTCTTTAGCAGAAAGTAATCTACAAAAGCTAGTTGACAAATCATCTCTCCAGAATAGAATTTACTTTATTATGGTTGAAGGGTTACAAAATGTCACCCGTCATCAGGAGGAAGTTATTTCAGGAGATGTTGATGATTATACCGGTATTTTTGCAATTCAAAAGCAAGGTAGCAGGTACTTGATTACAACAGGTAATTTAATCGTTAACAGCAAAGTTGATTCTCTTAAGCAAAGATTAGAAAGAGTAAATAGTCTTGATAGGGAGGAGCTTAAGAAGTTACACAGAGAAATTCTGAGTACTGGTGAATTATCAGATAAAGGAGGTGCAGGCCTTGGCTTAATTGAAATGGCCAGAAGATCTGGTAACAAATTGTTGTTTGATTTTGAGTATGTTGATTTATATTGGTCATATTTTTATCTTCAAACAGAAATTCCTTCGAGACTTGATATGGGTACAGAGGAGGTGACAAGCGAGGATAATGAGTCAATTAAAAGCATAAAAAGTTTAAATCATCTTTTATCAAAGCGAGATATACTGCTTAATTTTAACGGAAATTTTAATCAAAATAATATTCTAAGCCTTTTGTCAATTATTAAAGGGCAAATGAGTACAAGTGGGCCAGCTAAGAAGGTATATTATATTATGGTCGAAATGCTTCAAAATATAAGCAAGCATGGAGATAATATGGAAGAATATCCAGATGGCACATCCGGAATATTTTATTTAGGCCAGACAAGCGATGAATTTATTCTCACATCAGGTAACTTTATTAAAAACTCAAAGGTTGAGGATTTTAGAGAAAGACTTGATATGGTAAATGGTTTGAATGAAGATGAGTTAAATGAGTATTTTAATAAAATATTGTTAGATCAAAGTGCCATAGATCCTCAAAAAACAGGGTTAGGCTTTATTGATATGCGCTTAAAAACGCACAGAGAAATAGCATATGATTTCACTAAAGTAAACGACGATTTTTCGTTTTTCACATTACAAACATCGATTAAACTGAAATAAAATAATTGTAAAATTTACTTTTTCGAATGGATCCATTAAGAATAGCGGCTACAGAAGATACACCGGAGATTATATTTGATCCGGAAAATAACATATTCAAAATTTCCAATGTATCATTGCCTGAAAATGCCATTGAGTTTTATGCTCCGGTTTTGGAATGGCTGAAGAGATATAGAGACAATCCTCTTCCAATTACTGTTTTCGATTTCAATATTGAATATTTGAATACAGCTTCATCAAAACAAATTTTTGAGCTTATTTTTTTAATTGATAAAATAAACGAGAAAAGTAATGTTACGATTAGGTGGCATTATGATAGAATTGATGAAGATATGCATGCATTAGGAATAAGATTTACTCATCTTGTAAAAGTGAAGTTTGAAATGGTTGAATACGAAAAAACCGGGATGAGTGATGAAGACGATGATGATGATGATTTCTTCTAAAAAAATAAAAAAAAACTGCTTTAAGCAGTTTTTTTTTTATTTCAAAATCTTGAGAATGGATTATAAGGGTTATAATAATTATTAAATGGATCTCTATTAAATGGATCATTATAACCTGGGTATCCCATATTTTGATTAATTATTTGTACTCCAACACTAAGACTTTTGGTAATTTTATACTCGGCACTAAATCTCAAATAATAGTCAGAACTATTATTATTGCCAAAAGCAGAATATTTTGGTTGATTTATTCCATATAAAATTTCTCCACTAATTCTTAATCTCTCGGTAGCATAGTAATCAATGCCCGTATACAGATAGGTATTTGTAAAGTTGCTCTGTTTTTCTTTTTCAGCAGCATAATATCCTGATACTGTTGTGTTTGTTATTAAAAAACCCGCCGAAATACTGAGTTTAGGTGCCAATCTATATCTTATTTCTGGAGCTGTATACAAACTCACAGTATTTCCAAACTTACTACTAGTCACACTTGTTCCAACATTAACGTTGTAATTAATTCGGGGTGTTTTTTTTTCTTCATTGTTTTGCAGAAAATCAGCACTGTTTTCTGCAGCTGGTTGAATTATATCCTCTTCATTAGTATATGTAATATTTTGCGAATGAATATTATTAACTGCAAATAAAAGAATCAAACCGATTATATAAAATCTTAAATTCATATTGATTTCTATTAAGTTACCTCAACAAATATAGCTTTTGTTTTCCGAATATAAAGGAAAAAATATGTTAAAAAAAGTGTATTTGTAATGTTTTTTTGTATTAATGTATTTATTACTAGTTGTTTATCAGAATTGTTAATATGTTGATAATTTTATATCCTTAATTGCCGTTATACTATTGTTAAACAAAAAAAGTTTTTTACTTTAGCCTAGAGTATTAATATTTAAATTGTTAAAATGAACCCCCTATTAAGTAGTCAAAATCTTTTTGTTTTAAAAACGGTTAACCCGAAAAAACCGAATAAGACGAAACTCACTGTTATCAATGAGTTTGACGGTTTTTTTGATTATGTTGAAAACCAAATGGCTGTGAATGTTTTCGGTCAGAAGGAAGGAACTCGAAAAGAACGTGCACAATTTGCCAGAAACTTGTTAATCAAGATGATTGGTAAGGATGAATTTATGCGTTTACGTGAGACCTTTTTGCAATCTCAAAATTCAACTACCCCTAAGTGTAATTATAAAACTTTAAATGACACAGAACGTGTTATTTTTAAGTTAATTGCAAAAGGGTTTACTCAAAATGAAATTGCTGAGTTATTGGATTGGAAAGATAGTAAGGTACAGGATCATAAAGAACGCATATATGCTAAAATGAATTTTGCTAAAAAGGCAGATTTATTAGAATACGCGAACAGAAACAGACTGGTTTAACGCATTATTATTGAAAACTTAAGAGGCTGTTGTTACAACAGCCTTTTTTATTTCTGCAAATATGAAACGGTTATTTATCGGTATTAAAATTACGCCAAGTGCTGAGCTGCTTGATTTCTACTCCAAATTAAAGATAAGGCTTAAGAATGATAAGATAAAATGGGTTCCTGTAGAAAACTTTCATATTACCTTGAAGTTTTTAGGCAATACTCCTTCATCTATTGTTCCTCTAATAGTTCGCTCTATTGAAGATGTTGTAACAAAATTTGAGAGATTTAGCATTGAAATTAAGGGATTAGGTTGTTTTAAGAAGCAAAGACGGACAAGTGTTATTTGGCTGGGATTAAAAAAAGTGGATGTACTTTCTGTATTGGCTAAAGAAGTTGATGAGGCAATGGAGAGTATAGGTTTTGAATTAGAAAGCCGGCCTTTTAAAGCGCATTTAACAATAGGGAGGGTGAAATCCCTTTCTAACGAAATAATGTTGCAGAAATATGTTGAAGAATTTAAAAATGTAGATTTTCAAATTGCTGTTATTGAGGCGGTTGTTTTATTTGAAAGTGTTCTGCAAAGAACAGGAGTTAAGTATGAAATAATTAAGGGTGTAGCTATATAATTAAATTAATTTCACATATTAATGTTTTATCGAAAGTTCTTTTGTTGGGACATTATTGCCAAATAACATCATCAAAAAACCTTGCCCTTTAAGTATTATTTTTATAAATTTACTAGTCAAGTGAATTTAAATTAATACTTTAATCTGAAAACTATGAACAGGGCAATACTTTTACTTTCATTTATACTCTTCTCGGCCTTTATTTACGGGCAGCAATGTATTTCAGGAAATTGTGATAATGGATATGGAACTTATGTTTGGGACAGTGGTGATAAGTATATTGGTGATTTTTCTAATAGTCAAAGGCATGGTTCCGGAACCTACTATTTTTCAAATGGGGATAAATATGTAGGTGAATGGAAAAATGGAGCTTTTGATGGTTATGGCTCTTATTATTATGCTGGTGGTGCTCAGGATGTGGGGTATTGGTCTAATAATAAGTATCTTGGAAAGAACAGGCCCAATAATAATAGCAATGTGAGTTCTGGTTGTATATCTGGTGATTGTGATAATGGGCACGGAACTTATGTTTTTTCTACGGGAGAAAAATATGAAGGATATTGGGTTAGTCAAAAAAGGAAAGGGTTTGGAACAAATTACTGGACAAATGGGTCCTGGTACAGAGGAGAGTGGGCTGATGATAAACGAAATGGAGAAGGAACGAATGAATATTCAAACGGAGATAAGTATGTTGGAGAATGGAAAGATGATAAAAGAGATGGAGAAGGAACGCTTTTCTATGCAAATGGTACAATAGAAAAGGGATATTGGTCAAAGGGGGAGTACCTGGGAAATCAAAATATAAATCAAACTGGTTGTATATCAGGTGATTGCCAGGATGGATTTGGAACGAAGATTTACGATGATGGAGGAAAGTATGAAGGTAATTTTGTTGCAGGAATAAGAGAAGGGGAAGGAACTTATGAATGGACTGACGGAGGACGATATAGTGGTAACTGGAAAGGTGGTAACATTGATGGAAATGGTATAATGTATTATTCCAGTGGAGAAAAATATGATGGTGAGTGGAAAGATCATAAAATAAATGGTTATGGTACATATTATTATGTTGATGGAACCTCAAAAACAGGAATGTGGGAAGATGGAAAGTATGTTGGCTCTGGAAAAAATCAGTATGGTTGTATCTCAGGTGATTGTAATGATGGCTATGGAGTTTATACATGGCAGAGTGGCGAAAAGTATGTTGGTAACTGGAAAAATAATAAGAGAAATGGACAAGGAACTAATACTTGGGCAGATGGTTGGATTCATGAAGGGGAATGGAAAGATGATAAACGACATGGATATGGGGTTCAAACATCTCCAGAAGGAGAAATAAAAAAAGGGTTCTGGGAAAATGGAACATATACCGGTCAGAATATAGCTAAATCAGGATGTATTTCGGGAGATTGTCAAAATGGGTTTGGAACATATGTTCAACAAAATGGAGATAAATATGTTGGGACCTTTAAACTTGGTAAATATGAAGGACAGGGAACTTATACTTTTGCAGAAGGACATGAATACATTGGAGAATTTAAAGATGGGAAATACCATGGACAAGGTAACTTTAAAAATGCAATAGATGGTAGTAAGTATGTTGGTGGCTTTGCATACGGAAGGTATCATGGAATAGGAACAATGTATTTTGCCGATGGTCGTACACAATCGGGTGAATATAAAAATGGAGTTTATGTTGGTTCTACCCAAAAAGACTTGTTGCCACCTAAAGTTTCGTGGCTGACCCCAACATATGCCAGTTCCGAAGTTGATAAGTCAGAAACAAAAGTCAAACTCTGTATTAGTTCAAAGGAAGAGCTAAGGAATGTTCAAATTTATGTAAATGAGGAGCTTCAGGTAAATAATGCAGTGAGAGGATTTAGTGTAGTAACATCAAACTGCGATTATACAATTGAACGAACTGTAAAGCTAAAACCCGGCGACAATAAAGTAAAAGTAGTGGTTGAAAATGGAGCAGGAAAAGCTGAGTCCGGAATCAGAAGTATAAAATACAATGCTACATCAACAACAAATCAAAAAAGATATGCTTTAGTAATAGGTAATGGAGAATATTTAACGTCCCCACTTAAAAACCCTGTAAATGATGCCAAGGATGTTGGCAATGAATTAAAACGTTTGGGGTTTGATGTGATGGTGTACACTAATCTTAATCAAGCAGATATGAAAACACATATGCGCGAGTTTGGTAATAAACTTGCTGCAAATAAAGGTGTTGGGTTGTTTTTCTATGCTGGACACGGTATGCAGGTGAATGGAGAAAACTACCTAATACCAGTTGATGCTAAGATTGAGAAAGAAATGGATGTTGAACTGGAATCCGTTAACTTAAAACGATTGATGGGCGAGATGGATTATGCAAAAAACGAGCTAAATATAATAATACTTGATGCATGTAGAGATAACCCTTTTGCAAGAAGTTTTCGTTCAAGTGGTAACAGGGGATTAGCAACTACCATGGCACCAACTGGAACTTTTATTGCCTATGCAACTTCACCTGGTAATGTTGCTTCTGATGGTACTGGTAAAAATGGTCTTTATACAGAGCAGCTCCTTGACGCTCTTCGCAAGCCAGGACTGAGAATTGAGGATGTTTTTAAGCAAGTTCGAAAAAATGTTTATGAAATGTCGCAAAAAAAACAAGTTCCATGGGAGAATTCCTCGATTTTTGGTGATTTTTATTTCAGTAAATAGCAAATATCAGATGTTTTATCCTTTCTTTGTTTTGTTTCATCAATAACTGATGAAAGAATTAGGGGGAAAATAGTCTTAAACTTGTCAAAAGATAAAATCAAAAAAACACAAAAAATGAAGAAAACATTATCAATTTTAACACTGATCTTAATATCGCACTTTAGTTTTTCACAACAAAAGGGATGTATTTCTGGCGATTGCGATAATGGTTTTGGAACCTGGGTGTATCCAAATGGCGATAAATATGAAGGAACCTGGGTAAATCAAAAAATGCATGGTCAGGGTACTTATTATTATAAAAATGGAGATATCTACAAAGGAGGTTTTGATAATAATATGTTAGACGGCACAGCAACCTTTATTTCTCATGCTGGCGACAAATATGTTGGCGAATATGTTAATAACCATATGGAAGGTGAAGGAACATATTTTTATAAAGATGGAAAGGTTGAGAAAGGTTTATTTGTGAAAGACAAATATATTGGTGATGAAAACGCAAAGGGCTGTGTTTCTGGTGACTGCAAAAATGGTAAAGGAACTTACATTCTTGATAATGGAGAGAAGTACATTGGATACATGAAAAATGGCTCAAGAGAAGGAAAAGGAACTTATTACTTTAATTCTGGCGAATGGTACAAGGGAATGTGGAAGAATAATTTGCGTAATGGAGAGGGTATAAACTATTTTCCTGATGGAGAGAAATATGAAGGAAATTGGAAAGATGATAAACGACATGGTTATGGAACGCATACATATCTTGATGGCAAGGAAAGAACCGGAATGTGGGAGATGGGACGCTATGTTGGAACTGGTAATAATCTTTATGGCTGTATTTCTGGTAATTGTGATAAAGGTTATGGAGTTTATAGATGGAAAGATGGGCAAAAGTATGTTGGAAACTTCAGAAATAAGCAAAGGCATGGAAAGGGAACTAACTTTTGGCCTGACAATACGGTTTATGAAGGTACATGGGTAAATGATAAGGAATATGGTTACGGGATAAAATCAAAAGATGGTTCAATAATAAGCAAGGGATTTTGGGAGGCTGGTAGTTTTACTGGTGAAACTTATGCCAAGGCTGGGTGTATTTCTGGTAATTGTAATGATGGTTATGGCACTTTAATTCTTAAATCTGGTGACAGGTACCGTGGGCAATTTAAAAATGGTCAATACAATGGTTATGGTACGCTTGATTTTATTAAAGGAGCAAAATATGCTGGCGAATTTAAAAACGGACAGTTTGATGGTGAAGGTTCTTTAAGAATAAAAGACAAAGGAGAATATATTGGTGATTTTGCTTTTGGTGAGTTTAATGGTGTTGGAACTTATTATTATCCTGATGGAAGAGAAAAATCTGGCAAATGGAATAATGGGAACTTTGCTGGTACAGCACAGAAAGGTGTGACTGCTCCTGTTTTAATCTGGAATAGTCCTTCATCCCCCTCATTAACAGTAACATCTATTGATTATAGAATTCGTGTTTGTATTGCCTCTAAAGAGAAACCTCAGGATATTCAGGTTTATGTAAATGATCAATTAAAGGTGAAAAATGCCGTTAATGGATTGAAACGTGGAGGAGACTGTGATTACCTGTTTGAGCGGGGGGTGAATTTAAACCCAGGTGAAAATTCGGTAAAAGTAGTTGTTAAAAATGGTGCAGGAGAAACTAGTTCTGAGGTTCGTAAAATTATTTATGATACTGAGCCAGTTAAGAAAAGTAAACGCTATGCTCTGGTAATTGGTAATTCAGCGTATGAAATTGGGGCTTTGCGTAATCCAACAAATGATGCTAAAGCTATGGCAGCTAAGTTAAAGGAATTTGGGTTTGATGTTTCTATGTATTTAGATCAAGGAGAAGATGGTATGAAAAAAGCAATTCGTGAATTTGGCGATAAACTTGCAGCTAGTAAAGGTGTTGCTGTCTTCTTTTATGCAGGGCATGGTTTACAGGTGAGTGGTGAAAACTATATAGTACCCGTGGATGCTCATATTTCCAATCTTGATGAAATTGAAACAGAGGCAGTTAACCTAAGTCGGTTGACTGGTGAAATGGCTTATGCAAAAAATGATATGAATATCATTATTTTGGATGCATGTAGGAATAATCCTTTTGAAGGCTCAGGTTCTGGTGGGAAAGGTTTAGCAAGTGCTGCTGCTCCTTCAGGAACGCTGATTGCTTTTGCTACTGCACCAGGTTCTGTTGCCGCAGATGGCACTGGAAAAAATGGCTTGTATACACAAGAGCTATTGAAAGCTATATCAACACAAGGAAATGTCCTTGAAGACGTTTTTAAAGAAGTTCGAAGAAATGTTTATAAACTTTCAAATGAGCAACAAACTCCATGGGAAAATTCTTCTTTATTTGACGATTTTTATTTTAAAAAATAACACAAGTTGTAAGTGGTAGGTTCTAGAAATTTAGACTAACAACTTACCACTTGTTTTCTGTTAACTAACTTATCACTAACTACTTGCAATATGAAACGTGTTTTTAGCTTAATTATCCTTTTTTATTTGCCAATACTGGTAGTTGCCCAGGTTGAAGATGCTCCTGGTACTGGTTTGATTTTTAATGATGCTGAGTATGCCAAAGTGCCTATAAAGGCAACACTTACCAGAAGCTTGTATGGATCTAGTTTGCCAACATCAGCATCCTTAAAAAAATACACACCTTCACCTCTAAGCCAGGGGGCATATGGTACTTGTGTTGGCTGGTCCACAGCGTTTTGCGCTTTTACCATTGTAGAGGCAAAAAGCAATGACTGGACTGATAAAGCAACTATTGATGATAATACGTTTTCTCCAGGCTTTGTTTATAATCAGATTAAGTCATCTTCAGATGCTGGTTGTAAATATGGTTCAAGCATCTCTGATGCATTAACCTTAATGAAAACAAAGGGGGTACCAAAGAAAAAGGATATGGATATAAGCTGCCCAAGTTCAATTCCATTAGATGTTTTTACTAAAGCAAGTAGTCATAAAATTAAAGACTTTGCGAAATTATTTGATGATTACACTCCTGCAAGTTCTAAAAATCAGTCTGTTAAGAAAAGCCTTTCCGAAGGGAAACCTGTTGTAATTGGAATGAAATGTCCTTCATCGTTCAATAATGCAAAAGGTTATTGGGTCCCAACTGAAGATTATACACAAAACTTTGGTGGACATGCCATGTGTGTAATTGGTTATGATGATAATAAATATGGAGGAGCTTTTGAAATTCAGAATAGTTGGGGAAACTGGTGGGGAAATAATGGATACATTTGGATTAAGTACAGTGATTTTCAAAATTGGGTGAAATATGCTTATGAGATGATTTACTTTGAGAAAAAGACAAATGTTACAGTTGATTATAATGATTTGGCAGGTGCAATTCGTTTTGTTCAATCTGATGGGAGTGAGATGAACTCAAAGTTTTCAGGAACTCTCTACAAAATGAATAATTCATATCGCTCTGGAACCAAATTCAGGATTTACCTTTCGAATAATGAACCTGCATTTGTTTATGCCTTTGGAACAGATGCAACTCAAAAAGTGTTTCCTGTGTTTCCACATGATCCTAATATCAGTCCTGCTCTAAATTATAAGAAAAATGATGTCGCTATTCCTGATGAAGAGCATTATATTGAAATGGACAACACTGTTGGAACTGATTATTTATGTGTTCTTTATTCACTTGATCCACTTGATATTGAGACCATTCATCAAAAAATTGAGAGTGCTTATGGCAGTTTTTATAGTAAAATAAAAAAAGCGCTTGGTGGGAAATTGGTTGAAAATCAGAATATTAAGTTTGACTTTAATAAGGTCTCTTTTTCAGCAAAAAGCAAAGGAAAAACAGTAGTTGCCGTGCTTGTTGAGACAAAGCATGTTCAATAATAGCAAAAATCAAATAGGCTGAATATGAATTTGCTCTTGCTTTAAACCTGCAGTTTTTAGTAATTCTTCAGCTGTTTTGGTTTTACCAGTATTTACAATTAATATCTTGGCGTCCCTCGGAATTTCTCTTTTTATTTGCAATAAAAGAGCCAGACCGGCAATTCCTGATGGTTCAAATGTAAGTTTTTGATTATTAGCTAAGTCAATTGCTTGTTTTACAAAACTTTCTTCAAGATGCTTAATGGAAGTTTTGCTACCAACACATGAATAGGAAATTAACTCATTAATGAACTTTATATAATCATTATAAGTAGGCAAAAAACTTGAATATAGTTTGTCAAGAATTGTATCTTTATTACTGGTAGTTGCTCCAAAAAAGTTACAGTTTTTAAGACGTTCAACCGAACCTGAAAAACGAGGATCTGAATTATGTAGAAAACTATTAAAATATTCCTTTTTTACAATATTTAGGATATTAATGAATAAATCACCTGTTCCAAAAGGGACAAAACAATAGTCAGGTTCCTGATTTACAATTTCATAACTCATCCAGTCGTAGTAATTATCCAGGTTCGGATCCAAAGTTTCCCGATAAGTAATGTCAATTCCATTCCAGTTTTCGGTTAGCCTTTTTATATCTTCAGGTTGCAATAGATAATCAGAAAGATCTGTTTCATATATGGTGCAGCCAATTTTTCGTAAAGATTTTTTTATTTCTTCATCTGTAGTATAATCAACCAAGACCTTTAAGCTGACTGGTATTTTGAATAGATTAAACAAATTTTGTATAGCGGAAGCAGCTCCTCCGGAAGAAATCATTGAAATTTGAGGCAAACTATCAAGTTGTTTATACTTAGAAGATTCCAAAAGAGCTTTATATTTTATCACAACCTCCCACGCAAATCGGTCCTTGTGGGTGCCAGTTGGATTTGTACTCTCATCTTTTAACCAAACATTTGTAAAACCTGGCACTTCAATTTGAAACGTTCTGGATGCGGGAAATGCAGGAGTAAAGAATGGCTTTGGTGGAAATTCAGGCTCTCTGGGATTGTTATTAGAGGGCACTTGAATGGATTGATATAATTTTTCAATTCCAGAAGCTACAACAATTGACTTTCTTGGTAAGAGGTGAATTAAATCCTGGTCGCTGTTAATTTTTTCAAAGAAAATATCATATCTTAGGGTAGATTTCATATTTGTCAGCTTCTGAAGCATATCAAATATGTCTTTTTTAATCATTTTTAATCGATCTACTTTGTCCGAAATTTCTTTCAGCATTCTATCCTCGCTTTGGGTGGTTTCTTGGTTTCCTTCAATAATATGCGAAAAAGCCTTTTCAAGCTTTTCAATGTGAAGTTTCCAGTGGACTGATAATGCAATTTTTCCAAGGGTACTAAATATATTGTATTCACCATTGTAGATGTCTGGTAATAAAATATTTATAGCCTTTTTTCTATAGAGTTCAAAATTGTTCTGAGTAAGGTTTATTAGTCCTTCTATACATTCTTCATTTTGTAAATAATCCCGGCTAAGTATTTTAATAACGTATTGATTGTCATTTAACGAAGTAAAAATTTCTTTTAAGGAACCATGTTGAAAAAGAGGGCTGTTTCTTATATCATTGGTCGTTTTTAAATTAAAGTTTTCATGCAAAAAGGTTTCGATTTTTCGTGCTTCATTTAAATTATTATAAGTAAAAGAAATGATGAATTCTGGCTTTTTTCCCTCTTCATCTCCATTTGTTTTTTCGTAAACAGGTTTAACAAATTGTTCCTTCGATTTTAAAAGAAGCTCTTCTCTTGTACTTTCGAAAGCATATAAATAACAAAGATTGATGTTAATCCTTTGAAATTGAGCTTCTTTATCATCTTTTTTTGTGTGAAAAAAATGTTTTAAAAAGGTTTTTCCAGGAGCTACATTTGGCAAAGAGTTATTATCTATGAGTATCTGATTTCCCTGTTTAGTTTGGAAATTATTTAGTTTCCTTGCAATAATTGATACCAGTTCTTCATAATTTGGGAGGTGCGTATTAAAGTCTTCCATTTTGTGGCTGCCACCATCAGTAATATACTGTTTGTGAACTCGTTGACGAAGATCATCAAGTTCCTTTTTAGTCATCTTAATCCACCCTTTTTTCAAATTGAAAGTTGCCATTTTCCCCATTTTTTTTGTAAAAATAGAAAGAATTCACGAAAATATGGTTTCAATTGGCTTACTATAATACTTACTATAATTTCAACAAAAGAATGTTAAGTGTTTTGGAATGGCCGATTTTATTAGCATTTAGATGTGAATAAATATAGTAATAGATATGATAGGTCATATTAACTGAATGTTACTTGTTAATGGCTTAACTTTGAATTAGTTCTAACTTTAAATTGTTAATTATGAAAAAACTTAGTGCATTAATTATTTTGATTGTGTTTGCGATAAATGCAAATTCACAGATTATACATAATATCCCATATTATAATTGGAGTAATAAAGTTGCCTTCATGACTTCTCCTAGTCCTTTGGTTACTGGTTATGGATTATATAGTGATTCTTTGTCAAATGTGAATGATGGGATCAATTTTTACGAATATAATGGTGAATACTATCCAATAGAAACCTGGGCAGATTATTATTATTGGTATGTGAAAAAATATTGGTATCAGTTTGATGATCCTGGGCTTTATGAATTTTATTATTTAGCAGAAGATGATTTTGGAATGGCTCAATACATTTGCAGTAATAGTTATAGAGGCAGAATGTATCCAACAAGATTTGTAGTATCATTTCCTGGACGAAGTGTTTATGTAAATAACCTTTCAAGAAGAAATATCAGACGATGTATCAAAAATGAGTCCTGGGAAAATAAAAATTATTTAGCCAGAGTAGAACCAACAGTAAAAGACGACAAAAACATAAGAAATCGAAGTGTAACAAAATGTGATATGATAAGAGTTGTTGACAGAGAAAAGCTACAGAGCAATAAAAGAGATGCAAAAATTGTTAAATACAATAATAGTCGTTCTACAATATCTAGGACAAATAATTTAGACAATCGACGAATTGACAGAAAAACAAACATTGATAACCTTAAAATAGTGAACTCACATGGGAATAATACATGGCGTACAACAAATGTTGGGAATTCCAATAAATCAGCAAATCGAACGTCTTCTTTTAATAATAGGTCAATTGATTGGGGTAGAAATAAGTCAACCAACGCTACCAAAGTGAATATAAAAAGAAATACAAGTACTAATCAAATACGTTCAAGCAGAACTATTAAATCCAAATAGTTCAAAGCTATTCTTTTTCCACGACCGGTTCTTTTTGGGGCCGGTTTTTTTGTTAAAACTTCACAATGCTGGCTTAGGACAATTTCATGGCTGATTCTTTGCCTGTCATCTCATCAATCTCAATTTTCCACATTTTTACGGTTGCCAGCATTTTTTCAGTCATTTCCCACTCTTTACCAGAATAATGTAGCATAATTTGATTTAAAGCATAGGCAGCTTCTTCAAAGTCAGTAATTTCAGTCATTTTTCCAAAACCAATAACACTTTGGTAGGATGTGGTCCATTTGCATGCAACTGATTCATGTTCAATAGTTTTTACATTTGTGTCAAACTCAAAACAGATTTTGTCATTTGATTCCAGGTATTCTATTTTTTTACCCTCTTTGGCAGTATGTACATACAAGCATTTTCCATCATAGCCAAACGATACAGGAACAAGATAAGGTATATTGTTTTTAGATAAAGCTACTCTACATACAAGTGATTCTTTAATTACTTTGTCAATTATTTCCCTATTTTCAATTTGCTTATCTGTTCGTCGCATGAGTCATTTTTTTAATCCAGTTAATATTATAAAAAAGATGGTTAAATTTCAATTAATAGCATATTTTTTAATTTGTGAAACGAGTGAAACTAATCCCAAATATTCATGATTTAATTCATGAAGAAAGGGGAAATTGAAAAATGGTTACCTATATTTGCGGCACTAAAACAATATTTCTAGTCAGAAAATCTTATTTAAATGGAAGCAATATATATTGTAAAAAACGGAAAACCTGAAGTAGCATTTGAAAAACGAGTAATTAAATTAGCTGAGCCTCAAAAAGGTGAGGTAAGTATTGAGGTTGAGGCATTTGGGTTAAATTTTGCAGATGTGGTTGCCCGTTTGGGAATGTATCGGGAATGTCCGCCGCTTCCCACAGTTATTGGTTACGAAGTTGTAGGAAAAGTGATGAAAATAACTGAAGGTGTTGAACATGTAAAGGAAGGCGATAGAGTTGCGGCTTTTACAATTTTTGGTGGTTATGCAACCCATGTTAATACTGATGCCAGAGCTGTTGTAAAAATTTCTGATGATTATGATACTGGAAAGGCTCTTGCGTTGGCTGTTCAATATTGTACTGCTTATTATGCTTCGCATGTTGCAACCAATATATTTGAAGGAGATAAGGTTTTGGTTCAGGCAGCAGCTGGCGGAGTTGGAACTGCGCTGGTTCAATTGTGTAAACTTAAAGGTTGTAAGATTTATGGAACAGCAGGTTCTGCCGAAAAGATTGAATACCTTAAAAACCAAGGAGTTGATTATCCTATCAATTACCGGGAAAAAGATTTTGCCACAGAGATAGAAGAAAAACTAGATGTTGTTTTTGACTCAATAGGTGGAAAAACATTTAAAAAAGGACTTAAACTGCTTGATTTTGGTGGGCGGATGGTTTCTTTTGGTGCAGCCTCACAGCTCGAAGCTAATAACTTCTTCCAAAAAGTAAAATTCGGGCTCTCATTCGGATTTTACCACCCGGTTGTTTTTATTATGAACTCAAGAACTTTGGCTGGAGTAAATATGCTCAAAATTGGTAAACATAAGCCTGAAGTCCTTCAATATTGCATGCAAAATGTAGTAAAACTTGCAGAGGAAGGCAAAATAGAACCTCATGTTGGAGGTATGTATTCAATTGATCAGCTTAATGAAGCTCATACTGCTTTAGAGGCCAGATCTACAATTGGCAAAGTAGGAGTTTCTTGGTAAAAGTAAAACTTCAATGCAACATAAAAAATCCGCTTTTATTTGAAAGCGGATTTTTTATATGTTGTTTTTAGTTGTCTTCCTTTTTCTTAGTTGTCTTTTTTTCTGAACAGTGTGATTTGCAGCAAGATTTACTACTACAATCCATTTTTTTAGTAGCATCTTTTTTAGCTGTGGCTTTCTTTGTTGTTGTTTTTGTAGTGTCATCCATTAAAACTGTTCCATTCAATCCTGGTGAACTTACTATTCTGGCAGGGCTAAAAGCAAATGCCAATCCAACAAAACTTGCAACAAAAAGTACTAGCAATAATTTCTTCATTTCTTTATTTTTAAGTGAATATTAATATTAACAGCCCAAAAATATTTGTTTTTTTCAATTTAGCAGGTTATCAGCCAGTTAATTCGTGTTAAGGCGATGTTAAAAAAAGAATTTCGTGCTTTTTTTTGGATATCTTTGTGGCAGGCAATTGAATATTAAAAGTACAGCTAAGTTGAAAAGCAGGAAATTACAGAAAGTATTATTAGCATCTACATTTGTTTTTTTGATATTGCTTTTATACATACAAATAAACAGATTATTAAGTACAGCCGAGACCGAAAAAAGACATTTTACCCAGAGTGTAAAACTATCATTGGATATAGCTGCATCTCAAATCTCTCAAGACAGACAAATGTGTAATAATGTGGAGATTTGTTTGAAAGATACTTCTTCCTATTTTGTTAAGCGGTTGAAACGATTAGAGTGGAATAAAGTTGATTCAATAATCAAAAGTAATCTTGATAATTATGATATTGATTTGGCATATGATTTTGAGATAGACTATGCAAATTCCAAATATGCTGTAAGTAATTACCAAAATCAGGAGGTTTATTCCGAAAGTCTGGATATAGCTCTCCAGCAGGGCAGTATTGAGCTAAGGGTTCGCTTTCCGGAAAAAAACAAATTCATTATTGAGCGGATAAGCACCATGTTTATTTCTTCTGTTTTGCTTATTCTTTTATTAATGGCTTCTTTTATAGTTACTTACAGAATGTACAGTCAAGAGCTAAAATTGGCTGTTCAAACCAGGAATTTCATTAACAATATGGCACACGAGTTTAAAACGCCTCTTGCCAGCATTGGATTTGCAAATTCAAGAATAAGGAATAGTGAAGAAATTGTCCTTCCTGAGAAATTGATTAAGTATACTGAGATTATAGAAAATGAAAAAACAAAGCTTCAGGGACATCTTTCTGAAATGCTTGAACTTGCTTGCCTGGAACATAATGGAGCCGTGTTGAAATTTGAACAGGTAAATGTACGTGATATTCTTGATGATGTGGTGAAGTGTAATTGCACAATGGTCGAGGAAAAAGAGGGTACGATACATCTTGATTGTATGGCCTCTGAAGCTCTAATTCGAGGTAGTCAAAAGCATTTACACAATTCCTTTTCTAATATTATTGAAAATGCATGTAAGTATTCAAATGGCAATCTTAAAATTGACATAAAATGTTACAATAAAGGAGAGCAACTTATAACGGAAATTTCGGACAATGGAATTGGCATTGATGCTAAAGAGCAAAAACTTGTTTTTGACAAATATTACAGGGTTCCGACCGGAGATGTACACAATATAAAAGGTTATGGTATTGGTCTTAGTTATGTAAAAGAGGTTGTTGAGTTGCATAATGGAACAGTAAAATTAAGTAGTAAACAGGGAAAGGGAAGTACCTTTACTATTATTTTGCCGTTAAAAGGAGGTGGTTTGTTAACAAAACAAAATGCTTAATGCAGAAAACAAGAATATTACTGGTTGAAGATGATATTAGCATGGGCTTTTTGCTTGCTGAATATCTTGAAGAAAAAAAATTTAAGGTAAAACTTTGCAAAGATGGTGAGGCTGGGTTAATAGCGTGGAATAGTGATGATTACGATTTTTGCATTTTTGATATTATGTTACCCAAACTTGATGGTTATTCGCTAACAAAAAAAGTTCGTGAAAAGAGCAAGGAGGTTCCGATTATTTTGCTAACTGCAAAATCAATGAAAGAGGATAAAATTCATGGCTTTAACCTTGGGGTTGATGATTATATTACAAAACCTTTCGATGAAGAAGAATTACTTTGTAGAATTAATGCCATTCAAAACAGGGTTTCGTTAAATGATAAAAAGAATGAAATTACCAATTTTGAAATAGGAAAATATAACTTCGATTATTCAAATCAAATGCTGATTATTGGTAATCAACCGAAAAGACTCACAAAAAAAGAAAACGAAGTATTGAAGCTTCTTTGCCTTTCAAAAAACAGAATAACCAAACGTGATGACATTTTACTCTCAGTTTGGAATAAAAATGATTATTTTACAGGCCGCAGTCTTGATGTTTTTATCACTAAACTACGAAAATATTTAAAGGATGATAATTCAATAAAAATTGAAGGAATACCAACTGTTGGTTACGTCCTTTCCGAAGAGTAAATATCTAAAAACAACTATATGACTGAAAACAACAAAATTTGGGAAGCCAAAGCTATTTTTGATGAAGGATACAATTGCTGTCAGGCAGTTTTTGTTCCATTTGCAATGGAAAAAGGAATTGATGAACAAACCAGTTTTAAAATTTCGAGTGGATTTGCAGCAGGACTGTGTTATCGAGGTGAAACGTGCGGAGCGGTTGTAGGTGCCCAAATGGCGTTAGGCCTTAATAATGGATATTCCGAGCCCAATGATGAGAAAAGTAGAGAAGAAGTAAGAAAATTAATTGCAGAATATCATAATCGATTCACAGCTAAGCATGGTACCACATTTTGCAAGGAATTACTAGGTGCAGATACATCAACTGATGAAGGGCTAAACTATCTTAGAGAAAGCGGTATTTTTAAGGCAAAGTGTCCTGGTTTTGTTGCTGATTCTGCCGAAATTGTCCAATCTTTGCTTGATAAGTGAGATTCTAAATAATTTCTTATTCTTAAAAATATTGATGTATTCATTTAAACCCGTTTGTTAAAACTTTTATATAATTGCTTGAATATCATTTAGAAAGTTTGTAAGAATTTTCTATTTTTGAATGGAATAAAACCTATTGATCGATGCCTTTACAATTGTCCAAACTAGAGATTCCTGGGGAATACATTGTAGCTTGGGAGAGTTCGTTGAATCTTATTGCCAAATTAATTAATTCTCGGGATATTTTTATTGTAAGAAGGACAAAAGAATCATGGCAGTTTATTACTAAAACAGAATCATTTAGATCAAACAGCCTAAATAATTTCGAAACAAACAATCTTTTGTTTGATAAGGTTGCTGGATCCTCTGCTCCGGTAGTGGCAGTAGGGAAAGAAGATGAATTAATTAAGAAGCTTAGCACTTTAATTGAAACAAAAGTTCTTTCTTTTTTCGGAATTCCGCTTTCAACTCCCAATAATGTTTTTTTTGGATGCCTGTGTTGTATTGACAGTACAGAACGAAAATTCTCTGAGCTTGAAACTAGCATTTTACAAGAACTAAAATTAACCATTGAAAAAGATCTTCGTTATTTAAAACAAGAAAAGCTATTAAAATCAGAGATTGAAGATCGAAAAGAAATTGAATGTGAACTAAATGCAGCAAATGAGGAATTAAAGGCCGGACTTGAGCGAAAGCATACTGAAATAAACAAAATTAGCAAAGATTTAAAGGATATTGAAGAAGACTATAAGCTGATAGTCGAAAATCAGAATGCCCTAATTGTTAAGTTTGATAAAGATTTTAAACTTACATACATTTCTCCGCAGTATGCGAAGGAGTTAGGCTCTGACAGTGAGGATTTGATTGGAAAATCTTTTTTTCCATACATTCATGAAGATGATATTGAGCAGGTTAAAAAATCACATAAAGATTTAAAAAAACCACCATTTGAATGCAGCCATGAGGAGAGAATGAAAACTATTCATGGTTGGAGATGGTATTATTGGTCGAATAAATCAATTGTCGGAGATGATGGAGAAGTAGACGGCGTTGTTGCAGTTGGCAGAGATATTACTGAACGAAAAAGATTCGAAGCAGAGTTAAAGGCAAGTGAAGAACGATATCAACTTGCAATGAAAGGAGCAAATGATGGACTCTGGGATAATAACCTTGAAACAGGAGAGGTTTTTCTTTCTAAGAGATGGAAAACCATGTTGGGATACGAAGAACACGAACTGGAAAATAATTCAGGAACCTGGAAGAGATTGGTTCATCCAAAAGATTATAAGGCTTCAGAAAAGGCAAAAAAAGGTTATTTACTAGGGCAAAAGGCGAAATATGAGATTGAGGTTCGTTTAAAACATAAAAAAGGGCATTGGGTAAATGTTCTTTCACGTGGCTTCAAGGTGATGAGTAAAGATGGACATAAAGCTGTTCGGTTTGTTGGTACACACGTTGATATTACCGAACAAAGAAAAGCTGAAGATGCATTAAGAAAAAGCGAAGCCGAATTTAGAAAAATTATTGAGCTAAATGCAATTCCTATGGTTGTTACAAATAACAATCAGGACTTTTTAATGATGAACAAAGCATTTACAAAGTGCTATGGTTATACCATCCATGATATTTCAACAGCTGAAACCTGGTGGAAGACAGCTTATCCTGATATCGAATACAGAAAAAAAGTCCAGAAACGATGGAACAAAGCTGTTGAAGTGGCCATAAAAACAGGAACAGAAATAGAAAAGCAAATATGGGAACCAACATGTAAAAGCGGGGAGAGAAAAATTGTTGATTTTTCCTTTGTATCATTAGGTGAGCAGAATATTATCACCATGGTAGATATTACAGAGCAAAAAAGAGTTGAGGAAGCCTTAAAAGAAAGCGAGTTAAAAAACAGGGCATTATCTGAAGCTACTGAAGAGGCACTTTTCTTTTCAGACAAAGGAGTTTGCATAGAATGTAATAAAGCAGCCTGTGAAATGTTTGGTTACAAATACGAAGAACTAATTGGTATTTTTGGTACAGATGTAATAGCTGAAGAATCAAAAGAGATTGTAAGGCAGAAAATGATGACGGGCTACGAAGAGCCTTATGAAGCAATTGCTCAAAAGAAAGATGGTACAAAATTCTGGGCCGAGTTTCATGGACGAATGTACGAATACAAAGGAAAGGAAGTAAGAGTAACAGCTATAAATGATATTAGCGATAGAAAAGTAGCTGAAGAAGCCCTTGTTTTTAGCGAAGAAAAGTTCCGTGCCGCCTTCAAAACCAGCCCTGACTCAATCAGTATAAATAGAATGAGTGATGGGAGGTATGTGGAAATCAACCAGGGGTTTATGTGTTCCACTGGCTATTCCGAAGAAGAAGTTTTAGGGCGAACTGCTGAGGACTTGAATTTTTGGGTGAACAAAAGTGATAAATTCAAGTTGTTAGGAGAATTGACTCAGAAAGGCTACATCATTAATTTTGATGCGAAATTCAGACTGAAAGGTGGTAAAATTATAAGTGGCTTAATGTCGGCACGAATAGTTATTCTTGATCATGAAAAATACCTGATTTCCATCACACGCGACATTAGTGAATTAAAAAAGGCTGGAGAGGAATTAATTGTTGCAAAAGAACTTGCAGAAACGCGGGAGAAGGAATATCGGGCATTATTTACTGAGATGTTAGATGGATTTGCTTTACATGAAGTGATTTATAATGATTTGGATATTCCTGTAGATTATCGTTTTGTTGAACTTAATCCTGCCTATGAAAGACTTACAGGTTTAAAAAAAGAAGATATTTTAAATAAAACAATTCTTGAGGTTAGACCAAATATTGAAAAGCATTGGATTGAGAATTTTGGAAAAGTAGGAAAAACGGGTGAACCTTATTGGTTCGAAGATTATGTTGAAGAGTTCGATAAGTATTATACAGGATTAGCATATAGTCCGCAGCAGAATTATTTTGCGGTTATTTTTGGTGATGTTACTGATAAGAAAAAAGCAGAGAAAATTGTATTCGAAACCGATAAACAGTTAAAAGAGCAGAATGAAGAGTATCAGGCTTTAAATGAGGAGCTTACAAGTTTAAATCTGGAGCTGCTTGAAGCAAAGCAAAAGGCTGAAGAGAGTGATAAATTAAAAACTGCCTTTTTAGCAAATATGTCTCATGAAATAAGAACTCCGATGAATGGAATAATGGGGTTCTCAGGGCTTTTGGCAAAAGACAATCTTGCAAAAGAGAAGAGGCAGAAATACATTGAAATTATCAAACAAAATAGTCATCAATTGCTTTCTATAATCAATGATTTAGTTGATATTTCTAAAATTGAAGCAGGACAAATTGATATAGAGGAGGACGAAGTCAGATTGGATTTACTTTCCCGAAGCCTGGCTGATTTGTATTACCAAAAAGCAATTGATAAGAATATTGATTTTCAACTAGACAATAAAGGTGTTGATATACTTTTAAAGACTGATGAAACAAAACTTAGGCAAATATTGATTAATCTGCTGGATAACGCATTTAAGTTTACTCATAAAGGTGAGATTAAATTTGGTTATGAGGTAAGAGATGGTTTTATCGAGTTCTTTGTTTCAGATACGGGAATTGGCATTGATAAGGAGTTTACAGCTATAATTTTTGAGCGATTCAGGCAGGTTGAACTAACTTCGGCCAGAAAATATGGAGGAACAGGTCTAGGGTTGTCTATCTCAAAAGCTTACATTGAAAAGATGGGAGGGCAGATTTGGGTAGATTCTGAAATTAATGAGGGTTCTACTTTTGTATTTACTTTGCCTCTTGAATTTTCAAAAGGAAAAGTCTCCCAGATTCCTGAAATTAAGTTTGATGGAGATAGAATAGACTGGAGTAGTAAAGTAATTCTTGTCGCTGAAGATGAACTGGTTAATTATAAATTTTTTGAAGAAATATTTGAGGGCACAAAAGTTAATTTAATTTGGGCTGTGAATGGGCAAGAAGCTGTTGAGCATTGCATGGTAAACGAAACTATTGATTTGGTTTTAATGGATATAAAAATGCCGGTTTTAAATGGTTATGATGCTACAGAAAAAATAAAAAGAATAAGACCCAATTTACCTATAATTGCCCAAACTGCTTACGCTCTGATGGGAGATGAGTCAAAAGCATTTAATGCCGGCTGCGATGATTACATCCACAAACCAATTGATATTGATGAATTAATGAAAAAAATTACAAGTTTTTTGACTTAACTTCATCTTCAAAATTTCATTTTTAAACATTTAATATGGAGGTTATGAGATTTAGGACTAGACATTTAGCTCTATTGTTTTTTGTGAAAATGTTTCTTAGTTTTTATACACTTGCTGCTCAGGAAAATGAATATTTTGTAGAAAAACCTGATAAAAATGTAAAAAGAGTTTTGGTGTATGAGGTTGTTGCTAAACAGGATACATCATATCTGAATAGAATCGTTGAATTCAATAAAAACGGAAAGGTTATTAAAGATGAACAGCCTGATTATCACATTCATTTAAATTATAAATATGATGATAAAGGCAGGCTTATTGAAAAAGAAGCACTTTATGGCGAAAGTTTTGCTAATGGTATAGCTACCTATTCTTATCCAGATGGTTATGAAATTGAAAAGAATCAGGCCATGGGATTTTACTCAGAAACGGTGAAGGAATTGGATGATAAGAGTGACGTAGTTAAAATATCTACTTTTTATATTGCAGGAGGAATGGGGGAAAGCAAGATTCAAACCGAAACTTTTAACTTTGATAAGAATAAACTTTTATCACAAAGAAATATCGAAATCAAGTACTTTGATTTAGAAGAACCTGGTGAAGCTTCTGAAATGAAATCCGAAACGCTTATTGAAAAACTTAAAGGTTCCAAACTAATCAAAAAAGAGAATTTTGAAGAAATATACACTTATAATTCCAAGGGAATGATTAGCACCAAAAAGTTATTTCCTGCAAACTCAAAGAAGCAAATTTTGAATCATTTTTTTGAATACAATGATGGTGGGATTTTGGTTAAAGAAGTCAAAGACTGTCTTGAAAAAAACAATGAGCCTCAAAGTATAGATTGCACAGAGTTTACAATTGAACGAGAGTATAATAAGCAAAATAAGCTTAAAAGTATCACTACAAAGAAAAGAGATTATTTATGCATAGAAATATATGAAAATAACCGTTTGGTAAGTTCTGACATTAAATATTCGGAAAAATACAGGTCTAAATATTTCTACAAATACGAGTACTTCGATTAGTATTGGAATGAAGGGTATTCACATAATTGGAGGTGGCACAGTTTTTCATGTTCGTCCTCATTTAGCCATTTCAGCCGTTGCATATGGTTCAACTGCTAAGCAGATTGCTCAGGAGTGTGATAGTTTATTTGATAATCAGCAGTTTAAAATAAACCTGCATTTGACTAAAATGGCCAGTGGAGGAAAATCTGAAATTGAAACAAGCGAGGATGTAAAAGTACTTATCGAGAATATATGTTTTGACCCTGATAGTGACGTGATTTTTCTGCCTGTAGCCTTGTGTGATTTTAATGCACATGTTATTGAACATGACGAACTAACCAATAGTGGGAAAAATCAACCCAGATTAAAAAGCCGGGATGGTGATATTAAAATGCTACTGACGAAATCAGACAAACTGATTTCAAGTATAAAACTGCAACGACCTGATATCTTCGTTGTTGGGTTTAAGACCGCTTCAAATGTTCCAAGGCAGGAAACCTTGGAATTATCTCAACACCTACTTAAGGAGTCAAATTGTGATTTTGTTTTGGGAAACGATATTTTCCAAAGATTAAATGTAATTGTTGGTAGAAATGGCTACAAGTCAAATTTTTACACTAACAGAAATTTGGCAATAAAACATCTCGTAGGATTAATAGCTAAATTAAGTTAAAGTTTAGTTAAGAAATGTTATAGTATTTCTAACAAATTTTATAACTTAATATATTTGCTGGTTAATGTTTAATCCTGTTATAATCAACTGTTTTAATATGATGCTGCATCAAATTTCACCTCAAAGATTAAAAGAGAAATTTACTTTTTTCCGGATTTTTAAATACAGTTTGCTAATTTCCTTTTTGATAATTTTTAATCAGGTAGTGAAACCTGCAAATTTTCCGTCAGGCTCTCTGATTAATGATACTGCAACACATCAAATCACCATAAAACTAATTGAAACTGCAGGTACCAATATGGTAAAGTACGTTGGTTGGAGCAGGGGCGAAGACTTTGATGATGGAAAACTAAAGGCTCCGCAGCTATTCATGAAAGATCCAAAAGATAATTACTTTAGGCTGGATAGTTTTGCTGTGAAAGAAGGTTCTACTGAGAGAAGAATTGACTATTTAGTACTTTTTGATGCAAATAAGAATTTAATCGGACATATTACTTACGAATATCTTCCTGAAAAGGAAGGTAAGTACCTAAGGCAAGTTATTTTAATTCTACATAATAGTAAATTTGATTGTTTTGATAATGAGATGCACCAGCATTTTCCTTTTTCTAAAGAAAGTCCTTATTGGGCTGGTTTATTTGGTGGGAAATGGACCTACTTTAACAAAGGCGAATATCCTGTTACAATGTTGATTCCTCCTGATTCTTATAATGCATCCAAACAATCGATCGGAAATAAGTTTCCGACCTCAAAATCCAATAAGGCACCAGTGCTTTTTGTACATGGGCTTACAGGAAAATATAATAACTATTCAAAAGCAAAACCTGAAGATAACGAAACATCATACTGGTGGATGCAGGTTAGACATTTTAATAAATCAAATGTCTATGATGGTTGGCAGGTGTATTATCCTTATGATGCCAACATCGACTTTATAGCACGCTGGTTGAAATATCATGTTGAGTATCTCAGAAACTATTACGAAAAGAAGGTGGATATTCTGACGCATAGTATGGGGGGGCTTGCTGCTATGGAGTTGATTACTTCACCATATTTTAATGCGAAAAAAAATGTAAATAAAGTATTGTTAATTGAACCTCCAATTCATGGGTCTTTAGGAGGAAATAAACAATACAGAACGGGCAAAGGACATGTTTTTCAACTTTTAGGTTTTGATAGAGAAGCACCAAGTATAAAGGACCTTTCTTTTGGAAGCGATTTTTTCTACAATCTTCATAACCGAAAAATTCCAAGTTTAGATGACGATAATTTCATTTCAGATGATTATTTTGTTCTGATTGGCACTACTCAAAAAAAATACAGGCTTCCTAAAATGGTACATAACGAAGCTGAAGGTCAGACTGATGGGATTGTTGCAATGAGTAGCGCTTCACTAATGGATTATAAAATAAGGTATGCGCTTATTAATGCGAATCATGATGATGGAAGAGGCTGTTGGAGCAAGTTCGATTTTGATAGAAACAATAAATTTTTGGCGGATTTTGCTAATGCTTATTTCACCAAAGATGTTAAAGGCTTTGAATATTACTTATATGGCAATAAGCAGATAGATGGTTATGTTAAGATGAGTACCAATAAGCTGTTTTTGAAGAAGAAACTTGAAGATGTTAATTTAAAACAAGGTGTATTTAGTATAAGATTGCTGAAAAACAAGAAATACGATTGGAAAAAAGAGTTAGGTGAGTGGGATGAGTTGGTTGTGCTGAAAAATAAAGTGAATAAAACACTCTTACTTACTCCCAGGCTATCTTCTGCGAAAGGAAAAGAAAGATTTGCTGATGCAAACGAACTTGAAGATGTTATAAAACTTTATCCTGATGTTGAAGGATATATGAACAGAAATCCTTTTGTTTCAGATGATTACATTTCTTATTATTATGTAAAAAAGCCTGCATCAATTGAAGAATGTGTTTCGGACATGGCAGAAGGGACCTATAAAGTTTATTTGTATATTCCCGAAAAGAAATTCTCGATTTACCTGGGTAGTTTTAAGTTTAATCATATGCAAACTGCTTTGGTCGAATTTGACATTTCAAAAAAGGATTCACCATTCTTTGAGATGGAGGGAGTAAATACATTTAGTAATTATATCCCTGCAATAAAGGAACGGACGGATTCAACTTTTGTACCTGATACTATAGTTACAATAAATGAAGGTACTACAAAGGCTATTTTTCAGCTTGCATGTGCCGATGCATTTACGAAAAATATCAATGTTTTAATGCAACTTAAAAATCCAAATGGAGTATTGGTGAATTCAAAGGTTTCATCTATAAAGTGGAATGTTGATGCATCCACAGGAACTGCATATTATGTTATTGATAACCCTACGCCTGGCGACTGGAAAGTAGGTGCAAGAACCTCCGGCCGGGCAAGCAAGAGAATGTATTATACCACAAGAGTTTTTCAAAACACCAAAGTGAAAAAGAATGGCAATATGCTAAAGTCTATCTTTGGCAGTAAATGAAATTCTAGAATTTCATTTACTAGGCAATCAAATACCTGATTTCTTTTAAGACATCTTCACCTGAGTGAATTGAGGCACTTGTGCAGCCAATAATATTACAAACAGCAAGGCAGTTTTTAAAGCTGGCTTTTTGATCAAGAAACAAGGCGATAAGTTTTCCTGTTTTACAGGTTGTGCAATCTGCAAAAATTGGAAGTTCAATATCACAATGTGGACAAAATACACGAACTGTTTCACCTTTTATTAAATCAACTTCAAGGCTTATTCTTTGTTTTTGTCCGTAGATGGGACTTAAAGCGATAAACCCTGCCTTGTTTTTTGAATTAATTACTTTTAGATAAATACCTGGCAAGTCATTAAAAAATGCTTTTGGGCTTACAAGGTTGTGTCCTTTTGGACAATAACATTCTTTTACAACGAGGATTTCTTCTGCTTCCAGGGAGACTTTTACATCTTCGGGTGTTGGAATGATTAACATTCCATTTTTATCAAACCGTTTCATTGCTCTTGTTTTAAATCGTTAATTGGTTATCTACCAAGTGATTGACTTGTGCTTTTATTCTCTCAATTTACGAAAAATACAGGACAAAGTCAAGTATAAGTCCTTAGTTTTGAGTTGATTTTAAACAGAAGCTTTAACTTGACTTTTTAGACGAAAAACAGGAGATAATTTGGGCAATTATGCACAGCCATATTAACTTTTGTCATAACTTGTAGTAAATTTCACTATTTGTTAATAAACTATAAAAAAGGAGGTTGACATGCCCATACAAAAATTGAAAGAGTGTTTAGACAAAAATGGGATTGAGTACATCTCAATACGCCATTCTAAGGCCTATACAGCACAAAAAATTGCAGCAGCAACACACATCCCCGGAAAAGAACTTGCTAAAACTGTGATGATTAAGGTGGACGGTAAAATGGCAATGGCAGTTTTACCAGCTTCGTATCATGTTAATTTTGAGGAGTTAAGGGTGTGTATTGGAGCCAAAAAGGTAGTGCTTGCAAATGAATTGGAGTTTAAAGATATTTTTCCTCAATGCGAAGTAGGTGCTATGCCCCCATTTGGTAATCTATATGGAATGGATGTATATGTTGCTGAAAGCCTTGCCGAGGATGAAGAAATTGCTTTTAATGCAGGCTCCCATGTTGAACTGATTCGATTGGCCTACAAGGATTTTGCAAAATTAGTAAAACCCAAAGTTTTGAAGTTCTCTGTAATCGCTTAAGAACTTTCAAAGTGAAAATTGGTTTGAGAGGAAAAGAACAGGACAGTTGAGCTGTTAAGGATTATTTAGATCAAAAAATCATGAAATAAATTGTCAACTCTTCAGAATAGTGCAACATCTATTTTTTTAAGTAAATAACCAGGTTTTCATAGTCAATAACAGCTTTCCTGTCTTTTAAAATGTCCGAGCCAATAATCCCATCCAGTCGGAGCATTCCCATGCTTTGAAATGAATAGTTAATGTGCTTAAGATCAACAAGTGATATTTTCACATTTCTTAGCTTTAGCTTTTCAAACTCGAATATGTTATCCAGGGAAACTTTCATGCTTAACTGAGAGCCACCAGCTGTTTTGGCAATTTTAGGAGTTTCCTGGGTTATAAGCCTGAATTTTTTTCGGAGCCTTCTGTCAATAATTGTTGAGCTGGAACCAGTATCTAAAATAAACCTTCCTTTTACCTTATTAACCTTTGCAACTAAACTTAAATGCCCGCTTTTGAGTTGTTTCATGGGTATTTTAACATAAGAATTTTTGACCAACAGGTGCGAATCTAAAGTGTTTATCGTTTCATTATCAGCGAGTTGATTTTTATTGTTTTTGCAGGCATTGAAAAGGATCAGAAATAGGAATACTGAATAAATGATCTTGTGCATTTGAAAAGTTTTGAATTTTGATTCACACAAAATTAATACACTCTAAATATTATCAATAACATACTGAACTTTTTTGCGTAGCGTGATAAAATACTTACTTCGTTCTCTTTCTGCAACACCACTTATTAAAGAGGATTTTTGCTTTATATTATTGAACCATTGGTAATTGTAGTCGTAGAAATTCTTGTTAAAAGTGTATAAAAGATTAATTGCGTTATTGGTTACAAATGATATTTTATTATTTCCCGCTGCGACTAAAATGGTGTTATCTGTCAGAATAATATCGTTATAGTATAACATAAAATTGCCTTCTTCTCCATAAGCGGTACTTCCAAATTTAAACTTGAAACCTAATTCTGCCTGTCTTTTTAAGTGATCGGTAAGATCAAGCAGCCTTTTGCATAGGTTTTTAGCATCTTCTTTTGATTCAAAAAAACCAGCTTCGTGGTAAAATAGGATTTGTTTAAGAAAACTGTTCAAACTTTCCTCTGTAGTAAGCTCAATGGTTTTTATTTTTACATAATGCTCACTAATTTCTGCTGCTAATTTGTTTTCCTCCAGTGAGGCCATAGAAAAAAGCTTTTCTTTGTAACCTGGAAAACCCAAGTTTGATTTTTGCCAGAAAAATAATTTAAAGGCAAATAAATCAGGGAACTGCATTAGTTGCAGAATATTTAATTCATTCAGTATAAAAACAATTTCTGCTGTACTATTTTGCTCAAAGAATTGAAAATGTTTGAGCATGGTTTCAAGAAAATTTTTGAAAGAAAATGTCTCCTCTTCAAGCAAGTTTGATCGAAAAGTAATTGCATCCACACCCGTATTTACCATATCATCAAAAGAAATTCGATAGTTATTGCATAACTTTCGGACTTCGTATATTGATAATGGCTTGTCACCCCTGATTCTGCGGTAAGCACTATCAGCAGTAATTTCGAGTATTTCTGAAATCTCATCTACTAAAGAGATGTGTGAAGGTAGTTGATCACTGATTTTTTGAAATAGTAGGATTTGTATACTATCCTCTATATTCTTCATTGAATAAATTTATGAAAAAATGCAAAGTGAGGCAATACCCGGTCCTATTAATTAGTAAAAAATCCCAATTATTTGAATCTATTTGCAAATATTACTTGGATTGATTTTATCAAATATTAATCCCTTACCTTTTTATTGAAATTTGCCTGAAACATCAGGTTGTCAGAAATTTTCAATTATCAGTCTGTTTGATCTTGTCGTAAATTTATTCTATGAAACCTTCATTGAGGGACTTAATAAGAAATCTAACTTAACGTAGTGATCTCATGAGCAAAGCGAATAATCGCGCCACAACAAGGATATGGTTAAATTTCGAACACTTAACTAAAATTTAAACGTGTGAAATTTTAAGTTCATTAAAACAAGAGGAAAAATGGAAGCATTAAGTTTACTGATAATGATTTGTTTTTTAAGTTTCCCATGGCTTTTAAAACGAGCTGAAAAGAAAGTTAAAATCATAAAATGGTTGGGGGCCATTGTTATTTGCTATATGATAGGATTGATTATAGGTAATCTTTCTTTAGAACTTGATAAAAACCTATTGCAAACCACAACAGAAATAAGTATTTGTCTTGCCATTCCATTACTATTGTTTTCTTCCGATTTTGTAAAATGGTCAAGGTATATAAAATCCGGATTATCCTCATTTCTACTTGGCATTATTAGCGTTGTTATAAGTTCCATCATTGTATTTTTTATTTTTAAAAATCAGTTTCCTGATTCATGGAAAGTGTCAGGAATGATGATAGGAGTTTATTCGGGCGGAACGCCTAATATGAGTGCTATTGGAATTGCTCTTGAAGTAGAAGAAGAGGTATTTATATTACTCAATAGTGCCGATATTGTCTTTAGCGGTCTGTATTTCATTTTCCTGCTGACACTTGCCCAAAAAGCATATCAGTTTTTTCTTCCAAAATTTACTAATAACAATAGAAATGATGAGGTTTTTAATAACGATGAAAGTGAACCCGTTGATCAAAATTGGATTACAAAATCAATAATCATAAGTCTACTGCTTGCAATTCTCATTTTAGGAATTTCAATAGCTTTTTCAATTGCATTGGTCGGAAAAATGTCACCTCAGATAATCATTTTAGGAATAACTAGTCTGGGTATCCTGGCATCGTTTTCAAAAAAGGTAAAACGCCTGGCATGCACGTATCAGTCAGCTGAATATTTACTTATGATTTTTGCATTAAGCATGGGGGCAATGGCTGATTTGTCAGAATTACTGGCTTCCGGTTCAGTCTTATTTTCTTATTGTGGTTTTGTGGTTCTGGCTGCAGTTCTGGTTCATTTACTATTGGCATTTATTTTTCGAATTGATGCTGATACTTTAATTATTACTTCTACAGCTGCCATTTTTGGTCCTGCTTTTATTGGACCAGTAGCCAGTGCTATTAAGAATGAAAAATTGATTGCCTTTGGAATTATTATGGGACTGCTTGGATATGCTATTGGAAACTACTTAGGATTGGCTGTTGCATGGATATTAAAATAATATAAACTAATAGAAAATGATTGAAAAAGCACTTTTTCCTTTAAAAGGATTGTCTGAAGACCAATTGTTAAATCAAATTGAACAATTGAAAGAACAGGATGTTAAATGGGAATCAGGGAAAATGTATGGATTTGTCTATCATCCAGGTGAAAAAATAGCAAAAACCGTTTCAGAAATTGCACAAAAGTTCTCCCACGATAATGCATTAAATCCGTTAAGGTTTTCTTCATTACGAAAATTTGAAACAGAAATTGTTGCCATAGCAGCAGAACTATTAAATGGTAATGATGAGGTGGTTGGAAATGTAACTTCCGGCGGTACGGAAAGTATACTGATGGCAGTTAAAACAGCTCGTGATATAAACAGAAAAACTAATCCGGAAATAAGAACTCCTGAGTTAATTATTCCTGAAAGTGCTCATCCTGCTTTTCTGAAAGCCTGTCATTATTTAGATGTACAACCAGTGATGGTTCCTGTAAGGGAAGATAAGAGAGCAGATGTTGAAAAGATAAAGCAGGCAGTTAATCAAAATACCATATTAATAGCTTGTTCTGCGCCATCGTATCCTCATGGGGTTATTGATCCGGTAGAAGAAATTGCAAAACTAGCTGTAGAAAAGAATATCTTATTTCATGTTGATGCATGTTTAGGTGGATTTGTTTTGCCTTTTATGAAGGATTTAGGTTATAACATTCCAAGTTTTGATTTTGATATTCAGGGTGTTACCAGTATTTCCCTTGATCCTCATAAATACGGTTATGCCCCAAAGGGCATTTCTGTTATTCTTTACAGGAATAAAGAGCTTCGGAAAAAGCAATTTTTTATTTATCCAAATTGGTCCGGGGGAATTTTCGCATCACCAGGGTTGTCTGGAACGAGGGGAGGAGGTGTCCTGGCTGGTACATGGGCTATTCTGAAGTTATTAGGAAGGGAGGGGTATCAGCAAATGGTTAAATCAGTTATGACGGAAACCTCAAAAATAATCAATGGTATTGAAAGCATTCCAAACCTGGTGATAACAGGTCATCCGGATATGAGTGTTTTTTCCTTTACTTCAGTAAAAGGTGATATTTTCAATATAGCAGATGCCCTTGAAGAAAAAGGATGGTTTTTAAATCGTTTACAATTTCCTGATAGTTTACAAATGACAATATCAGCTGGGAATATTGGAAAAGCTGATGAGTTTCTGACCGAATTAAAAAACATTGTTAGCAACCGCAGGCAATTGATGAAAGATAAGCAATCTAGTGATTTTCAGGTTGCTATGGCAAAAGGACTGTCAAAAGTATTGCCTTCTAATTTATTTAAAAAAATCACTAACCAATCAATATCTAAAAGTTTGTCTGATGGAAATGGTGGCTCTCATAAACAGGCAGCAATGTATGGAATTGCTGCTTCGCTGGGTAACAGGGGGAATGTGAATGACTTATTGGAGAATTTATTGGATAAATTGTATAGAATATAGAAAAAAGTTTTAATCCTGCTTATTATATAAAGTTCCCTAAGTTGAGTATTAACTATAAAATAAATAACCATGAAAGTAAAAGATTTATTTAAATTCCAATTCCTAAATAAAGGAATTGCTTATGTAAAAAGTGGCTGGCACCTGATATTAATGGGAACCTTCACATTATTGCTTTTTACAACTTGTGAACGATCTGATGTTTCTGAAAAAGAACCAGTTATAATTAATAGTAATTCAGAACTGAAAACTTCTGATGATAGATCAGATGAATTTTATGAAGATTTTGAGCAGAATGCAACAATACTATTGGAACCTGAAGAATTATTGATTGAGAATGAAAACTACAGACTTTACAATTTCCAAATTAGCAGTGAATTGATCGAAAATTTTAAAGAGCCTTTTGTTCTTTATTTACAAAATGGTACTGTAGATCCTGCAACTCGGTTGACCGGAGCCAAAGTTACAATTGATGAAGAAGTGATTGTTAGTCCAAGAGGATTTAATCAAACTACTGAGAGCTTAAGAAAAGAAATTCAAATAAATGCAAACTCTGAAATTGAAATATTGATAGAAGGAGGGCCCGGTTGTTTTGCTGAATTAACCATAAAAGGAATACCTGCACCAAATACCGTTACTGACATTGATGGAAATACCTATAAAACTGTAAAAATTGGTAACCAGGTTTGGATGGCAGAGAACTTAAAAACTACTCACTTTGCAGATGGGACAGTAATTCCTTATGTAACTGACCACTCAGAATGGGCTGACTTGGGAGATAATAATATTGATAAAGCCTATTGTTTTTATGATAATAATCTCTCGAATAAAGATATCTACGGTGCATTATATACCTGGGCTGCCGCAATGAATGGTGAAAATAGCAGTGATACAAACCCTGGTTACGTACAGGGTGTTTGTCCAGGTGGCTGGCATTTACCTGGTGATGCAGAATGGAAAGAATTAGAAATATACTTGGGTATGACCCAAACAGAAGCAAATAATATAGGCTGTAGGGGGACCAATGAGGGTAGCAAATTGGCAGGTAATGAAGATTTATGGATAGGAGGAGCCTTAGAAACTGATGTAGAATTTAATACATCAGGCTTTTCTGCTCTTCCAAGCGGTATCCGCTATTTTGGTACCAATTTTAATTTCGATGGTGCTAATACTTCTTGCTTCTTCTGGAGTTCTACTGAACAATCAAGCACTGACACTTGGAGTCGTTATCTATCCTATTATTTAACAGAAATCTGTAAGCTTAGTCGCTCTAAGTCATATGGGTTCTCAGTTCGGTGCGTAAAAGATTAGGCATATACAAATAACTACAAAACTAATAAAACAAGCTTCAGTCACTTAATTTAAGTGTTCAGCAAAGTTTAATAATTACCTAAAAGATTATAGTCATGGAAACAAAAATTATTAAAGGTGATTCATTAAAAGAAAAAATATTTGAAGATATCAAGAATGAAATTTCAATATTACGTAATGAATCAGAGAAAATTCCAACGATAGCATTTGTAGCATGCGTTGGACATCAGCCATTGATGAAATATACAATTGGACTTCATGATTTGGCAGCCAGGGAATTGGGTTTTAATGTAATTCTAAAGACCAGGCCCGCAGACACAACAGAAAAAGAATTGATTGATGTGATAGAATCACTAAATGAGGATAGTACTATTCATGCTATCGTTCTTCTTCAGCCTGTCCCAAAGCATATTAATGCTATCCGAATTATTGAGAAAATTCATGAGGAAAAGGAAATTGAAGGTTTTCATCCCACAAATGTGATGAATACATTAACAAAAGGGCTCAATCATACAAAATATCCCATGTGTTTGCCAGCTGCATTAGTCGAGCTATTTCAGTATGAATCAATGAAAATAAAGAAGGGATCTGAATTTGTATTTGCTGCTGACAAAGACTTTATTGCGAACCTATTTCGTAGCTTAATACTTAGAACTGCTTCTTCTCAGGTGGTTCCTCCTGATTGTTCTTTTACTATCATTAATATTGATAATGAGCATATTGTAGAGTATTGTAAAAGAGCTGATTATCTTTTTGTTATAAGTGAAAATGTTGGATGTATTCAATCGGAATGGTTAAAACCTGGAGTATGTATTGTTGATATTTATTCTAACCTTGTTAAGGAGATTCCAAGCAAGAAAGATTCTGACAGAATGATTCCAATTATTCGGGGAGGTGTAAATACTGAAGAAGTTAATAACATTGCAGGCTCTATTGCTCCTTGTCCAGGAGGTTTAATGCCAGTTTTATTAGCAATTTTATTCCGAAATGCTTTGTTAGCTTTTAAAACAAGTAATAGTTAAAAATCAAGTGTGTCAATTCCCTGTTTTCTTAGTAACTTTATGTCAAACCAAATGAGTTGTTTGAATTAAGTTATGATACAAAAACTATTCATTCTTGTTAGTATCTTGTTTTTATGCAATTGGGGGTATGCGCAAAAGGATTATACTCAAAAAGTCAGGGGAACTGTGATTGACGCCACCTCAAAAAGTCCTATTCCGGGTGCCAATATCGTGGTTTTAAATACAGAACCTTTGCTTGGTACCGTTTCTGATGATAATGGCGATTTTACACTGAACAATGTTCCAGTGGGTAAGCACAGTATCTCAATAGGCTTTGTTGGATACAAACCCGTACAAATGAGAAACTTACTGGTTAAATCAGGAAAAGAGCTGATTCTTAATGTTGAGTTGGAAGAGCTGATAATTACTACCGAAGAAGTTGTAGTAAAAGCTTATGGGCGAAAAGACAGGGCATTAAACGAAATGGCAAATATTAGTGCTCGTTCGTTTACTGTTGAAGAGACCGAAAGATATGCCGGAACCTGGCTGGATCCTGCCAGAATGGCTGCCAATTACGCAGGAGTAATGGCAGTTGGCGATCAACGTAACGATATAATAATCAGGGGAAACTCTCCACTTGGTTTGCTTTGGCAGCTTGAAGACATCAATATCCCAAACCCTAATCATTTTGGAACTCTTGGAACCACTGGTGGACCCATTAGTATATTGAATAACAATTTATTAGATAACTCTGACTTTTTTACAAGTGCTTTTCCGGCTGAATATGGAAATGCACTCTCAGGTGTTTTTGATTTACGAATGCGTAATGGAAATAATCAAAAAAGAGAATACGTGGCACAAGTTGGGATGAATGGTTTTGAACTTGGCGCTGAGGGTCCGTTTTCAAAAAAGTCGAAAGCTTCTTATTTATTGAATTACCGATATTCAACTCTTGCTATTTTTGATGCTTTAGGTATCCGTTTTGGAGTGTCGGGAGTACCTCAGTATCAGGATGTTTCGTTTAAAATAAATGTTCCGGGAACCAAACTGGGGCGTTTTACCTTATTTGGTGTAGGCGGAACAAGCTATATTGAAATATTGGAGAAAAACAGAAAGGAAAACGACTGGACTTTTGGTCATGATAAGCTTGACTTACGATTTGGCTCAGACATGGGAGTTGTTGGCATGTCTCATCTGTTATTTTTCAATAAAAATACAAGGATAAAGACTGCTATTGCAACTTCATATACAAAATCCACAGCAAAGGCAGATTCGGTTTATAACAATTTACCTTCTTTGAACTATTATGGTGATGAATCTTCAGAAACGAAATATTCACTATCCACAAAGTTTACTCAAAAAGTAAGTGCAAAAACCAATTATAACATTGGTTTACTGGTTGATTTATATCAAATATCCTATAGAGATAGCGGACTGTTTGACGATTACACTTATCGGAGACTCACAGAAACGGATAATGAAAACATGTACCTGCTGCAGGGTTTTGCACAGTTTCAGCACAAGTTTAACAACCAGTTGACTTTTTATGGAGGCGTTCATTACCAGTATTTTTCATTAAACGGAAGTCAGGTATTTGAACCTAGAACGAGCATACGCTACGAAATTAATGAGCAGCATGCTTTAAGTGCTGGTTTTGGTCTGCATAGCCAGTTGCAACCCCGTTTGTTTTATTTTTTGCAAACCTTGATGCCCGACAGCTCCTACAGGCGCACAAATTATAACCTGGATTTTTCAAAAAGCAACCAGTTTGTAGTAGCCTACGATTTTTTGATAAATAAAAACCTACGTCTTAAGCTGGAAGGATATTATCAACATTTGCACAATATTCCGGTGGAGCAAAACAGTTCTTATTATTCTATTGTAAACTATGGTAATGAGTTTTATTCACCACGAAAAGACAGCCTGGTGAATACAGGACGAGCTAAAAATTACGGAGTAGAGCTGACATTTGAAAAGTTCCTGAGCAAAAACTACTATTTTCTATTTACTGCTTCGATATTCGAATCTAAATATTATGGGAGTGATGGCATTGAGAGAAATACTATTTACAATAGCAATTATGTATTTAATTTTTTAAGTGGTTACACTTTCAATATTGGAAAATATAATTCACTCTCTCTTGATTTTAAGGTGGTTAATGCAGGAGGAAAGCATTATATCCCGATTGATTTGGAGCAATCAAGACTGGTAGGAGCAGAAGTTTCGAATTATGATGAGGCCTATGAACCCAGTTTCCCAAATTATTTTCGGTTAGATGGAAGAATTTCCTTTAAATTGAACCATAAGAAGTTTAATACCGAGTTTGCTTTTGATGTGCAAAACCTAACTAAGCATCAGAATGTATTGTTAGAATCTTATGATAAAGAAAGCGGAGAGGTTCGGTATGATTACCAGTTGGGTCTGTTTTACGTATTTTTGATGAGGTTTCAGTTTTAAAAATAAGTGAAGATGAAGTGCTTAATTGTATTGCACTTCATCAAATTGTATATGCAATGTGTTAATTATAACGAGTTTGTACTCAGAAGTTTTGCGGTTTTAACCAAGCTAAGATATTCTGTACGGTAGCCATATTCATCTTTTCCAATAGCTTCTTTTGCCAAATCTTCGACCATTTTGTAATTTGCGTTTCCCTTAAATTTTGAATCTCTTAACAACATGCCAAAAGCTGCCACAGATAGTGAAAACCTGAAGTTATCAGAGGTTTTAGTCAACTTTACTTTTTTGTCAATAATAGCATGTTCAAGCTTAATGCTTTTATTTTTCTTAGGAGGTTTATATCTAAATTTGAGTGTCATTAATTCATTTGCTAAAGCATTTTCTTTAATTCTGGTTTCCTGATACTTTAACTTATCTATTTTTCTAGTGTTAAATGAACTACTTGCTGGTACAATTTCGTACAAGGCTGTTACTGCATGTCCGGCACCAAGCTCTCCGGCATCTTTTTTATCATTATTAAAATCTTCTTTGCTAAGTAACCTGTTTTCGTAACCTATTAAGCGGTAGGATTTTACATTTTTTGGATTAAACTCAATTTGAATTTTTACATCTTTTGCAATTGTGAATAAGTTCGCTCGCATTTCGTTTACAAATACTTTTTCAGCTTCCTTAACATTATCTATGTAAAAGTAGTTTCCATTACCGGCATTACTAATTTTTTCCATAAGATTGTCATTTAAGTTCCCCATCCCAAAGCCAAGTATTGTCAGGTAAATATCATCGTTCCTTTTTTCTTCTACTAACTCAACCAAGGCGCTTGTTGATGAAGTACCTACATTAAAATCACCATCTGTTGCAAGAATAATTCTGTTGTTTCCATCCTTAATAAATGCTTTCTTTGCAAGTTCATAAGCCAGTAAAATGCCTTCTCCCCCAGCTGTTGAGCCCCAGGCTTCCAGATTATTCATAGCTGTTTTAATTTTTTCTTTTTCTGAAGCAACAGTAGGCGGGAGTACTAATCCTGCTGCACCTGCATATACAACTATAGATATTTTGTCTTTATCATCGAGTTCATCTAATAGTAGGTTAAAAGATTTTTTTAATAATGGTAATTTATTGCGCGAACTCATTGAACCGGAAACATCCAATAAAAATACAAGGTTGGAAGGTCTAAGGTCTTCATAGTCACTTTTTTTTCCCTGAATGCCAATATGGACAACTTTGTTTCCCTCAGTCCAGGGGCAGTCGGATATTTCAGTAATAAAACTAAAGGGATGTTCGCCTTTGGCATCAGGGTAATCATAATTAAAATAGTTGATCATTTCTTCAATTCGAACTGCGTCTTTATCCGGCAATTGATTGCTGTTTAAGAATCGACGAACATTCGAATACGATGCATTATCAACATCTATTGAAAAGGTGGAAAGTGGGTTTTGAGTGACATCTTTAAATTCATTCTCAACAATGTTGTCGTACTTCTCTGCATTATTTTTATTCGATATTTCTTCCGTCTTTTGGATTTTTTTAAAACCAAACTTGCTTACAGGGTTGGTTGTATTTGAAATTATGTTTTCATTGATAAGAAATATTTCAGAGTTTTCTTCACTCTCTTCTACAACTTCATTCCTAGGCATTTCAATAACAATATCTTCACTTATTTCATAATCAGCTATTATCATTTCATCTACATCTGAATCATCCTCAACGATGTTTAAAACTTCAACTTTCTTTTTAACAGGTGGAGATGGCGGCTTTTCTTCATTCTGAGGAAGCGTTATTGAGTCAACCTCCTTGACTTCTTCTTTTGGCTGGATTTCACTCGATGTAACCTTAGAATGACTTTTTGACTTTTTGGTTTCATTGCACGAGACGGATAATGCCATTAACAGGCTTATCACAAGAATGGTTAATATTTTAATCTGTTTCATAGTAAAAGATTTTATGTGAGAAACTAATTGAATTCTATGAAACAAATGTAGAACTAATTTTTCAGTTAAACAACTAGTATATTAGTTATATAACTGAAAAATTAGGAGATTCGTATTTAAGTGGTTGTAAATCAGTTAAATATTTTACAAGGTTTAATCTAACATTGCTATTGCATCATTTAGCCTGTCTAATTTCTTCGCTGTAATTCGCTGTTATAATTTACACCAATGGTATTCTGGTTTTCTTTCACCCAGTCGGTTAATTTTATTTTGCCGGTTGGTGGTGTTGTCACGTACAAAAGATTGTCCATCAGTCCTTTAATTTCAGCTCTTGTAATAGTAACATCTTTCTTTAGAAAGCTAATCAGTCTGCCAGCCAGGTAACCAATATAAGGAGGTGCATTAAATACCTTCTTTTTGATTTTTAAAATATTCATAATGCTCTTTACCAGATCTTTATAACTAAATGTCTCTGGCCCAATAGCGTTAATAATCGCATTTTCTGTCTTATTTATTTCATTAATAATGATGTTGGCAAAATCATCAACATGGATGGGTTGAAGTTTATAATCGCCTTTCCCGAACACTCCAAACACTGGTAGATGACGTGCCATCCAGGCAATGTTATTGATTAAAATATCCTGTTTCCCAAATAAAACAGCAGGGCGAATGATGGAATAATTAATACCTGAATTCTGCAGGTAGTTTTCTAAAATACCCTTGCCTTTAAAGTATTCCAGGTCTGATTCTGCTGAAGGATTGGTAATACTCACATGAATAATTCGTTTTATTCCAGCTTTTTTAGCACAGTCAAATAATACTTTTGTGTTCTCTACTGCACTTTCATGATTAAATTTTTTATGATTAAATCGTACCCAATAGGTATTTATCAAAGCATCATAACCAGTTAGCGATTCTGTTAATTTTTGAGGATCACCAAAACTTAATGGTGCAACTTCTATTTTATTTCCAAAAGGGTTTGGTTTATTGGTTGAGTTAGTCAGTGTTTTTACATCGTAACCATCTGATAATAAATAATCTGTGATGGTTTTTCCGGAATATCCAAATGCTCCGGTAACTACAATTCTTTTTTTTGTCTTCATATTATTGAATATTTAGAAGTTTCAGAAAAAAATGAAACTTTGAATTAAAAAAATTATCTCATTAATTTGGCAAATGGACCCCAAAACCAATGTTCATCTGCTTTTAGCAGCTTCTCTAATGTTCTGTCGGCCTGTTTTGCAAATTTTTCTATTGCATTTAATCTATCAGTAAACTCCTTTGTATCAGGTTCTTGTTCTGTTTCGGCTGCCTGTTTTATCTCACTTAACAGGTGCAGCATAGGATCCAGTTCTTTTTCTTTTCTTACTTTCATAATACGTTTCAAAATCAGCCACATGTCTTTTTCACCAATAAAAAACTCTTTTCTTTCACCCAGTGCATGTTCTTTGTATAGCATACCCCAATCAATCAGCGTGCGAACATTCATGTTTACATTGCCTCTGGATATTTGCAGTGCATCCATTATGTCTTCTGTACAAAGAGCTTTGTTGGTAATTAAAAACAATCCATGAATTTGCGCCAGGGTTTTATTCATTCCCCATTGAGAACCCAAACTCCCCCATGACATGATAAACTTTTGCTGATTTTGTGATAGTATCATGATACAAATATAAAAATATCTTTCTGAACTTTCAAAAAATATTGAAAGTTTAACTTCTATTAAGAAAATATTTTGGAAGTTAAAGGAGTAAATCCAATTCATTAGAATAAAGTATTACTTGATACGTGCCCTTTTATTTCAGAATTGTTAATACTTTGATTGTCTTTGTTTTAGTAGAAAATCAAATATTCTTTGACTGGTTTATAAAAATCACTACCTTACAAGTTAAAACAAGGAACCGTTTTTTTAGTTTGCATGAACCGCGAAATTGTATTGAATAAGATCATTACTGAGAACTTCGGTAAAATGAAGTATATCAGTATAATACTTTGTGTTTATGTAATCATAATTTTGATTACTGATTTCGCACCTTTTGATATTTGGAATAGTGAAATAATTAAGATTTACAGAATTCTGGATCTAATCCTTGCTGCAATTTCAGTGTTTTCCATTTCTTTTTTCTGGTTTTATAAAAAGGACAATTACAGGAAAAAGAATTTTGTAATTAAGTTGGTGTGTGGTCTAATTCTTTCATGGGCTGCTATAATTACAGGGGCTGAATTTGGAGCACTTGGGTTTTCAACATTGATACTGGTGATGCTTATGTTATCATTTTTTATTTATGTTGATCTTGCTACTGCAATTTCATTTTTTTTAGGTTCCTTTTTAGTGCTTGGAGTTACTCTTCTGGTTAGAGAGCAGGCAGTTGAAAATCTTAATGCTTTACTTTTTATCATATTTTCGGTTACGATTATTGCAATTTCAATTTCGACACGGAATTATAAAATAAAAGTTAATGATTTGAGCCAAAGTATTGAACTTCAGGCTGTAAATGAGGAACTTTCGAGCACAAAAAGCGAATTGGAAACCTCAAATAAAGAGATTTTGCTTACTAATGAAGAGCTTGTTGAAAAAAAAGAACAGCTTGAACTTACCTTAAAAGAATTGCAAAAAGCACAGGCTCAGCTTGTTCATTCTGAAAAAATGGCATCACTTGGTTTGCTCGCAGCCGGTGTGGCTCATGAGATAAATAATCCGGTAAATTTTATCAGTTCAAGTTTAACAGCTTTGAAAAGCAACCTTGAATACCTTGCTGGATTCATGCAACTTTATAGTAATATTAATGAATCAAACTATAAGGTGATTTTTGAAAATGTCAATAATAAGGAAGTTGGCATTGAAGAACTCATGGAGATGTTCAGAAAATCTGTTGAAATAATTGGAATAGGTGTAGAACGAACCACAAAAATTGTGAACGGACTCAGAACTTTTGCTCGTACAAGTAATTCAGAACCAGAAAAATATGATTTGAATGAAGGCATTGATATGACCCTTCTTATTTTAAAAGGACAGTATAAAAACAGGATAAATATCAAGAAGAAATACGGAAAAGTACCTTTGATTGTTTGTTATCCGGATCAATTAAATCAGGTGTTTATGAATATAATCGGAAACGCTATCCAGTCGATAAAAGAAAAAGGCACCATAACAATTTCTACAGAAGTTATTGATGAAGAAAACGTCAGCATTTCAATTAAAGATACAGGCGAAGGTATTTCTCTGGAAAACAAAAAGCATATTTTTGATCCATTCTTCACAACCAAACAAGTAGGAAAGGGGACAGGTTTGGGACTTTCCATTTCTTACAATATTATTAAAGAACACGGTGGAGCTATTGATGTTGAAAGCGAGGTAGGAAAAGGAAGTTCTTTTATAATTGCACTTCCCGTGAGAGTTAATGGTGTTAATAATCAGTGACTTTCAGGCAAGGAGCTATTGAAAATTGGGGTTAAGCTGCTGTTGAATCGATATCAAATTTCAAATTCCATTTTTATATTATAAAGAAACACACATTAATGTTGTTATTTTGGTGAGGCTATAGCTAAATTAGGGCGTTTATTAAATCAATTTCTGAGTAATGAAGCAAACTATAATGCCCGGTCTTACGTATTCTTTTACTGCCGATGCCGAAGGCCTGCCAAGTGGCTTTGCGATGAGCTTTATCCCCAGTCCTTTCAAAAGCATTAGAAACCGCTTTTTCTACAAATTCTGTAGATTTTGTGGCTTCAATGGTCACATTCATCATCCCTCCCTTGGTGAGGGTTGAAGGTTTGTTTTCTACATCAACTTTTTGTGCAAAGCCTTAATTTGCCAATAAAACTTTGTACTTTGATCCGTTAACTTCTAATTGTGCTTTAGATGATGACATAATTTAAAAATTTTAATTAATAATAATAATAATACTTTAATGCTATATTAAAAGCGGTGTAAATATGGGCTGTTTTTTTTCATTAAAAAAATAATTTTAACATTTTTTAAGTATTTTTTTAAGTTGTTGAATATTAGGTATTTACTAGTTTTGTTTTATGTGCTGGGTAAAGTTGAAAATTGTCAGAGGGGCTGATTTTACTTTAGAAGAAGTAAGGATAATTGGAATAAATATATTAAGTGCTTGATAATATTGATGTTAAACGTTAGCTGGTTTTTAAGTTTAATTTTATTAACTATTACATTTTGTTGTATAACATTCTTATTTATATATTTGTGGCGTTATTTTTTGCTAATAACAAAGGTTGAGATTGAATAAAACAAAATGTTCACATGTAAAGAATATACTAATCTATACCAAAAAATAATGAGTTACAAACGAATATTGACAGCCTGCTTTAGTGTTGCAGTGTTAGCATTTTTTTTATCGAGTTGTTTATCAAAAAAAAACCTTCAGGGTCTAAATGATAAAGAAAAAGATCCCTTGGTCGATACGATTTTCTATTATAAAACATTGCGATTATCATATTTGCTGGAAACCCCTGTTGATTACCTTATTACAAATAAACTGTATAAGGTAGTAGATGATTGGTTAAACCTTCCATATCAACCCAGCTCGGATGTTGGTATAGAGGATGGTAAATTAGTTAAAGAAATCTACAATAAGGTATACAATTATAAAATTCCTGGAACTTATAACGAATTAGTTTACAACAAAGTATTTAGTCTTTTTACCGGAAAATCTTTTCTGGAGGAAGGTGATTTAGTCTTTTTTGAATATCCGCAGATTGATAAATCGGGTGAAAAGGCTGAACCAGAACAGTTTGTAGGAATATATTTAGTAAACAACAGGTTTTTAATAAACTGCAAGCGTACCGCAAAAGTGTCAATTGAAAAAATGGATGATGCTTTTTGGAGTACCTATTTCAAATTTGCAGGAAGATATAAAACGTCAGCAAAACCTAACTAGCATAAACACCTAAATGACACCTAAAAGCACTGAAATACCCAAAAAACACCGTGGAATAATTTCATCCATGCGCGAGCTGGCTGAAAATATAAAAGCAGAGGTAATCGTTGCTGATTTGCTAAGAGGAGGAAATTATCAACCGGAACAAATTAGCATTAAAAATCAAGGTGGGCATAAACGCGGCTTTGCTGGGGATATTGAGAAAACTCGTTTAAAAAGCGCAGATAAGGGAAGTTTTGGACTTGAATTAGATTTAAATCGTGATAGTATTTATGACGTTCTTCCAGAATCATTTTTTCACCCCAAAGTAAAGCATGAATATGGTAGAGGCAATGCCGCTATAATGATAGAGGAATATAAGAAGCATAAAAAGGAAGAAAGTCTTGCCCGTCAGTTTTTTGCACCCATTGAAAATGAAATATTCCATCATCGCATAGCTGTTGAGCAAATGGAAACAGAGCAATTGCTTAAGATTGGTAAAAGGGAACTGAAACTTTCTTTTTTTGATTTAAGCAATATCGACAGTCGTTTACCAAAAAAGCTGTGTCGTAAATGGATAAGTTTACTTCCATTTTTACAGTTTCTGGTTGGAAATATTGAGCAATTAGCAAATTGCTTAGCTTTTTTATTAAATGAAAAAGTTTGGATCGAACAGAATGCATCTAAAGAAGATACCTTTCACAAGAACAATGAAAGATTGGGCGAATGTAGATTGGGCGAAAACATGTTATTAGGTAGTAAATTCAATGCATATTTTGACAATTATTGTTTTGTTATAGAGGATTTGTCTGCGAAAAAGGCCAGTCGGTTTGTGAAAGGTTGCGAGTATTTCAAATTTATGCAGGTATTTATTGACACATTTATTCCTTTAAATGTAGATGCAAGTTGGCGTGTTTGTATCAAAAAAGAAGAGCACTGGGAAATTAATAGCTCAAAAAAGCATTCATCAATATTAAACTACTCAACTACAATTTAAAACAGCATAATAGATTTATAAATGGATAAAAAAGTATTAATAATAGGGCTGGTTCTTCTGATTATAGCTATCGTATTGTTTTTTATTACAGCATCAGGAGTAAAAGAAATGAGCAAAGAAAAGCTAAAGTCCTTTCTTTATAATTTACTTATTTCTTTATTAGGTGCCTCATCAGTATTTTTAATTTATTCAGGATTGCTTGAGTATCCTTTACAACTATTTATTAGTTTTCAGGCGGTATTTTTTCTGTTGGGTATTGGCTTTTGTTTTATACTTTATCGTGTTCTTTACTGGACAAAAGAACAAAACTTTTGGTATGAGTTATTGTTTTTACTCTCAGGGAGTTTAATGAACATAAGTTTTTTCTTTTTGTTCTATAGTTTTCTTGCTGACAATCAATATAATTTTTTATATATAACGGCAACATTCTTTTTTTTACTCCCGTTTTTTGTTTTTCATACCTTTGAAAAAGGAATCTTAATTCCACGAAAAAGGATAAGAACCTGGGAATGTCCCTCAGACCTTGAAGTTCCTAATCCTAGTAAATATGAACTACAAAAGCCATTTGTTGTATCATTTTTCATGAAGAAAACATCAAATGATAGAAAAGCCAAAAACTACACAGTGATTGCTCCACGTGAAATGCCATTTGGAAAACTGATGTTTTATTTCATTAAAGAATATAATCAGCGCAATAGCGAGTATCCTATTCAATATCTCCATCGTAATTCGAATAATGCACAAGAATGGATTTTCTTTTTCAAGCCTCGATGGTATTTCCCTTTTGTAAGATATATTGATCCGGAACTAACAGTACTGGAAAACAGGCTGAAAGAAAAAAGTGTGATTGTATGTAAAAGAGTTGAATACTAGTAAATTAAAACCAAATAATATGACTATCCTTTCATCGGCTGAGACCTCTTTTGAGCAACTAAAAAGTGTTCAGGAAACTGCCAGACGCCTGGCTTTTGAATACTTAAGTTCTGCCATAGAACCAGCTCATTTATTGCGTGCCGTTTTAATGGACGAAGCTGTCATTGAGGTTCTTAACGATCTTGACAAAGATCTGTATTACCTTGAAGAATGGGCTGAAATTAGAATTGAAAACCTACCCAAGGTTAGTAAACAAAGTCCCGAACTCTCCCTTTCAGACAAATCCCAGAATTGTTTTATAGTAGCTGAGGATATAGGTAATGAAATTGGAGTGGATACTGTTTCACCAATTCTATTATTGGCAGCGTTATCTGTTCATGGGGTTGCTTTTACTTATGATCAGTTTAAAACATTCCCGCTACAAAAAGATGAATTGCTAAAAGCAATACATGCTCCTATATCTAATAAGAAGGTTTTAACAAACCAAGGTGGAGTGAACAAAAGTAGCAACGACCAAAAAGATCTGGGCGGGATGCCAAAATTACTTGGCAAGTATTATCATAGCATGAATATGGATGTTTTGGACAGTACCCGACACAAAGTGGTTGGAAGGGATACTGAAATTGAATACACCATTGAAATACTAAATAGATATATTAAGCCAAATGTATTAATTATCGGCGAGCCTGGCGTTGGGAAAACCGTGTTGGTAGATGGGTTGGTTGATGCAATAGTATCTGGAAAAGTTCCTGCCAATTTAAAAAATGCAACTGTTTTTAAACTTGATTACAGCAATATTTCAGTAGGAGCTTCTTATAAAGGTGAAGTTGAGGACCGACTAAAAAAAGTATTTGAAGAGATTAAGCAATTTGAAAAACCACTTTTATTTATTGATGAAATAAATGTATTGCTGACCAAAAATCAAGGCAATGAGGGGCAGGTTAATTTATTGAAAAGCGAACTCGAAAAAGGCGATGTTACATTAATTGCCTCAGCAGGGATGGATGAGTATCGAAAAACCATTGAAAATGATCGTTCCATCAATCGAAGGTTTGAAATTGTAAAATTGGAGGAACCCTCTGTTACTGTTGCAAAGCAGATCTTGAAATCTGTTCTGCCTGTTTTTTGCAATCATCACGGATTAGCCATTTCGGAAGATTCAATGATTGAGTCCATAAAACTATCTAAGCGCTATGTGAAAGATAAAAAATTACCGGATGCTGCTATTGATTTGATAGACAGAACGATGTCTAATACAAAAGTGGCTATTGGTGAATGCATAGTTCTTCTTCAGTCATTAAAAAAAATAACAGGAGAGGATAACTCAGGTCAATTATCTAATTATAAGGATGAATTATTAAGATTGTCAGCAAAAGAATTAATTGATTTTAAAGAGTTAATAGAAGAACTGGATAATCTTATTTCTCAAAAAGAAGATTCTTCAGAAATAGTGAGAAGCCTCCTTGAATTGGCCAATGAAAAACTGAAAGAGGTTAAAGCAATCAAGTCAATTTCTTCCGGTGATTTAACTCGTGTTATTGCAAAAAAAACAGGCATCCCTATCGGACGACTGCAAACCGATGAAAAAGAGAGGCTTATGCAGTTAGAGGAAGAATTAAGTAAACGGGTTGTTGGACAAGATGTTGCTATAAGTAGTATTGCTTCAGCTATTTTAGAATCTCGTTCGGGGTTAACAAAGGAAGGGCAACCTATTGGTTCGTTCTTTTTAATGGGCCCCACTGGAACAGGTAAAACTGAATTGGCCAAAGCATTAACCGAATATTTATTTGGCGATGAATTGGATATGATTCGACTTGATATGTCTGAATTCAAGGAAGAACATTCAGCTGCACTTTTATATGGTGCTCCTCCTGGTTATGTGGGATATGAAGAAGGAGGGCTTTTAGTTAATAAAATCCGTGAAAAACCATACTCGGTCGTCTTATTTGACGAAATAGAAAAAGCCCACCCATCTGTTTTCGATATTTTTCTTCAGATACTTGATGAAGGGAAACTACATGACAGGTTAGGAAAAGAAGGCGATTTCTCCAACACTGTTATACTTTTTACCTCTAACATTGGAAGCGAATACATTGTTGAGAAGTATGCAAAAGGTGAAATTCCAGGGCAAAAAATATTAATGGACATTATGAGTAATCATTTTAGGCCAGAGTTTTTGGGGCGACTTACTGAATTAATTCCCTTTGGACCTATTGATCAGCGGGTAGTTATTGATATTATAAATATTCAACTTAAAGAAATTTATGAGCGTTTGGCTCCGAAGAATATTACATTAGAAATATCTGATACTGCCAAACAGCTTTTAGCCTTACATGGTTATACGCCTGAATATGGGGCCAGACCGTTAAAAGGAATTATCAGGGCGGAAATAAGAAAAAAACTTTCAAAAATGATCATTTATGAAGAAATAACTGAAGGTGATCACATTTTTTTGGATGCGTTAAATGGTGAGTTTGTCTGGAAAATAGAAAGCGTCAATAATTAAATAATAAGAAATCAATACGAAAGTTTGTGTTTCTTACGTATTTAGCCTAAATATTTGAAATGTTAATCAATCTTCGCACATACAATTGTAAGTTATTAAAGAAATACTGGGTAGTTATTTGAACCTATCAGGCTTATAAAACCCAAATAATTAGTAAAAATTTTTATAAATCAAAAGTTAAAATTATGATTCAAAATTATGGAATTGGTGGAAATGAAATCCCCTTGGAGGTATCAGAATCTATCTCGGATATTCCTCAAAACAGGACTTTACTGGTAGAAAAACTGACAAGTACTCCGGTTTTAAAACCTGAAATAGTAAGTGGACTAAAAACTGTAGATGAGGTTTTTGATCACTATAAGCCAACTCAAAAGGTTGAATTTCAGACTATTGATGGCGGAACAGTTCGCGAAGAATTAAGTTTCAAGAATTTGGGTGATTTTGGTGAAAAGGGTATCATTAACCAAAGCTCATTTTTGCAGGATACCAAGAAAAAGAGCGAGGAATATAAGAATATCATGAAAAACATGAAATCGAATGCCATGTTACGTAAAGTAATAAATGATCCTGAAAAGAAAGAAGCGCTGCTAAACGCTTTTAAAGCTATGATTTCTGAAATACAAACATCTACCAACAAATAAAATAAGCCATGAGTGTGAAAAATCAAAAAGAAGTAACCACAGGAACCCCTGTTGCAGAGAAGTCGAAAGCTCAGAGTTTTGAAAGTCAACTACTTGAGGCTACTGATGTTTTAGTTGAAAGCGGAGGGTTTGATTTATTGGAAAGTATTATTGAAGGAAGCTCTAACTTAAATCCCGAGAGAAAAGCACGAAAAAATATTTTCTTGAATGAAAAAGTAAGGGAGAGTGAGAGAGCAGATTTATTAAGATCATTGTCAACCTGGGTAGAAGTGCTTGAAACCGATGGGGATATTATGAGCATGATTGATTTGTGTCAAAACAACTCAGTTGAACAGGAAAAGAACCTTAGCCAGAATTTAGGAAGTGCACTGGTAGCCACAAAAGAGTTAGAGCGATCGTACCGATCAATGGCTATGTTTTATAAAAATACCGAACTGGATAAAGTTCAGAATGTGAGCATTCTGAATGCTTCACCTGAGCAAGTTAAAGATTTGGACAATACCCGTTTTATTGATGCGGTGGCTGCTGAATTAAAACAAAATTATGACAGACTTGATTTGTCGGATAATTATGCTCTTTTGGCCATTCCCGGATATTTAGGTTCAAATGCAGTGATTGAAAAATGGGGGAAAATTGCATATGCGAATAAGGTTACTTTAATAACCGATTTTATCGACTTTGAAGAGCCTGATGATGTGATTCAGATGTTTGAATCAGCAAATCATACTGGTGGCGATGCTTTTCGCTCAAATGTTTTAATGACCTGTAACTGGCTGATTGGCAGGGCTAAATCAAAACTTGCAGGTGAGGAAGATGATTTGACCATTCCTCCATCAACAGCCTATGCGGGCAGAATACACAATACATTGATGTCGCAGGTAGTAGCCGGTAAAAAATTTGGTGGTATTAATGAAGTAAACGGAGTACGTTTTCCTTTAAAGAAATCAGAAATTGCCAGTTTAGAGAAGATTGGCCTGATTCCGATGGTAAACGAATATTCAAAAGTAATGGCGTTTTCTGCCAAAACACTTTTTAACGGAGATAACCTGGGATTGCAAACCTATTCGGTAGTAAGGGTATTTGATTATGTGACCAAAGTGTTAATGGATTTTCTAAACCGTAGGGCTTTTGAAAATTTCAACAGCAGAACAAAAAAAGACATTAGTACTCAAATTATTCAATTTTTAGATTCGGTAAAAGGTGTTGATCGTCTTATCGAAGATTTTGCCATTAAGAGATTTGAACAAGACCGTGTTCAAAAAGACAGAATTTATCTGGATATCCATATGAAACCATTTTTCCCTGCCAAAAACTTCTTAATAAAAATGGATGGACAAAATGGTGCCGATGGTTCCGAATGGGAATCGGAATACGAACAAAGCTAAATTTTAATCAATATAAAAATTTGGCCATGATGATTTTTTCCAAATTTTGCTCAGGTTAAACTATAACCTGGGCAAAATTGCATCTTAAAGCAAAGAATCTATTAAAACAATGCAATGCAAAAAACACTAAAAGAGCTTGATAAGGTGTTGGCCTATGTGCTTGAAGGTCATAAAAAAGGACTGGAGGTATATTACGAAGAAATCGTTGAGCTATTTCAGCCTGATGAAAGCCAGGCACACATCAATGATGTTATTGATAAATTATTAGAACTTGGGTACATTGTTAAAAGCGACGATACCAACAATTTTGCAGCAACTTTGGATGGAGAGATGTTTTTAGAGACTTCTAAAAATGCAAGGCCGTTTTCTGATAAAATGAGGGTAAAGCTTGGCGATAAGGATAGTCCCGTTTTAATAAATAACCAAACTTCTGTCTTTTTCAAAATCAGTTTGTCTGTTTTTTTTATTGCAGCTGTTGCCATCTCGTTCTTTATATATTCTCATAAAATCAAAATCGACACCCTTGAAAAAGATTTATTGGTAAAGGATTCTTTAATCAGAGGTTTAATTATTACCAATGAAAATTTAAAACAAGAGGTAGAAAATCACTTTGATAAAAATGATAAATCATTAAATTGGCATACCATTCAAATCAGAGAAATTAAAAAGCAATTAAAGAATAAAGAGGAACTATGAATTATCTGAAAATTCCATTCAACACCAAAATAATAATGGAAAAGCAAGATGTACGTACTTGCGATATTGACCAGTCAATAAAGCAACATATACATTTAATGTTAACCACCTATCAGGGCGAATATCGCGGTGATTTTAATTTTGGCAATAAAGTTTGGGAAGATGATTTTCTTCATACAGCCAACTCGGGCATTACCGAAAAAATTAAGCAATCTCTGAAAGAAAATATTGAACAATTTGAAAAAAGGCTGCTCGTAGAGGAAATCTCCATAAAGCATTACTACGAAACCAGCAGGGGGCGCTTAAACAACCTTCGCCGCCGGGTAGATGTTGAAGTAAGAGGAAAGAATAAAATTACTAATACAGACTTTTTGCACCAGGAGCACTTTTATATAGCACCGCTTTCTTATTAATATAAATACTAAACTAAATTATTATGGGACTAATAGGCAAAATAATAGTAGACGGAAACCCTTGCTGCCGCACGAAGGATTCGTGTGGCAATGAAGCAACGGTAGAAGAGTTTGGAGGATAAATAAACAATGTGGCGATGAATTAAAGAAAAAAAAGTAAAGAATAAATAAAAGTAATGAACCAGCTATTTAGTAAATATTAAGTTATTAATACCACGCGATGAAATCGCGCGGTAGCGTGTGAGTTGAAAATAAATGCAGAAATAAAAGCAACTAGTTCGGAAGTAGCAAACCATTCTATTAATATAGACAGATATAATGACAAGGATACAGGTAGTGTGTCGTATCTAGCGGAAGTTAAGAATTTTGATACAAAGGCTGACAAAGTAACTAAACTGGAGATGAAGAGAAAGATAATAAAAGAAGAAATAATATGGGTTTTGGAACAAATGGATGAACACCCTGTAATTTCAAAGTAATCAACCATCCTGTGATACATTAATTTATTTATGGTGATGATAAAAAAATCAATAAAACTGGCCATTATTTTGCTGATTGAGCATTCATGCGGGAACATAAAAGAGTCTGATTTAGAGAGCGGAATCCCCCCCATGAGTAATTACAACCGTTGGCTTTGTTATTATAATTCAAAAGGCCGCCTTTCAAAAAATGTCTTTATCAATGTTAAATCAGGGAAGGAGGAAAAGGTGGATACAGTTTTCTATTTTTATGATAGTGCAGGGAATTTAAAAAAAAGTATTAATGTAAGTAAAAATTTTGATAATACTTTGGATTCAATCTTTAGATTATATGAATATAACAAAGATAACAAGAGGACGAAAACAACGGTGATTTTATCTTACGGCGATACCCTGCAAGTAGAAACAAGTAGTTATTATAAATATAATAATCTTGAGGGAGAAAAATATACACGCCTCTTCAACAAATCATTGTCTCCCTATAAAGAAGTTACTGAATACGATACAACTGTTAAATGGTTCGAAGAGCTGTTTGAAGATTCGCTGGTTAAACGAAGAGACGTGTATGGTATAGAAAATAACCGAAAAACAAAAGAAAGTTCATTATACTACTATTACAACAAGGATAAAAAACTTACGAACAGGTATACAATAAATGTAAAAGGGGATACAATTGGAAGGAAAATTATTGAATATGAAAATGGAAAGGAGAAAAGAATGGTGACCATTTATCCTGACCAAACTTCAATCATGTTATATGACACCAATGGATGTATAGATTTGGACATTAAAATTCATAAAAGTAAAATAGATACCTCTTTTTATATTTGCGATAAGGATTGCAAGGTGCAGGAAGTTAGAACACGGAAAAACTGAGATATTTTATTGATTATACAGATAGCTTGAGAAGAGCTACAAACCAAATAGAATAGAAAAAGAATGGGGTGGTGATATGGAAGATTATTTAAAGTCCAGGAAAAAATGAAAATAGCCCTCGCTGCCACCAGATGGTTCAAGTATGCAAAGCCGTTTCTTATGGTTCAAGTTTTGCGAAACGAACCTGGACTGAAAATAAAAGCAGTTTTTAACTGCGAACATTGCAAAGCAGGCATAGAAGCAGGGTGGGGGAATGGTTGAGTGGAAGAGTTTACAAAATTGTATACAAGTTAAAAACTTGAAATGATTTGGCGTCCAAGTTGATAAACTTGAAGGATTGAAGGAAACTAAGCATGGTACAAGTTGCAAGCTTGCACCAGCAAAATAAGGAAAGCAGATTTATAAATAAAAAGTATAGTTATGTAATTTAAAATCAGTGAGATAACAATTTAAAATCAGGATGAAATTTATATTCAATACTTTAATTCTTATTCAGTTAATTTTCTTGGGTTTTATTAATAATCCATCTCCAAATATTGTAAACAATAAGGAGGATATGGCTGACACTTCCTTTCAAAAAACTGATAGTTTTGAGATTTGGCAACTTGACTATTATCCTGATTCCGTTTTCATTACGCGTGATATCAATTTTGATCATATCTGGGAATCAAGTTATGCTTATAACATTCAATTTTCAAAAGACAGTTGTCAGTTTATTGGGTGGCATGAATCCTTCTGGTATCACCTTGCAAAATTTAGTAAAAATGAATACTTGACCATTGGTACAGGACCTTATTACTGGTTGTTGGAGTTTACTTCAAAAGGTAAGCTCATGATGAGAGAAATTCGTAATGGATCTGACTCAATTGAAATGAGCAGATATTACCCATATCACTGCGTAAGAAAAATATTAACACAGGATTCTTTACAACGAAAAATTGCCAAAGACATATTTGCAGGAACCTATAAACTATTATTCAATGACACATTTACCTGCGAAAAGAAGATTGTTCTTGATGAAAAGTTTAGGGTTAAAGGAATTGAAGGAATAACTAATTATAGAGTTGAAACTGAGGTTGACTGGGACTTTGCTGTAGAAAATGCGTTTTGGCTTACTTCAAAAAGTAATGAATCGAATAAATGTTTTTCTTACAAATTTTTTGGTGATACATTATTAATTAGGGATTATAAGATTTCAGAAAGCGAATATGGTGATTTTCCGGAAATTACAAATACCAGGATTAAGATGTTAAAAATAAGTTTATAGAAAATAAAGTCGTTATGTTCGAATCAAGAGATATAATCAGAAACAGAATGATGCGCCATATTTCGCGCTTGTGGGGATATCCGGGAATTGAGTCGGAAGAAGCCTTTGATCCTATTTTGGGAATGATGATTGGTGCCTGTGCAAACGAGTTGGAAAAAATCAGCAAAGAAATCGTTTTTTCGCAAACGCGGGTAATTGAAAATGTTGCCCGGCTTTTTGTACCCGAAGCCGAAATAAGGGCAATCCCTGCACATACTGTACTGCATATTCCGGCTTCAAATATTGAGGATACCATTGATAGCAACACTGCATTAATTGCCAGTAAAACCATTGAAACTGAACCGGGTAGTGCTAAATTTGAAGAAAAATCAATGGTATTTGTTCCATGCAGACCAACAAAAATACACAATGCCGAAATTAAATACCTGATTACAAACGATTATATCTATAAGCAAATGGAGGGGAAGTACAAAGATGTGTTTGCCCCTGCTATTAATAAAAAACTTACCGATACCTGTTTCTATATTGGTATTGCCAGTTCATCATCAAAGCCAAATTTAGAAGCTCTTTCCATCTTTTTTGAACTCGATGAAAAAACTGAAAACAAAGAACTTTTTTTCGACAACTTTAAGTATGCCCGGTTTTCGATAAACGGAAAACAGGTTAAAGCCTGGAGTGGATTTAGTCATGAAAAAAGAAAACAACAGTTTATTGATAAAATAATTGCTAATCAGAACCTTTTTACAAAAAAAATTGGGGATATAAACGATTATTATGCCCCCCAGTTTATTAATATCGAAAGCATAAATAACATTGAAGATAAATTTAGAAAATGTCCTGAGGAGTTAACAGATGTATTTGATACTGAGTTGATTGATGCTGTTGATGATAATATTATCTGGCTTAAAATTGAATTTCCTTCAATTATATCCTATTCAACGCTTGCACATCTCTCCTGTCATTTAAATTGCTTTCCGGCAGTAAATTGCAAAGCAAAAAAAGAAACAATGAATCTTCAGGAGCAATTAAATATTAAAGCCCTTACTTGCGACAATTATTTTTATGATGTGCATAAAGTAGAAGATAATGCCGGAAATACATATGGGCTAAGCAGTCTGCTGCAAGAAAACAATAATGGGCAGGCGGAAGAAACCAGTTATGAATATATTATCCGTACTACAGGAGTGGGCAGACTCGACCAACGCAGTGCTGCTGAAATGCTACAAGATTTAATTAATGCAATAAAAGAAGATAGTGTGGCTTTTTCGATGTACAATAATGCTAATTTGCTTTGGCATAGCCAGGAAATAAAAAAACAGCTACTTGCACTCGAAAACATTGTGTCTGGTAAACCAAAGGGAGAAAGCATTACTTATATTATGCTTAATGGAAATAGTAATGATCAGAACAGGCACCTTACCGTAGACTATTGGGAGACTGCCGGCCAGTTTGCCAATAATATAAAAAGAGGATCGAGCCTGAAAATTACCGGCAGCTCTTCTTTTGCAGGTAAAAATGCAACTTTAATGGTAAGGACACATGGTGGCCGGGGATATTTAAGCGGCGAAGAAAAGCTGCAGGCTTTTAAAAAGAGCTATGTGTCAAAAAACAGGATAGTGACCCTTAAAGATGTAGAACATACTGTTGAAGCAATTATGGGAAACAGGGCCGAATCAGTTAAAGTATTTAAAAGTGTTGAACCCGGCCTTGATAAAAAACATGGTTTTACAAGGGTTGTACAAGTAATAATTGAGGCCAATCCACATTATTTACCTGATGATAGAGAAGAAAAAGATGCATTAGCAGCTTTGTTACAAAAACAACTGGAGTCAGATTCTGCTGCTGTTTTGAATTTTCGGGTACAGGTGATTTAAAATGATAATTGGATCTGGTTTAAGAATGTGTTGCAATATATAATGAAGATAAAGTATTAATATGGATAAATCAAAAGTAGGGGGATTTAGTTCCAAATTATTTGTCTCTGGTGTTACTTTTCCATTGATGAAAAGTAACCAAAAATACAGAACAACAAAACCCTTACAAAGTCAGGGGCAAGTTCTGTTGAATAGCTGTTCCCTGCATTTACTCATTTGTTGGGTATGTAGCGCGGTCTGCAGCTGGAGATCACACAGACTTTATGTTTCAATTTTCATAAGTGGAAAATACAAAATGAAGAACTTTAAATGAAATGCAAAACTAAACCATAGCCTGTTAATTAAAAGAAGCAGCCTTAAGTAAGAATTAAAAAATAAAGATTTTATAATGAATAAAACTAAAAATAACTGGCCCGATATTGCAATAATTAAATTATTTGCAGCTATTTCCATTATTTCTTTAGTTGTTATCTTTTTTAAATACAGTAAATACTATAGTTGTGATAACATCCAAATAAATACCATTTCAAACAAATACCAGGAAGGAGAAGTAGTTGCTTTTAACTGCGATTTTTTGCAGGCCGGGGAATATATTTGGGATTTTGGAGATGGAAGCCCTGTTCAGTACGGAAGCATGGTAAATCACATCTATCAATCGTCTGGGCGGTTTTTACTTACCTTAAGAGTTGACAACGTGTGCTTTAAAGAAGAATACATTACCATTAATCATATTAAAGATGAAAGGGAGTTCAATCTTTACCCTGTCTTTACCATTCCTGAAATAGCGTATATTGACGAACCTTTTACGGTTACAGACAGGACAAAGGATGGTGAAAAATGGGAGTGGAGGTTTGGCGAATCTTTTGGAATAGATGCTGAAACAAAAACAGCAGAATACACTTATCGTACAACAGGTGTAAAACAAATTACCCTGGTTGTTAACGGGCGATACGAGTTTGCCGGAAAAAAAACAATCACTGTTTTACCTGCGCCCGAAAAAGAAATAAAACCGCTGGTAATTCTTGAACCGGAAGAAGAAGAACCATTGCCTATTGACACTAGTTTTGCGCCCGTAAGTCCTTCTCTTACAAAAGTCAAATATGAATATGTAGCAGAAGTGCTGACAAACGAAGTTTTATCAGAGATTTTAATGCTGATTAGTGAGGGCAAAAAAACAGTAAATGACTTAATACCATATACTTGTGGTGATGTTGAAATACCAGTCAGGGTTAATGAGCTTAGAACCAGGCTCGATAAATTCTGTGCAAAAATAAAAGGGAAGAAAATAAAAATTGTAGAGCTGGAGATTTTAAAAAATGAAAAAACCAATTGTGTTACTTTCATTAAAATAACCTATAAACAAAGCCGATTTGGTGGATTGTTTTATTTTTAAACTATTGTAAATTAATTATATGGAAAAATATTTGCTGGTAAATTGGATAGATGGAATGAAAATAAACAAAGATCATTTCATTGCTACAGAGAACGCATTGTTGGAAAAAATAAACAATATAGCTACTGCAAATTTACATTTAATGAATTATGGATTGCTACCGGTTTATAATTCAAACAATCATTTATCTGAAATAGATATACAAATTGACAGCCGAAGTACACTTAGTGTTAAAATTGAAAACTTAAGTGCAGTTACATTGGGTGGAGTTCATATAGACATTAGCCAAAAAGACAATACTGCCGTTGAGCTTACCTATAACTTGCAGGAAGACCTGTCGGTAGACAGAAGTTATATGATTGTACTATCTGCTTCACCTTTTTCCAGAGAGGCAACCGGCGATGCTGATCCTGATGAAGAACCACCACGCAGGCCTTTTGTAGTGCAAAAATACCAGCTGCATTTAATGCCGGCAAGCACAATGGGTAACGACATGTACCTGGGACCATTTCATTTACCCATTGGCAAGCTCGATGTGGTTTCGGGCAAGGTATTGCTCGATAACCAATACATACCGCCATGCCTTAGTTTAAACAGTCACAAGCAACTTTCGTCAATTTACAAAGACAACATTCGCTTGTTTAACGATCTGGAGCACTATTGCAGCATTATTATCAATAAAATTTATGCAAAAAAACAAAGCGGTTTATTAGTTGATATTATTTTAACCTTAAGCAATAATTTACATGGTTATTTAAACCAGCACCTGCCTTTTATGAAACGCTCTATGGCTTTTGCCCCGCCGGTAAAATTGATTGAATCAATTGAAAGCATAGGCCGGATAATAAAAGCAATTATCGATACCAGGCAAAATTGCGGTAAAGAAGAATTGCTAAATTATTTAAGCGATTGGTGTAACCTTAACCAGGCAAGCTTTGAGCAACTGGTTGCCGATGTGGTAGGGGCAAATTATAACCACAGCAACATGGCAGTTATATTTAAAACAGCCGGCAAATTAATTGAAGTACTTGCCGACCTGTTTAAAAAGCTAAGCGAGTTAGATTATATTGGCGATCAGGGCGATGCCCACGTATTTGTTACCGAAGAAGAAGAAAAACCACAGAAAAAAAGGTTCTCGTTAAAAAAGTAGAAAGTGAAAAGTGAAAAGTAGAAAGTAAAATGTTCTAATGTTGTCTAATAACCAAATATTCAAGTTCTCAGTCTGCAGCCTGCAGTTGGCAAACGACTAAGTTCTAATGACTAATGACTAATTTAAAAGTTCTAATATCTAATGTCTAATATCTAAGTTCTATTACATGGAAACTTTAAATAAAGAAGAAAGAAATAGTGCCTTCTGGAAATTTCTTATCATGTTTTCAGTTACAGTAATCATTCTATGTACCGCCTTGTTTTTTAATTTTAGGGTACCGGCAAAAGAAAACCTGGTGCTTAAAGAGCAAAACAAAAGGTTAAGCGAAGAATTTGAGTTTCAGAAAACATTTGTAGAAGGGGTACAGGAGATAAAAGTAACACTGGACTCAATAAATATTGAAGGAAAAAATATCTACTTTATGGATCAGCTAATCAGCCGAAAACTTGCTTCGTTAAAAGAGCAGGTACCCGATAGTAGTTTTGTGGAACAAAAAACGCTTTACGACTGTGTAATTCAATTAAGCCTGGCCCTGCAAGCCTCAAAAAGAGAATTGCGCGACTTGCAAGGCATGAAAAAGTTAATTAACGAATACACCGAAAGCCTTCAAATGTATAAAGATGAGTTGGAACAGGCCAAGCGCGATTTGGACATCTGCAGGCAGCTCTCAAACTCAAATAATTAAAATAATTAAAATAATTAAATAACTAATCATATGAATAATCATTCGCAACAAACAATCAGCATCAGTGGTAATGAGCTCGAAAAGGTTGATTACATCAGTATCAGTCAAAGCGTAAACACCCTGCACGATTTTGAATTGCATGTAGATGCAAAACAGATTGAAAAAGGGAGCACAAAAACCAACGAAGGCCTAGCCCCTACTATTGCATCCATGGCAGGAGAATTAATCGGTAAAAATTTACATGCCGAAATATCGCTGGTTGCCGAAGGTTCCTCTACCATGGTGTTTGATGGTGTGGTTACCAATGTAGCAGTTAGTAAAACTGGTGATGGCTCAGCTACTGTCTTTATTATCACAGGCTCAGGTTTACCTGTGGTGCTTGACGATAGTCCTCAGATTAAGGCATATATTGATTCCACAATGCAAAGTATTGTTGAAGAAAAATTAAGTGGTGCTGGTAATTTTGTGACCATGCAGGATACGCTTTTCGATAAGCCCCTCGAATACATTGTGCAGTATCACGAAACCGACTGGGACTTTATACAACGCCTGTGTGCCCGTTTTGGTACCTGGTTTTTGTACGATGGCACCACTATACATTTTGGGGGCCTGCCAACAGGCGAAGGAACAAGCCACACGCTTGAATACAAGAAAAACCTAAGTAGCTTTAACATCAGCATGAACCTGAAGGGAAGCAAACTGGAAGCCGGTACCTGGGACCACAAGGCCATGAAATACGT
>JBNKRJ010000076.1:0-9119 GCA_050296515.1 Bacteroidales bacterium | reverse complement strand
CCCGGAACAGGTAGCCGAAAAGGCCAAACTAAACCTTGATGACTACAAAGCCCTTGAAGAAGGAAAAACAGCCGTACCGCATGATAAACTGGAAAAAGCCTGCAATGCCCTGGGCGTGGATATTAAAGAATGGTTTGAAACAGACAAATCAAGCGTATTTATAAACAACGGAGAAATTAAAGTTGACACTGGAAATGGAATGAACCATTGTGAAACTTGTAATTTTTACGAGCGCAACGAGGAAGATATGGACATGATAAAGGACGTAACACTGGCCTTAAAAGAAGTCATTAAAAAGCTTGATTCTGAGTGGATATGGCGGGGAATGGAAAGGTTTTTAAAAGAAGAAAGGTTAAAAGGCAACGATAAAAAAGAGTAGTTCCCTGGCCAGAAAATACTTTTTTGTGCAAAATATAATATATTCAGGAGTTTCAGCCTCGGGGTTGCCACTTGATTTTATATCTTTACTCCCCCTGAGCTAGCGCGAGTTCAATGTCGTTAAGTTAATAAATTGATTCGTCATTACAAGTAGGAACAACGAAGTAATCCCTTCAAAGATTACTCCTTTCAGTCATAAGAAAAGATTGCTTCGCTATCGCTGGCAATGACGAGGTTCTTTTAAACTAAACGACATTGAGCTTGTAGCTCGTGTTCTGCGAAGCAGTCAGTCGAAGCAGGCAGGAAAAAATAAGACAGAAAAATGAGTAGAAAATAGAAGTTCCATCCGGTATGCATTATTTACAAATATTGTCAGTATACACACCGGTGTGTATACTGAGTTGTTAGATAAAATTTAAACAAGTATGAAGTTAATTTTAGTATTTTTTTTTAGTTTAATCTGCTATCAAATTTATGGGCAGAGGTTGAGTTTAGAAACAGTCTTGCCGACAGATAAATTTATGGTCGATGAGAAGATAGAATTGAAACTTAGAATTGAGGATATTCCAAATGAATTAATCATTCCGAAAGAGGGTTTTGAAGTTGAAACTCAGAATCAATTTGTTTACAAGTTTTATATAACCCCTAAAGAGAACGGAAAATTGTTACTTGGGCCATATTCAATTAACTTTAACGATAAGAAGTTGGAAAGCAATCAACTTGAACTTCACATAAAAGCAAAATTGAAAGCAAACGATATTAAGATTAAAAGTCCCAGTAGAGCCGGTATAGGTGAAGAAATCATCATTGAATTAACGAGTACAAAAGAAAATTTGGCAAAAATCAGAATTCTTGAATCAAAAAATTTTAAAGGGGGATTTCTCAGCTCTTCCTCTAATTCAACTTATAAAGACGGAATAATGACTACTTATTATAGTGTAAGATTTAGACTAACTTTTGATATAGCAGGAGAATATGAAATAAATGAAAGTTGTTTTGAAAATATACCAGAAAACTTAAACTTAAGATCCGAAAAAATTAAGATTAAATAAAAACGTATCTAATACTTCTTGGTTCAATAGGTTGATAGTCAGTTTGTTGAAAAAGAAAAGTGTTGCGAATCACCGCCAATTTTAAATTTGGCTACGTACAGCTTGGTAAGGTTTTGGTTAACCTTGCCCGCTGTTTAGGATAGCGTTATGCAATTCGATGAAAAATAAAGAAGACATAGAAAAGTTGATAACCGACCTTTTGGATGATTCAATTGCTCCCGGGGAGACATTGGAAAGCGGAATATCATATGATTCATCTAAGACCGTTTCGGCACACGCAAGAAAAAAAATAGGTCAGCTACAAATTGAGACAGTACCTGTTCTAAAGGAAATGCTTATGTCTCAAAAGGACAAAGACCGAAGAGGTGAAATTTACACATTAATAAACCACTTAGCGGATAAATATAACAAACCTGATTTGATTCACTTTTTAATAGAGAGATTGAATCATGAAAAGGTTAAATCGTTTATAGGTTTAAAGCTGAGCGGCATTTCTTGGAGCAAACAATCGCTAACCGAACATTCAGATATTATCCTTGATTTTGCACAAAATAAGAACAATCATATTAGACATTCAGCTATTCTTGTTTTAGCTGGATACTCAGCAAATTTGAAAGAAATTGAGGATTTTTTGATAGGCATACTAAATAACTCAAGTGATGAATATGATATATACTATTCCAATATCACGCTGCAAAAGATTGGAACCAAACGATCCATTGAATCACTTCAAAAAGTAGTTAGAGAAAACAAAAAAGTTGATGTTCTTATAACTGGCATTTATGCACTAGGATTGATAGACGGAAAAAGCCAAGTGGACTTCTTTTTAGAAATGATGCAGGAAAAGAAAGACTCGTTCGTAAAATCTGCATTAACAGAATTTATTTCCAGACACTCTGATAATAGAGCCATTGATACACTTATTGTTCGTGTTAAGAAAATTTTATCCAGAAAGAGAAATATTAATATGCATTATGGACAAGATCAATATCCTGAAATAGTTCATGCACTTAAGTATTTGACAAAATTTGAATCGGAGGATTCCAGAATATCAAAATTGAAAACTTGGATACTGGAAAAGAAAATGGACTACTTGGATGAGACGGAGGCAATTTGGGTAAATAAAAATATAAAAAGCATGTAACTTGATAGGTAAATGCCACGCAATTGACTGCTATTCTTATACTAAGCGTTAGCTTTAATTGAAAACCAGTACACATTGAAGAAATAATCAAAAGTTCATACTGATGGATAAAGATAAATACATATTAGATTTTAAAAGCAAAATTGAATCGTATGCATCCATTAGTGAAGAGTCATGGAATCAACTGAAGTTAATTATAAAGTTCAAAGTTTTAGAAAAAAATGAGATATTACTCAACAATGGAACCTCCTCTAAAAATATTTACTTCATATGTAAAGGAGTACTAAGAGCCTATTTTTCCAATTCTATGGGTGATATTTACACCAAAAACCTGTTCTTTGAAAATAATATTGCAGGTTCTCTTGTTTCTTCAATGCTTGAAAAACCATCGGAATTTACATTAGAAGCTCTTGAGGATACTATTCTTATTTCATTGAATTATAGGTCATACAGAAATCTAATTAATAATAATGATGATTTAAAAGAGTTTTATATTGCTTACTTAGAAAAGAATTGGGTGATTGACAAAGAGCAAAAAGAAGTTTCTCTAATCCTCGAAAATGCCACTGAAAGATATATAAAGTTGCGTGGTGCACATCCCGATATTGACACTAGAATAGCACAACAACATATCGCTTCTCATTTAGGAATTACCCCAACCCAATTAAGCAGAATAAGAAAAGATTTAAAGAAATAACTCCAAAATCAACATATGTAAATGTGAGCAAAAAAGTTATACACTACATTTGCCACATGAACAAAATAATAATAGCTATACTAGCCTTTACGGGTGGAGTTGCATTAGCTGCACAAAGCGGATTAAATACCCAATTAGGAGTAAGTTTAAAAAACCCACTATTAGCATCTGTAATTGCCTTTCTATCAAGTGCACTATTTGCTCTTATTTTTGTATTCATTATCGTTAAAGACTTTCCTTCTATTACTCAACTAAAAGGAATACCAATATACCTATGGTTTACAGGAGGACTTTTAAGTGTGATTGGAATTGGATTGTATTTATACACAATACCTAAACTCGGAATATCAACAATGATTTCAATTGGTCTTTGTGGACAATTAATCTTTGCAGCCATAGCTGCTCATTTTGGCTGGCTAAATTTACCAATGGAACCATTAACATTAAAAAAGTGTATAGGGATTGTAGCAATGATATCAGGTATTTTAATAACTAATTTAAAGTAAGGTGAACACATTGATAATAAGTAATTTATACGAGCTTTGGAGTCAAATTGGCAATATGACCAATAAGCTTTTCAAAACGCAAAATTACACTGCAGTTTCAATGGGTGATTCAGATTGGCCCAATAGAATATATAATTTGAAAGATGATACCGAATCTTTAACAGAAATTTTACAATTAAGCAGGCAGAATAAACTCCCTGGATTTATAGCAATACCAAAACCAAATAACTTAGAGAGAAACACTAATTTGGAATTTGTAACGCAACAAAAAAACATGGCTTTGGGTTTGGAACTAATTTCAAATAAAACGATTATAAATCCTAATATTAAACAAGTAAAGACAGAAAAAGAAGCTATTTATTTTGCGGATACAGCATCTAAGTCTTTTGGGTATAAAGTTGACTTTCAAGTCGTCTATACAATTGTTCAAAATTCTGAAACTATCCGGTTATTTATCTTTATTGAAAACAATGTGAGTTTAGGCTGTGGACTTGTATTTTTTGATTCTAATAATAATGCTGGATTGCATATGATTGGAACACTACCAGAAGGTAGAGGCAAAGGAATTGGAAGAAGCATTACAGAAAAATTATTAATTGAAGCCAAAGAACAGGGAGCAAATTACTGTGTACTTCACGCTTCAGTAATGGGTGAATCAATTTATAAAAAGCTTGGTTTTAAACCATACGGAGAATTAGCGACCTATAAAATATTGAAGGAATAGCAACAACTAAAGCTAGTAACCCGAGTTCGACATAAAATATTCAACATTTTCTATTAGATTTGATTAATTTTTGCATAAGTCACACCAATTTTTTTAGAACTATCCCAATAGTCCCTCAAAAACTTGTTGCAATTTCTGCTAAAAATTAATTCAAACTGTGTGAATATTTTTAATCGAACTCAGGTTAATAATAAATATACGTAATGCGGGGCGTTTTGGTAAATTAGAACTTTTAAGCATTTATACCAACAGCGGTTTGGTATAATAAACAACGTAGCGGTTTACCAGTTGCTCAGTTCTTTGAGAAGCAAAATGACAAAGATTTAAATACGATTGGAATATAGAGCCATTTAGAAAAAGTAAGATCATTTAACTAAATGAAATGAGAGAAATAAAACACATGAAAATTTGGGTGCTGATTGTGTCTTTTATAATGATAAGCTCTGACATATATGGACAAGGAAAATTTAAGAAAGTAAAAGCATCTGAGAATCATGCAGATTTTGATGGCTATGAATATTATTTAGGTGACAGTTTAATTTGTAGTTCGAAATATGATTCTATAAGCAAACGCGACATATTTTTACTAGTAAATGAACAACCAGCTTATGGTGATAGTATTTCAGATATTCTTGAATATGTAAAAATGAATCTAAAATATCCAAATACACAGGCTGATGTAGTTGGAGTAGTATTTGTTCAATTTATTGTTGAAATAGACGGTGCATTGACTAATTTTAAAATACTTCGAGGACTTGAATCCTCTTTTGATAAAGAGGCAATTGAAGTATTAAAAAATATGCCAGGCTGGACACCAGGAAGATGTAATGGAGAAAAAGTCCCGGTTTATTTTACGATTCCAGTTAAATTTGAATTATACTGATTGATGAAAGAATTATTCCACACAACAATATATACATAATGCGGGGCGTTTTGGTAAATTTGAACTTTTAAGCATTTATACTAACAGCGGTTCGGTATAATAAACAACGTAGCGGTTTACCAGCTGCGCTTAGGGATGCTCCCTTTGGTTGGTTGATAGTGAAGTGCACTGAAATCCCGTACTATGCATGTTCGATCCGTTAGAAGTTGTTAAAAAAGACACAATATGAGCTATTCAAAATTTTTAGATGACTGGAGTAAAGTTCGGGAGGAATATCTGGAGAAAAATCAGGGTAAAAATATTTCCTGGGATTTAACTGAATCTATGACAAGGGATAAATGGATCGCAGAAAAAAAATATAATGAATTCATTGCTTATGTTTTGGAAAACTATGATTCAGGAAATTGTATTCAATTTATTCTCCCGTTTTCAGAACATTTAGTCAAAAACAATGAAATAACTCTTTATAAAAAACTTTGGAAAGGAGTAATCAGGATTAATTTATCCGAACTATGGAAATTTTTAGATAATTTAAGAATTGAATACCCTAAAATACAACTTGAAAAAATCATTAAGATTTCTATAACTGACAAAATAAAGAAAGAATTTAAGGAAAAACCAGGAAAGGCTTATCAAAATGAAACTAATGTGGTTGCATATCATAGGTGTTATACTTTACAAGCATTAGAACATTATGAGAATGGACTTCAGCAATTTTCCGAAACTAAAGAGCTTGATAAAGTTAAGGCGATTCGAATAGGTGTGTTAAACCTTGAGAAACCTAAACCCAAAGTCTCAACTGACAAAAGAAAAATAAATGAAAATATTTTCTGGGAAATAATCAATGATTCAAGAAAATCATCAGAGGATAAATATGAATTTCTGGAAATTTTAACTGATAAACTATCTGCTTTTAAACCAACAGAGATAAGGAAATTCGCAAGAATATTTATAAGCAAATTTGAAGAATTAAACACTTGGGAAAACTGGGCTCTTGCTTATATTGTCCGCAGAGGTTGTGGAGATGATGAATTTGATTACTTTAAGGCTTGGGTGATTTCAAAAGGATTTGACACATTTAATAAAATACATAAAAATAGACAAATAGAATTCAAAGATTTAATAGGTTTGGATGACCCTCAATTTGAGGAAATGATGTATGTAGCTGAAGATGTATTCGAATTGAAAACAGGAGATTTGATGACACCAGTAAGAGTTAAAAAGCAAAAGATATCTGGTGAAAAATGGACAGAGGAAAATGTATGCAAGATATTTCCGGAGATATGTAAACAATTTGAATATGAACAATAACAACCGCTAACAATAAATATACGTAATGCGGGGCGTTTTGGTTTGAGAGCTTGCTAGAGTTTGGTTCTCGCATCAGCTAGCACGAGCCTGTAGTTCGTGTTCTGCAAAGCAGTCAGTCAAAGCAAGCAGGAAAAAATAAGACATGATAACCATTCGGCATAAGTTCTAAAAATGACATTTCTCATCTTGAAAATCACCTGAAAAAGTACTAATTTCACCAATTAAAAGCCTTTAAACCTGAACCATTATGGAAAATCAATATCAGATTCTTATTGTAATGGTCGTTTACATGACCTTGCTAATTGCCTGGGGAATTTACCAGGGCCGAAAAGTAAAAACCAGCTCCGATTTTGCCATTGCCGGAAGAAATTTGCCTGGCTGGGTAGCTGCTTTAAGCGAAAGGGCAACCGGAGAGTCGTCATGGGCACTATTAGGTTTGCCCGGAGCTGCTTATGCCACCGGATTGATGGAAGTGTGGACCGCCATTGGCTGTGTGGCCGGTATTATACTTGCCTGGGTGCTGCTTGCCTGGCGCTTACGCGATGAAGCCGCTAAATATCAGACAGATACATTTACTGAATACATTGCCAAAAAACATGGCGAAGTAGGAAAGTGGATACGCATTGTGGGTAGTTTTACCATTGTTTTCTTTTTCTTTTTTTACGTTGGGGCGCAGTTTTTGGGCGGAGGAAAAACCTTAAAAAACCTTTTTGGAATAGATGAATTATATGGTATGTTGATTGTGGTTGCAGTGGTAGTTCCCTACACCATTTATGGAGGGTTCCGAAGCGTTACTTATACAGATGTTATACAGGCCATAGTAATGATTGTAACCTTAATTGTGGCACCTATTGCCGGAGTTATTTACCTTGCCCACCAGCCCGATGGTACTTTGTTTGCAGGCAGTATTGGCGAAGCCTTAGAAAAAGCCGGCCCTTCATACAGTACCATGATGGGAGGTGCTATTTTAACTCAGGATACACCACTTTATGACTTTTGTATGAACAACTTTCCTGATATAGCTAAAGGACTTGGGGCCGGAATTATTATAGCAGGTGCTTTTTCGTGGTTTTTTGGGTATTTGGGTGGAATGCCACAACTTTCAACCCGATTTATGGCCATTTCGGATAAAAAACAAGCCCAAAGAGCCCGCAACATTGGTGTTGCCTGGACAATTATAGCCTACATTGGTGCTTTAATGATAGGTTGGATAGGCCTGGCAATGTTTGGCCCCGGTGGTTTGGAGGATAAAGAAACCGTAATGCCCGAAGTACTCACCACTTTGTTTAATCCCTGGTTGGCCGGAATATTGATTACAGGCGTTTTGGCAGCCATTGTTTCAACGGCTAATTCGTTGTTGATACTTTCAGCAACAGAACTTTCCGAAAACCTGATTCAGCCCATACGAAAAAAGAAAGCCGGAAAAGCCTTGCTCCAATCACGGGTTGTGACCGCAGCTTTATCGGCTATTGCCTTGTTACTGGCCTATTTTTCGCCCAGCGAATACATTTACACCATTGTAGGCTATGTTTGGGCAGGCATTGGCTCCACTTTTTCCATTGTTATTTTGCTCACTTTGTTTTGGAAGCGTTATCATGGAATTCCTGCTTTGCTAACAATAATTACAGGTCTGGCTTTTACTATTATATGGATAAGCACAGGAATGGATAAGATTGTTAGTGCAAGGTTGCTTACTTTTGTTGTGGCAGGATTAGTGGCGATTGTTTCTACGCTGGTAATTCCAAAAAAGCATATTGTGGAATAAGTTTGATGAAAACTGTGGAACCAAACCATTTAATTATCTTGATAGCGGGCAGGTATTACCTTCTCCTCTCTACCAGCACTTCATCATTTGAGAATTCCATCCAGGCAATATCGTAAAGAAAAAAGTAGGTTTTTTGCGAGGAGGTTTTCAATGCAGCCTTGACTTTTTTACTCGTTCTTTCAGAACTTCATGAGATAGGCTTCGCCTGAGTTGCTTCGTTTATGGGGCAACCGGAACAAAGTGGAGTTCATGAACGAAGTGAATAACCCAAAAATGAAGGTCGACTTTATTCAGAAATTGAAAAACAAAGTTAAATTTCACACAATAGTAATTATAATACCAATTTAGTATAATGCCGAAAGATTAGCATGTTAGGAAATTTTAATTTCCGTTACATGATAACCATTCGGTATAAGTTGCTGATTATCATAGTTTATTTTTGATAATGATAATACAAGTGCCTGTTATTCGGGAATCTATAAGACATGGGAAACATAAGTTAAAGATATTCATTCAAGTGAGGGTTACATTTTTATAAAGGGAGCAAAAGGAAAAAAGGACAGGCACACCTTATTATCAAATCACCTGTTAAAGCTATTACGAAAGTATTATTTGGAGTATAAACCATCTTACTGGTTGTTTGAGGGGCAGACAAGTGG
>JBNKRJ010000075.1:0-29913 GCA_050296515.1 Bacteroidales bacterium | reverse complement strand
AGTAAATTTCAATTAAATTCGCTTTAGTATTCATAAGGATTATTGTTTTTGTTAAAATATTGATATACAGACTTTTAATATAACAATAATCCTTTTTACTACCAAAGTTTTACCTTCTTTTCTTACATCGAACTCAGGTTAATAGAATTATCGCAACAGGTTGATTGCTGCATTGCAACCATCCACCAAAGCCGATATTATCAATGCACTTAAAAGAGTTAACTTAGATGGATATTTCAAAGACGTATTTTGCTACAATGAAATAGGTTTCTCAAAACCGTCAAAACAGTATTTCGATTATATCCTAAATAAGTTAAATGTAGAGCGCAAACACGTAATTATGATTGGCGATGATTATGAAAAGGATTACCTGGGTGCAAAAGAGAATGGCATATCTGCACTGTTATATACACCGTCTGGCGAAAATAGCAATGATTCAGCTGAATGCGTAAAAAATCTTATAGATGTTTTGACCATTGTTGACTCACAGGAAGTATAGAATTTTAGCTGCAATTTCAAAATTTGAAAAATCGCTACCTAATATTACTATACAAACCGAACCTATAACAATAAAGTATATTCGTACGTCTAAATCCTTTATCCGAATTTAATTGAAATAGTGTATATTTGTACCCATTTTTAGAAAGAAAAGCGCGGAAAAGAATAAATAGAGAGGTTAATGGAGAACATCAGAAATTTTTGCATCATAGCACATATTGATCATGGAAAAAGCACACTAGCAGATCGTTTGTTACAGGTGACAAACACTGTATCGGAAAGAGATTTGCAGGAACAGGTGCTTGATGACATGGATTTGGAAAGAGAAAGAGGTATAACCATCAAGAGTCATGCTATTCAGATGAATTATCAGCAAGATGGTCAAGACTATGTGCTTAACCTGATTGACACTCCCGGACACGTTGATTTTTCATATGAGGTTTCCCGTTCAATAAAATCATGCGAAGGTGCATTGCTTGTAATTGATGCAACTCAAGGCATTCAGGCTCAGACCATTTCAAACCTTTACATGGCTATTGAGCACAACCTTGAAATTATTCCTGTTCTGAACAAGATGGATATGCCATCTGCTATGCCTGACGAGGTTAAAGATCAGATTATTGATCTTTTAGGATGTGACCGTGATGAAATTCTTGAAGCCAGTGGCAAGACCGGGCAGGGTGTTGAAGAAATCCTGAGAAAGATTGTAGAGGTGGTACCTCCGCCAAAAGGAGATCCTAAAGCGCCGCTGCAAGCTTTAATTTTTGATTCGGTTTTTAATTCATACCGTGGAATTATTGCCTATTTCAAAATTATAAATGGAGAAATCAGACATGGAGACAAAGTGAAATTTGTAAACACTGGTAAACAATACGAAGCCGATGAAATTGGTGTATTAAGGCTTCTGCCTGAACCAAGAAAAAAGCTTTCAACCGGAGATGTTGGATATATAATTTCTGGAATAAAAACTTCAAAAGAGGTAAAAGTAGGAGATACGATTACAACTGTTGCAAACCCTTGCGAAAAAGCAATTTCTGGTTTTGAAGAAGTAAAACCAATGGTTTTTGCAGGTGTTTATCCGATAGATGCTGATGATTATGAAGAGTTGCGTTACTCAATGGAGAAACTTCAGTTAAATGATGCTTCTTTAACTTTTGAACCTGAATCATCAATGGCTCTGGGTTTTGGTTTCCGCTGTGGTTTCCTTGGACTTTTACATATGGAAATTGTACAGGAACGCCTTGACAGAGAGTTTGATATGAACGTAATAACCACAGTTCCGAACGTTTCGTATAAAGTAGACACAAGCAAGGGTGAGACCATTGAAGTTCATAACCCTGCTGGATTACCAGATGTTAAATACATAAAAAGCATAGAAGAGCCATACATTACAGCCCAAATAATCACTAAATCTGATTTTGTTGGCTCAATTATGACCTTATGCCTTGATAAACGAGGGGAATTGAAAAAGCAACATTATCTGACCTCAGAGCGTGTTGAAATGACCTTTGAAATGCCATTAAGTGAAATAGTTTTTGATTTTTACGATAAACTGAAAAGTATTTCAAAAGGATATGCTTCGTTTGATTATTTTCAGTCGGATTACAGATCTGCAAAACTGGTAAAGCTAGACATTTTATTGAATGGAGAAACAGTTGATGCTCTTTCTACATTGATTCACCAGGATAACGCATACAACTTTGGAAAAAAGATGTGCGAGAAACTAAAAGAACTTATTCCAAGACAGCAATTTGATGTTGCGATTCAAGCAGCAATTGGAGCAAAAATTATTTCTCGCCAGACTGTAAAAGCAGTTAGAAAAGATGTTACTGCAAAGTGTTATGGCGGTGATATTACCAGGAAAAGAAAACTACTTGAAAAGCAGAAAAAAGGTAAAAAAAGGATGAAACAAGTAGGTAATGTAGAAGTACCTCAAAAAGCATTTTTAGCGGTTTTAAAACTTGATTAATGAATTAAAGCGAATCCAGGATATATCATCAGAAAAGAGGAGGTTTCAATAAGCAATCTCCTCTTTTCTTTTGGCATATTATTTTCTAATTAAGAATTTAACAACCTGTCGCCCAAACTTTTTGCTTTTAAGTGTTAAGAAATACACTCCTGCATTATGATTTCCCAAATAAATTTGATCTTTGATTGCTTCATTTGATGCATTATAACTTTTGCTGTAAATCTCCTGTCCTGAAAAATTGGTTATTTCGAGCACTATATTATCAGGGGTGTCTTTGGTAAATTCAAAATGCAAAAAGTCTTTCACAGGATTGGGCCATGCTTTAAAAACAGTCTCCCTATCAGTGAAATTTGAACTCAATACAGATTTTATTTCAACAACAACTGTATCTGCGTTTGAGCAGTTTTTATTATCTGTTACCTGAACAAAATAGGTATGTTCGCCGATTCCCTGGCTACCATCAACTGTTATTTGTTGAGTGATTTCATCTGTATTCCATAAATAACTCGTAAATCCGGCTCCTGCATCCAGCGTTAATGATTCATCTGTACCAATTGATTGGTCAGTTCCTAAATCAACTATAGGTAGTGGATTAATGGTTATGGTTATTTCATTACTTGTAACAGTTTTTGGATTGGCACATTCAACCGAGGATGTCATTTTTAGGCTCACAACATCCTGATCATCAAGGCCATTTATTGATAAGGTCTCCTCATTAATACCTATTTCACTTCCGTTTATCATCCAATTATAAACTGGTGTACTTCCTCCGTAAAGCGAATTTTTGGCAAAACAGGCTGTATCGCCCTTGCAAAATTCTTCGAAAGCCGCATTGGAAGTGATATGTACCTCTGGAATTATTTCATTACCAACAGTAATACTATAAACTGAATCAAATTCATTAATACAGGAAGTACCAGTATTTTCGGCAATGATTTTTATGTTTGTATTAGCGTTTAGTGTTCCTGTAGGAAGATAAATTGTACCAGCGGTACCTTCAACAGAAGAACCGATTGGTGTTACTGTTACATTATTTATCAATTGATAAGAAACTCCTGGCTCGGAGTTTTCGATTATGATGCTTGTTGAACCAGATGCTTCGCATATTACCTCATCTTCAACTGTTATTTCAATTATTTGTTCCTGATAAAGCACTTCAACCTCATCATCTGTCAGAGCACGTTTAAAGATTCTGATATCATCAATTGAACCTGTAAAATACAAATTGCTACAGTCTGGCCATGCATCAAGATAACCCGTCCCGACTTTCCAATACCCTGTAACGGATGAGCCATTGGTAACTGTGCTTAAATCCTTTTTAAATTGGCCATCAATGTATAATTTCATTCCTTCTGTCGATAAACTTGCAACGGCTAAATGCCAACTATCATCATTATAACCGGAGGTTGAAACCAGCGTATTTTTTGCCCCATTATCAACCCCAAATCTCAGTTTCCCACTGTCATCCAAATAGATACATCTTCCATATTCAGTACTTGAATTATTAAAATGTTCACTGTCAAAACCTAGAATAGGTCCACCAGTTGAAGTTTTGAACCAAACAGCAATAGTAAAGGTATCTGGATGTTCAAACTGCTTTGAACTGTAAATGTAATTTTCAATTCCGTTAAATCTAAAAGCTGAATAGTTATCATTTCTATCCTTGCACTGACTAGCTCCCACTATCCCTGCATAGTTTCCATAGCCTGATTCATCAGTTCCCCAACTATCAAATTGCCAGCAGGTAATAAGACTATCTGTTGTGATTGAAAGTGCCTCGCCTGGCTTATAAGCTGAGTGATTTACAGTAACATCTATTGCATTTGTTTCAATGGTACAACTTTCATTGGTTATCTTTGCTTTGTAAGTACCACTTTCGAAAGCATCAAAAGTAAGTGCATTTGCTCCATCAATATTGTTATTGTTTTTTGTCCATTGGTATGTATATCCTGCACCTGTAGATAGTTCCAAAGTCACATCAGAACCTTCGCAAAACTCAGTAGCTGACAAAGCAGAAATACTTGAAGCAGAAGGTTTTTCACTATAAGTTACCTGTACACCATCCGATTCGCCTGTACATCCATTTTCAGTAACTTTCACCGTATAAATTCCATTCTCATCAGTGGGAAAAGAGCTGTTTGTCTGGCCATTAACTGGCGAACCATCTTTAAACCATTGAAAATTACTGTACTCCCAATCGGTATATAGATACACATTGCCATCGCCAATGCATTTGTCTGGTGATGAGCCACTTATTTCAGGAGTTGGGCATTCACTGGGAAACTCAATTTTTAAAGAATAGGCACCTTCGGAATTCCCGTTCTGATTATTTCCATCAGCAACGAGGTAATAAGTTATACCTCCAGCCACATAAAACTCTTGTTGTAAAGTGTCTCCCATCTCATGGAACAAAGCAAATGAGTTAATGCAAGCGTTTTCGTTGCAACCGGATAGAAGTATCAGGTTTAAATCGCCTTCAAGAACTTCTGTAAAAGTAAGCTTTGCAAAACCAGAATATTCAGGTGTAAATTCATGAATTACTTCTTTGTTATCTAAATCAAAAAACCAACTGTAATCAGAGATATTGGCTTCTCCGTTTGTACTGGTATTTCCGTTGTACCAAACACTGTTCTGTAAACTCACTGCTGATGAGCAATTCATAGTACCAGAACCTGGAACCTGAAAGGTCGCAGATGTTGTATTTAAAAGCTCGTCTGTTTCTGCCACCTCATCGTTAGCATCAATTTTAAGGAATAAATATTTTGTTCCTTCACTCACCGAAGTTAGATTAAGTATTTCTGAGATTGCAACTTCACTCTGAGAGTTTAGCGTTTCAATCGTAGTACTTCCAATCAAAACATCATCACCACTTAATCCAGGATCATCCGATACATAAAAATTCAGTGTATTTGCCAGAGCACTTGAATTCCCTATATTTCGTACTAACGCATCCACCTTCAGTTGTGCACCACTAACAACATACATTGGGTTTACTTTCGCATTTTCAACTATTAAATCGGCCTGGTTATCAGGACAACTTACTGTAAGTGAGTAAGTACCTTCAGCTCCGTAACGACCATCCACAATAATGTAATACGTGCCTGGTTCTGTATCATCAGCCGTTGCAACAGAATCACCAGAAGCTAATGAACAATTTCTATCTGCATATTTTAATATGAAAACATCAAGATTTTTACCATTTAAATTTGAGATGGTTGCTGAAATTCGACCAGGGTAGGTGGTTGTAATTTTGTGAACTTTTTCTTTTCCAGTATTGTGCCAGTAGGTGCCATTGTAAATATTTACGATATTTTCTCCATCTTCGGTTGTTCCGTTGTAGGTAAAACCACAAGTTAAAACGATTGCACTTGTGCTATCCAGGTCAGTTTCCATTGTTTCAGGAACTGCACCGACCAATGCAGCTTGTGAATTAGTAAAATTGTTACCTCCGGGAGTTAAATCATCAAGGTAAAAATAACCATTGTAAGAGCCTCCCCAGCCCCAGTTAAAATGGAAATAATCATCCCCTTGATAACCATCGCAATTAAAAGCATGTCCACCACTTCCTGCTCCAACATAATACATTGGCCTGCCTGCATCAATTTCACTTTTTAGCAAGTTTTTCCAATCTTGTTCGGTATAGTTTCCTTTGCTGGTATACAGCATGTTAGATGAATATTTAAAATAATTGATTAATGAGTTTTTAGGTGCACTGCCTGATGCTCCTGAACCACTTGGTCCGTAATTCATGTTTACAGATACACCGCAATGATAAAGCAAGGTAGCAATGTCAATATTGTGACTGGAAAGTGATGCAGGCATGCTGCTCCAGTTGTAGGTGGCTGCTCCAAAATTTGCACTTTGCTCACCGTAGACACTATGTGTGTAGCTGTGTTCACCAACTCCGTGATCAGGATAATTATAATATTTCATTATTTGCCCTTGCGCAGTAGCCACACATCCAGCCCAAACATGACCACCAGAACCACCACTAGCTGTTTCAGGACAAAGTGCATTGTAATAAACGCCCTGATTCCATGTAGTTGAAAGCAAAGGGGCTACATCAGCCTTTAATGATTTTAAACCTGCTGAAGAAATTTTTTCTGCAAATTTAGGATCGGCATATTTATCCCAGGCAGCTATTGCTTTACTATTTCCCGAAGCTTTCAATTTACCAAAAGATTCAATTTGTTTTTTATAGATATCCAACCATTCGTTCACGACCGGAGGAATCTCTTTTTCATTAAAATTATCATCTAATGAGTAGGCTAAAACAGGATAAACTGCCTTATTTCCTGACACGATTACAAAGCCATTATTTGTTTCATTATTAAAAACATACAACGATTTTGACTGTTCGCTTTTAAGAGGAATTTGTTCTTTTTTAAACGATATATTACCGGGCTTTTCTTTTTTAACTAACTGATGTTTTTCGAGGTAAAAATTTTTGGCAACTATTTCAGCTTCACTCCTTGAAATTTGCTGGGCAAAAATGCTTAATGGGAAGATGCAACAAAAGATTAGTAATAACTTTTTCATAGTGGTTGTATTGGGTTATAGCAGCAATTATCTGCCTTACTGATCGGAAGACAGCAAGCATCCAAAATATGTTGCACGATTCTTTTTTTTGTAAAAACAATTAATATAAATAGGGTATTTTACTTTTTACCAATCTTATCATTACAATCTTAACCATAATATGACCAAAATGAAACGATTTATTTCCTTAATCATAGTTTTGCTGTCTGTTTCCTGCAATAAAGATATAGATACCAGTCCCGGTTTTATTTCAAAAGGCGAATACCTGGGCTCTTATTTCCCAACAAATGGATGGAGAAGTTGCAAACCCGAAAATGTTGGATTAAACACTGAAAAGCTAAAGCTTGCTTACAATTATGTTGCAAATGAAGGTTTTATAACAAATGGATTTTTGGTTATTAAGGATGGCTACATCGTATTAGAGGCCTATTTTAACGGACATTCTTCTACTTCCTTACACACCAGTTATTCTGTCGCTAAAAGTTTTACATCGGCAGCTATTGGTATTGCCATAGACAAATTAGTCATTAATAGTGTTGACGATAAAATAGCTAATTATTTTCCACAGCTTCAGGGACCTGAAATTCAGGCAGAAAAAAAAGAAGTTACCATCAGGCATTTGTTGACTATGAAAGCCGGTTTTGAATGGGATGAAGATGATTATTATTCGGGGGCGACCAATGACCTTATTACAATGGTAAGCAATTCGACAAACTATACTGACTATGTTTTAAGTAAGCCAATTGTCCGAACACCCGGACTTTCAGCCTATTATTCAAGTGGGGAATCAATGCTCTTATCGGGAGTACTTCAACAAGCATCTGGTTCAACACTTTATAATTTTGCTCACGAACACTTATTCGCCCCTCTGGGAATTGAAGATTTAAGATGGGATACAGATCCTTCAGGACAAACTATTGGTGGTTGGGGAATCAATACCAGCTTAAGGAGTTATGCAAAATTTGGTTTTCTTTATTTAAACAAAGGGAAATGGGATAATCAACAGATTGTACAGGAAAGCTGGGTCGATGACTCGGTAAATTCTGATGTCTCAGAATTATCCAACTACGGCTATCAGTGGTGGATTGGGAGTGGTATTTCCAGCTTTAATGAAAATAATATTCCTAATGATTGCTTTTTAGGGATTGGTATCTACCGACAATATCTGATTGTCATTCCTTCCAAAAACCTGGTTATTGTAAGAACCGGAAACGATATTCCTTCGGAAACCGAAGAATGGAGTACTGCTGAATTAATTTCTTTGATTTTGGATGCTGAAATATGATGTGGCACCTTAAACCTCTTAGCATTCTAATCTAATGAAGTTAAATAGGTATCTCAAAAAACATTTTAAAGTCATTTATCATTAATGACTTCAAATATGTGAGTTTCTCTATACTTAGAGAAATTGAATTAGCTTTTCTGCTTTTGCAGTTTTTTTCTCACCTGCCATTCTAACCATCTTCCGGCTTCAATACCACCAAAAACGCCAAAAGCGAATATCGCAAACTCCAAATATGGAGTAGAGTATATCAACTTTATAATAGCTAATATTAAAGTTAACAGGGCTAAACTTGCCCCGATGTATAAATGTCCCTGGTTGGCTTCTTTTTTTAAACTCATGTTAATAGTTTTACCTTTTTTGATAAATTTAACAGGTTTTAATGATAAAATATAAAATTCATTTAGATTAACATTGAAACCCTACTTCGGCTCCGCACAGTCTGCAAAGGTACCCTGAGCGGAGCCGAAGGGCTACTTATTTTTAAAACAAAAACCCGAAACATATGTTCCGGGTTCTAATATTATAATTGTTTTAAATTTATTCTTTTTCCTCTTTTACAGCTGTTTTACACTTTTTAATGGAATAACCAATCATTCCTAACAGAATCAAAACAACCAAAATAGAAGTACCAAGCGCAACTTTTTGACTCAATGCATAAGTTTTTGGTTCAAACTTAAACTCAATAGTGTGTATTCCTTCAGGGATTATCATTGCCCGTAAAATATAGTTGGCTCTAATATGTTCTGTTTTAAAACCATCTATATAAGCGTTCCAACCTTTATCGTAATAAATTTCTGAGAAAACCGCTAAACGTTCTCTTTTTGTTGCCGATTTATAGGTTAAATGATTTGGTTTATAGTCTGTTAACTCAATATAACCAGTATCTAAGGAGAAAAACTCTGGTTCTGGAAGTTTTTCAATAACGCTCTTAAACCGCTTATCAATAATTGCAGTTTTCTTTGGATTAAACTTGTTTAACTGGGCCAATTCCTCATCTGCATTATTCACTAATTCATAATCATCCACAAACCATGCATGTCCGAGAGCACTCCAATTCATTTCGTATTCATTCGCAGCATAAATAATGTATTTCGTATTCAACATATTTAGCACATTCATCCTGCTTAACACATTAGCAATGCCGTTTGTAGTATCATTCTGGTAAGCATAAGCAACTGTCTGAAGCTCCCTACCCAGATGATTTTCAATTACTTCCTGGTACCTCCTTAATTTCGCACCATGATATCCACCAATTGATTTGTGGTAATATGGCGTAAAGCCATCATTAAATGGACTGTGCAAGAAACTTAATACTCTGTAATCAGGATCTCTGTCTTTCAAGATCATCTCATCAGCAACCGTTTTCTTAAAAGTATTGTTTTTAAGAACCCTCTTGCTAACAAACATTTCATTGTTGAGGTACCTTTTGTCAATGGTCCACATATCCAAAATAACAAGAGCAATTAACCCTATAACAAAATATTCTTTCTTGATTTTTTTTGTGTACGAAAATGCCATTAAAAGTCCGGCTGCTAGCAGTATATAAGCAAAGCTTCTTATTGCATCTGCTTTGAAAATATTCATTCTCACATCCTCCAACCCTGACATGAAAACAGCAATTTGATTGGCCATTTCAGGTTGTTGTGTTTTTTGGGCTTCGAAGCTTGCCAATTCGTGGGCACTAATAAAATTGAAAAAAGCACCAGGAGCTATGTAGAAAATCAAGCTAATTCCTGCTGTAAGTCCAAAAGCAATATACAGGTACAGCCACTTTTCTTTCAGAATTTCCGGCTTTTCAATAATTTGTTTAATTACCAGCATGGCCCCTAGAACAGCTGTAAAGCTAATTATCACCAGCGCCATTGATAAGGTTCGAAACTTGTTGTAAAGTGGTACATAATCAATGAAAAAATCTGTAAATCCTTGAAAATTCCCTCCCCATGACAGCAATAGGCTTAAAACAGAAGATATTAATAACCACCACTTTACAGATCCCTCAATGAAAAACATTCCTAAAACAAAAAGGAAAACGACTATAGCACCAATGTAAACCGGGCCTGCAGTAAAACTTTGGTCCCCGAAATATGCTGAATTTTTAGCAACGTATTCTGTAAAGCGGCTGTCTACGTTATCAAAATATTCTGGATTATCATAACCAATTGGCTGACTTGCACCACCTTTTGCGTTTGGAATCAATAGCGTCCAGCTTTCTCCGGGGCTGTAACTCCATGCATAAGCATAATCTCTATCGGTACCTTTGGTATCATCCTTTTTCTTTTCAGTTAATTCAGATGGTCCACGAATACTTTCTTTTCCGTATTCATAGGTAGTTGCCAAATTGGTAATATTGGGCAACAAGGCTAACACTGCGGCCAAACCTAAAATCCCTGAAGCAATGGCAAACTTTTTAATTTCATTTTCTTTAATAGCATACACCAATTTCACAATGGCCAATAAAACAACCATCAATGCAAGGTAATATAGTACCTGAACATGGTTGGTAGAAATTTCAATTCCCAAGGCAAAAGTTGTTAAGATGCCTCCCCAAAGATACTTTCCGCGATAAGTCATTAATACCCCGGCAATTACCGGCGCCATGTAGGCAATAGCATAGGTTTTTGTAATGTGCCCGACGGCAACAATAATTATATTGTAGGAGGCCAGTCCGAAAGCAACTCCCCCCAAAACACTTTGAAGATTATTGAATTTTAAACTAAGTAGCAACAAATAAAACCCAAACATGTAAATAAAAAGAATGGCTACAGTAGTATAAGGCAAACCTAATCGCAGTAGCCGTTGAATATATAAATACACGTTATGGGATGTACCACCTTTAATTTGATAGGACGGCATACCACCAAACATTGAATTGGTCCATTGCGAATCTTCTCCTGTTTTTGCTTTAAAATCCACCAGTTCCTTTGACATACCTTCGGCATGGTTCTGATCCATTTGCGATAATGCTTTGCCCTGCATTATCGGGCTGAAGTAGGCAAAACTCATGGCAATAAAAAACACAACTGCCAATAAATAAGGCCATGCTTTTTGAAAGAAATTTTTCAGGTTTTCCATTTTATTAGATATTAAACTAATTGCTACTTTTCTATATATTTATCTGAACTACAGCTTCTTTAGTAGATTTTTAAAACTCACCAAATCATTAACAATTTCAGGAAGTTTATCAATATTTACCCGCTCCTGCTCCATTGAATCACGGTGACGAATAGTTACTGTATTATCCTCTAATGACTGGTGGTCAACTGTAATACAGAATGGAGTTCCAATTGCATCATGTCTTCTGTATCGCTTTCCAATGGTATCTTTTTCTTCGTAATGACAATTGAAATCGAACTGTAATTCTTTCATGATTTTACGTGCCATCTCTGGTAGACCATCTTTTTTAATTAATGGTAAAACAGCCACCTTGATTGGAGCCAATTGTGGAGGTATTCTTAAAACAACCCGCTGATCTGTTGAGCCATCTTCTTTGGTAATTGTTTCTTCTTCATAAGCCGCTGAAAGAATTGCCAAAAACATTCGGTCTAAACCAATTGATGTTTCAACAACATAAGGAACATAAGATTTATTCTCCTCATTGTCAAAATATTGTATCTTTTTACCAGAAAACTCCTGATGCTTGCCCAAGTCAAAATTTGTGCGAGAATGAATACCTTCAAGCTCTTTAAAACCAAACGGAAAATCGAACTCAACATCAGCCGCTGCATTGGCATAATGAGCTAACTTATCATGATCATGAAAACGGTATTTTTCGTCACCTAAGCCCAATGCTTTGTGCCACTTCATACGAGTTTCTTTCCAGTGCTCGTAGAATTTCATTTCTTCACCTGGCTTTACAAAATATTGCATTTCCATTTGTTCAAATTCGCGCATACGAAAAATAAACTGGCGTGCAACTATCTCATTTCTAAAAGCTTTACCAATTTGTGCAATTCCAAATGGAAGTTTCATTCGTCCTGTTTTTTGCACATTCAGGTAGTTAACAAAAATACCCTGTGCGGTTTCCGGACGCAGATAAACAACATTTGCTCCTTCGGTAACCGAACCCAATTTAGTATCAAACATAAGGTTAAACTGCCGAACATCTGTCCAGTTTTTAGAACCAGAAACAGGACATGCAATCTCACTATCGATGATAATCTGCTTTAGCTCTTCAAGATCGTTATTTTCGAGTGCTGTTATAAAACGCTTGTTTAGTTCGTCAATTTTTGTCTGGTTAGCAAGCACTCTTTGATTGGTCGAGCGAAACTCTTGTTCATTGAAAGAATCGCCAAAACGTTTTTTTGCTTTTTCGATTTCTTTATCAATTTTGGCTTCAATCTTAGCGCGATAATCTTCGATTAAAACATCAGCTCGGTATCTTTTCTTTGAATCTTTGTTGTCAATTAACGGATCATTAAATGCATCAACGTGGCCAGAAGCTTTCCAAACTGTTGGATGCATAAAAATGGCCGAATCAATGCCAACAATTTCTTCGTTCATTTTAACCATTGCCGACCACCAGTATTCTTTGATATTGTTTTTTAGTTCAGCACCATTCTGACCATAATCGTAAACTGCTGCTAAGCCATCATAAATTTCGCTTGATTGGAAAATAAATCCGTACTCTTTTGCGTGAGCTATTATCTTTTTAAATAAATCTTCACCTGCCATAATACTTACTCAATATAAATTACTTGGTTTATTGAATCTGCAAATGTAGGAAATTGTTGATATTGATCCTAAAATAAGATTGAATGAAGCCAAATTTTTAATAATCAGAAAATAAGCAGTTTACAATAACATTTGAAGAAAGGTTATAAAAAACACAGGAAAAGTTTGCTAATATTAAAAATACGTTAGATTTTTACATAAGTTTTTAACCTTTAAAATATACTATGGAAAGTCATATAGAAACAGCCTTAGCCTCTATTCAGTGTTTTGCTGATGATGGAACCCTTGATATGGGTGAGTTAAATTTTTTGCTGGGTCTTGCACTGAGAGACAACAAAGTTGATGATGAAGAAAAAAGAGTTCTTGGAAACATATTCAAACAGGTTAAACAAAGCGAAGTAAGACCTAATGTTTGGGAAAGAATACAAGAGACTAAGAAAAAATATGGGATATAAAATATTGAAAGGGCATTCTAAAGAAGGAGCCCTTTCGTTTTTCTTAAATTGGATATTGGTGCTACTTCTTTTTTCTAACAATAATATCCCCATTGAAGTTTTTGAATTTAAATTCAGGTCCACCACCATTCAGTTTAGCCGTAACTGTTTGTGATACAGACACTTTATAAACCCCGCTTTTCGTCGATTTTTTCACTTCAGGATCAGATTTAACCATTTCTGCATCAAAATCAGTATAAATTTCGCCCATTTTCGAATCCATTTTTAGGGTAGCTTTTGTATCGGCAGGAAGTGTCAGATCAATATTTTTATTCATCCCTGCAAAGGCCATCGGGGTATTGGGTGCAACTTTATCAAATTCAAGCACTAATTTTCCGTTCACCGTTGAGGCGACTACCGAACCTGAAACAGCATACATTTCAATATCACCATTTACATTACTAATTTCGTGATTTCCGTCTACATTGCTTACATAAATATCCCCATTATTTACAGTACCAAGAGCAAGTGAGAAATTTATTGGCACCTTAATTTCCAGATCAATTCGTTTATTGAAATGATCAGATGAAATTTCAACATGATTGTCTTTTTCTTCAATATCTAATTCAAATCCGTTAGAACTGATTTTCTTTAAACCTGTTAAATCAGTTTTATTATCGCTTTTAATATGTTTGTCTAAATACCCCTTATACTCTTTCCCCATAGACTCATTATCTTTTTTGTCAATGGCCTTTGCGGTTACAATCACTTCTTTACCATTATAGCCTTTCACTTTTATTGAACCCATAATTAGTCCCACTTCCAGACTTCCTTTTGAACCGGGTTTGCTAAGTGGAACCACCAGTTTTTCTTCATATTCCTGCGCACTAAGCTGCACATTTACTAATATTCCTAATACTACCAAAAAATATTTTATACTTCCTTTTTTCATGATTATCAGCTTTAAATTTTAACTATAGGTACTTTATTATCATATCACCGTTCAGGGTTTCTAATGTCATTTTTATTTTGCCTTCACCTACACGAAACTGAGGTTTATTTCCAAGTTTAAAATAAGTGGTTTTCCCCTTTGTTTTTTTCTCTTTGGTAACTTTGCTTTCAATGGTTTTTACTTCGTAATTGGTGTAAAACTCACCATTCATGCTTTTGTAATCAATGTCGGCAGACAAATCCCTCTTGCACAATACTTTAATATCACCATTAATCGTCTTAAACCTGCAATTTTTCGTTGGATTTTGACTAAAGTTGACCTCTACTTCTCCATTCACTGTTACCACATCAGATACATTTTTGACATTTTCAGCTTTTATTGAACCATTAACATTGTGAACTTTCAGTTTACCTTCAATATTATTCACATAAACATCGCCATTGTTAATGGTTTCCGCAATTACCTCAATACTTTCCGGGACTTTAGCGCTAAAATCAAATCTAAACTCATAATCCTTGTCATAATGATGCATATGATAATCGAAATGCCCTTTTCTGGTTATTAAGTCGATATCGGGTGAGTAGATATAAACAAGTAACGTATCACCAAATCGCTTAATCCTTACTTCAACCTCTTTTTTTGCCTCCTCCAAATCAGCATCAGTATCAGCAAACATAGTTTGTTCTATATCCAGTTGCCCTTTATTCGTTGCACCTCCTTCAATATTTACATCTCCAAAAATGTTTTTTATTACAAAGACTTTAATGTTGGATGCAAAATTGAGTTCTTTTGTTTGTTTATCTTTAAACTCTTGTGCTTCAAGCTGATTAGTGCAATCAATCAACAAAAACAAAGCACAACACATTGATAAAATATTAATTTTCCCCATAATGATTTCGTTTTTAATGAATTATTCGTCTGCAAATCCAGTTTTCTGCAACTAGTATAGTGATTATGGTTTTGCTGGAAAAACCGGGCTGAAAATGTTTAAATAACCTTCTTTAACCCGGATTCTATTGTCATTCGAAGATTAGGATCCAAATTTTCCTTTTTCAATAAGTTTTTGAGCTCTTTTATCGATCTTTTATCCTGTAACTGGATAAGTACATCAGCCAGTTCGAGAAGTACAATCGGAGATTCTTGCTGATTAAGTGATTTTATTAACCCTTCACGAACAAAAGCTATATTGGTGAACTTCGTCAATGTTTCAAGACTAATTAATCGCACATTCACATTTTCATCATTATTTAAAGTTTTGAAAAGTGCATCAATCACTTTTGTATCAACATCTTTCATATCTTCAATATAGTTTACAGCCTTTATCCTGTCTGTAGCCTGATCTCCCTTAATCATGGTAAGCACCATTAACTCTCGCATTTCACTAATTTCTAATGACATGGCCGAAATCTGCTTTTCGTAGCCTCGGTTTGGCATTAACATGTTTCCAACAACTAGTCCAATCAACAATAAAATAATACCGTAAGCTAACCTTGGAACCTGAGGTACAGTAATCACCCCAACAATTTGCTCCAACAAGCGGCTCCATCTATTTGGCTCATTCTCAATTAATTGTTTTTCCCTTTTCAACATTGCATAGAAATTGTCATCCATGTGCTGGCTTGTCTCCGGAACTTCCAATTCATCAATATCCTGATACATTTTCACAAACTCTTCAAGGGGAATTTCATGCTCAATTGCTAATTGCTCAAGCTTGCCCAGATTTTCCTCAGAAATTTCGTTGTTCAGATATTCCGCTATGAGTTCCTGTACGTGTTCATTAAACTTGTCCATCTTAAAATTTTTAATTCGCCAATTCAAAATAAACCTGTCTTAGTTCTTCCATAGCCCTAAAAACTCTTTGCTTCACAGAATTTTCATTAACATTCAATATATCAGCAATTTCCCGATATTTCAAACCATGATATTTGCTTAAAACCAATGCTTCTCGTTTCTCAAAACTTAGTTTTTTAAGTGCCAGTCTCACCATTTGAACCTGCTCACTCTTTTCCATCAAGACTGAAACATCCTTCTGTGTTTCCTTCTGCTCTTTTTCAAGACTTTCTTTTGGGAATGGCAATTTTCGCTTTTTCCTGAAAGTATCAGCAACAAGATTATGTGCAATTCCAAACATCCATGTGGTAAATTTTCCTGTTCCCAGGTATTGCTTACGATATTTCAATATTCGGTAAAATACCGTTTGCACTAAATCTTCGCTTTGCTCCTTATCCCCAATTATCCTGAAAAAATAGGCAAACAAAGGCATTTTATAACGCTCATACAACAAAGACAATTTGTCGACATCACCAAATTTGATCTTCTGCATGAGTGCTTTATCAGACAATTTTTCCAAATCTTTGGCTTTTAATCATTCAACTCATCTAATAAGACTTTGGTGTTTTAAAATGGTTACTGAAAGTTATAAAGTTTTTTTTAGATGGGATACATGAGGTTTGATGACGATGTGTGTATTTACCTGAATAGTAATAAATTAACATGGGTTACTCATTGGTTAATCTGCTCAACAGAATCTCCTGTGTTCGTAAAATCATAACAGCTTTTTTTCCCTCTTCAAGACCTAATTCATTAAGCAAACGGGTTAAAACAATTGCTGTAACATTATATTCTTTGTATTTCAACTTTACCTGGCTCAGAATTTTCCCATTCAATATTTCAACTACTTCTACAATTACCTTGTTTTGCCGCTTTACCAATTTATCATGATACCTTTTTAGGGAAATTTCGGTTTCTTTAAAGAGCATGTTTACCTTGTTTCCTTCTTTTATGTAGGCATCAGTTGATTCTGAGTTAAGAATCAATGAGCTAAATTGATCATTGTCGATACAAATATCTACTAAAGTAATTCCTTCGGCAGACTGTACTTTGTATATATTGCCCGGTAAAGTATTCATAAACAGTAATTTAGTTTTAAACGATTAAGTTTCAGCTAAAAATATAGAAATATTTGTTAAATTTAACCTTCGGGAAAATTAATTTGAAAATTATGGCAAAAGATAAAACCAAACCCTTATTTCACTGGTATGTTGACTCAGCACATGGTAAAGAATTAGTATTTGCACTTTATACAAGACCTTGCAGATACGGAAGATGCGCTTTTTGTTCACTACCCAACATGTCGGAAGGAGGCGAAGCAGTATCGGCTGCTGATATTGAAAAGCAAATTGATTATATCCTTACACATTATTCACAAAAGGAAATTGATAATATTGCAAAAATATCTGTTTATACAGCCAGCTCCAGCCTTGATCAGGAATGTTTGCCAACCCGATCATTGATGTATCTGGCCCTGAAAGTGAGCTATTTACCTAAACTCAAAATTCTCTCCTTGGAAACAAGGCCAGAATACGTTGAGGATTGGGAACTTAAAGCACTACAAAATGTATTAGGCAAAAAAATTCTACTTGAAATTGGCATTGGCTATGAAACTCATAATCTTGAACTTAGAAATAAAATCTTAGAAAAGGGACTTACAGCAAAAGCATTGCATCGTCTATTAATAATGCTATCTGAGAACAATGCCAGTTTAAAAGCTTATTTAATGTTAAAACCTCACCCAAGCTTGAATGAAGAGGAAGGAATTGTTGAAGCAAGTAATGGCGTGCAGGAAATAGCCGATTTAGGTAAAGCTTATGATGTCCCTGTTTCAATTCACCTGAATCCAACTTATATTGCAGAAGGATGTAGTTTAACCAATGAAATGCTTGATTCCGGATTTAAACCACCAGAATTAACCAGCGTTATAAAAGTTATCGAATACGCCAACAAACTCAAAACACCTATCTATGTCGGTCTCGATGATGAAGGCCAGGCTGTTGAAGGTGGAACTTTTCGTTCAACAGGGCTGGACAAAGAAAAAGCTGTCAAGGCAATTCTTGATTTTAATCGTCATCAGGATTTTAAGAGGATGATGAAGGAAATTGCGAGCTAGATTCTAGTTACTGGTTTCTGGTTCCTAAACTATACAAGAAACTTGCCACCAGGACCTAGAAACTACTTCAATAAACAAAGCAATTAATTATTAAATTTTTTGACTCAATTTGGTAAAATGAAAGAAAAAGCCGAAACCAATGTACAATTTACACCCTATGAAATATCCTTTTGTTTGTATGATACAGATCGAACCAGTCAGTGGAAAGAAGCCATTGAAGATACTGTAAATAAGGGAGATATAGTAATAGATGCGGGAGCAGGAACTGGTATTCTGGGAGTATTTGCTGCATTGGATGGTGCAAAAAAAATTTATTCATTGGAGTTACACGAACGTTTTTGCAAATTGATTGAAAACCTCGCTAGAAAGAATAATGTTTCTGACAGGGTGAAAGTCATTCATGGAGATGCAACAAAGGTAGTTTTAGATGAAAAAGTAGATGTGGTGATTTGTGAATTATTGTGTACAGGCCAGTTTTTTGAACCTGAAGTGCAGGTAATTAATCATTTAAGACAGTATTTCAAACCCACAACTAAAATTATCCCAAACAAAATAGAATCCTTCATTCAACTTTACGATGCCCATGAAACACTTTACGGTGTGCATATTGACAGCGACAGTCGTTCTTTGCTTTTACCAAACGATGAACCAGTTTCAAACAGGGTTAAATATGATGAAATTGATTTAACCCACCCGGCGCAAGAATTTGTTGAAACAGAAGTAGTTGTTACTGCCAGAAAATCAAGAATTGCAGATTCTGTTGTTATTACAGGAAGAGCGATGTTGACTAATAAAATCATCACCGAGCGAACCAAATTTTTGTACAATCCTGAATTAATTTACCTAAAAGAGCCAATCGACCTGATTAAAGGAAAGCAGTACAAGATTAATATTGCTTATCCTTATGGATGTGACACTTTGGATGCAAAGATTACTGTTGAGCCTGTTTAATTCTTATTTTCAATTATCTCAACAATTGGATCAACAGCTTTTAAGGAAAGTTTTAATTGTTCTGAAGCTGCTCTGCATCCTCCCATGCATCGTTCGTACAAGTTACAATCAGAGCAAAAGTCAGGGGTTACATCGTTCCAGAGTTGGGCTTCTCTAGAGTTAAGCATATCTTTCAACTTATCTTTAAAAATATTGCCCAAAACGGTTGGTGAATGATTGCAAAAACGCAAATTACCAAATATATCAATAGTTAAAGGGCGCCTGCTTACATCAGCAGAACAACTCGTGAAACCAATGTTTTGAAAATCAAACGGGTTCAATACACACATTGGAGTGCATACATTAGAAGAAAGAATCAGGTTTTCCTTTCGTCCAGTTTCCGAGGCAACTTTATACGCTTGATTGATTTCTCTGTGCGATAACCAAAGATTATTCTTCTCTGCAATACCCTGTCCACCTATATTAAAGCGATTAAGCATAATGCGGTTAATGTCCAGGCTTTTAATGAATTGCAAAGTTTTATCAATTAAATGATAGTTTGCTTTGGTAATGACAACAACTGCAACAACATAAGCCTTTAGTTGAACGAGTTCTTTAACGGACTCAACAGATCTTTGCCACGAACCTGTTGTATTTGTCATAAAATCGTGCTCCTTTGCACTTGATGAATGAATCGGTAACTCAAACAAATTGACACCCAAATCTACCATTTGTTTGTAATCCTTTTCAGTTGCAGCATTACCATTTGTAATAATGGTTACCGATTTGTTTTTCAGGCGGGTAAACAGCACTAATTCATTAAATCGTTCAGCTAAAAAAGGTTCGCCACCCGTAAAAGTAACACTATTTACATCAGCAATTTTAAACAAGCGTTTTAGTGTTTTTTTTGCCTGTTTATAGGAGTTAAATTGTTCAAAGCCTTTTGTGCCAGGAATTTTCCAAATATTGTAGCAATACCGGCATTTTAAATTACAAACCGAAGTGGTTTCGAAAATTATATGTGGTAATGTTAATTTGGTCATTAGAACTTAGTCATTTATGATCATCAAGTTCACCTGGCTAATAATATGTGACGAATCCTGCGTTTCAACTCCAGTCGGGAACATTTCAAGAAGGTAATCACCAGTGCTTAACGTTTCATCCAAATTAATATTAAAAACCTCATCCATCTGATCAAAATTTCCGTCTTTGGCAAGCAATTCCCCTTTCTGAAATATTTGATTATTTTTATTGCTTACTCTGAAAGAGTATACAGAATCCTGTGCACCTGTTAAATGACCAGTCAGTACATTTCCTGTATCCAACATAATTTCAATTCCTTTTTCGCCCTGGTTTTCCATCCAAATATTATTTACAGCAACTGTTTCATAGCACATTACCTCGCCTCCACCTCCATTGCACGAGGCTGCAGTTAATGTCAGTAGTAACCCTCCAATTTTCATTTTTCTGGCCACCCATTTTTTTGATTTCCCATTAGAAAGAAAAACGGCTGCACAAATACCTGCAAATACAAGTGTAAGCCCCAAAACTGTTAGCGGAAGGATAATTTCTTTTTTTGTCATGATCTGAAGTTTTTTAATAACCAAAAGGTTTACAAAAAATATTCAATGAAATCATTTTGCACTTTGCTTTTGCTTGGCTCTCTTCACGGTATGTTATAAACTAATTTTCTGTTATATCAACCTGAATTTTTCTTTTGTGATTATTCTTAGTTTGTTCATTAAGAGGAACATCGAATAAAAATAAGAAATATCTTCCGGCTTTCAAATGACTTTTTAACGTTATTTCAACATCTTCTTTCCACTTATCAAACTTTCCGTCTGCAGCCACTATTTTTCCATCCTCAATTTTATTGTTTTCAGCATCAAAAACACAAAAGGAGTACTCGTTCCCGGTCCTGTAATCGATGTATGCTTCAACTGTTTTTTGTGATTTTACATCAAAAGTAAGTTCTGTTTGATTGTCCTTCAGCAACATTAGATTTTCCTCGGCAATATCATAGCACGAAACCTCAATTTCCTGTGCAGAACCTGGAGTAAACGCATTCAATGTTAACAGCAATGCCCCAATTTTCATTTTTCGCTTTATCCATTTTTTTGATTTGCCCTTAGTAAGAATTACTGCAAGAGAAATAACAGCAAACGCAATGGAAAGAACCACCACAATAATGGGAATAATAATTTCTTTTTTGCTCATTTTAAGGAGGGATTAATTATCAACTTAAGAACTAAAAAGTTGATGGGTTTAGTATGAGCAAAAGCTTATTTATAAAGGTTTTAAATACTATAACAGGCATTAGAAATTCAATGTGGTTTAGTTAAGAAAGATTTAATCAGATTCATCAGGCTTCGACTCCGCTCAGCCTCCAATTGGTGGGACACTGAGCAGAACCGAAGCGCAAAAAGGCTTATCTACGACATTGATTAGAAATTGGTCATTTGTTATTAAACCAATTTTGATTCCTAATGACAAATAACTGATTACCAATGATTAATCTTTGAACCACTCTTTCAGCAAAAGCAATTCCTCTCCCATTTTTGGAGATAGTGTCCCCATCAACTTTCCATTTTCATCAATTAGAAACTTCTGAAAATTCCATTGAATTTTAGTGTCCAAAACTCCGTTCAGCTCTTTTTTTGTTAACCATTGGTAAATTTCATCTGTTGTTACTTTTTTTGCCTTTTCAGGATCTGGTGGATACGACTCATAAATATAATCACACACCGAAACTTTCGACATCATGGGAAAAGTAACTCCATAGTTTTTAGTACAAAACTCTTTAATTTCAGCATTGGTTCCCGGCTCTTGTGATAGAAAATTATTCGCAGGAAAACCAATTATCTCAAACTTAGATTTATCAAGGCTTTCGTATAATTTTTGTAACACTTCGTATTGAGGTGTAAATCCACACTTTGAAGCAGTATTTACAACCAAAACTTTTTTGCCTTTAAGGCTGGCCATATCAAACACTTTTCCATCAAGTGTTTTTACCTTAAAATCATAGAAGGTTTTCAGTTTTTTTTGTTCCTTCTCTTTTTCAGGGAGTAATGTAAAACTTGTGATCAAAATAGCAGCAATCAGCACTGCAGCAAAACCTAAATATTTCTTCATTTGTTTATTTTTTAATTGTTCTAAGTTAATTTTTCAAGCAAGAAAATTAAAGATAGATTTTCAATTCTTGCATTGGGAATTTAAACAATTTGAAAAGTTCTTTAGAGTATCCAAGACGGACCTAGTCTTACCTGTTTAGCTTATTTATATCTAAGAAAGAATACACATGCCTAAACTGGCAAATCATCGAAAAAAATCGTATCTTTAAATGATATAAGAATCCTTTGTTTAATTCTTGTAAAACTAATTCTAATATACTAATCTTATGCAAATTAAACTTTACCAGGTAGATGCTTTTTCAAATAAATTATTTAGTGGTAACCCAGCTGCAGTTTGTATTATTGATGAATGGCTTGATGATGACCTAATGCAAAACATTGCTCTTGAAAACAACCTTTCTGAAACTGCTTTTGTTGTCCCTAAAGGAAACGATTTTGAAATTCGTTGGTTTACCCCTGCTGTGGAAGTAGATTTATGTGGCCATGCGACATTAGCAGCAGGTCATGTGATTTTCAACTACACAGATTTTTCAGGTGATGAAATTCATTTTGAAACGCAGAAAAGTGGCCTTTTAAAAGTAAAAAAAGAAGGCGAGTATTTAACGCTTGACTTTCCTACTGATTACATTAAAAAAGTGAGTCCTCCGGAACGATTATTGAAAGCGCTTGAAATTGAGCCCATTGAATGCTACAAAGGTAAAACTGATTTTATGTTTGTATTTGCATCCAGACAAGAGGTTGAAAATGTGCAGGTCGATTGCTCTTTTGCTAACGATATAAGTTTTCGTGGAATTATAATTACTGCAAAAGGACAGGATGTTGATTTTGTTTCACGCTTTTTTGCTCCCGGTGCAGGTATTCTGGAGGACCCGGTAACTGGCTCTGCTCACACAACTTTGACACCCTACTGGACCAAGAAACTTGGAAAAAATGAATTAACTGCAAGGCAACTTTCAAAAAGAACCGGTGAATTAAAATGCAGGATGGCCGGTGACCGAGTACTGATTAGTGGACAGGCAGTAACCTATATGATCGGAAATATCGAAATAGAAGCAGCAATTTTATAACTTAGCTAAACATTGTTTAATAAATTAATTCAAATTATGAAAAAGACACTGTTGGGAATACTATTTTTTTTATCGGGTATATTTATTACAAATGCTCAAGAAGAAAGTTTTAGTAAAGGAGATAAGGTTATAAATCTTGGAATTGGTTTTGGAAGTACTCTTTATACAGGTACTGGTTACTCAACTGTTGTTCCTCCAATATCAGCATCTTTTGAGTATGGAATAGTTGATGGTATTGCCGATAAAGGTTCAATAGGAGTTGGCGGGTACATTGGTTATACCTCAGCTAAATATGAACAAACAATTTCCGGGACCAAATATGGATGGGAATATTCAAGTTTTATTATTGGTGCCAGAGGTGCCTTTCACTATCCATTTGTAGATAAACTAGATACTTATGGAGGACTAATTATAGGATACAATTCTGTTCAGGCTAAAGAAATAGGTTCTAATCCTTTAATCGGAGTAAGTGCAGAGTCAAGTGGATTAGCGTATAATTTATTTGTAGGTGCAAGATATTATTTTTCACCAAATTTTGCAGCTATGTCAGAGTTGGGATATGGAGTTGCTTATTTAACTCTGGGAGTTGCTTTTAAATTTTAAAATATCACTAATAAGTGTTAGATGAATAGTAGCTAACACATATTCAGTATTTTAAAAACTTTATCATATTTTAATTCTCTAATAACTTGTTTGCTTCTACTTTTCTCTTCCAAACTTTCGCTATTCATTATTTTGATTATAAGCAAGTTGAATTTTTATTTGAATTATAAATTGGCTACTAAGCATTACTATTATTTTTCCTTCCGGAAAAAAACAGCAGAAGATAACCAGTTACAGCAGCGACAAATGATGAAACTAAGATTGCCTGTTTAGCAATATCAACTTGATCTGGTTCAAAAAATGCAAGGTTCGAAATAAATAAACTCATAGTAAAACCAATTCCTGCCAATAAACCAACTCCTAAAATGTGAACATTCCTGATTTCGTTAGGCAATTCGCCTAGCTTTAGCCATTGAGCAACCTTTGTAAAGAAGAAAACACCTACTAGTTTTCCAAAGATTAATCCAAAGAAAATTCCTATGAAAATTGGCTGTTTAGCTACATCAATAAATTCTCCTTTTAACTCAACTCCGGCATTGGCCAGAGCAAAAACAGGCATAATAAAGAAGTTTACAATTGGATGCCAGAATTTCTCTTTATATTGTAGTGGATTATAGGCACAATGAACTAATTCTTTTTGTTTTAAAAGTATTTCCATTTTTTCATCACTGATAATTCCTTTTTCTTCTTTCATGTCAGCCTCTTCAAGTCTCTTAATCAGACCTTTAGTTTTTTTCAGATAGGTATCTGTGTCAATTTTTGTATCAGAAGGAATTGTAAAAGCAAACAATATACCAGCGATGGTAGCATGCACACCTGAATACATAAACGATACCCAAACCACAACAATTCCAACAATATAATAGAAGTTTCTGTTTCGGACTCCCATATAATTTGAGATTACTAAAACAGCAAGACCGATTCCTGCTGTCAGCAACTCATTAAAAACAATAGCATCGGTATAGAAAATGGCAATTACCAATACTGCTCCAATGTCATCAGCGATAGCCAGAGCAGTTAGAAATATTTTCAGACTCAACGGGACTCGTGTTCTTAAAAGTGCTAAAACTCCTAAAGAAAATGCAATATCAGTTGCCATAGGAACCCCCCATCCTGAAACTGAACTTTGCCCATAATTGATAAACGCAAAAATACCTGCAGGCAATATCATTCCTCCAATGGCAGCTGAAATAGGAACTATTGCTTTTTTGAAAGTTGACAATTCACCTGCCTTAATTTCCCTTTTTATTTCGAGACCTGTTAAAAAGAAAAAAATGGCCATTAAAAAGTCATTCACAAATTGATGGAAAGTAACATTATAGAATAGCTGATCTTGCTTACCTATTCGTATTACAGTATTCTCCCAAAAATGATGATAGGATTCATATCCACCCAAATTTACCCATAGTAGTGCTATGATTGTACTTACAATTAACAAAATACCCGAGGTTGCCGGATTATGTACTAAATGGTTAAATTTTCTTTTAAGTTTTATTGGTATTTCTTTAGTCATTCTCAAAAGTTATGAGTTAAATAGCTGAGTAGTTATCCAAATTTGAGTATAACAACACTGCTATTTAATTTGTTCGTTTATTAAAATCCTTGCTGAAAAAAATTAGAGAGCCTTTAGTTTATTCAAGTTTCTCACTAAAATACTGTTTCTGTCAAAATTAATCAGGTTCTCTTCCCTTAAATCGTTAAGTATGGAAGTAGTTTTTTGTCTGGAAATGGCGTTTAGGCTCGCAATATCCTGATGAGTGAGTCGGTGCTTTACCAAAACCTCTTCACCTACTTTTTTCCCTCTTTCTTCGGCCAATTCACAAATGAATTCAATAAGTCTTGTACGTGCACTTTTACCAACCAACGACATCACTCTTCGTTCCATTTTTCGTAAACGTAACCCTATCAGTTTCATTACTTTAATATTAAGCATGTCGTTAGCGCCCATCATTTTCATCATATCGTTCTTGTCCATAGCACATATAAGCACATCATCGTCCATTGCCTGCGAAAAGTCACTTCTTTTTTCCTCATCAATCAGCCCAAGTTCGCCAAACATGTCGCCCGGCCAAAGTATTTTCTTTATGATTTCTTTGCCTTCATCAGTATAACCCAGTATTTTTACTCTGCCCTTTTTCAACAGGAAAACAGATGTCGAAGGAGTGTCTGGAAAATAAATAAACTCACCCTTTTTAATCGTTCTCATGGACGTCATTTTCTCAACTTTCATAAGTTCGTCCTTGGGCAACTCCTTAAAAAGGTTAAAGTTTTCGAGGTACCATAACTTAGTATTTGTAGCAGCCACAGTTTATAGTTTTTTGGTTAAAATTCAGAACGCTAAATATAGATTAAATTCAGCGTTTATATAATATGTTTTATAGAAAACAATTGAAGTCTAAAGAAGTATTTAATTATCAATCAGCTATATACCAAAGTTTTCCTTTTTTCATAAACTCTAACTCCTTTAGTCCTTCAAAGTCTTCGTTCAACTTAATTACGCCTAAAGTTCCTTCTTTTTGGTACTCGACTTCTTTGCTTTGTGCAATTTTTAAAGCCTTCAAAAGTCTGTCTGCTTTTTTTCCTTTAAAATTTTCAGCCAACTCCTCCATTGTTTGATGCTTTAGTACATCTGCACGCACATCCGGGTGAATATATTTTGAAAGCAGTTCGGTATAGTTTTTTTTCTCAAGAAGATTTATACAATCGATAATTGCAGTTTCAATACTTTCTTGCGGATTTACAATAGTTAACTTTTTTGTTTTGCATCCAGAAAGAATAACAAATATTAGTAAAACAAAAATGAGTAAATACTTTTTCATATGTTGAGGGTTTTAGTGGATAAATCATCTAGCTTTTATAAACATACAAAAGTTTTGAATACCATACTATATAAACTTACCACTATGGTAAATGATACTATACTGATACAAATCCTTGCAAGAAATAACTAATTGGTTACTACTAATTTGCCAGATCCTTCAAATTTCCTTGTGCATCAAAATTTATTTTGTAACTGGTGCCGTCTTCTTCGTTTTCGACTGTGGCCTGGGTAATCAAATCGTCCATCTTGTTTGCCGATGTTCTGTCCTTGCCCATAATAAGGTTAATGCTCTTACAAAGCACTTTCTTAACCTTAAATTGTTCTTTCACTCTTTCTTTAGATTTGTTGACAATACTTAGCAAAAGAGATAAATCATAATCGTCCTTTAAAGAAAATAGAAAGTCCGATGTTTTTTTATCATTAAGATCAAGCTTGTTTTCTTCAGCTTTTTCCCAGGAACCGTTCATATAGAACCACTCTTCGATTTTGTTTTCGTTAATGTCTTTTGAAACCTTCACCAATACAGTGTTGCCCATTCGCTCGTCAAACGAAAGCATAATACTCTGATAACCTGCATCTTCAGTAAACTGTTCATTCAGACTATTCAGCAGTTCGCTAAACTGATCGTCTGATTCAAAATAAGCTTCCGATTCGGTTGTGTTTTCAGAATTATTGCACGATAGCAGGAAAAGAAATGTAGATAGGGTTAATAAGAATGTTAAATACTTCATGGTAAAATAACTCTAGTTTAAAAATGATTGTGGTAAAATTAGGTTTTTAACACATTTTTTTAAAATAAATTTAGGTTAAATGTATAAGATTGAAGCCTGGAGCCAGAAAATCGAAGTAAAATCTGTGTTCCCTAATCTTCGATCTTCTGACATTAGGCTTTGGTCCATAAAATGCCTAAAACAATTTTAAGATAGAGGAGGAAATAACCGAATAACTATCAAAATTCCCAAAATAAACTACTCATTATCAATAGCATACCATTCAGCAAATGAAGTAGCTGTTTCGTATAATTTAACACTCACCAAGTCAACATTTTCAGGTAACTTTTCCCTTATTTGCATTGCAAAATCAATCACCATATTTTCGCAAGTTGGCTGATAATCAAGAAGATGAATGCGATCAAACATGGGACTCAGGTTTTTCAAATATTCTACTGGCGCTTTTTTATTCAACACTACAGAATGATCAAACTTATCAACTATCATGGGTTTGACAATGTGCTTTAAGTCACCAAAATCAATTACCATCCCTTCTTTCACATCACTTTCATCAACAATTGGCTTGCCTGCCACTGTAACAAACAGCTTGTATGAATGGCCATGAACATTTTTGCACAAACCATCATACTCCCATAAAGCATGCGCCATTTCAAAATCAAACTGCTTCGTAACTCTTACTTTCTGATTCATACCTGATTGTTTTATCTTTTGATTAATGTGATTTAACAAGTAGCAATTTAATGATTCCTTCCTTGCCAATCGTAAAATTTCCGCGAAATTAATTTAGATTTCTGAAAACGAAATTAATAATTACATTTGCTGTTTAGAACCAATCTAAATTAAAAAGGTTTGAGCTAAAACGTCTACTCATAAGGCATTGGTTTTTAAAAGCTTACTTTCATCGACAAAAAATAGGAAATAAAAAATAAATATGGATACAAATAATGTTGCAAGCCCATCTTTAATAAAAATGCATGTAATTTTTTCAGGTATTTCTTTTTTGCTTTTCAGTGTTTTCCTGTTACTGACCAGCAAAGAAATCGGAGTGCATTATTTTCAGGGTAAAGTATTGGCTATTACTCACATAGCAACACTTTGCTGGTTAACAACATTCTTGTTTGCATTGTTTTATCAGTTCGTTCCCCAGATTTTTTCACGAAAACTTTTTAGTACAATTTTAGCCAAAATTGGTTTTTTTCTTTTTGCAATTGGCAGCATCACCTTAGTTGTTGCATTTTGGAAGAACAGTTTTAGTGGTATGTTAATTAGTGGAGCCCATCTATTATCAATTCCGTTTTTAATTCTTCTGATAAATGTTGTAGTTACAGCCATTAAATCATCAAAAAGAGATATTGAACAATGGTACTTTATTACCTCAGTATTTTGGCTACTAGCAACTGTTACTGTGGGGGTTTTGCTTGCAATGAATTTTAAAAGCCCAATTTTTAGCAGTAATCATCTTGAGTGGTTAAAACTTCATGCGAATATTGGCTTCACAGGTTGGTTCCTTTTGTTTATAATTGGCTTAGCTGCCAAATCTATGGGAAGCAGTGAAGTGGTAAAAAAAGACAAAAAAATGCTTCAGACTGCTTTTTATTTAATCAATGTTGGACTTATCCTTTATTTTCTATACCAGAGCAATCAGCAAGGTGAACTTCTTCAGTTTCCATTACTTATAATTGTTTTAGGAATATTGGCAGCTTTGATTTATTTATCAAAACTACTGGCAAAGCAATCTAAAAGTCTATCCAAAATTCTTTATCCTTTTTTCTTTTTAATAATCCCTGTTGGCTTGGCCTTTTTTCTTGTTTTTACATCATCAAAAGATAACAGTTTAATTATCAGAGCCGGAATTATTTATGGAGTCTCCGTTTTGCTTGGATTTGTTGGATTGTGGACATTTAGCCAGCTTGGCACTTTGTTTTCATTTATTAAGCCATCATTTAATGTGGAAAAAGGAACCAAAGACGGTATAAGACTTAAACAAGCAACAGATTATTTGTCAGTGTTTCACTTATCTAGTTATCTAGTTGCAGTTCTTGCATTGATAGTTGGAATATTGGTCAAAGAAGAATCGATTAACCTCATTGCTTCAATTATCCTGGTACTTTCGGCTGTTTTATTTAATGTGATGCTATTCAGGGCTATCTTTCTGAAAATAAAAGAGTAACAACCGGGTGATGTGTCATTCCAAATTTGGGGCTGTATCAAAAGTCTAATTCAATGCAATTTTACTTTCATTTCAACAACAAAAGAGCGTATTTCAACAAGATTGAAAGCAGATTGATTGGATTGATGCAAGATTGAAAGAAAAATTTATGGCAAAACTAGTTTTG
>JBNKRJ010000074.1:0-37328 GCA_050296515.1 Bacteroidales bacterium | reverse complement strand
ATTTATATGGAGTTCATGAGCTTGCTTCGCAAGGTTAAACATATTCTTTTGTAGAGCGATTATTCGCTTCGCTCATGAGATCACTTCGTTAAGTTAAGTTTCTCTATAAACCCCGAAGGGCTCAGCGTAAGCTAATCCCTCAATGAGGGTTTCATTTGTTTTAAGATAGATTTTGAACTTATAACTCAGACAGTAGAAAAGAAATATACTAAGTTCGAAGTTCAAATTTGCTAATTCCGATTTTATTGTTGCTTACTTGTGAAATGTATTGGTTATTCCTTTAATCAAAACATTTATTGAGAAAATAGTTAGTTTCATGTTTTTTATTATGTTTTAATGATTAATTGCATGCTATTTTAATGCAAGAGTAGATTGTTTTGTGTTAAAATGATATAAATTTCAATAATTTTGTTTGTTATTAAATTTATGTTAAAAAATACTGCTTATTTAGATTTAATTAAAATAATTTACTTATCTTTGTTTCATGATTTTAAATTTAGTTAATAATGCATGTTGTTGTCGCAGCCCTAAGTTGGTCTGTCAGGCATAATTATGCGTATATAGTATAACAATAAACTAAAGCCCGGACAGACGTGTCTGGGCTTTTCTATTATTGACTGATAAATAAATCATTCAAATCTTTGTCAAAGACATTTTTAGGAAATCATTTAAGGATGCTTGTTTCATCCATAACTTTTAAACTTAAGAACATGAAAACATTTAACAACGTTTCAGAACTAATTGGGGGCACTCCTTTAATTAAATTATCCAAGGTAGTTGAAGGAATTGATGCTGAGATATTTGTGAAGTTGGAAAGTCAGAATCCAGGGGGCTCTGTAAAGGACAGGTTAGCGCTTGCTATGATAAATGATGCTGAAGAAAAAGGGCTGATTAATGAAGAGACAGAAATAATTGAACCAACCAGTGGAAACACAGGGATTGGTTTGGCTATGATCAGTGCCGTTAAAGGGTATAAACTTACCTTAACCATGCCGGAGAGCATGAGCATTGAGCGTAGAAATATGCTAAAAGCTTATGGTGCAAATCTGGTTTTAACACCTGCTGATAAAGGAATGAAAGGAGCCATTGCGAAAGCTGAAGAATTGGCCGCCGAAAAACCAAATACGTTTATTCCTTATCAGTTTAGAAATCAGGCAAATGTTGAAATGCACAGAAAAACTACTGCAGTTGAAATTTGGGAAGATACTGATGGACAAGTAGATGTATTTGTTGCTGGCGTTGGTACAGGCGGAACATTTACCGGGGTTGTTTCTAAAATCCGAGAGCTGAAGCCTGGCTTAACAGGAGTTGCGGTTGAACCAGCCACTTCTCCGGTTTTATCAGGTGATGAGCCAGGAAGTCATAAAATACAGGGGATTGGTGCCGGATTTATTCCGGAAATTATGGATACTTCTCTTATTGATGAAATTGTTAAAATAACAGATGATGAAGCCTTAGAATTAGCCAGACGATTGGTTAAAGAGGAAGGAATATTATGCGGAATTTCATCAGGTGCTAATGTTGCAGCAACTATTCAACTGGCAAAGCGACCTGAAAATAAAGGAAAAAAGTTTGTTACCGTGATTTGTGATACTGGTGAAAGATATTTGAGCACCGTATTATTTAACTCCTAAATATAGTGCTGTTATCTGTATTTCAACTTGCTGTCAGTTAATGTGTTATCTGGCAGTAAGTGGATGCTGCATAAGTTATTTAGAGCATACTGGAATAAAATTTAAACCCTAAGATTATGACAACAAGTGAAATAATAGCCAACTCAATTCAAGAATTATCTGCGGATAAAGATCGTTCAATATTTTTTACAAGTAAGAGAAATGAATCTCCAATGCCTGAAATTTCTGAGCTTAGTAAGGCTGTTGAATTATTAAATAAAATACTTTTTCCGGGTTACTACGGCGAATCTACAATTAATCCTGGTAATCTTAGCTATTATGTAGGAACATATATCGACAGGTTGCTAGCCATTTTAGAAGAGCAGATAAAAAGAGGAATTTGCTTTAATTGCGATACGGCTGGCAAAATGAATGGGTATGAAGAGCAGGCAAAAGAAAAAACAATAGGCTTTATTGAGCGTCTTCCTGAAATTAAACGCCTGCTCAGGAACGATGTTGAAGCTACTTACCTTGGTGATCCTGCCTCAAAAAGCCGTGGTGAGATTATTTATTGTTATCCTGGCATAAAAGCACTTACCAATTATAGAATTGCCCATGAGCTGATTAAACTTGGAGTACCGCTTATCCCGAGAATAATTTCTGAAATGGCTCATTCCGCCACTGGAATAGACATTCATCCAGGTGCTGAGATAGGCGAATACTTTGCGATTGATCACGGTACCGGAATTGTTATAGGCGAAACTTGCAGAATAGGCAAAAATGTGAAAATTTATCAGGGAGTTACACTTGGAGCGAAGAGTTTTCCGCTTGATGATAATGGAAATCCGATAAAAGGCATCGATCGTCATCCAATTGTTGAAGACAATGTCGTTATTTATTCTGGAGCAACCGTTTTAGGCAGGGTTACAATTGGAGCTAACTCGATGATAGGTGGAAATGTTTGGTTAACGCATGGAGTTCCGCCCAATTCAAAAATTTTGCAAAGAAAAGCCCGAGAAAATACTTTTATGGATGGTGCAGGCATCTAAAAATTACCTTTTTTGCCTGTAAATATCTCTAAAAACGTGTTTTTTTATGCATTTTTAGATATTTATTTAATTGATAGTCTGCTGTTTAGTCATGTTTTGTTAAAAAAGTGTTAAATAAGCAAGAAAAAATTTTTTGTAGAAAAGAAAATTGACTTATCTTTGTCATCCGAAAAGCGAGAATAGCTCAGTTGGTAGAGCACGACCTTCCCAAGGTCGGGGTCGCGGGTTCGAGCCCCGTTTCTCGCTCACTCTTTGTTTACAATTTTCCACAGCAATATTTTTTTGAAAAAACTTTTATTAATTTTGGACGTTTACTAAAAGTAAATGCTATTATTTTACAATTAAATCATAAAACAAAATATTCTGTGAGAAAAGGTGTAGTTTTAAGCATATCTTCAATAGCTTTTATATTATTGTTATCAAGTTGTTTTCCTATTACAACAACTACAAGTCCGGAAGCGAACAGAGCTAAATCCGGGTCTACTTATAACCCGTTTATTTATAAGTTACATCCTGAGTTTTTTCTTTATAATCAAAACAATGGGACCAGCAGGCTTTATACAAAACTTAATTTGGTTGAATTAATGTTTGCACCAATTGGTCCCAACAGAACGTATCAGGGCAAGGTGAAATTCGACTATTTTATTTATAAGCCTGATGAACTAAAAAATGTGTTTGATAGTTCCAGTATTACTTATGACATAAAAAAAAGGAAAGGCCAAACAAATGCGGTTACTTATATTAATGTAAATGATAATGGGTTAAAAGAATATTATCTCAGAGTTAAAACAACAGATTTACTTCGACGGGCCTCAGTTGAAGAGTTTATATATGTGAATGTTACAGAAGAAAGTTCAAGTCAGAATTTTATTATTAATCTAAAAAAGGATAATGTTCCATATTTTAGGAGCTATTTTAGAAGTGACCAAACATTTTCTATCCAGCACAATAATAAATCCGACAGTATTTACATTAAATTTATAGGGGGTGAAATGCCGCTTCCAGCACCACCATTTTCTTCCTTGGATCGTTTACCTATAAACACTTTGCAAGATAGCTTGTGGTCAGTTTCAGGAAAGGGATCTTTTCAATTTAATGAGAATAAAAAGGGATTATATTATATACAAACTGATACAACTGATAAAATTGGATTAGGCTTGATCAATCCTGGAAATGAGTATCCTTATATAAAAACCAGTGAAGGAATGCTTTATCCTTTGCAGTATTTAACAAGTACTGCTGAGTATAATGAACTTTTAAGTAGTGATAATAAAAAGTTGGCGATAGACAGGTTCTGGATTAAATGCGGTGGAAATTTAAACCGGGCAAGAGAACTGATCAGAATTTACTACAATAGAACACTTTACGCAAACATTTACTTTACATCTTTTACGGAAGGCTGGCGAACAGACAGAGGGATGATTTATCTTATGTTTGGTCCTCCAAAATCTGTTAGAAAATCACAGGAACAAGAGATTTGGATTTATTCTGATAGATTGAATTACAGGGTATTACAGTTTGTGTTCAACAGAACTTCTAATCCATTTACTACCAACGATTTTGTTTTGGAGCGTAACCTTGATTTTAGGCCATTTTGGTTCAAATCAATTGAAAGTTGGCGCAAAGGGAAAGTTTATACTGTTTTTAACTAAGATGTTGAATAATATTTCTTCTTCTGTTATGGTAATTGCAAATTGTTGATAGCTTTGCACTTTCAAACAATAATTTTAGGATGGCTAAGAATAAAAACCTGATTTTCGGAATACGGGCTGTACTTGAGGCGATTGATGCCGGAAAGGATATTGAAAAAGTGATGATTCAGAGAGGCTTGAGTAGTCCACTAATGAAAGAATTGCACCAGCGAGTTAAAGAGCAAGGGGTACCCTCTCAAAATTGGCCGGTTGAAAGATTCAAAAAATGGGCTAACAAGAATCATCAGGGTGTAATTGCCATTCTTTCAGAAATTAGTTATCAGAATATTGAAACAATTTTACCTGGTATCTATGAATCGGGCGAAGACCCATTTATTTTAATTCTCGATCAAGTTTCTGATGTCAGGAATTTTGGAGCTATTGCCAGAACAGCTGAATGTGCTGGAGTGCATGCCATTGTTATTCCGGAAAAAGGAAGCGCTGCTATCAATCCCGATGCAATTAAAGCTTCTGCAGGAGCATTGCTTAAAATACCAGTGTGTAGGGTAAATGATCTTTTTGATACAGTCAAGGTTTTGAAAAACAATGGTTTAAAAGTGGTTGCTGCTTCCGAGAAATCTACAGATAATTATATCTCCATTGATTATAATCATCCACTGGCAGTGGTAATGGGTGCTGAAGATTTAGGTGTGTCTGCTCAATTGTTAAAGATTGCAGATCACTTAATTGGAATACCTCTAAAAGGAACAATTGAATCGCTAAATGTTTCAGTTGCTACAGGAATTATTTTGTTTGAAGCAGTTAGGCAAAAGAGTACAGCCATGTAATGATTTATGTCCTTCATTTTTCTAAGGAGAAAGCCTGATCAGGAAATCGTTAATATTTATAATAATCAGCAGCCAGAGAAGTACAAGTAAATTTACAATTTATTATATTCACCGACTAATTTTCCTCATTCATCGATTTTAATTAGAACAATATACTTCTGAAATTTACTTTTGGCTGGAATTAGAGTAAAAACTAAAAAATGAAGAACCTCTGTACGTGTACGAAAACGAACGCCATTTAGTCCGATTTCGTACACATTGTTTCGGTGTTGCGGAAACGAACACCTTGTTAATGATTGACACTCTGATGATTAATACAAGTGGCACAAAGCTTGACAAAAGGAAACTGTAAAATTCTAAGGCAAATTTTAAAATCTCAATAACCTTAATAATGAAAGAACGAAAAGTAATTATTGTAATTGCAATTGTAATGATTCTGGCAATATCTTTTGGAGGAATGACACTTTTAGGAAACCTTAAGGAAGAACCCAAAAAGGAAGTTAAAGACGTAGCTAAAAAGTATGTTTTGGCGAATAAAGTAAAATATTCTAAAACAGAATCAAATATTTCTGCATCAGGAAGGCTTGAATCACAGGATTATTTTGATTTAAGTACTGAAGTACAAGGAAAGATTTTGCAAGGGAGTGTCCCTCTAAAGAAAGGGCAGGACTTTTTAAGAGGACAGACTATTGTTCAAATTTATAATAAAGAGTATGTTTTAAACCTTAAAGCAAGAAAAAGTCGTTTTTTAAACTCTGTGGCTAATTTGTTGCCCGATTTTAAAGTTGATTATCCTGGTAGTTATCAAAACTGGCAGGAGTTTTTCTCAAAAATAGAATTGGATAAAAATCTTCCGGAATTACCAAAGGTTGAATCGGAACAGGAAAAAATATATTTAGCAAGTAAAAACCTTTTAAGCGATTACTATACAATTAAAGGTGAAGAGGAGCGATTAAGAAAATATACAATTATCGCACCTTTTTCAGGAGCATTTACCGAGGTATACCTTCACGCAGGCTCAGTCGCCAATCCAGGCAGTAAAATTGCAACCATAATTAGAACAGACAAACTAGAGCTAGAAGTGCCTGTAGATGAGTATGAAGCAAAATGGGTAAATGTTGGTAATGCAGTTAAGGTAACTAACGAAAGCGGTGAAAACGAATGGACTGGGAGGGTTGTTAGAAAATCAAGTTTTATCAACCCAACAACCCAGTCAATTACCGTTTTTGTTAGCCTTAATTCGTCTGCAAAAAATCCATTGTTTAAGGGAATGTATCTGAATGCTAAATTCCCAGGTGTTAGTCTTGCTAAAACAATGGAAATCCCGCGCAACGCTGTTTTTAATACCAATGAAGTTTTCACAGTACAAGACAGCCTTCTAAAAAAGGAAGAGATCATCATTCATAAGGTGAACGAAAAAACATTGATTTTCTCAGGTCTTAAAGAAGGAACAGAATTAGTAATGGAGCCTCTTATTAATGCCGCTGAGAACATGAAAGTTCATATTTTAAGGGATAGGTGATCTCTAATTAGTTGATTTTATTTATATTACCTCAGTTATAAAATTACTACATCATTGATTTAAATATTATAATATACTAAAATGCGTCAGCTTGTAAAAAACTTTATTAAATATCCTTTTTTCCCTAACGCTGTTATTTTTATTCTTCTGATAGCTGGTGGACTATCATTATTAAGCACCAAAAAGTCTTTCTTCCCTGAGTTTAAGTCTCGTTTTATTAATGTAACAGTTACTTACCCAGGTGCATCTCCAAAAGAGATGGAAGAAGGTATAACGACCAGAATTGAAGAAGCTGTCAGGGGAATTGTAGGTATAAAAGAAATTACCTCAAGTTCTTCGGAGAACTTTGCAAGGGTTACAATTGAAACAACAGGAAAATATGACTTAGATGTTACATTGCAGGAAGTGAAGAATGCAGTTGATGGAATTACTTCTTTTCCAACCGCTGCAGAAAAACCCATTGTCTTTAAGCAAAGAACAACAACAAATGCAATGATGATGGGGCTTTCGGGTGATGTTGATTTGCTTACCCTGAAAAAATATGCTCAGGAAATAGAAGAAGACTTTTTAAACTCTGGCTTTGTTTCACAGGTAAGAGTTTCAGGTTGGCCTCCTCTTGAAATATCCGTTGAAGCTACTGAAGAAAATCTTTTAAGGTATCATTTAACCTTTGACGATATTTCGCAAGCAATTGCAATGAATAACCAGGACATTTCAGCTGGTTTGGTGCGTTCCGATGAAGAGGAGTTGTATATCCGTTCAAGATCGAGAAATGTTGATCCTAATAAAATTGGAGAAATCATTCTACGGGCAAATCCGGATGGTAGTTTTCTCAGAGTAAGAGATGTTGCAGTAGTTAAACTGAAATTTTCTGACGTAGCAAATGATTTTACAATGAATGGTAAGCAAGCTGCGTTTTTTAATGTTCAGAAACTGGGTGAAGAAGACCTTGAGAAAATTGCAGATTTTACCAATGAATATGTAAAGAAATTCAATGAGCAACATGACGATGTAAAGTTAAAAGTGATATTTGACTTCCTTCAGATTCTTGGCCAGCGTTTGCAGCTTTTGATGAAGAACGGTTTAATGGGGCTTGTTTTAGTAGTTATAACCCTGGCGTTATTTTTAAGTACAAGACTTTCATTATGGGTTGCCTGGGGAATTCCTGCAGCCTTTTTAGGAATGTTTATATTAGCGCCTGTTTTCGGAATTACGATAAACATGATCTCATTGTTCGGAATGATACTGGTTGTCGGAATTTTGGTGGATGATGGAATTGTAATTGCTGAAAACATATTTGTTCACTATGAACGGGGAAAATCTCCAATGAAGGCAGCATTGGATGGTTCGTTGGAGGTAATTGTTCCGGTGTTTACTTCTGTTCTTACCACAATAATGGCATTTGCACCTTTGCTGTTACTTCAAGGAGCTTTTGAGTTCATGTACGAGATGGCTTTTGTGGTAATTTTCAGTTTGGCATTTTCATTAATGGAGGCATTTTTAGTACTCCCTGGCCATATTGGAACGCCACATATTTTAAGAGCAAAAACAAAACAAGCTAAAATAAGAAAGGTACTGGATAAGTTCATAGATTTTATGAAATTTAAGGTTTATGGAAAAATCCTTGAAAAAGTAATCAAATGGAAATGGATTGCTGCTGTTGTTCCATTAGGTATTATACTTATTACTGTAGGTTTATTTAAAGGAGAGTTTATTAAGGCTACTTTTTTCCCAAATATTCCTTTTGATATGTTTAATATTGACATTGCCTTTAAACCTGGTGATGGAGAGAAACAAACTGAAGAGTATTTAAAAAGGTTTGAAGCAGCAGTATGGGAGGTTGATAAAGAGCTAATGGCAGAAAATAATGACTCTTCATATATTAGAACGCTTTTCAAATTTACAGGTAGTGCTTTTAATGGCAATGAAAATGGATCTCATGCAGGCTCTATTATGATTTTTATGCGAGACATGGAAGGTGCTCCAATCTCCACATTTGAAATAGCCGACCGGGTGAGGGACAAAATTGGTGATGTGAAAGAAGCTGAAAAATTTAGTGTCGGAGGGCAAAACCAGTTTGGAACACCTGTATCAGTCAGTCTTTTGGGTAAAAATCTTGAAGAACTTAAAAGTGCTAAAAAATTGCTGGTGGATAGTCTGAAAGGATATCCCGAGCTAATTAACGTAACAGATAATGATGCGACCGGGATGCCTGAAATTCTTCTAAAACTAAAGCCCAAGGCATACTTCCTGGGACTTAACCATGCGTACATCAGCAACCAGATTAGACAGGGTTTTTTTGGAGGACAGGCTCAGCGCTTACAAAGCGGGAGAGATGAGTTAAGAATTTGGGTTCGATTTCCAAAAAGCGATAGAAAAACAATTGGGCAGCTTGAAAAAATGAAAATCAAAACTCCACAAGGCGAATTTCCATTAACTGAATTAGTAGAGTACGATATTCAAAGAGGACCTGTAAATATCAGACGTTATAATGGCTCAAGAGAAGTCAGGGTAAATGCCGACCTTTCAGATCCTTATGCACCCGTTCCTCCAATACTTGAGCGCATTACTAAAGAGTTAGTTCCTCAACTGGAAAGTAAATTCCCAGGTATCAATATCAAGTTTCAAGGGCAGTCGAGAGACAGTAACGATGCAATGGGTGAAATGCTCACCTATTTTGGTACTGCCTTTGGAATTATCATATTGATAATAATGATACAATTTAAGTCTGCATCTCAGGGACTAATTATTGTAATGATGATTCCTTTAGCTTGGTTGGGGGCAATGTGGGGACACGGTATTGAGTCTGCAATTGGCGAGCATGCTATTCCTGTTTCGTTACTTAGCGCCTGGGGAATGATCGCTCTGAGCGGTGTAATTGTGAATGATGCAATTGTCTTCCTTGATAAATATAATTTGAACCTAAGAGAAGGGCAAACCGTTGAAAAGGCTGTATATAATGCTGGTATAGCAAGGTTTAGACCTATTGTTTTAACAACTATTACTACCTCAATTGGGCTTTATCCTATAATCTTTGAAACTAGTTTTCAGGCACAATTCCTTAAGCCTATGGCTATTTCACTTGCTTATGGTGTATTTATAGGTACAGGATTTATATTGATGTTTTTCCCTGTTTTAATTTTGATTAGAACTTCTATTAAGCAAAGAATCAAGTGGTTATGGTCTGGTTTCTTATATAGAAAAGAAAGCGTAGAACCAACTATCATTAATAGTAAACGAATAATTAGCTAATCACTATGAATATTTACTCAATACAATACGAAGACTTAGATTCAAAGGATCTTAGACGAATACTTAACGAATCGGAATGTCTTGTTCTTCCAGCAAAAAAGGCACTTGTAAAATGCCTTGAAGAACATCCTGACAAAAATGAATTTGACTCTAATAAAATTGAAGATTTAAAATTATCAATAGAAAAGGAAACTGAAGATATTAAAAATCTGGAGTATCTGGATTGGTTAGGACTAGGAGTTATAGAAAAGCCCGATGAAATTTTTATAAAGCGAAATAAAATGGCAAAATCAAGGGATAGATTAGCTATTATTATTGGTATTGTTCTATCTCTTTTTCTTTTACCTGCCATTGGTTCATTTTTCGATATGTTTAAGGAATTTGAGACTTCAAAATTGCTTTCTACTGTAATTTTAGGTATTCTGGGAGGATATGGAGCTGGATTATTGGTTAAAGCAATTGATAGAAGTATGTCTTTGAAAAAGTTTAGGCTAAGGAAGAATTCACTGGAGTTGATTCTAAAAAGTAGCCCTGAAACCTATATTAAGAACGAAACTTATTCGCTAGATACAAAACTTACAACAAGACAATCAAATGGTGATACTTATCTGGTTTTGCAGCAAAGTAACGGAGAAGACCCAATTGATTTAATTAAATTTAGCAAATTAGAGCCAGTGCTTCTGGAGACTTTGGAGGATATTACCATTAAGTTTAACAACTGGAGTGTAAATTAAAAAATATTTGCTTAATTCAAACAAAATTTAACGTTAATCATCATCAAAATGCATTTAAAAAAAATATTTTTCTCACTAATTATTATTGCATTAATATCAACAAATAGTTTTTCACAGCAAGATACCACAATTGTTCCTATTGACACCATTGAGTTAAGCCTAAGTGAAGCAATATCAAAAGGATTAGAAAGAAACTATCAGGTAAAAATTGCTAAGAAAGATGTTGAGATTGCATCAAACAATGATGCCTGGGGACGTGCTGGACGACTTCCAAATATCAATTTTAGTCTTAATCAGAACAATAGATACGATGATGCCCCTAATCAGCAGGGTAGTGGTCGTTTGGAAACCATCACAAATACATTAACTCCGGCAGTTAATTTAAATTGGGTGTTGTTTAATGGTTGGGCTATTCAAACAACCAAAAGAAATCTTGAGGAATTAAGAAAAATATCTGAAGAGAGTTTGCAAGTACAAATTGAAAACACAATTCTGGATATTGTTTTGGGTTATTATGATATTTCCCTACAGCAGGAAAAACTAAAAGTTTTAGCTGGTATAATGAAACTTTCACGCGACAGGTATGATTATGTGCAAACACGCAAAGAACTGGGAAGCGCTGTTACATTTGATGTTTTGCAGGTAAAAGATGCCTTTTTAAGGGATTCAAGCAATTTTTTACTTCAAAAATTGAGTTTAGATAATGCCATACGTTCTTTTAATAAGCTGATGGCTGATACTTCATACATTATCTATCAACCTACAGATGAATTTGAGGCTGAAATGCAGGAATATGTCTTTCAGGACTTGAAAGATGCAATGTATGAAAATAACAAAACATACAAGCTTAAAATGTTAAGCCAGAATATTTTAGATAATAATATTACACTTGAAAAAAGTGCCAGATACCCTAGTTTATCATTAAATGCAGGTGCAGATAACTTAAATCGTAGATTACAAATTATTGGTGGTGATGCTACAACTACCAATGCTTATGGAGCTTATGTTGGGGCCAGCTTAAACTATACTATTTTTAATGGCTGGAACAGAAGGCGCAATATCCAAAACGCCCAAATAGAAAGAGAAATTGGCGAACTAGAAATTAAGGATTTAGAGTTGGGACTTAACAATCAGCTATTAGCTATGCTGGAGCTTTACAATGCACGAAAACAGCTTTACAGAGTTGCTGATGAGAATGTAAAAAGCCAACAGTTAAACCTGGAAATTGCAAAGGATAAATTCAACTCCGGAGCCATTAACTCGTTTAATTACAGGGATATACAGGTTTCTTACATATATGCTTCTTTTGATAAATTGGAAGCAATTTATAATTTGATAGGGGCCTCAAATGACTTATTAAGAATGACCGGAGGTATAATTTCAAATTACTAATCCTTTGAATAGTATGCCTTTACATGGTTGTTGAGATGTGCTGAAAAAAGAAGGAAAACATCAATTATTAAATTTATTTGCTGCATAGGGATTTTTAACCTTTAGGTTTCTCTATTACTAAAATTCTTAAATCCCTTTTTTAATTTGTTTGTTAAATATCTGAAAATGAAATTGATAGAAAATAAACCCTCTGCAAAACAACTTATAAAATTCTCAATTGCTGCATTGATCTATGTGTTATGGGTTATCTGGCTGCATAGTTATTGGATGCTAATAGGGCTTGCAGTTATATTCGATGTTTATATTTCCAAAAAAATAAAATGGAATCCATTCAGGCAAAAAAAAGGCGAAAAAAGGAAAAGATGGAAGGAGTGGGCTGATGCACTTATTTTTGCACTAGTTGTTTCATCGTTAATCAAAATATTTATTTTTCAGCTTTATGCTATACCTACAGGATCTTTGGAAAAAACACTTTTAATTGGCGACAGGTTATTTGTAAGTAAATTAAGTTACGGTCCCAGAATGCCTGTTACTCCGTTATCCTTTCCACTGGTACACAATGTATTGCCTTTTACGAAAAATACAAATTCATTTCTGGACTGGTTGCAATGGGATTACAAAAGATTAGCTGGTTTTGGTGAAATTGAAAGAGATGATATTGTTGTATTTAATTTTCCGGTAGGTGATACAGTTTGTATTGGCAGGGATAATCCCGATTATTACCAGATAATTGATGAGTTTAAAGAAAATGGATTGGGTGGGAGAGATGAAGTTATTTCACAATATGGAATCAAGATATATCCAACTGATAAAAAACAAAATTTTGTAAAGAGATGTGTAGCTTTACCAGGTGACAACTTGGAAATTATTGATTCTAAGGTATATGTAAATGGAAAACCTCAAAAAGATTATGAGGGAATAGAGTATATTTATCAAGTAAATACGGAAGGTCAACCCATAAATAGTCGCTTTTTTGAGAAATTGGGCATCTATAAGAGTGATCAAAGTTTGATTCCCGGGCATGGCTATAGGCTTCCGTTGACAAATGAAGCCGCAAAAAAAGTGGAGAAATTACCTTTTGTAAAATCAATAAATAAAGAAATTGAAGCAAAAAATGTGTATGAATTTGGAACCTTCCCCCGAGATACTTCTTTTAAGTGGAACAGAGATAATTTTGGTCCTTTATTGATACCTAAAGAAGGAATGACAATTGAACTTACCAAAGAAAATATCGTTCTTTATCGCAGAGTAATTGATGTTTATGAAAACAATGATTACAAGGAAAGTGGTGGGAAAGTTTATATTAACGGAGCAGAGGTGGATAAATATACTTTTAAACAGAATTATTACTGGATGATGGGAGATAACCGACACCAGTCAGCAGATTCAAGATCCTGGGGCTTTGTGCCTGAAGATCATATTGTTGGTAAACCTGTGCTGATTTTTTATTCATTGGATAAAGAGAAAAGTTTTCCTTCAAATATTAGGTGGGACAGAGTGCTAAAATTGGTAACTAAGGAATAGATAATACTAGTGTTATGTCAAATGTCAGATTTCTGGTAAAGTCATTAGACATTAGTCGCTGGTTATTAATGACAAATTACTAGTGACCAATGACTTCTGATTGTTTAAAATATACTGTATATTAAAATAATACCTAAAATATCACACTTGACATGACACTAGTGTCATGTCAAGGCTGTTTTGATGGTATGTAAATCGCTAAGCGGGTCTGATTATAAAATGCTAAGCATTAAAAACAAGCTAATTACACAACTCATGAACCCGCTAAGCGAATAATTGTAACCGTCATTTAAGATGTGACATAACACTAGCATTGAAAGAAGGAATACATAAGATTAAATTTGTTTAAAAGATCAAAGAATTGTCGGTATCCTTTTAACTTTTGTCTTTTAATTAATTATCTTTGGCCATTCTTTTAAATTAAAATTATAACAGTCTAGTAATGAAATTGATAGAAAATAAACCATCTACAAAACAAATTGTGAAATTTTCAATAGCTGCCTTAATTTATATCTTATGGGTTATTTGGTTGCGTAGTTATTGGATGTTAATTGGACTTGCAATTATATTCGATATTTATATTTCTAAAAAAGTAAAGTGGAATCCTTTTAGACAGAAAAAGGGCGAAAAAAAGAAAAAGTGGAAAGAATGGGCAGATGCACTTATTTTTGCATTGGTAGTTTCTTCTTTAATTAAGGTGTTTATTTTTCAATTATATGCAATTCCTACTGGCTCACTGGAAAAAACGCTGTTGATTGGTGATAGACTATTTGTTAGTAAACTTAGTTATGGGCCTAAAATGCCAATTACACCTTTATCTTTTCCATTGGTACACAATACATTACCGTTTTCAACAAGCACAAGCTCTTACCTCGATTGGATACAATGGGATTATAAGCGACTTGCTGGTTTTGGCGATGTAGAAAGAGATGATATTGTAGTTTTTAATTTCCCGGTTGGTGATACTATCCTGGTTGGAAATGAGAACCCTGATTATTATCAGCATTTGAGAATGTACGGAAGACAAGCTGTTGAAGAGAATTTTGAAATGAAAGTTCGTCCTCTTGATAAAGAAGAGAACTTTGTAAAAAGATGTGTGGCATTGCCTGGTGATAAATTGGAAATTATTGATTCAAAAGTTTACATTAATGGAGAACCACAAAAGGCATATAAAGGAATCCAATACAATTACATAGTAAATACTGGTGGCGAAGCTATTAATCCTAAGGCATTCGAGAAATTAGAGATATACAACCAGGATCAAAAAGAGATACCTGGGACTGGTTACCTTTTGCCATTGACCGATGAATTGGCTGCAAAATTGAAGCAATTTCCGATAGTAAAATCAGTAGAGAAAACAATTTCAAAAAAAGGAGAATGGGCTAGTCAGATTTTTCCTCATGACTCAACTTTCAAATGGAACGAAGATAATTTTGGCCCGCTAGTTATACCAAAAAAAGGAATGACTATTGATTTAACACCAGAGAATATTATTCTTTACAGAAGAGTAATTGATGTATACGATAACAATGATTATGAAGAGAAAGATGGGAAAGTATTCATAAATGGAGCGCAGGTGGACAAATATACCTTTAAACAAAACTATTACTGGATGATGGGTGACAACAGGCATAATTCGGCAGACTCACGTGCCTGGGGTTTTGTTCCTGAAGATCATATTGTTGGTAAACCTGTACTAATATTCTATTCATTAAATGAGGAAAAGGGTTTCCCAGGTAACATCAGGTGGGATAGAGTATTTAAACTTGTAAGAAAAGAGTAATACCAAATATATTCATTGAAAAGGCCTGGTCTCCCAGGCCTTCTTTATTTTATGCTGCATCCTCCGAGGTGTTAACCTTTTTCTTTTTGAACCAATTAACAGGATTAAAGTAAGCTTTATACTTCTTAAAAACTTCTTTGCCAACTAAAAAACCTCCTGTGTAAAAAAGAACCTCGGCCACAATAAATGATATTGATGTGTAGGTTATTTTTGCTTGTTTTTCAATTTCAAGCAACGGAATAATTACCAACAGAGCGAAAAATATTAGAGAGCTTAAAACTAAAATTACTCCCAGTTTAAATTTCCAGTCTTTATTCCTAAAGTTGAACCTCATAATTGTTTAAGTTTGAATATTGTATACGCTAATGTAAAATATCCAGAGGATATAAAATCCTGGTTATTTTGATTATTTCTAATTCCCAATCACGCTTATTTGTATAATCCACTAAAGTTGTGGTTGGGTAAGTTGTTGATTTTTATATATTTACTTTAGTTGTTTTTAACACTATTGTCATGTCAAGGCTAATTTGTCAGGTGACAATACCTGACAAGTGCACCAGCCAGGTGTTGTCACCTGGCTAATTACCAGGAATATCATACTTGACTTGACACTATTCTTGTGTTTGATTTGTAATGTTAAATATGTCCTTTTATCGTTAATGATCATGAAGGTACCCTGCCAACTTGCAGTGGAGCAGTAATAAATATCGAATCCCTCTGCGAGGGTTTCATTAGTTTTTTTTATCTTTAGATAACTTAACTAGAACCACATTAAAATATTCGATTATGCCATTCTCATATATTGACTACAAAGGGAAAAAAGTCCTTTTTATTGATTACTCAAAATGCAAATCAATAGATGAAATGTTGAAACTTCTCAATGATATTAGGAGAGAGTATCAAAAATCTCATGAACAGTTTTTAGCATTAAATGATTTTACAGGAGCAAATCCTAGTAATGAGTTTGTTGAACATGCTAAAAAATACAAAGACCTTTTTGATGAGAAAACAAAAAAAACGGCTGTTGTTGGTATTACAGGATTAAAAAAGCTATTATTAAATGGATATAATGTTTTTGTAAAAAAGAAACAAGTTCCATTTAATACAAAAGAAGAAGCGTTAGAATATTTAGTGAGTTAATGATCATTCGTTGTTCAAGAGGATGAAAATGGTTTGTTAATGAATGAGAAAAAACAAAACAAAATTAGTGCAAAGAAAATTGGATTTTGGCTGGGGTTAATTTCTTTCCTTTCAGTGGTGTTATTTGCTGATTTAGAGCCTGGTAAGCCAGAAATAACTTTCACATTAGCGATTGCTGTTTTAATGGCGGTTTGGTGGGTAAGCGAAGCAATTCCAATTGGCATTACAGCTTTAATTCCTGTAGTATTATTTCCTGCATTAGGGGTTCTTAACGGTAAAGCTATCTCCTCAGCATATTTTAATCATGTGATTTTTTTGTTCATTGGCGGTTTTTTAATGGCATTGGCCATGGAAAAACACAATCTTCACAAAAGAGTTGCCTTGAAAATATTGTCAATAACAGGTTCTGGTTATGGTCGAATTTTGTTTGGCTTTATGTTGGCCACATGGTTCTTGTCGATGTGGATGTCAAATACTGCAACAGCAATGATGATGGTACCCATTGCATTGTCGATAATCTCAAAATTTGAGGAAAATGCACAGGTTTCCAATACGAAAAATTATTCTTATGGCTTTTTGTTTGGCATTGCATATAGCGCTTCTATTGGAGGAATTGCAACATTAATAGGGACTCCTCCAAATTTATCCTTTGCCAGAATATTTAATATAATTTTTAAAAACGGACCAGAAACAACTTTTTCGCAATGGATCATCTTTGCTTTACCTATTTCGGTCGTTATGTTTTTGGCAGCCTGGCTGTTACTTTATTTAAAGTACAGGCCGAAAAGTGAAAAAACAGAGAGAGCAAATATATTCAGGCAACAATATGTTCAATTAGGAAAAATAACCTACGAAGAAAAAATTGTTCTGGTTACTTTCGTGATATTAGCTCTTTTGTGGATTTTTAGATCAGATATAAAAATAAACAATTTTATTTTACCAGGTTGGTCAAACTTATTTTCACAGCCTAAGTTCTTAAATGATGGAACAGTAGCTATTGCAGTTTCACTTTTATTATTTATGATTCCTTCAAAGTCTAATCAAGGAGAAAATATATTGGAAGGGCGAATTATTTTACGACTTCCGTGGCACATTGTTTTGCTTTTTGGTGGCGGATTTGCTTTAGCTCAGGGATTTGCTGAGTCTGGACTCGCATTGTGGTTAGGAGAACGAATGAGCGCAATTTCTGCCTTGCCCCCTTTTTTAATTATCTTTATTATTGCATTGTTTATGTCTTTTCTGACAGAACTAACATCAAATACGGCCACTACAGAAATGCTTTTACCAATTTTGGCTGGAATTGCTGTTTCGATAAATATTAATCCTTTGATGCTAATGATTCCTGCAACACTTGCTGCTTCACTTGCATTTATGCTTCCTGTTGCAACTCCGCCAAATGCTATTGTCTTTGGAACCAATCAGTTAAAGATTGGGGAAATGATGAAAACTGGTTTCCTTCTTAATATTTTTGGTGTAATTATTATTACACTTATCATGTATTTTTGGGGACAAATAGTTTTTGGTATCGACCTTTCTGTTTTTCCACATTGGGCTGTAAAATAAGAAATAACTATCCGGTACTATGACGACACCTTTCAGATAGTCAAGCATGGCTCCTAAGGTGTTATACCGAACCGCTGTTAGTATTTGGTTTGCTTTGCAAGCTTTCAAACCAAAACTGCCAGTCGATCGGCATATACAAAGCCATTATGGAATTCCATTTTACAATATTCCATAATGGCTTAGTATAAAATAACCAAATAGCTATTCAATAATGCTTTACTTGATGGAAACATCCTAAAGAATGGTGAAAAATCAACATTCCCACTTGGGGCAGGGTAGAAATTGATTTTTAATCTCTAATTTTGTTAAGTCAAATGTGTATTAATTTATCTTTTCCACAACAATGTTTTTGACAATGTTTGCTTTAAGTTTCTTTTGAAGCAAGTATTCACTCCATGAATTAGGTTTAAAGCTGCCTTCCAGATAAAAAGTCTCTTTGCTTTTATTGTTATAATACTCCTGAAACGAGTCTTTTTGTTCAATTATTTTCTTTTTAATGCTTTCAGATTTTGCAGAACTATATAAATCATCTAACTTCTTAATAATCTTAGTATACATTTTTTCTACAACGCTAAGAACAAGCCATGACATGTTTTTGGGTGTGGTCTTGGTGTTAATACTAATGAAGTAGTCATCCATTAGCTTTTTAGCAGATTCCACGGCTTTCGGAAACTGGTAAATTGCATCAGCAATAGTAATCCCTGATATGTCAAGTTGCTTGTTTGCAAGGTCTTGCACATTAACAGTGTAATCCTTATTTAGGAATCTAATTTCTTCCACTATGTTTTTTAATGGTTGTTGCTTTTGTTCGGATAAACTTAGCTGTTTATTGTAGCAGATCTCGTTAATTATTTTCCATGCTTCGGTTAGCAACGGTTTTCCATCTCTTGTTTTGGCCTTAGCTGGCTTTATTATATAGCAGCCATTAACACTCTCTTCAACAGCCACATTTATTAGTTTGGCAAAAGTCGACCAATTATCACTTTCAATAGAATAGCCATTTTGTTCGTAAGAAGAAGCTGTTTGTTTAAAATTTGAAATTTGAGATTTAATTGCGTTTAGTTTTTTTACAATCGTTAGTGGATTTTCTGAAAATTCAAATTTGTTTGCGTATACAATTGTTAATGTTTTTTTTAGTTCAAGTTCTTTTTCTTTTTCAAAACAAAGCCTGGTTTTCAACTTATCCCCAACTTTACTATAACATTTACTTGCATTTTTAAAGTCTGATTTTTCAAAATATTGATCTGCGGCATGCTTGTAAACGTCTATTGTATTTTTTAAACCAATAGCTTCCTGTTCCGAAAGTTCAACAACCGAAATATAATCTTTACTATTAATTGCATAAAGCACTTTGCATTCAATACTTAGCTGTTTTACACCAGCTTTTTCGTAATAGTTTCCTGCATTTTTATAGTCTTTTTTGCTAAAGCATATTTGTGCTATTGGCATAAAAGCATTCTGGTTTAAGGTCGATAAATCTAAGTCAGGTATTTTTTCTTTTTCTAATCTAATAAGAAGATTATCAATTAATTGAATGTTGCCGCTTTTTTCGGCTTCTAAAAGCGCATTGTATTCTTTATCCTTATTTTTTGCTTTTAAATAATACTCCATTGCCTTTGCATATTCCATCTCATTAAGCGCATTATCCCCCATGAATGTATAGCAAACGGCTTTTTCTTGTTCTGTTTTTTGTTGTTCACAAAATTCTTCAGCTTTTATCACTTCATCTTTTGATAAATAGCTCGTTATTTTCTTTGAAAATTTATTGCTTGTTTGTGAAAATAGGGTGGGATTAATAAAAAGCACCACTACAATTATCAGTTTTGTAAGTCGTAATACATTCATTTTTAATTAGTTAAATTCTCGTGTTCTTCCAGTGATTAATTGCCTGGTTAAAATTAGGCAGCATAAGCTCAATATACAAGAATTTTACACGAAGCTAAATTTGTAAAGTATTATTTGTTAAAGAGTTGTGGATGTTGTAATCTGTTTTAATAAATTGGTCTTATGTTCAATATCGGCAGTTATTGCATAAACTGATATTGTTGCCCCGGCAATTGCATCTATATCTTTGCCTACATGTAGACTTTTGTTGCCGTTGTAGCCAATAAATTGCTTTAACCATCCTTTTACAGTTACTTCTTGGCCGTGTGTTGCCTGGTAGTTATAGATTTTAACCAATTCAACTTCAATTTTATCATTGAACAGAACATAATAATCGAAATATTCAGATTCAGTATTTGATAAAGTTTCATTCGGGATCGAACAGCCGCCAGCGCGGCAACTATTCACTCGTCCAATGTACACATATCGATTCTGGCGTACGCTATTTTTATCAATAATAGTAAAAAATTTCCCTTTTATTTTAGGTTCTTTTTCAAAAGCCTCTGTCATTAAAATCTCTTCTTTTTTGGATTCTTTGAGTCCCCAAAGTTTTTCGACTTGTTTATTTAAAGATTTTGGCTGATAGTTAATTGGGCTTTGGGTTGGCAGGAAAAAAGTTCCTGCGAGTATGATTATATAAAGAATTGATTTCATTCTATACGTTTTAATTTAAGCATTAAATTCCGGATGCATAAGCCATCCGGAATTTTTATTAAAAATCCAATAAACAGAAGTAGTTTCTTAAAACATTACAGCAACACCGGCATTAAATTGTTTTGCATACTTATCCATAGCTTCATTTTTAATGAATTGTAAATCAGCTTTTAATGCAGCTTTTGGAGTTAATTTCCAACTTACACCGGCAGTGATTATATTATTGTTGTATGTGTTATTCTTAACTAAAATATCTTCAACAGAAGAATGCGTATTGTATTCTTCGTATCTTACGAATGGAATTAATTCTGATTTGGCATTGGTTGATTTGAAAACATTATAGCCAGCTTCAAAGTAATACCCATTCATTGCGCTTCCTAAATCGTTTAAACTATTTGCATCAGCAGTAAATTCATTGTATTCTTTTGTATTTGATAGACTTGTCATGTAATATTGACCTCTTAGTTGTAAGCCACCAGCGGTATATCTTGCATCTAGACCAATCATTGCAACTCCTACTACTGATGAATCTGCCACTGCTTCATCAACAATACCATAAAGATCTGACTGAGTTTTACCAAAATAGCCTGAAAGTCCTACATTTAGGCCTTTTATTCCATAAAACTCAACCTTTCCTGCGAAATTAGGATGACTAAATACTGATTCTGCTCCCTTTTGCCTTCCTTTTCTTAGTGCATTTCCACCACTTAAAGTAGCACCACCTTCTTTATCAAAACTTTTGAAACCATTAGTTATATAAGCCTGGTACTTAAGTGTAGCTGGAAGAATGTTTCCTTGCAAACCAATGCCCACTTCTCTCCAGGTTGTAGGTGCAATTTTGCCATCAATAGCTGGGCGTTCTACTCCATTATAAGTTGTTGGTTCATGATATTCATTAATAATTCCCATTGGAGTTAACATTAAACCACCGCGGAAATTCATAAAATCATTTATTTTGATTTGTAGAAATGCTTGCTCTACGGATACTTCTTCCACGTGTTCATATTCAATCTCAGAAATGAATTGAACTCTGTTGCTCAATCTATAACCAAGTAGCATAACCAGCCTGTGGACATCAAGTTCTCCATTTTGCTTAGAGTCTTCTCCAAATGGTTGATTATAATCTATTTGAGCATAACCCCCAATTGTTAACTTACTGTCTTTACTTAGCAATTCATCTGCACTGTTCTTGTAAACATTATTTAAGCTGTCAGAAACCTGAGATTTTGCAATAACTGCAAACATCATTAATGCTACAACCAAGAATTTTTTCTTCATCAATTTAACTTTTTGTGTTTTTAACTTGTTACAATAAAATTAGTTAAACAATTGTGTCTTAAATTTGGTGATAAACACTAGGGAATAGTTGTTCTATTCGCTTGCAAATTTAGAGGGAAGTTATTGATTCGTATATCCCAAGATCTTGGGATTTTGCATAAAAAGGAGAAAGTATCTTGAAGCTTGAGTTATATAAGTTGCTCTGGATTAATGGAATCTGTGTCAATAAGCTTATTTAAAACTGCATAAACTGTTAAACCCGAAATTGATTTGATTCCAAGTTTTTCGGTGATATTTTTGCGATGTGATATTACTGTATGGATGCTTATGAATAGCTTTTCGGCAATTTCTTTGTTTGAATTTCCCAAGGCTACAAGCTGAAGTACTTCCTTTTCTCTTAAAGAAAGTTCATTACTTTCAGGCTTTTTTTCATAAGTTGGTTCAGCCTGGTTTAAAATATTTGAAATTGTGCTGGTTATTTCTGCAGAGGTGGAGTTCAAGGAAATACAATCATAAAAGCCATAAATATTCTTCGATTCTATTTTCCCTTTGCAAATACCAATGATTTTTAGCGTGTTTTTTTCTTGTAGTTGTTTCAGTGCGCTTTGATCAATTGAGTCTGCTAATTCTAAAAATGTAATTATTAAATTATCCGAAAGCATTTCTTTTTGTAATATAACCTCTTTTGCTGATTGGTATTGAATACATTCCAGGTTAAAGTAATTTCGTAAAATTGCAATGATTCCTCTGCGTACAATTTCTGAGTGATGAATAACAAATACCCTTTTTGTCATTATTTTTTCTTTTTTTCTAGTTCAATCACCTGTGAGAGTAGAATTTTGTCTTCAATTCTTGCATGATCTTTACTGTCTTTTTCAAAATTCGACAGCATCATTAAAAACTCATTGCAAATATTATCGTCATAGGTAGGTGTAAGGTATTTTATTATCAGGTTTTCAAGGTCGCTTAATTTATCATCAACATTCGAATGTTCTGTCTCAAAAGACTGCATTGTATAACCCGGACGAGTTTCCTTGCCCTCAATCAAACTTTTAACATAAGGGAATACGTCTTCTTCTTCCTCATTAATATGAATTACCCACTCTTCTTTGTACTTTAAATAAAAGCTCTTGATCATTTTTAATTCTTCTCCACCATTGCTTCCACTTTTAATTAGTTTCTCCAATAAATCTTCAATTTTTGGAAAAACATATTCTATATAGTATTTGTGCGTTTTTCTCAAATAATCAACAATCAGAAGAGGAGAAAAAGATAAAAGTTCTTTTTCTGGAAAGTAATTTGGGTTGTGATAGGTATTGATAATTGCGAGGAAAAAGTTGGTATTAATCTGTTTTGCCTGACAAATTTGAGCAATTGTATAGTCTTTTATACCAAGGCGTATACCAAATCGATTGATAACAGGTAGTAAAGAATAATCAGCTCTTATTAAATGAGATAACTTATCGTGTGCGCTAAAAATGTGCATATTGTTTTTTTTGCGGTGAATTTAAACAAATTAGTTGCAATTAGAAGTTCCATAATTTGGAAACAAAAAAGGCATCCTGTATTGAATGCCTTGATATCTTATTGTATTACAGTTGTTTATTCTTGTTTTGTGAAGTCAGAAGGAATTTCAAAATACATATCGTCAGGATCTCCTTCTGTTATTGATTTTGCTACCATACTGATAGACATTCCTTGTGCCGAAGATTCCATTTTTAAAACCAAACCATCCCAGCTCCAGAATTTAACATCAGCACCATCTTTATTCATGGTGTATGTTTGACATAATCTGCCAAGGAAATTTTCCTGCTCACCTTTAGTAAAACCTTCTTCTTCCATCGCTTTTTCATCCGATAAAAAAGTGGCATTTTTTTTGGCTTGCTCCTCAGTTAATTCTGATTCTTTATAGGTTTTTTCAGCCATGTTCAATTCATACATCATGTTATCAATCATAATACTTCTATTATGTTGTGTTATTCCAAACATTGACATTTTTACTTCAGTAGACTGCTTTTTACCACCATCTTTAAATCTAATAGTCATAGGATTATCGCTGCCCATCATAGACATAGTATATTCTATTGTAGCTGATTCGAGTGGATACCTTTTCTTTTCCTGATCTTTTGGTTGAACAGGTTCTATTTGTGCTTTTAAGCTTACATTAAGTAAGATGCCAATTGCAAGGATTAAAATTGATCTTTTCATTAAAATATTTGTTAGTAAATAATTCTTATCTGTTATTTACAAACATAATTATAAAAATGATATTATTATTTGTTGCTTGATCAAAATGCGAAAAAAGTTTACCAACCGCTTATAAAGTCTGCTTGATAAACTTTTGAAACAATATATGGAATCTTAGGATTATTTGTTTTTCTGATTCAGAAAATTCATTTTAAATACAGGCTTTTCACCATTTAAGTTTTTAGTTGCAAATTCTGCTGTGAAAGTTCTTTCTTCCCCAGGAAGCAAACTTATGTAATTGTCACTCCAGAAAACTGGAAGAATAGCAATATTTGACTTATCTATAGTTACTTGCATGTGGATGAAAAAGGCAATCTTGTCTGATTTGTTTATGAGTTTGACTTCAAGTTTTGAATTTTCGCCATTTTCAGAAAAGGTCGACTCTGTATCAACATTTGATTTTGGCATGTTGCTTAAAGGCTTAAAATCTGCAAATGATTTAAGCGGAGTATAAACCCAATATGAATTAGGAAAATCATGCTCATCTTCCTTTGTTGATAGCCAATAAAAATTGTCACTTACCAATTCCCCTTTCTCATTTTTTTTCACCGCAGGCATCAAAAAGTGTTTGATTTTTGCCCCAAAAACCTTCTAAACGAATGGTGTTGAGCCCCATGTGTTTAGTATAAGCTACCTGCGCTTTAACTTTTTAGTAGTAAATCATCTGTCCAGCCGCCGCCCCGGATTAGTGTTTCTTCCCCATTAACAGTATACCCTCTGCGTCCTGCTTCGTTGATGAAATCTGCAATTTCTCTTATTCCAAAGCGAATTGTCTTTTCGTAACTTGGTTCATTTTCAATGTCTGCTGAAATATGTAAATTATACAAACCAGGTTCGCCCATATTTATTGGCCACCAAAGTTTTGGCTCTTAATTTCAAGCTCTGAAAAGTCATCTGCTTTTGCGATTACCTGTTTTGTTTCATTGGCTTTCAAAGTGTATGACTGAGAGAATTTTATATCACCAATTTGGTAGTTTAGTTTTCCTGAAACTGATTCTGAAGAGTTGTTTACCGCATCAGCATAAATTGAGATTTTTGCCCATGTGTAATTCTCCTTATCAATTTTTGATTTTACTACCACGTTTTTAAGCGAAACTTTTCCATTCAGGACCAGTTTAACTCCACGCCATAATCCCATATTTCTGTCTGGCGATTCAGGGTTTCAGTCTACAACGCCCATGGTTAAAGCATTATGCCGGGTCGGGAAAACTTCTATTGCCAATATGTTTTCAGCTTTTAAATAGTTGGTAATATTTAAGTCAAAAATCATAAATGGGTGTTCAATAGATGAAGTATCAATTCCCCATTTAACCAAATATTTGCTTTGTAGTTAATCCCTTCAAATATAATGTAAGTGTTAGCAAAGCTTTCATCAGCCTTGAATTCTTTTCTGTACCACCAGGAATGTTTAAAACGCTCTTTAGGTATTTTAGTGAAGTTTGTATTGCGGTAAATATCAGCGTATTCGCCATTTTTAACCAATGATGCCAGTACCGTGGATGGTATTCCCGTTGGAAACCAGGCAGATACATCTACATTGGTTGATGACAGGGTTTTTCCATCAGCTTGAATTTGTGCTGAAGAAATAATTGACCATTCATCGTCTATATATTTTTCATTCGCCACCTGTTTGTTTAGGTACAAGAATGGAAAAAGATTAATGCAATAATTAATGAGAAAATAATTTTTGTCATACTGAGTTTTTTGAGAGCGATGCTGTTTACAAAAACCGGTTATGCAATATGTCGTTCCAAAAGTATTTGAAATTGGATTAAATGCAATATTGCTGCGATAAATTTTGATAGTAGTGCAATTTGTTGTTTTAACCTATAACTAGATGGCACAAATGCTTAAAACAGTTTTAATTGAGCAGGGGTGTCAGGTTGATAAAACTTCATTTTCCTTGGAATCTTGTGTTTTTCCATTGCCTCAAATAATAGTTTGTACAAAGCATCTGCATTAGGCGAATTGCAGCTATAAGACAAACCAAAGGTGTTGATGTACTTCTCTTTGGTTCCTTCAAATGATTTATCAAGTTGGGTATAAAAATATTCACGGGAACCTTCGCGCAAGGTTAGACCAATGAAGGGAATAATATATTTAGTTCCGCTTTCTATTGCTTTGTTTACCAAATTTTGTATATGTTGCTCAGTATCATTAATAAAGGGCAAAACTGGCATTAATGTAATACCTGCGTAAATTCCATTTCTATTGAGTTCTTTAATGGCTTCAAATCTTTCTGTCGGAGAAGGAGCCGCAGGTTCTATTTTTTTTGCTAGTTCATCATCTGCAGTGGTAATAGTGAATGATATAGCTGCATATATTTTGCTAATTTCTTTTAGCAAATCTATATCTCTGATAACCAGATTACTTTTAGTAATAACGTGTACAGGGAATTTATAGTAAGAAACAACCTTAAGTGCATTTCTGGTTAATTCCATCTTTCGCTCTACCGGCATATAAGGATCATTCATTGAGCCAAAACCAATAGTGCCTTTTAATTTTTTGCTTCTTAGCTCCTTAGTCAGTAATTCTATCGCATTTTCTTTGTATCGTATGTCAGATAAATCGCCCAACTGATAACATGTACTTCTTGAATCACAGTAAATACAAACATGTTGACACCCTCGATACAAATTCATATTGTAAGTAAGTCCAAACCAGGTATCCTCTCCTTTAACTTTAGATAAAACAGTTTTTGCTTGTATTTTTCTAATCATAATTTGATTCAGATGAGTGGATTGATAACATTCATCAATTCAATTTACAAAAATATGGTTTCAAATCATTATTCTGGACATTTAAACCTATTAACCACTCTACTTTTGAGGAAAAATCTTAAAAATAAACAATATGTTTAAATCGCTAATCTTTATAATAATAGGGGCTTTATTATTCACCAGCTGCAATAAGCAAAATTCTAATGAAGAATACATCCCAAATTCGGATTTACCTAAATCATTTGATCTTAGAGAAACTGGTTATTTTACACCCGCAAAAAACCAGGGTGATTTGGGTTCATGCTGGGCATTTGCCTGCCTTGGATTAACGGAATATTTAATCAATAAAGAGTATGGTTTTGAAGTTGATTTATCTGAACAGCAGCTGGTTAATTGTGCAGGTTTTGGCCCATTTGATGGAGTAAAATATCTTCAAGACTATGGTGTTGTGCTGGAAGAGGAACTCCCTTATACCGGGTTGGTCGATGATTGCAACAGTTCTTTAACCGCAAAATATAAAATTACAGGTTCGCAAACTCTTGACCTAAAAAACCTGAGTTTTAATCAACGAATTGATTCGTTAAAGAACACCATAATCAATTTTGGCCCTGTGATTACACATCTTGACTTATATAATGATTTGGGCACTTATACAAATGGGATTTACTTAAATAATCCTGCATCAGGCGAAAATGGCGGGCATATCACCATATTAACTGGGTACACCGATGATGAATCGGTTAAAAATGGTGGGTATTGGATTTGCAAAAATTCCTGGGGGACTACCTGGGGTGAAAATGGTTATTTTAAGATACCATACGATGAATGCAACATTGCAATTTACTATGCAATAATTATTTCAGAGGTATTAAAAGTAAATGAATAATACAAAAGCGTAATATGAGAAATTTAAGCAATTTATTGAAGCTTCCAAAAATGTGTTGCCACTTACCTGCTTTCTTTTGAAAAACACCTTTTGGTGATTGGTTTGACCAAAAGTCCCCTTTATTGTGTTTTAAAATATTTTTATGCGGACTATCATTGTGTGGAAACAAAAATTGAACTGAATTGTTTACATACTGAAAAACTCCATCTGATTGGTTTATGATGTACAGATTATCATGAGCATCGATCTCAAACGAAGTAATTTTGCCCTTTATTTTACTAATCGTTTTTAACTGACCATCTTTTTCTTTGATGAACAAGCCAATATTTGTTCCAATAAAAAGTTTTTGCTTATAGCTATTTAAGATTGTAATTTTCTCATTTTCAGGCATTTTTAACCACGAAGAGAATTGGCGGTAGTTTAAGCCGTCAAACTCCCATACTTTTCCATTATTGGTCAATAGCAATAAATTTCCGTTAATATTTAGGTTAATGCTTTTTATGTTTTGTTTTGAGAGTTCTTCGGGTTTGTTGTAATTAATAAACTTGTTTCCGTCATACCTGCTTAAGCCGGCATTTGTTCCCATCCAGATGAAACCAAGAGAATCCTGATAGAAACAATAGACCATTGTCCCTTTTAATCCTTCAGAAATGCTGTAGTTTTTGATTACATAGTTTTGTCCTAATAAAGAACTAATAATAACGAAGCTCCCCAAAACTGTCGCAATTATTTTTTTCATATCAAGTTACCTTTTATATGAAACCTTTAAACTAAGCAAACTTAGAAAATATTCTTGTCATTGCGGAACATTATCACCCGAAGCCCAAAGATATTTGCAGGCAAGTGTTCTGTAAGGCTCCCATTTTTTTGCAATTTTTGTTAGTTTTTCTTTTAATTCTTTTTTCTCCGGTTTTATCTTGTACCAGGATTTCATATTATTTTGGATGCCTAAATCATCAATAGGGAAAACGTTTGGCCGGTCCATCGGAAACATTAAAATCATTTGTACTGTCCATTTTCCAATACCAACAATTTGTGTCAGATAATTAACGATTTCCTCATCGGTCATTTTGTTCAGGTGGTCAAACGAAATATCATTATCCAGTGAAAATTGGGCAACATTATTGATATATCTTGTTTTTTGGCGAGATAAGCCAATTCCTCTTAATGTTTCATCATTGGTTAACAGGAGCTGTTTTGCTTTGGGGTATTGATCTTCAAATAGTTCAACAAATCTTCGCCATATTACTTTAGCTACTTTAACTGAAAGTTGCTGAGATACAATGGAATTCAATAAGGAATAATACACATCGATATCAGGTGCAGGTTTTATTTCTCTGTTTACTGAATCAATCACTTTTGCCAGTGTTTTGTCTTTACTTTTTAGTATCTCGGTTATTTCCTGGTATGATTTTATCTCCACTTAATTAGCTTTTAAAGTTTATGGTTGAGCAAATATAGTTTATTTTTAAGGATTAAATTTTAAATAAAATTACGAATACCTAAATGTTTAATCAATGGATAAAGAAACAATTACAGGAGGGTGTTATTGCGGGGAAATTCGTTACAAAGCTTCGGGAGTACCTAAATATGCTGGAGTTTGTTACTGTGGTGATTGCCGGAAAATAGCAGGTGCTCAATCTGTTGCATGGGTTACTTTCGCTGTCGAAGATTTTGAATATACCAAAGGTACACCAGTCAGTTATCAATCATCTGAGAAGGTAAAAAGAACATTTTGTGGAATTTGTGGAACAGGGTTGACCTACCAGATTGAGAGAAGAAAGCAAGAAGTTGATGTAACCATGGCAAGCCTTGATGATCCAGAAAAATTTCCTCCAAGAAACCTTGTTTATGCTGATGAGAAATTAAACTGGGATGTGCATCTGGATTTACCAAAAGCAAATTAATAAAAATAGCAGCCACAAACTGTTAAATTAGTGTCAAGTCAAGTATGATATTCCTGGTAATTAGCCAGGTGACAACACCTGACTGGTGCACCTGGGGCTGTATCAAAACTAGTTTTGACATAAATTTTTCTTTCAATCTTGTTGAAATACGCTCTTTTATTGTTGAAATGAAAGTAAAATTGCATTGAATTAGACTTTTGATACAGCCCCAAATTAGCCTTGACACAACACTAGCTGCTTGAGCAAATTGCTATTTTTTCGTAACACTCTCCCACAAAACATTAAGAATTTTCCACTCATCATTAAATTTCACCAAGTGAATGTAGTCTATAAAGTCAAGCGTTGTTGATTTTGCGGTAGCAATATTTCCATAGATGTCTAAAATCTCTATGTCAATTTTCACTTTATCCCTTGGGGTTTGCTTACCATAGCCCATTTTTGTGTATTCAAGCATCATTAACTTACTGGCAGTTTGTAGCATGCTCCCACCAGTTGGTTTAAAAATGTTCATTTTGTGTTTTGTTAAATCAGGATGCAGGGCTTTGTCCATTCGGGCAACATCACCATCGTACCATCCTTCAAGATAGTCTTTTACGCAATCGATAATTCTTAGAGAATCACTTTTTTCCTGGGCCAAAGCAAATTTTGAGATAAACAAAGTTAAAATCACAAATGCAAAAATCTTTTTCATCTTTAGTTTATTTTGGGTTAACAATATCTCAAATTTACCAAAAAATGAGGCACAGTAGATTTAAATGCGATAAAAAAAAGGCTGCCATTGGCAGCCTTTAATACTTTTAAACTAATTTTAAGTTAGTTAACGAAAGTTTCTCTTGCACCACCTGCTGCAAATAAAGCACGCATTCTATCGTTCTGACCAGAAGTAAACATATACATGCAGTCGTCATCCACGTAATCCATATAATTCATAGTCATATCATTAGATTTGCAATGAACAGTTGGATAAACCGGACAACCATAATTAGCTCTGTCTGAACTTGGTGTATCAGATACATAGTCATCCTGACGGCATCTTCCATCACCCCAGATGTGGCGTAAATTTAACCAGTGACCTACTTCGTGAGTAGCAGTTCTACCGTGACCATATTGTCCTCCTGCAGCATTTTCGCCAAAGAAATCAGAACCAATAACAACACCATCAGTTGATGGAGATCCTCCTGGGAATTGTGCATAACCTAAAATTCCACCACCAATTTCGCATACCCAGAAATTAAGGTAATGAGCAGGATCAGTAGGGTCGATACCACCCTGGCTTGATTGTTTCATTGCATCATTGGTTCCCCAAGATGATTTAGTTGAAGCTTTGCGGTTAACACCTGCCAAAACAAAAGTAATGTCACAGTTAGCAACCAAGCTGGCGAATTCTGAAGGTACACCGTTAGTGTTAGAATTATTGTCGTTATAGTCCTCATTTAAAATAGCAATTTGAGAATTAATGTGTGCTGTAGTAACCGGGTGATTTGGATCCTCAAGAATATTAACAATAACAGGAATAGTAATTGTGCCTGTGTAAGGAGTAGTGCCTCCACCTCCGCCATTACTGCCACCGCCACCTGGCTTGCCTTTATAAGCAATAAGTTGTCTTGTGTGCTTTTCAACTTTATACAATTCTTTTTCTAAACCTGGATTTTTATCCAATTGCTCTCTAAGTTTTAACATTGTACCACAAGCAACGTGATTTTGATCCTGAGCACTTTTTAGATCACTAAGCACTCCATCTGGACAAGCAACAAAATCACTCATGTCTACAATTACTTCATCGTTTGGTTGAACAATTTGTGGTTCTTCCTGACACGCCACAAAAAATACTGCTATCGCTGATAGCGCTAAAAAAATCTTTTTCATAAATAATTAAATTTGGTAATAGTTGTTCAAAAAAATTAATTAGGTATCACAAAATTGCGAAGCCCGAAACTAAAAAAAAAATGTTAATAAGAGTTAAATTGTTGATAACTTGTTAATATTTTATGAGGGATGTCATTGTATATTATGCAAAAATAACAACTACGTGAATGTAAGCCCAGTGAGTAGTGGTTTTTATATTTTTTGTACCGAATAAACTATGGGAATTTTGTAGAAACTTGTCTTTTTAATGAGAAAAGTCATTTTCTCAGCTTTGTAAAATCTTAAAAAATGTTAATGTGGCATATGTTTTTTAGTGGGTATAATTATCGCGATAATGGCCGGAATTGGTTATGCTGTTGCCAGTAAAAAAAGTAACAGTGAATATGAACTGAGGTGGGAGAAGTGTATTTTAACAGGTCTTTATACTTATACTCTGAGCTTATTCTTAGGATCTTTAATTACAGCCATTGTTTAAAATGTAAACAGAGGTGATTTTACTACGTTTTTTATGAGAACAATTGAGCAAACTTTTGGAGTATTGCTTTTGCCATGTTTTTTCTTTCTTTTTGGTACTTCCTGTTCTAAATATTTATACTAAGCCATTCTAAAATTTCAATTTACAATATTTGAAACTTGCTTAGTATGAAACCGATACTGAAAGTTTTATTTTTGTCATCCGAAGCAAATTTTACTGCGTACGCTCCACTTTTTATGTGTTTAAAGTAGTATATTTAGCTCCGCTGAGCATTGTGTGGTTCGGTACTCTGTACCTTATTTGTAGAAAACAAAAACATACGTATAGCAAAAGGTGTGGCGCACCGTGATATTAGAAATATTCTAAACCCGATTGCCCTGGGAGTAAACGAAAGTGCTAAATTGCTGACGATTTTGTATACAGACATAAGGAATTATTCCTTAATTTTATTAAAGTCTAAACCCCTAAAAATTTTTGTTATGAATATATCTGTTCTTTTTACCCTGATTGTTTTTCTCGGTATTCTTCCTTTGGCTTTACTAATATTCTACTATCTATTTAGAAGAAAAGTCACATTTTATATAAGTATGACTGCTACCACTGCTTCTGCAGCTGTTGCATGTTTGGCTCATGTTGTTGGTGCTTTTGGCTTTGAACATTTGGCTTGGGGTGCCCCACTGGCAGTTATTTTCATGGCGACAGCTTATTTTCTGATTTACAGGCGAATTGGAAATCCTTTAAATGACTTAGCTTCTAACATTCGCTCCATTGCAAAGGGAGATCTAAATATCAAAATAAACAAAAAGTATTTTTCTTATAATGATGAAATAGGCATCGTATCTTCATCATTGAATGAAATGATAAATGAATTGGCTAGAATTGTTGGTGATGTAAAAAATGCATCTTCCATGTTAGCTGCAGTAAGTATGGAACTTAACAAAAGTGCTCAGCAAATGTCTCATATTTCTTCAGAGCAGGCTGCTTCGTTCGAGGAAGCTGCTGCTGCTGTTGAACAAATAGCGGTAAAAACGCAGGAAAACAGTAAAGATGCAGAGAAAGCAAACCAATCGGTTACTGAATCGGTTGAAAAAATTATTGTCAATAACAGCAATGTGCAAAAGGCTGTTGGGGCATTAAAAGCAATTACGGATAAAATAACCGTAATTAATGATATCTCATTTCAAACCAATATTCTTTCGTTAAATGCAGCTGTTGAAGCTGCCAGGGCAGGTTCTGTGGGGAAAGGGTTTGGCGTTGTGGCAAATGAAGTAGGCAAGCTGGCCGAAAGAAGCAAGGATTCTGCGAATGAAATTAGCCATATTTCGTACGAAAGTTCTCAAATTGCTGATGAAACCAGCAAAGCCTCAGAAAGCGTTGTGCCTGAAATTAAAAATACTGCTGAGCTAATTAAAGGAATTGTTTTCAACAGCAAAGAACAAGAGCACAGTGCAACTCAAATTAATGCTACATTAACACAATTAAATTTATCTGTTCAGCAATTGGCCAGCTCTTCTGAAGAAACTGCAAGTAGTGCTGAAGAATTGTCAAGCCAGGCAGAACAACTGAATGAATTAATGGGGTATTTCAGGCTTTCCTGATTTAGCTAACTATTTAGTATTTCGTTAATTGCGTTTAACGAAGTTTTGCAATCCAGGTTTTCAGTTATTTGATAATATAAACCCATGCAGTCATACAGTTTTTGCAGTGAGTCTACTAATCGTGAGCGTGAATTTATAATTAAATCGAGTTCCGGTTTCATTCCATGCCTGATGGTGACCTCTGCCAATGATTTTTTAAAATCAATTTGAGCTTTTTTTAGTTGATTAAACCATTTTTCGGCATTAATTTGTATAAGTAACTCTTTGTATTCCAATTCAATTCTTCCAATAATGGTCTGAAGAATACCTGTTTCAAGTTTGCAACATTTCCTTCGAATGTCTTTATTAAACTTATCGGTAATTTTCAGCAAATGTTTAACCTGATCTCTAATCTCCTCATCAGGATAACATAAGTAATTTTCAATATGACAAAAAAAGGCCTTACAATATTCGGTTCTTGCTAGTATTCTTTGTTGCAAATTATTTATTTTTTCATTTGGGGAGGATATGTAGTTACTGAAGTTGATTAACGAAGCTTTAAATACAACGTAAAACGATTCAACTCCAAATTCTTTAAATGGCGCATCTGAAAGAATAATATCAATCTTTTTAGCTTTTGTGAGTAGCTCAATTCCACTTATTTTTGAAAAAGTGAATCGCATTAGTTAATTTATTTCGGTTAAGATTAATTTGTTAACGGTATTACTGCATATATTATTTTGCTCGCATAGCTAAAGTTTGTACAAATAGTTTAAAATTCAGTCAAAAAAAGTTGAATTAACTATATTTGGTGAAAACAAAGACAGATGCACTTATTTAATAAAAGAACTAATCTGATATTACAAACTAAAAAACGGGCAAAAAAGTTGCACGTTAACCGTTTTAGAACAATGATTTTTCTTTACGGGATTGCGTTGGCAGCACTTATAGAAATTATGAAGTTTGTAGAATACAGCTATTTTATTCGAGATTTTTCAATAGAAGTTTTTGTTGGGGTTGTGGCTGCGTTGTTTACAGGATTAGGCATTTGGGTAGGACTAAAACTTATTAATAGGAGAAAAGAAGTTGAAACTGCTAAATTTGTCAAGGATGAAAAAGTTTTAAAATTGTTAAAAATTAGTAAAAGTGAATACGAAGTGCTTCAATTAATTTCAAAAGGAACTTTCAAACCAGTAAATTGCCGATGAATTATTTATTTCTCTTCCTACAGTAAAAACACATTCTTCAAATCTTTTCGAAAAACTAGATGTTCAGCGCAGAACGCAGGCAATTCATAAAGCGAAAGAGCTGAATCTTATTCCTTAAATTGTACTCATTCTTTTGTATGATAATGCTCAAAATCATAAAATTGATACTAAAGTATGAGTGAATTTTACGATGATTTTCCTTTGTTTGTCTAAGCTAACCAAAATGAATGATATGAAGAAAATAGTTTTAATATTTGGAATTATTGCCGGAATTATTGTTTCAGCAATGTTATTTATAAGCATGGCAGCCGGAAGTGTCGATTTTGATACTGGCGAATTGCTGGGCTATGCTACCATGATTATTCCCCTATCGACCATCTTCTTTGGAATTAATAACCTACATGGATAAACGTTTGAATGGTTCAATAAAGTTTGGAAAAGCATTTTTAATGGGGTTCTACATTGTACCAATTGCATTTATATTTTAGTCCAAATGCAAAATATAAATTGCAATGGTAAATGCCTATACTACTTGAAAATAGTCGAATGAGGCTTTGCCAAAATTGGACTATTTTGAAAGTAATTGGTATTACATTAATTGCTTCTAGATTATTCAGAATACCACTGGTGAAAATTTCATGGCTGGATATTATCAATATTCTTTAGAACAATTAAAGCTAAGTGGACAATCACAGACCGAAATCGATTTGCAGATTAAGGAAATGGAAGAATTTAAAGAATTGTATAAGAGCCCAATAGTCCAGATAGGAGTGACATTTTTTGAAATTTTTCCGGTTAGACTGCTTATTTCAATCATTAGTGCAGCTATTTGATGGAAAAGGAAAATAATATTAGTTGAAAGTTGAAGAAATATCTTAATTTAATACAAAAAAGGCTTGAAGCAGGAAGACGGAAGTCCGAAGTGAATAACTAATGACCTTTACTTCTGACTTCATACTTCCGTCTTAGGTCAATAAAGAAAAAACAACCATGAAAGACACAAAACCAAAAGTAACTGGAATAGGAGGAATTTTTTTCCGAACAACAAATCCTGAAAAAACAAGAGAATGGTATGGTAAAAACCTGGGAATGGCCATTAATGAATATGGTTCATCCATTGAGTTTAGAAACGCCCATCGGCCAGATGAAATTAACTACCTGCAATGGAGCCCTTTTGATGAAAACACTGAGTATTTTAAGCCATCAGAAAAGCAGTTTATGATTAATTACAGGGTGCAAAATATCGAAGGGCTCGTTAAAAAACTTCGAGAAAACGGAGTGACCATAGTGGATGAAATAGAGGAATTTGATTATGGTAAATTTGTACACATTATGGATCTTGATGGAAACAAAATTGAGCTGTGGGAGCCTATTGACAGTGTTCTTACTGTGATGGGAGGGGAGACTACGAAATAAGAAAAACTGAGTAGTTAACGTATAAAGGAGCTTTTATTGCCCGCCACTGCCGCACGAAAACTTTCGCGTGGCAATGAATAAACCACTCTATGAAACTTTACTCCCTCCGGTGATAAGAAAAGTTCTTACAAAGCCATAGCGACTAATCGCAAGGCAGCAGTGTGAGCTCTTTGCTGCAAATTTCACATTTTATCATAGCAGTATTTCTTTACCAACAAGCTTTTTAAGTTAGTCGTTTTTAACCGTTAATATACGACTATTTGTCTAAACCTAAAAATTGAACCGTTATTTATACTAATTTTGAGAAAATAACATGCGCAATGAAAATAATTATTTACATTCCAAGACCAGGTTCAAAAAGGATAAAGCTGTTTATTCCATATGAAATGCAGGCTGAAAGAGAGCTACTAAAAAAAATGAAGACCCGCTTTTATCATGCAACACAGCAGATATGGAGCGTTTTAAATACGGAGGACAACTTAGAGCTGCTAAAAAAAATGTTTGCAGGAAAATACAAAACCCAAGAGGAACAGCAGATTATTAAACAGCCAAAATTTACATTAAACGATGCTTCGTTGCTGGCATTAAGCCAGGCAGAACAAAAGTTGTTATTAAAAGGTTACAGCCAGAATACGCTCAGGTGCTATAAATATGAACTGGCCATATTTATAAAACATTTCGAAAATCTTGATTTAAAGCAGGTTACAAAAGACCAGGTTGAGGGTTATATTTATCATTTAATCAGCAAGTATAAGATTGGAGAAAGCAGACAAAACGGTGCTATTAATGCTATCAAATTTTATTATGAACAGGTACTGGATATGCCACGAGAATATTATGATATACAAAGGCCGAAAAAAGCAAATCAATTACCTAATATATTAAGCAAAGAAGAAGTAATTAGACTTATCAATTCGCCCGTCAATTTAAAACACAAAGCTATCCTTTTTACTATTTATTCTGCCGGATTAAGGATAAGTGAGGTATTAAATTTAAGAATTAAAGATATTCATTCAAATGAGGGTTACATTTTTATAAAGGGAGCAAAAGGAAAAAAGGACAGGCACACCTTATTATCAAATCACCTGTTAAAGCTATTACGAAAGTATTATTTGGAGTATAAACCATCTTACTGGTTGTTTGAGGGGCAGACAAGTGG
>JBNKRJ010000073.1:0-133912 GCA_050296515.1 Bacteroidales bacterium | reverse complement strand
GGTCTTCATTTTTGGGTTATTCACTTCGTTCATGAGCTCCACTTTGTTCCGGTTGACCCAAAAACGAAGCAACTTAGGCGAAGCCGATCTCATGAAGTTCTGCAAGAACGAGTAAAAAGGTCAAGGCTGCATTGAAAACCTCCTCCATCTCTTATCAAGCCTAAGTACGGCCGGGTGATCTTCGAACAAGTTCTCAGCTTCCCGGTCTTACTAAGGCTTGATTGCAAGCTGGAAAAGGTTTTCAATGAGGCCGATCGGGCAATTTATCCGTATTGATAATTGTGCTATTTTATTCATAAAATTAACTTGGGAAACATCAGTCAATTACTTAACTAAAATTCAAACAAGTGAAGATATACGAATTTCATATTGATAAATAAGGCATTATTGTTTTAATCATATATTGGCTTAAGATAACATTTAAATGTGACACTTTTTCATCTTTTATACCTGTCAAGGTACAGCCAATCCTTTCTATTTGCATGCTGGTAAATCATTCTTATTTCATTAGGAAAAACCAAATCCGACATCCAGTTTGAGATATTTTCCTGGGTTTCTATTCCTTCAATCTCTTTTTCCATAAACTCTGATTTAAATACCTGCCAACGAAGATCGTTTATGTTTACCACAGGTAAATCATATGCCCTTTTCTTCAGTTTTATGATATTAATATTTTCGCTGCCTTCTTCATGTTTAAAAACAACATACCTGGTATGGTAACCAATAGCAGTAATTTTAACAGAATCACCTAAAGATACAGGTAATCTAAAATAACCGGTTGTATCTGATATGGTTGCATAATTGCGGCTTTTATTAACCAAATGTGCAAATGAAATGGGGATATTCTCTTCAGAAACAACCTTTCCTTTATAGTGAAAAGTATCGGATGGATTATACTGAGAAAATAAAGAAGTTGCTAAACATATTGTAATAATGCCTGTTAGTACATATTTTTTCATCTCAATATATTTTAATTAGGGCCTATTACAAATTTACGAATATTTGAGTTAAGTCAAATCCAATATGAACTAATAAACGGAAGATTTGTATAACCACATTGAGTCAGCCACTTCTTATTTACTTTCTTCCAAAAGTTTTAGACAAGACTAAATATCTGCATTACTATCCACATATAAGCAAATATTAAGAATCCAATTCAATTCTTTTTTCAAACAATTTTTAGTATCTTGATTATGAGAAAAATTTCTTCATTGCTGTAGAAATTCTGATGTTAAAGTGAAAAACGCGAATAGAAACAACAGGGGCATTCACTGAATACATGACTTTTTTAGTTAAAAATTGGCTCAGATAACATCATTTCATGACAAATGAAGCACTGACATATCAGCAACTTATTGATGAAAACAGAAGACTTCAAAAGCTACTAAAACACTCAAAAGCGACATTTGCATCCAAAAGAGCATTAAAAGCTCACAGGCTATATGGACAGATAGTAATAAGAGAAAACAATGAAATAGACCTTTTTAAAAGAATATGCAAAATAACTGTTGAAGAAGTTGGTTATAAGCTGGCATGGATTGGCATTGCCATGGAAGATAAAACCGTGCTACCCGTTGCATCAGCAGGTTTTGAGAAAGATTACCTCAATAGTATTAAAATCACCTGGGGTAATGACAAATATAGTAAGGGACCAACGGGGCAATCCATTAAAACTGGGAAACTGGTTGTAATGCAAGACATTTTAAACAACCCAAAGTTTAAGCCCTGGAAAAAGAATGCGGAAAAGAACAACTATAAATCATCAATAGCAATTCCATTATTCTATAACGACGAAGTATTTGGCTCAATAAATATATATTCAGAAGAACAAAATGCTTTCGATGAAGAAGAAATAAGGATACTTCAAGATGCGGCTTATGACTTATCAATTGGAGTGTCGAATATTAGACAAATTGATATTATAGAAAAACAGAAATCTGAATTAAAAACTGCTAAAGAAAAGGCAGAGCAAAACGAAGAAAAGTTCAGGACTATTTTCAACATGTCTCAATCAATGATATGTGTGGCTGATATTAATACCGCTACTTTTAAATTCATAAATCCTGCCTTCAAAAAAATTCTTGGTTATGATGAGGAAGAACTACTTAACAAGCCCTTTTTTAATTTCATTCATCCCGATGATATAGACAAAACAACGAAAGTAGTTGATAATCAACTAAGAAATGGCAAGTCTGTTTTTTATTTTGAAAACAGGTATAAGTGCAAGAATGGCGGATATTGCTACTTAGATTGGAATTCATTTCCCATTCCTGAAAAAGGAATAACATATGCCATTGCCCGTGATATAACAGAACAGAAATTGATAGAAACCCAACTTAGAGAAACTAAAGACAGGTATGATCTTGCTTCAGGTATTGGCAAGGTTGGAATCTGGGACTGGGATATTCCATCAGGGAATCTTATATGGAATAGTGAAACATACCACGTGCTTGGGTTTAAACCCGGTTCCGTAAAACCGAGTTATGAACTTTTTCTGGATTTGGTACATAAAGACGACAGGAACTTTTTGGATGATAGTGTAAAAGCTGCCTGGTACGATAAAAAACCTTACAACCTCGATTGTAGAGTAGTACATAGTAGTGGAAAGATTGTTTTTTGCCATGTAACAGGGAGAGTTGAATATGATTATTCAGGAAACCCTATAAGAATGTTAGGTACTTTTCAGGATATTACTGAACTTAAAAAGTCTGAAGAAGAACTAAAAAAACATCGGACCCAACTTGAAAAGATGGTAAAAGAAAGAACTAAAGAATTATTAGCATCAAATGAAGAATTAAAATTGACAAATGAGAAACTTTCTATTCAAAGAGATGAATTAAAGCATGCACTGAAACAACTTCATGAAACACAAGCACAATTGGTACAATCCGAAAAAATGGCTTCATTAGGTATTTTAATGGCTGGTGTTGCCCATGAAATTAATAATCCAGTTAATTTCATCAGTTCTAGTTTAATTGGGCTAAAAAGCAATATTGGCTATTTTGGGGACTTTGCAGATTTATACAATCAACTTTTAGAAGACAACCTGGCGGTCATTGAGACAATAAAAGAAAAAGAGAAAGAAAAAAGCTTAGCAGAAATTGTGAGCATGTTTAAACGCTCACTTGAAATTATTGAACTGGGAATTGAACGTACAAAAAAAATTGTTGTAGGCCTAAAATCGTTCACCCACCCTAATGAGAAAAAACGTGTTCAATATAATATCCAAGAGAACCTTGACAATACTTTGCTTATTCTCCATCATCAATATAAAGACCGTATAGAAATAACGAAAGAATATGAGCAAACACCTCTGATTGAATGTTTACCTGGCCCTATAAACCAGGTGTTTATGAATATTTTAAGTAATGCAATTCAGGCAATTAAAGATAAAGGGATTATTACCATCACTACCAAAAGAAAAGATAATGAGATGGTTTGTATTTCAATTAAAGATGATGGAAAAGGTATTCCTAAAGAAAACCTGAACCGTATTTTCGATCCATTTTTCACCACAAAACCTGTTGGAAAAGGTACAGGATTAGGCTTATCTATATCATATAACATTGTAAAAGAACACCATGGCCGGATAAAAGCTGAAAGCGAGCCAGGCAAAGGAACTTGTTTCGAAATACAATTACCTATTAAGTATAAAAAATGACTAAGCTCAAAAACTAATGAGATTTTACCTTAATAACATGTAAAAGATTACCTTCATTGCTGCATTTATAGGTTTGCACATCTTTATTGCTAAGAAGAACAGATAGTGGCAACAAAGGCCAACATACTCTCTGTTTTATCCACTATTGAGTAAATATCAGACTCAACAAATTAATACTTGGCAGGCTTACCATTTGTCAGGCTGTTCTTAATAAATGCTCTTAAATCACCAGTTGCTGCTTTTAAGTCTTCTTTTCTCAGATACATCATATGGCCACTTCTGTAACCTTTAAAACTAAGCCGGTCTTTTAACTTTCCACCAGGATCAAGTTGCCACATGGTGTATTTTGATCCAAAATAAGTAGTTGCACCATCATAATAGCCCACCTGAAAAATTACCTTAAGGAAAGGATTTACAGCCATTGCCTTACGCAAATCATCACGCGTTTTATCATCTTTGTTGTCCCAGGGAGATACCGGCCCAAACATATTGTATTTTATATCGGTTTTGAATTTTAAATGCTCACGGATATAATAATTAATAGCCGGGGTAAAAGAATGCAGCCACGAGGTAAGCTCTGCCGGATAGTCATACTGAGAACCTGCTTCCATTTTATCTAATCCTAAATACCTCGAATCAAGCCGGCCAATTGAATAACCGCTTTTATCTCTTAACAACTCCTTCCAGAAAAAGAGGGTAGGAACCACAAGATTATGCTGCAATATTGATTTTTCCGACAACCCTGATAAATAAGCCATTCTTTTAGCGAGCTTTTCCTTCTCTTCGTTGGTTAAAGATCCTCCCCTGGTTAAGGCCGGCATTAATGTATTAACTGCAAACTCCTCTGCTTCGGGCAAAATTTCAAGCAAGTCTTTTTGTTGCAACGCTTCCGGAAGCATCTTATGATACCAGGCTGCTGCCGTAAAATAAGGAAAATTCAAAGAGGATGATATGGGACTGTCTGATTGATAGATATTGTAATCAGCAGGAGATACTAAAATCACTCCATTTAGGTACATCCAGTGTTTTTCCTGAAGCTCCAGAGCCAGTCCTGAAACTCTTAATCCTCCATAACTCTCGCCAATTAGGTATTTGGGTGAAGTCCACCGCTCATACCTTGTAACGAAAGTATTTACCCATTCTCCCAGGTATTTAATATCGGCATTGATCCCAAAAAACAGTTCTTTTTTCACCTCCTTACCACTTGCCGGAATGGTTCTGGAGTAACCAGTATTTACCGGGTTAATATATACGATATCTGTGACATCAAGAATCGAATAAGGATTGTCGCTCACACCATAGGGTTGAATGGGAAAGCCTTCTTCATCAATATTTAATAATTTGGGCCCTGTATAAGCAATGTGCATCCATGCTGAAGCAGATCCAGGACCGCCATTAAATGAAATCAGCAAAGGACGATTAGCCGTATTTCCAACATCACTTCGTTTGTAATAGGTAAAATAAAGAGTAGCTATTGGCTTTCCTTCTTCATCCCATACAGGTTGGGTGCCTGTAATGGCTGTATATTGCACTTTTTGACCATTAATTGTTGTTGAGTGGCTGGTTGTAATAGTTGTATCAACAGGTATACTAATATCCTGAGAAAGAACAGAATAAGCTGACAGTAAAAAAATCAGAGAAAATAGTTGTTGCTTCATTTTTTAAGTTAAAGATAATGATTTTGTTTGATTTTAATTTAATAATTGACATTCCCCATGTTTTTATAAATCACAGAATAACAGGCACTTGTAATATCATTATCAAATATAAACTATGATAATCTGCAACTTATAATTACTATTGTGTGAAATTTAACTTTGTTTTTCAATTTCTGAATAAAATCGGTCTTCATTCTTGATGGTGATAATATAAGTAACTGATGTTCTGAAATCTACAAAACATTGGAAATGTCAGTTAGCTTATTATTCATAAAAATCACCTTGATTTCATAAACCTGGCCTTTGACCGCTTATAATTAAACTTCCACGATCTAAAAATTCCAGAATATTAAAGGCAAAATGTTGTAGATGAGACAGAATATTATATGGACAAGTCGTTTGACTCAGCTCATCTTTCAACTCCTATGCTCAATATGGGGTTTTCGCAACAACATTAGCAAATAAAAACCCGTTTGGTTGCTAAAATAACAGTAAAACTAACCAAACGGGCGCACATAACACAAGAAAATTATTCTTATAAATTAGACTATTTTCTCCTGAACAGCATCTACAATACCGTATTCAATGGCTTCAGTAGCTGACATCCAAAAATCGCGATTAAAGTCTTTTTCAATCTTTTCAATAGGCTGACCGCAGTTATCAGCTAATATCCGGGCACCTAATTTCTTTGTTTTCAGGATTTCTTCCAGTTGTACTTCCAAATCAGCAGCAGTACCACCTGCACCACCACTAGGTTGGTGAATCATGATACGGGCGTTTGGTAAAACAAACCTTCGACCTTTTTCGCCACCTGAAAGCAAAATAGAGCCCATTGAGGCTGCTAAGCCTGAACAAACAGTTGAGATTGGGCTAGTAATGCTTTTCATCGTATCGTAAATGGCAAAGCCAGAGGTAACATATCCGCCAGGACTGTTGATTATCAGTTGGATTTCTTTTCCGGGATTCAGTAATTCCAAGTACAACAGTCTATCAATCACTTCTTTGGCAGAATCGTCATCTACCTGTCCCCATAAAAATACTTTTCGTTCGTTTAGTATCTTTGAATCAATAACGTCTTTTAATCTTGGTGTTTTTTCCATGTTGTTTCAATTATTTTAAATGTAAAAATACTTAATTCTTTGAATAGAACAATAAGTATTTTGTAATGCAATATTAAAGATTTAAGCACAGCCATCCTAAAAGAATAAATTATCTTTTGTAAGTATTCAAAAAAGAAATTCCTACATTTGAGTAAACTAATCCTATTTTATTATGAAAACTTTACTACTTGTTTTTTCGATTTTATTTCTGTTTTCCTGTAAGCAAAGTGTTGATAAGCAAAAAGTAAAAGATGAAGTTTTTGCATCAGAAAAAGCTTTTGAGAAAATGGCTGCCGATAGTGGTATCCCAACAGCATTCTATGAATTTGCCGACAAAAACGCAGTAATTAAAGGTCAAAATGATACTTTGATATTTGGAAAAGAAAGTATCAAAGATTATTATTCAAAAGCCAACACTTCAAACGCAACACTTAACTGGACAGCTGATTCCATTTATGTTTCAGATGATGGTACATTGGCCTGGACTTTTGGCAAATATGTTTGGAAAGTGCTGCCCGATTCTGGCGAAGTAAAAGAATACAAAGGTGTGTTTCACACTGTTTGGAAAAGACAAGCAGACAAGAGCTGGAAATATGTTTGGGATTAATATCTATCATGAATTTAGTCTTTTCAAAACCAGATATTACTTTTAATTAATTTGCTTTCCAGTCATTAGTCATTTGACATTGGTATTTTGGACTAATGACAAATGACCAACTAACTAATATCCTTTACTAAAACATCATACTAAACTCAATACTTGCTTGTTTTATAAAAAACTAATCGTTATCTTTAAATAAAGACCTTTTCTGACAAACAACTGTTATTCAAGACAATTACAAATAATTTTTACGAAATATTTTAATTCATATATATTTGATTTTCAATGCTTATTGAAGAGAATTATAACGTACAGATTGGTGAATTAAAAATCATCAAAAGAGCTGACGAGGTAGTTTGGACAATTTTAGGTTCGTGTGTTTCTGTTGTATTTCATGTTCGACCAGACCTGGCCTTAATATGTCATGCACAATACCCTGCTCCGAGACTTTACAGAAACAAGTTTTCAGATCCTTGTCCTCGCCCATGCTTTACAGAGCTAAATGAAAAGGAGAAATTTAAATATGTCACCTGTTCGTTGGAATACATGATTTCTTATCTTAAAAGGAACAAAATAGATTTAAATAAAATTCACACTTCTGTTTTTGGAGGAGCTTTTTACATGCATCCAAAAGACAACGTAAATAATTTTGGGCAGAACAATGTAATGAAAGCAAAGGAAATACTAAAAAATTACGGGATTCGAATTAACAGAGAAGTAACCGGCGGCGATGATGGCTATACGCTGTGGTATTACGTTAAAAACAACCAGGTGAAGTACAAAAGGCACAAAACAAAGGAATTGTTTGTGGTGTAATAAATTGAAATTACATTAACTAATTTACTTTAAGTTTATCAGCAAACTCCTTTGATACATAATTCTCATAACTCATACATACTTCACTCGAGAATTGAATTGCTGTATTAATTAACCTTCCCCAGGTTTCTTTATCTAAAGTTGAAACATCATCATATCCAATATCATTGGCAATAAGCGAGTAAACAAAACCTGCATTAAAACTATCACCTGCACCAATAGTGCTTATAGGATTGATTTCAGGTACTATATGCGAGCTTTTGAACTTTTGAGTAATTACTGAAACAGCACTTCTATTTGCTGTGCAAATGAGATTAGGACAATATTTTGAAATTTCGCCGTAAATCTCATCAAGAGAAAAGTTCGGATAAATATGCCCAAAGTCTTCATCTGAACCTCTAATAATTGTTGAAAGCTTAAAGTTTTCTATCAGGGTATCAATAAGCAGTTCCCGATTAGGCAAATGTGTACTACGATAATTTGGATCATAGTAAATAATTGCCTGTGCTTCATTTGCTTGTTGAAGGAGCTCTTTCACAACTTTGCGCACCTTTTCATTTAAGGCAAAAAAGGAACCAAATACCAATATGTCGTCTTTCTTCAGTTTTGGCAACTCTAGTTCAAGACGTTGCGCAGGGTAGTCTTTGTAGAAATTATAAACCGCATCGTTGTTATCATCTAAAAAGGCCAGTGCAAGTGGTGATTTTCCATCTTTAAACTGATTGACATACTTACCCGATAAATTATTGTCCTCTAGAAACTTAACAATTAAATCACCAACTTTATCGTTACCTGTTTCGCTGATAAAAGCACCATTAACACCACACCGACCCAGCGAAATCATGCAATTATAGGTAGAACCACCGGGAGTTCCTGTAACCGGTTTCCCATCTTTAAAAATAATATCATAAACAGTTTCCCCAATTCCGTAAACTTTTCGTTTGTTTTTCATACAATTTGTAATTATGAAACACAAATTATAAAGGTTTCTTGTAATAAAAAAGGTACGCAAGGACTGCGCACCAGGATCAAATATTTTTGTTAATTAGTGTGATTCAAGTATTAATTAGCCGGAGTTTTTATAACATAAGCATTTGGAAACCCAGCTTTTTTTACTTCTGCCAGAATAGCATCAGCCCTTTTCCTATCGCATTCTTTCCCAACCGTGTATTTGTATTTAAACTTCTCCGCTTCAGAAAGAACAATTTCATCAACTGTATATGTAATACCCTTAAATTGAGCAGCTTTATCTTTCACAGGGTTTTGTGATGCCAACAACTGAACTCTGAAAACTTCAGGACAATTTGCTTCTGATGTTTCAGTTTTTTCATTTTCCTCAATTGTTTCATTATTAGTTGAATTATTAATTGAATTATTAGTGTCTTCCTCAAAATCTTTACCTGTATCAAAAATATCAACTTTCTGTGCCTGCTTTAAAATCGACTTGTATTTTTCGATAGAAATTTCAGTCAGTTTTATTTGCTGCACATGCTTCATTGCCAACATACCAATTGTCTTTTGTGAAAGCCTGCCGGTATAACTCACCCATTTTCCTGCATTAATATTAAACTTAGCTTCTCCATTAAAACCTAATGTTCTGCCAGATTTATCGGGACTTTGTAAATCATATTTTAATATTGCAATAGTATCGGCTCCTTCAATAACAATGTCTGTCAGAGTAACAGTATTTTTCATGCTATCAGCTTGTTCTTTTGCTGTCACCTGCCAATCAGGAACTACATTTAGCGACCATGATTCACCTATGGCAACAGGTTTAGATGGCAACTGGAACAAAATATTTATTTTAGGATCCCAGGCTTGTTCACCCGCATCGCTCACAAGGTTGCCGCTGCGTTGCAAGGCTCCTTTAAAGAAAGCCTTTTTTATGAATTTTGAGAATATGCCTTTGTATTTTATTGGTCCATATTGCTTTGTTTGCCTTGTAATGAAATCGACTTTCAAATCATCAGCACTGCCTTGCCGAATAATTGAAAAATAAGATAACAAATTCAACTGACGAACCAGTCCCTGGTACAAATCATCTGTATTAACAGCCACTTCAACAGAGTCTCCGTACATTTTGGCAACCAGTTCAACCAACTCCTGAAGCCCCTCTTGTGATACAGAACTTAAACTGTCAATGGTTTCCATCTTTATGCTATAAATCAATACATCACCCGATGGAACTTTCCATTTTAACTGGTATTTATCTTTTTGACATGCTACAATTGCAAAGCTTACAAATAAAAACAATAGTATTTTCCTAAACATGTTTCCTGGAATTATTTGGTTCAAGCAATAAATGTACACTATTATTTGCATTTTAACAAAAAAAGAAATCAGAAAAGTTTGTTACTCAGAGATTCACTGAGGTTGCACAGAGATGGACAATGGATTATGGTTCCTTATTCCATTTTATTGGTTTTAATTTAAAAGGCATCCTGAATTCCTGAGAAATTTCATTGAGATCCTCTTCCATATCAAGCTCGTCATCAGGATAGAACCATTGGATCTCGATACGTTTATTTTGCTCATATATCTCTTCAAACTTTCTCAGTATCTTAATATAAAACTGCATTATACCAGTAGACAATGGGCTTAGTTTAAAAACCACAACAGTTACGTCATTTGGATTAAGAATATATTCATTAATCCATTGAAATATGGGATCAAAAAAATCATAAAAAACATGAGAGTCACCTTTAAACGAAAACTCACCTCTCTTTTTATCAAGTATAACTGTAGGCTTTCCTCCACCTCCTTCGATTTCTAATGAATTCATATTTTTTTAAAGTTTACTTATTTATATCTTGGATCTGGCTTAAACGGCATTTTAGCCATTTTTTCAACTGTAATACTCGGGAAATCAAACTCTTCGGTAATGGTGCCTAAAATCAAATAAACGCCTCTTCCGGTAAATGGATATTTTTTTAATGAATTGGGGAAGTTTACAGAATCAAAGAACTCTCCTTTTGCATCCAGAAACGTCCCAAAAAACATGGTTTCTCTTTGTGAGGTTCTTACGTATTTTGTGGTTACCAAATTCCCGAGCATGCGCACTCTTTTCCCTACATGATTTATCATTTCACTGGCCATCACTTCTCCCCTGAAATTAGTTTGTAGCATATCAAAGGCACTGAGCGAAACAGGAAAATCTATGAATTCTATTTCATCATAAGCATCTTCAAGTTTTGACTGGCTCACATCGGGCAATTCAAAGTCTTTTCGGGGTGCTGAAAATAAAGTAGCTGTTTGAGGTACGGATTTGGATTTCCCCAAAAGCAACCTGGATTTCCAAAGCAACTTAACTTTTGACATACCTGTAAACCTGAAAGCATCGATTCTGATTAAAACAGTGAGCTGTTCAGGTGAAGAAGGCACGCGATCAATAAAATCCTCAAAATCTTTATAAGGTCCGTTCTTTTCACGTTCATCAATTAGGATTTCGGCAAACTTTTGTTCTAAATTTGCAACATGAATAAAACCAACGTAAACATCAGTTCCTTTTATTGAAGTGCTGTAAAAACTATTATTCACACATGGTAAATTAATTGTAGCTCCAACTTTTTTTGCTTCATTAAAATAGACCCATCGCTGGTAAAAGCCTCCAAAATTATTTATCACAGCCACCATAAACTCTAGTGGATAATGAGCCTTCAAGTACAAACTTTGGTAGCTTTCTACAGCATACGAAGCTGAATGCGCCTTTGAAAAGGAATAGCCGGCAAAAGAATAAATTTGTCGCCAGACTTCAGCTGTTACCTCATCCCGATAACCTCTTTGTTTACAGTTACTAAAAAACTTGTTTTTAATCTGCTCAAACTGAGCTTTAAATCGAGGTTTGCCACTCATTATTACTCTTAACACATCGGCATCGGCCAAATCAAGTCCTGCAAAGTGGTAGCAGATTTTAATCACGTCTTCCTGGTAAACCATTACCCCAAAAGTCTCTTCCAGTTGCTCTTTCATAATGGGATGCAGGTATTTAAAATCATCAGGGTGATGAAATCGGTAAATGTACTCGCGCATCATGCCAGATTGAGCAACGCCTGGTCGGATTATTGAACTAGCAGCTACAAGACTAAGGTAATTATCACATCGTAACTTTTTCAACAAACCTCTCATGGCCGGACTTTCAACGTAAAAGCAGCCATTAGTATCACTTGTTTTCAATAATACTTTAACTTTGGGGTCTTTCTTAAATTTATCGACCTGGTGAGGATCTACATCAATTCCTTTATTTGCCTTTATAATTTCTACGGCCTCATTAATATGCCCAATACCACGCTGACTTAGAATATCCATTTTATCAAAACCAATATCCCTTGCAACGTACATATCCCATTGCGTTGTAGGGAAGCCTTTAGGAGGCAAATCTAGAGCTGTGTAATAGGTAATTGGTTTTTCGGAAATTAAAATACCTCCTGCATGAATACTTCTTACATTAGGGAAGTTTGCCATCTCTTGCCCCAAATTGAAGATTTTTTTATGAATATGGCTTTCATCTTTCCTACCAAGAGGGTCTTCTGAAAATACATCAATTTCCTCTTTGGGCAAACCGTATACTTTTCCCAACTCTCGTATGATTGATTTGCCCTTAAACCTTGAATTTACACCTAAAAGAGCGACGTGTCTTTCTCCATACTTTTTAAAGATGTATTTTTGCACCTCATCACGGTCTTTCCATGAATAGTCAATATCAAAATCAGGTGGCTCTGAGCGTTTTACATTCAAAAACCGCTCGAAATAAAGATCCAATTCAATAGGATCAACATCAGTAATTTTAAGGCAATAAGCAATAATACTATTGGCACCACTCCCCCGCCCCACATGATAAAAGCCTTTACTCATTGAAAATTGAATAATATCATGCGCGATGAGAAAATAAGATGAAAACTTAAGCTCATATATTACACTAAGTTCTTTTCTAAAACGCTCAATAGCTTTTTGGTTATTCTTGTCATAGCGATAAGCAAACCCTTGCTGTGCTAATCTGCCCAACAACATATTATCATTGTGGTAACTATCGGTAAAATAGAGAAGATTTTTCTTTTCTTTAAAGTTAAATTCGAAACTACAATTATTTAAAATCTCTTCTGTGTTTTTAATTATTTGAGGATGTTCTTTAAAAGCTTTAAATAACTGGTCTTTTGAATAAATAGTTTCGCCTGGCTTTGCAATATTTGCAAACTCTAGTTGACTTAATAGTTTATTATGTCCAATTGCCCTCAGATGCTGGTGCAATTCATAACCTTTTTTTCCATGAAAGGTTACCGGATTATGAATCACCAATTTCTCCCTATTGTGTTTTAATGAATAGATTTTCCCAACATCATTTACACCTACTCCAATAAACTCGTTATCTTTCAGACTTCTTTCTTTTTGTTCAAAAGGATAAATTACAAATGCATCATTAAAGTCAGGAGCATCATGGCTTAGTTCCAGACCATCTAAACTACGTTTAGTCTGCAATTCGTTAATTTCCTTAAAACCATCATTATTTTTGGCAATGCATGTGAAAAAGCGCTCATCTTCATTTCTAAAATCCATGCCAACTATGGGACGAACACCACTTTCAGAAGCATGTTTCACAAAATCAAGCACACCTGTTGAGTTATTGATGTCAGTAATCGCGGCACTTTCATATCCATAAAGTTTTATAAGCTCTATGATTTCTTCAATTGAAAGCGTACCGTAATGCAGACTATGGTAACTGTGGAAATTTTGGAACATACACAAAACTTGCAGGTATAAATATACTTTAAAAAAGTCATTTATTTAACTGGCAAAACTAACAAAGCTGTTTATTTTTCGATACACTTCATAAAACTAACAAAAGAGTCTATCTCTTCTTCTATAGATCCTATTGAAAAAGAAATATTTATGAAATAATTATCTCGAAAATCACTTAAATCAATCGGATAGCCATTCTTTGAAACAATAAAGCCATTCAAATCCAGATTCTCAATAAAATAATTTCCTAATTTTTCTTTTGATGCAAAAAATGCCAGTTGATTGAATAAACCTTTCTTTTTCAGGAAATTACCAACAGTTTTCAATTGAAGTTTATTCTCTAATTCAGCAATAAAATAGTTCCTAAGTTCACTTGTTTTTATCTGTTTCTCTCTTATGTTTTCACATGCATTGGATAATGCAACTCCTACAGCTGAAATTAAAACAATATTCCTGTTTTCAGTCGACTTTAATGTGCTTCTCATTAGATTGAACTGATTATTACTTGTCGCAATGTTCTCATTTACAAACAAGCATCCAATTCCAACTGGGCCGTTTATTAAATTCACGTCTAAGCTCAGAAAATCAACATCCATTCTGCTTAAATCAAGTTCATACTTTCCAATCATCAGAGATGAATCAAGATGAAAATAAGCATTATTTTGTTTCGCTAAGCCCGAAATATCTTTCACAGGCAAAAGAACCCCGGTAAAACTATTTGTATGTGATAAACTAATGAGTGCTTTTGATTTATTAGCCTCTAAAATGTGCTTTAAATCTTCAAGATCTATTTCACCAAAATCAGAAGTTCTTAATAGATGAAGATTTATTCTACCAGCTTCGGCCAAATTCTTTAAATAATTAAGTTTTTCCTTTCTTTCAAATAAAGAAGTAATGATCAACTCAACATCCAACTGTAAAACTGAAAGGTTAATTAGTTCAATTTCTGATTGAGGAAGTCCATTCGTAAAATAAAGGTGGCAGGATTCGGCTTTTAATCTCTCATTAATTGAACTTTTTATTTCTTCCGCTTCAGCCTCAACTCTATAATCATTGCCAAAACCATCGAGATTAGCATCTGCAAAATCTTCAACAGCTTTTTTCATAGCCGTTTTCACCTCATTGGATAGAGGAGTAAATTCATTGCTATTGAAGTATATTTTAGACATTTAAAAAAATAGGGCACGAGTGGGGACACTCGCGCCAGCTTTCGAACACTTTCGTCAGTGTTTGTGATTATTAAAAACAAGTTACCTGAAACAAGAATCAAGTTATCAGCAACTAGGCTACATCATTGATTCAATTTCATTTATGATCTTTTTTGCCAAGGTATCTGCCGACTCCATGCTACCACTCTCGGCATAAACACGAATAATAGGCTCCGTATTTGATTTTCTTAACTGCACCCATTCGTTTTCAAAATCAATTTTTACCCCATCAATAGTATTTAATTCAACGTTTTGTCCGCGATAAGATTCCTCAACTTTCTTCAAAATTGCATCAACATCCGTTGAAGGACTTAATTGAATTTTATTTTTTGAAATGAAGTAATCAGGATATTGCGCTCTTAGTTCTGAGCATTTCTTTCCAGACTTGGCTAACTGGCTCAAGAACAATGCAACTCCGACCAAAGCATCGCGCCCATAGTGCAGTTCAGGATAAATAATTCCACCATTTCCTTCGCCACCAATAATAGCATCGGTTTCTTTCATCTTATTTACCACATTCACCTCTCCCACTGCAGCTGATGAGTAACTCATTCCATGCTGTTCTGTTACATCACGTAAAGCACGGGTTGATGATAAATTAGAAACAGTATTTCCTTTTTTGTTTTGTAAAATATAATCAGATACTGCTACCAAAGTATATTCTTCGCCAAACATACTTCCATCTTCGTTGATAATTGCCAGACGATCTACATCAGGGTCAACAACAAAACCTACATCAGCTCCTGTTTCTTTAATCTTCGCAGATATTTCAGTTAAATTTTCAGGCAATGGCTCCGGATTGTGAGGGAAATTGCCGTTTGGTTCACAATAAAGTTCAACTAATTGTTCTACTCCAAGTCTTTTCAGCAAATAAGGCAATGCCAGACCTCCAACTGAGTTTACTGCATCAATAGCTACTTTGAAATTTGCCTTTTTGATTACATCTACTTTGACTAACTCAAGTTTTAAAATTTCGTCAACATGTTTTTCAAGTGCATCAGCATCTTCAGTTATGGTTCCTAAATCAAACACTTCGGCGAACTCAAAAGTTTCTTCTTCCGCAATTTTTAGCATTTCCTTCCCTTCACTATCTGAAATAAATTCTCCTTTCTCGTTTAATAATTTCAAGGCATTCCATTGTGCAGGATTGTGGCTGGCAGTAATAATAATTCCACCATTCGCTTTATGTCGTACAACTTCCATTTCTGTAGTTGGTGTACTGGCAAGTCCGATATCAACTACATCCACTCCAAGACCTGACAATGTTCCCGTTATCAACTGATTTGCCATTGGTCCTGAAATTCTTGCATCGCGACCAACAACCATTTTAACCTTTCCTGAATTATTTCTATTCTTAATCCAATAACCAAAGGCTGCCGTAAACTTAACAATATCCAAAGGACTAAGACCTTCACCTACTTTTCCTCCAATAGTCCCCCTTATACCTGAAATAGATTTTATTAATGTCATAATTCTTATTTTTTCCGTTTTTTCGATGAAATGCAAAAATAAATATATAGAATAGAAATATCACATTAAAACTTAAAAGTTACAATAATTTATTTTTTTGATTTCAGGCAAGAAATTGAAACAGAGAACAATTTTCATCAATAGCCTTTGATTAAAGCCAATTTTAGATTACTTTCGTTATATTAAACAATTAACCTTAATTTACTATGATAGTTGATAAAATAACCGTAGTTGGTGCAGGTAATGTAGGTGCAACAGTTGCGAATGTTGTTGCACACAACGATCTTGCAAGAGAAGTTGTACTGGTTGATATTAAACAAGGTGTTGCCGAAGGAAAAGCACTTGATATTTGGCAATCAGCATCAATACAAGACTTTAATACCAGGGTTATTGGTGTTACCAATGATTATTTAAGGACCAGAGGTTCGAGCGTCGTAGTAATCACATCAGGACTTCCACGAAAACCAGGTATGTCGAGAGACGATCTAATCAAAACAAATGCTGAAATCGTAAAAGATGTAATGGAAAGTGCGGTTAAGTATTCACCCGATGCCAGTTTTATTATTGTATCAAATCCACTTGACGTGATGACCTATGCAGCATATCAGGCATCACACAAACCAGCAAACAAAGTATTTGGCATGGCTGGTATATTAGACACTGCCCGATACCGTGCTTTTATTGCTGAAGCTCTGGATATTTCACCTAAAGGGGTTCATGCTTTACTACTGGGAGGACATGGAGACACAATGGTTCCATTGCCATCACACACTTCTGTAAGTGGTATACCATTGGTAGAAATGTTAGGTAAAGACCAAATTGCTAAAATAGTTGAACGAACTAAAAAAGGTGGAGGTGAACTAGTTAGCCTGATGGGAACATCTGCCTGGTATGCTCCGGGTGCTGCTGCTGCTGCAATGGTTGAAGCGATTGTGAGAGATCAAAAACGTATTTTCCCATGCTGCACCTTACTAAATGGTGAATACGGACTAAAAGACGTATTCCTTGGAGTACCGGTTATTTTAGGTAAACATGGTGTAGAGCAAATAATTGAAATGGACTTAGATAAAGAAGAAAAAGAACAACTTAAATCATCTGCAAAATCTGTTAAAGACGTTATGAAAGCTTTGGATAATATGAAATTATTCTAACATAATCGATAAAATGAGTTGAAGCGTAGGAGAAAATACCCTACGCTTTTCTTATTTAGTTTACTGGAACAGGCTTTTCCGATCGTTGGGCTAGAAAACCTATAATTACTCCTCCAGTTACTCCTGCACCTAAAATAGGACCATAGGTTTTTGCAATAATCGCATAAGGCAAACTAAGAAGAACACCTATTAGTAATCCCGACATCCATTTTGGCACCTGCCAGTCAGTTGTAAATATTAACAAGCCCATTACCAGCCTGTTAATAAACGCACTAATGATGGCAAGATCCCTATCAGGTATCTCCAGAAAAAACATAGGAATAATATCCAGCACTGCAAACACAAGGCCTGCAACCAGACCAAATTTAATCTTTCGCATGATAATTTTGATTTTTAGGAATTAATAATTGTTTAGTTTACTTTTAATCGCCATCCGCCATAATGTCCAAAATCAACTACTGCTTTTGCCTTATATTCCTTTTTAACCATTGGCTCAACAGGGTTGATTAAGTGTCGCCCCTCAGCATCAGGGTCTTTTACGGCTTTAGAAATAGGATAGGCGTCCATTAAATGTTCAGGATAAGGATACAAATAACGAATGGCATCGGCCAGTGGCAAATTATTATTTAGCCAGGCCAGCTCCCGGTTCCTTTGCAAAATAACAGGTGCACGTTCCTGTCCAAGTTTCCTTAGTAAAGGATTAGCAACTGTTGTAATAATTGCAAAGGAATACAACTCTTTTCCATCTTCATCTATCCAAACATCCCAAATTCCGGCAAAGGCAAATGGCCTTACCTTGTCTTTTAAATGAACCACATAGGGCTGAGCGTTGCCTTCAGCACCAATGATAAAAGCATCAGCAATAACCAGGCATCGCTGAGAACGAATTTGTTTTTGGAAAGCAGGTTCATGAATAATGGCTTTTGCCCCGGTGTAAAGAGGATCATTACTTCGGTTTCTTCTTCCCTCGACCCGGGCATTAAGCAGGTTCATTTCTTCCTTTGCAAAAAAAGGAGTCATCCCAAAACGGAAAAACTGAAGCAATTTAGGATGAATATTTGTGATAACCGGGGCGAAATTTCCCTTGCTGATATTATAAGATGGTTGATAAGTGTTTATTACGGTATCATCTAAATTAAAGCGCTGCTCAATAGCAACTGTTTTTTGTGCTGAAATAAAACGTTTACACATGTTCTAAAAATTATTAATGAATCAAACCAATAGCTTAGGGGGGCTGTATTACAGCAGCACAGCTTTCCTAAGCTGTGTAGAAACGATGACTTTCCCGGGTGCCAATCTTCGTGCGCTAAAATGCAGCCCGCTAATTATTCATCAAGAAACAGCCTGTTTGTAAAGCTTTTGTATACAGCATTACTATATTCGGCATATTCCAGCGCAACTTCTGCTACTAAAGCATCAAAATCCATTCGATTAGCCAGTATCAGTTCATGAATTCCTTTTACATCAAATTCATTGCTCGCCCTAATGTGCGAAATAGCCAAAATACGCCCCCATTGCTGTGCTATTTTTTCAAAACGGGTAACTGAAGACAAAACTTTAGTTTCAAAATAAGCCTTGTATGGCGAACGCTCCCTAACCGAAAAAACTCCTTCCGAAAGCGTTATCCAGCCCAGGTGTTTATCAGCGTAACAATTTAATGCCAAATAGGCTTCTTTATGCCGTTGTCCTTCGTTGTTAAAACGCTCGTCATAAGTTTTTCTGAACTTTTCATCCAAAAACAAATAAGGAGTGGGCTTCTGCTGTAATTTTGCATCCAGAATGCGTTGCCCGTGTTTGTGTTCTTTACTCCCTTTAATCAAAATATAATAGCGAGAAGTACCATACGAGCCTGTACCTGAAGAGATTCTGCGCGCAACATCCAGAATTTCAAAATATCCTTCACTAAAATTGTCTGAATCTTCCAGTGATTGAATATATTCAGGCATTGCATGATGTATTTCAGAAATCTTATCATCTTCAACAAGAGTCAGTTTTTCATAAGTCAAATCAAAAACCAGTTCCTCATCTTTTTCAATTGTCCATTGCTGAAGCATTTCTTTTCGGCTTTCCTTTTTCTCAACGTGCTCTATGGTTTCATCAAGCTTTCCATAGGCATTTTTTTTAGTGACCTGGTATAAAGCTTCATCGCCTTTTACTAAATATTCCAAAAACAAATCAACATAAGCACCTGTGAATGAATTAATAAAAGAAATAACATCAGTCTGGTCAAAAAACTCATTCTCCCTGGCAATCAACACCATACTGGCAGCCATTCGCCACAAATCAAACTGATAATTGGCAATGCAGGATTCGTCGAAATCATTTAACCCGTAAATTAATTCGTCTTTATCACCTCCATATATCCCGTAATTATAGGCATGTAAATCAGCCTGTATCCACGTATCTGCTCTTGTTGAGCTAAACTCCTCCAATCGAGAATCATCGGAGAAATACCTCCAATACAAGTGATTGGTACCTCTAAAGAAATAATAGGGGGAACCCGCCATTTTCATAAACTTTCCTTCTCTTAAAGAGGGCTCCAAATCTTTGTTCCAATTATCAATTTGCGCTAATGCTTCCGCGAAGTTCTTCTTTGCTTCTGATTTGCTCATGGTGCTAGATTTTTAATGGCCTTGTTTCCAAAGACTCTTTCGTTTTTATATTAGATTGAAATGATTGCTAGAAGATTGATGAGATTGAAATGAGAACATTCAACCTACTATCAATCTTTAATCAACCTCGCTCTAGAGCTTAATTAAAGTGGGCACGCGAAGATTCGCGCGCCAGAGCGCATCTTCAATCAGTCCCATCAATCTAGTCAGTCTTTATCCAATCTTTTTAACTATACCGGTTGATGCAAAAATTGTTTTTTACTGAAAGATACTGATTTATATAATGTTCGACAAGTGCTTCGGGGTATTCACGCAAAAAATAAGTACTAAATCCTGACTCCAAATGCGTTCTGTCTTTAAATTCATCATCAATGATGGTTGAATAATCAAGCATACAAAAACCTTTATCAAGCATCCGGTTGCCTTCCGTTTCATTCATCAGGTAAAACTCACCACCGGCATCAATAAACTTCTGTAATTTAGACAGTTCCCTGCAATCCAAAGATTTGTTTTTATTTAAAATAATCTCAACATTAAGTCCTTCTTGTACTTTTTTTATTAATAAGTCAATTAGTTTCTCATCGGTAAACCACACGTTGGCTATCCAAATAGAAAATCGTGCCTGCTCCAGTTCTCTGGCAATTCGTTGATTTGCACTTTCTACAACTTGTCTGGGTTTTACTGCTAAATAGCTCATAATCATAATTATTTAGTTTAAATTAATTCTTGTTTCTGGCTGCTGGTGACTAGTGACTGGATTTCTTTACCAGAAACCAGCGACCATTATCATCCTCGCATAAAAGGATAAGGTACTATATTGGCCGTAGCCGGATCATTTGCAAACACAAAATCATCCCTCCCTGATAAGCTGATAGCCTTTCGAATGCTTCGCGAGCCATATCGTTTTCTTATTTTGTCCATCGCCAGATACAGGTTCACCATCTCAGGTGTGTCTTCAAACAGGTTTAACTGTTGAAATCCGTGCACAACATGGCTAAACTTCACTCCTATCAAGCGAATGAGCATCCTACGCGTATACAGCTTTTTAAAAAGTTCTTTTGCCACCTCCGTCAAAGTATGATCGAAAGAGGTATAAGCAATTCGTTTTTGTAAGGTATGTGTATCAAAATTTGAGTAACGTATTTTAACTGTTACACAAGAAGTTAGCTTCTGTTTTTTTCGTAACTCAAATGCAATTTTTTCAACCATACTTGCAATAATTTCGTTCATGCGTTTCACATCCGTTGTATCCTGATCAAAAGTTTGTTCTGTACTAATTGATTTTCTTTCGGTATAAGGCTTTACCGGAGTCGAATCTATCCCATTTGCCTTTTTCCAGATAATTCCCCCGTTTTTGCCCAACATCCGTTCTATCACATCCAATGGAATCTTACTTAGCGACTCAATGGTAGTAATGCCCATGGTACGAAGCATTTGAAACGTCTTGTTACCAATTCCCGGAATTTTTTGAATTGACAATGGATACAGAAATGGCTTTATTTCAGCCTTAGTAACTTCTCTGCCATTATTAGGCTTTGCCTCGCCGGTAGCAATTTTCGACACCGTTTTATTAAGCGACAAGCCAAAAGAAATGGGCAAGCCAGTATTTTTTATAATGCTTTCGCGCAACTCTTTTGACCATTTCATGCTTCCAAAAAAACGGTCCATGCCTGTTAGGTCTATATAATGTTCATCTACAGAAGTTTTTTCATACACCGGTGCCTTTTCGGCAATAATCTCGGTGACTATATTAGAATATTTACTGTACTGATCCATATCGCCCCTGATGATGATAGCATCGCTACATAAACTTCGGGCCATTTTCATAGGCATTGCTGAATGTACTCCGTACTTTCTTGCCTCGTAACTACAGCTGGCCACCACCCCTCTGTCCGACATCCCTCCAATAAGCACAGGCTTCCCTATCAATTTGCGATTTTGCAAGCGCTCAACCGACACAAAAAAAGTGTCTAAGTCGAGATGAAGGATGCTCCTGTTGCTGCTATCAATTATCATTTTTTGAAAAAATTAGCCCTTTAGTTTTGATTTTCAATAAAAAACCGTACTTTTGATTAAATATTAATCATTTCTACGATTACAATTTAATCATTTTGTTTCGAATGGAGAAATTTTTGAACCAAAACTTTTCGACATGTAAAAAATAATTGACACTATATTTTTGAACAACAAATACTTAAGAAGGAGGAAAATTTATATTGATGAATTGCTATATTGATGGATTGCTATATTGATGAATTGATGGATTGCTATATTGATGGATTGATGAATTGTTATATTGATGAATTGATGAATTGCTATATTGATGGATGATGGATTACTGAACTGACAATACAGAAAATACAGCACACTCGTTTAATAATTGTAACTTATAAAAATTAGCTTATGAGCAAGAAATACCTGGACTTAGATAATATCTCTGCATACAAAATTGCATTTTCATTATCAAATTATATTTGGGATATTATAACTCATTGGGATTATTTTGCAAAAGAAACGGTTGGAAAACAATTTGTCAGAGCAGCTGACAGTGTATCTGCGAATATCGCTGAAGGATTTGGCAGATATGGAAAAAAGGATAAAATAAAGTTTTACAGATATAGTTTTGGTTCATTAAAAGAAAGTTATGATTGGAATGAAAAATCAAAAGTCAGAGGATTATTGACTGAAGAACAATATAATCGTATTTTTGAAGAATTAGAAAAGCTTCCAAAAGAAATAAACTGGCTAATAAAATTCACTAATGACAAGCTACAATATTAAATTTAACCCAGACAATAGTATTAACTCCCAACAATAGAACAAGAGGACAATAGAACAAATAACAGTATAACCAATGTATTTCAACACCAATATAAAACTTTTACGAAAACGAAAAGGCCGCACACAAGACGAAGTGGCCCAGTTTCTAAAAATGAAACGCTCCACCCTGAGCGGTTATGAGAATAAAGTAGCTGCACCAAGCATTGAAAGCCTGATTGCTTTTTCTGATTATTTTAATGTTTCAATTGATACACTGATAAAAATTGATATGAACAAGCTTTCCGAAAGTCAGTTAAGCGAAATCGAGCGAGGTTATGATGTTTTTGTTACCGGCGGTCAAATTCGAGTATTAGCTACAACTGTCGACAGCCAAAACGAAGAAAACATTGAACTGGTTCCGGAAAAAGCCAAGGCTGGTTATACAAGGGGTTTTGCAGACCCTGAATACATCAAAGATTTACCTGTTTTCCAGTTGCCATTTTTATCAAAAGAAAAGAAATACCGCACTTTTCAGATCAAGGGCGATTCCATGCTGCCTATTCCCGAAGGAGCATGGGTAACAGGCGAATACATTCAGGATTGGAACCAGCTTAAGAATGGAGATGCATGCATTATTCTTACCCTAAACGAAGGTGTGGTTTTTAAAATCATTGAAAACCGGATTGAAAAGGAAAAATCGCTAAAACTTTACTCACTCAACCCCATTTATGAACCTTACGACCTGATGGTTAATGAAATACGGGAGGTTTGGAAATTTACCAATTTCATCAGCAATGAAATACCGGAACCTAAAATACCTAAAGAAGATTTACTTACAACTGTGGCCAACTTAAAATATGAAATGAATAAAATTAAAGAACAGCTATCGAAATAACGTCTTTAATGCTTGTTCTTTTTTATGAAAAAGCTATCTTTGAGCTAAATCAAAATCAATGTATATGCAAGAAAAAAGCTACTCTGAAAAAAAGGCTCCTTCGTCCTCTGGTTGGACTGGAGTAATCCTGATTGTCATACTTGCAATTTTGGCATTAAAATCAAGCGGATGGGTAAACAACTCATCATACAACTACTTGCAAACCATGATGTTTCTATTTATAATTTATGGTGCATTGTTCCTGCTTATCGTAACAGGGTTCTTTACGATTCAACCTAACCAGGCAGTAATCATCCAGTTTTTAGGCGATTACGTTGGAACTATCAAGAAAACGGGATTTCAGTGGACATTCCCATTCTACGCTAAAAGAAGAATTTCATTAAGAATAAGGAATTTTGAAACTCAAAAAATAAAAGTAAATGACAACCAAGGGAACCCGATTGATGTTGCAGCAATTATCGTATGGAAGGTAGTTGACACAGCCCAGGCAGTTTATGAAGTTGAGAATTATCTTGATTTTGTCTATACTCAAAGCGAAGCAGCTCTCAGAGGTTTAGTCATGCGATATCCTTACGATGCCTATGACGAATATGAAATTTCTTTAATAAAAAACACTGATGAAGTATCGCTACAATTGCAAAATGATGTGCAACAGCGATTAAATCAAACAGGAGTTGAAATACTAGAGACAAGAATCAGTCATTTAGCTTATTCTCAGGAAATTGCAGCAGCAATGTTGCAACGGCAACAGGCCAGTGCAGTAGTTGCTGCACGAGCTAAAATTGTTGAAGGCGCTGTTGGGATGGTTGAATCAGCACTCGAAATGATAAGCGATAAAAAGATTGTGGATTTTGATGATGATAAAAAAGCTCAAATGGTTAGCAACCTGCTTGTTGTGCTATGCAGCGAACAAAACACCCAGCCTGTACTTGATACCTCTTCCTAGTGCTAATTCAAGTATGATATTTCGGGTAAATTAGCCAGGTGACAACACCTGACTAGTGCACTAAAAAAACTATCGGACTAGATTCATTAGGAACTTTTCTTGCAACCTCATTATAGTTTCATATCTTGGAAAACTAAATTCAATATAAAACTTAAACCCAAAACCAGAAAAAAGACAACTCTCGTAGTTATTCTCACTATATTTTCGACAAGCCTTATTTTTGCACAAACCGATGCTGAAATACAAAAAGAAAAAGAAGCCATTAAAAAAGTTATTCAAACTGCTTATGTGGAAGGACTCCAAAATGAAGGCGATTTTAATAAAATCGACAATGGTTTTCATCCTGCATTCCAGTTATTAGGAATTGATCAGGGACAGAAAATATGGTCTCTCCCTATTTACTCATGGAAAGAAACTATAAATCAAAGAAAAGCAAAGGGCGAATATCCAAAAACTAACGATAAACAGTTAATTATCAACTTCTTACTAATTAACATAACCGACACAGCTGCAATTGCCAAATTCGAATTCTTTGTTGGAAAAGAGAAAAAATACGTTGACTATCTTTCACTTTACAAATTTGAAAATGATTGGAAAATAGTGAGTAAAATATTCTACAAATTCCCGGAAGAAGTGAAATAGTGTTTTGTTTCATCCTCTGCAAGTTAAGCAGAGGATGAAATTATACTACCGTTATTAATTTCTCTTGCCTTTCAACAAGTTTTCCAAAACAGTGCACACCAACCTCATTATCTCTTAGTAAACTTTCAACCATTTCAACCGAAGTTTTTTCAACAGCAATTAAAAGTCCACCGCTAGTCTGAGGATCGCATAAAATTGATTTTTGGCTTTCATCAGTCAGCTTAACCAGTTGTCCATAGCTGGTCCAATTTCGACCCGTACCACCTGGCATGCATTTTTGTTCAATGTACTGTTCCAATACATCTATCTTTGGAATTTTATCAAACTCAATGATTGCTGACAAGTTACTTCCTTCGCACATTTCACTTAAGTGCCCAATCAACCCAAAGCCAGTTACATCCGTCATTGCCTTTACCCCTTCTATTTCCGCAAGTTTACCTCCAACACTGTTCAATTGACACATTAGTTCAGGAGCTATGTTTACATGTTCTTCTCTTAAAAGTCCTTTTTTCTGTGCTGTGGTCAAAATTCCAATTCCAACAGGTTTTGTTAAATAAAGAAGACACTCTTTTTCCGCTGTATCATTTCTCTTTAAATGATTAATATCCACACGCCCTGTTACGGCGAGTCCAAAAATTGGTTCAGGGCTATCAATACTGTGCCCACCAGCCAAAACAATTCCTGCATCATTGCAAGCTTTTCGTCCACCTTCCATTACTTCTGATGCAATCTTAGCGGGCAATTTATCAATTGGCCAGCCTAAAATAGCAATGGCTAGTAATGGCTGTCCTCCCATGGCATATACATCGCTTATTGCATTTGTTGCAGCAATTCGACCAAAAGTAAATGGATCATCCACAATTGGCATAAAAAAATCTGTTGTGCTAATAATGGCAGTCCCATCACCTAAATCATAAACTGCTGCATCATCGCGGCTGCCATTACCAACAATTAATTGTTGATCAGGTATAACAGGTAATTCAGTATGCAAAATATCTGTTAAAATAGAAGGCGAAATTTTACATCCGCATCCTGCTCCATGGCTGTATTGAGTAAGTTTTATCACGTTCATATTCAATTTTATAAAAAAATAGCACACAATCAATTATTATAAATAAAGAAGAGAAATTGATTGTGAAAAAACATTAAATTTGGAATTTTAAACAACTTATAAAACAACAAAAGTGACTTTTATAGAGTCTTATAAGGGTGACAAAGATAATCAATCAATAAAAACTTTGCTTACTTAGAGTGTCTAAGTTAAAAAAACTTATAATTTTATGCTTTTTTAGATTTTGACTTAACTTTGTAAAACATTTAAAATTTAAATAAATAAATACCATGAAAAAGATTTTTACTATTCTGGTTGCAATTTTTATTACTGGAACATATACATTATTAGCACAAAATAGTGTTGGTATTGATTTTGAAAAAACCGTTCACGATTTTGGCAGAATAAAAGAAGAAGGCGGAAAAGTTTCTTATACATTTAAGTTTAAGAACAATGGTAAAAAGCCGATTATTATAAAGGACGTTCAATCGACCTGTGGATGTACTACACCTGAATGGTCAAAAGAACCAATTGTTCCTGGGAAAGAAGGTTATGTTAGTGCTGAATTTGATCCTCATCAAAGACCTGGAGCATTTGACAAACAGGTTAAGGTATATAATAACTTAACTACTCAACCGATTGTATTGGAAGTTAAAGGTGATGTAATTCCTAAAAAGCAAGAGGTTTCAGACATTTATCGCCATAAAGTTGGTGATATCAGGTTAAAATCAAGACATGTTGCTTTTGCAAGGCTTTTTAATACAGAAACTAAAACTCAAAGTGTTGAATTTATTAACGAATCAGATCAACCTGTTACTGTTAGTTTTGATGAAAAGCGAGTAAAGCCTTACTTAAAGGTAGTTGTTGAACCACAAACAGTTGGTCCAAAAAAGACTGGTATCATTACCATTACTTATGATGCTTCTAAAAAAGATTCATGGGATTACAGTGCTGATAGAATACCACTTGTTCTTAATGGTACTCCTGCTCCGGGTTATCCTCTTTCAGTAAGTGCTACAATAGTTGAAGATTTTTCAAAACTTAGTGAAGAAGAACTTAAGAATTCCCCAACTATGGATTTTGACAACAGAGAATTCGACTTTGGAACAATTAAACAAGGAGATAAAATTACCAGGGAGTTTAAATTCAAAAATAATGGTAAACGAGATTTGATTATCCGTAGTTCGCAATCAAGTTGTGGATGTACTGCTGTTGAAGCTAAAAAAATCATAAAGCCAGGTGAGACATCAAGCATTAAAGCTACTTTTAATAGCCATGGAAAAATGGGCAAACAGAATAAAAGCATTACACTGATAACCAACATTCCTGGAAAGACTCAATCAGGTGTTGACAAATATAAAATCATACTAAGACTTAAAGGAACAGTCGAAAAATAATAGATTGATATTTAACTAGATATAAGACGCTGACAGAATTTGTCAGCGTCTTTTTTTTACTTACCGTCCTCTTTTCCTAAAATTAATTTGGATAGAAGAATAAATAAGGATATATTTGTATTGACATATTTAAATATTTAACTATATTATTTATTTAAAATGACACTACAGACAAATTTAGAACACATTGCCTCTGAAAATGAATTCAAAGAGGTATTAGAAAATAACGAAAACGTAATGATTTGCTGCGGTCGCATGGGTCCCATGTGTCTTCCGGTTTATGGAGCAATGGACGATTTAAGAAATGAGTATCAACACGTAGCATTCAGGGATTTATTGTTTGACAGTTCTCACTCACACGTCATAAGAAATCTCCCTGAATGTAAAGGATTTATGGGGCTCCCATTTACAGTTTACTTTAAGAACGGTAAAGTCGTAAAAGCAACATCAAGCATTCAGTCAAAAGACAACATTACTGCTATACTAGATGAAAAATTTCATAATTAAATGATTTCCTAATTGTAATTCTATGTCACCCGATGCTTCTGCCAGGGTGGCATTTTTTATTTAACTATGCAAACAAACAATTATGATTTAATAATAATCGGTGGTGGTCCTGCAGGTCTAACAGCCGGGATTTATGTTTCAAGAGCAAAAATCAGCACATTGATTATTGACAAAGGAATTCCGGGTGGTCAAATGGTTTTGACATACGAAATCGCAAATTACCCAGGCATTGAAAAAACATCAGGATATGAGCTCTCAAATACAATGCGAAAACAAGCTGAGAATTTTGGTTGCAGGATTCTTTCTAACACCTCAATAACTTCAATAAAACTTAATGGCAAAATAAAAGAAGTTGCAGTAAACAATCAAGTCTTCACCTCAAAAGCAGTAATTCTAAGCCCTGGTGGTAAATCAAGGCCTTTAAATGCTCCTGGGGAAAAAGAATTCACTGGCAGAGGAATTTCTTACTGTGCTACTTGTGATGGAGATTTTTTCCAGGACAAAAAAATAATTGTTGTTGGTGGAGGAAACTCAGCTCTTGAAGAAGCAGTATCGTTGACACAATATGCTAGTAAAGTAACTATAGTTCACCAGTTTGATCATTTCCAGGCCTATCCGCATGCTATTGAAGAGGCAAGGAAGAATCCTAAAGTAGATTTTATCATGGAGTCGCAAATAATTGAATTCATTGGTGATGAGAGCTTAAGAAAAGTAAAAATAAAACATTTGCCCTCAGGAGAAATTTCTGAAATGGATATCGATGGAGTGTTTATTTTTATTGGCTACGTTCCCCAGACTGAATTTCTGCAAGACTGTGTAAATTTGAATCAATGGGGAGAAATTATTATTGACAATACCTATCAAACTAATCATAAAGGTGTTTTCGCAGCTGGTGACGGAATTGAAAAAAAATATCGTCAGATAACCACAGCTGTTGCTGATGGAACCATAGCCGCTTTAAACGCCATTGATTTTATTAACCTAAGCAACTAGTGTCATGTCAAGGCTAATTTGTCAGGTGACAACACCTGACAAGTGCACCGGCCAGGTGTTGTCACCTGGCTAATTACCAGTAATATCACACTTGACTTGACACTAGCTTAATGCAAATTAGTTAGACCAAAGCGCGGACACAATTGTTCGCGTTTTTTCTTTTCTTACTTACGATTTTATCCAAAATTTAAAGTAATTCCTCAATATTTTTGTTTTTTTATCCGTTTTCTACTTCTATATTTAATTGTCGGATAAAGACATCCACATAACTAAAACACAAGGTAACATCTTATTTAATTTTTAAATTATGTTCTAGGCTAAAATTTGTTAACATGGATGGTTGATCGTATTTTCGCATTTCAAAGTACAGTAGATGACAAAAAAAAAAGACAAAGATAAAAGTGCATTAAACGTAATGAAAGGCATTGATGCTCCTGAATCGGTTGATGCAAATGCAGCTAAAAGGTTTTTGCAAAAAAGAAAAAAGGAAATCAATGTTAACCAATTAGTTGAAAGAATATTAGCTAGTGACAAAACAGCTTTAAGTTCAGCCATTACTCTTGTTGAAAGTGTGCATCCTAAACACAGGGAATCAGCAGAACAACTAGTTGAAAAATGCCTTCCTTTCGCAGGAAAGTCAATTAGGGTAGGGATTACTGGGGTACCAGGAGTAGGAAAAAGTACTTTTATTGAAGCAATGGGAATGTACCTGACAAAACAGGGACATAACTTGGCGGTTTTAGCCATCGATCCAAGTAGTCAACAATCAGGCGGTAGTATTTTGGGTGATAAAACAAGAATGGAACTGTTAAGTGCCAACCCAAAAGCTTTTATCAGGCCATCTCCTTCTGGTTCAACACTGGGTGGAGTTGCAAGAAAGACCAGGGAAACAGTGATTCTCTGTGAAGCTGCTGGTTTTGATATTATTTTTATCGAGACTGTAGGCGTTGGGCAATCTGAAACCACTGTACATTCTATGGTTGATTTCTTTTTGCTTTTAATGCTTTCCGGCGCCGGGGATGAACTTCAAGGTATTAAAAGAGGTATTATGGAAATGGCTGATACTATTATCATTAATAAAGCTGATGGTGACAATATAAAAAAAGCAGAATTAGCAAAAAGAGAATACCAAAATGCTTTACACCTGTTCCCTCCGACCGAGTCTAAATGGTATCCCAAAGTATTATTAACCTCAGCAACAAAAAACATGGGGATTGACGATGTTTGGGAAACTATCAACGAATACATAAAACATGCAAAAGGGAATAATTATTGGAATGTTAATCGTAGCAGGCAAGCAAAATACCGTATGCACGAAACAATTATTGATAGCCTTAAAAGCGGGTTTTATCAGAGTGAAGTATTAAAAGATGATATTAAAGAATTTGAAAAATTAGTTCAGGAAGGAAAAACCAGCCCGTTTTTTGCAGCTAAACAATTATTGAACAAACATTTTGGTAAATAAACTTTTCAAAACTACATTGATATGAGACTTTTTACAATTTGCGTACTGATTTTATCTCAATTATTTATTTACAACTGTCAATCGCAGGAATCTAAGGACACAACAAAGGTAACTGCCAAAATAAAGATTGCAGAAGAAATTGAAAACGATTCAATTCCGAAAAAGAGTAATGATGAAATCAGTTTCCTGTTTATGGGTGATATCATGGACCACGATCTGCAAATTGAATCAGCTTATAATCCAAAAACAAAAAAGTACGATTTCTCGACTGAATTTGAGCATGTAGCGCCTTTAATAAAAGATGTTGATGCAGCAGTTGGAAATTTAGAAGTAACCCTGGCAGGGCCACCTTATAAAGGTTATCCTCAGTTTAGTTCACCAGACCAACTGGCAGTTGATATTAAAAATGCCGGAATTAAATACCTTGCAACTGCGAACAACCATATAAATGACAGAGGCTTAGACGGTTTTAGACGAACAATGGATGTTTTAGATAGTCTTGGTTTCGTTCACACTGGCACCTTCAGGAATCAGGAAGATAAAGCAAAAAGGCACCCAATGGTTATTGAAGAAAAGGGATGGAAAGTAGCGGTTTTTAATTACACTTATGGTATAAATGGTGATACTTACAGCTCAAAAATGCTTATTAATGAACTAGATACACTAACAATAAAGGAAGATCTAATTGAAGCAAAAGAACAAAACTACGATGCCATTATTGTCTTCTTTCATTGGGGGCAGGAGTACAAACGCAATTCAAACACCGACCAGCAACAAATTGCAAAAATGTGTTTTGAATATGGTGCCAATGCGGTAATAGGTGCTCATCCTCATGTTGTACAGGAAATGGAAAAGTTTCGGTTTAAAGATTCAAAAGGGAAGGAAAAAGACGCGCTTGTAGCTTATTCTTTAGGAAACTATGTTGCTAATTATGGTAGCCGGAGATACTCAAATGGGGGAGCACTTATTCGATTTAAGTTTAAGAAAGCTGACGATGGAGAAATTAAAATTGAAGAACAAGGGTATTTCCTGGTTTGGGTGTATCGTAAAGAGAAGACCGAAAAATTGAAAACTTATTATGTGCTTCCAGTTGATCTTTTTGAACACGACAAAACTCTTGGTACTGAACACATTAAACTCATGACAACCTTTATAAATGATTCTCGTAGCCACTTAAAAAAGTATAACAAAAACGTGAACGAGTACAAGTACAACAAAGAGAAAAAAAAGTGGGAAGTCGAATGGAAATAAATACCAATTTCATTATCTTTAAGATATGAGAAAAATAATGACTACAACTTGTCTGCTTCTGCTCAGTATTATAGCTTTAGCTCAATCAAGTGAGGCAACTGTCAATATTGAAAATAGAAAAGTTAAATTTGATACAAGCCGAGTTGAAAGTCATTATGATGAACTTGCTATTTATTTGTTTACGATTAGAAAGTTTCGAAATTTCGAATTAAAAAGTACTGAACTTGAGAATAGTCTGAAATTTGAGCCAAATGGCCAAACCAACATAGGTTTAGGATTCAATTACAAATGGATTGGGATTGGCATGGCGTTTAGTCTTCCTTTCATGAATAAAGACAACAATGTTTATGGTGAAACTTCTCGCTTTGATTTACAACTTAATTTATTTTCACGGTTTTATGGAATAAGTGCTTACTTTCAGAACTACAAGGGCTTTCATCTTGAAAATCAAAAAGACTTTCTGTCTCAACCAACCTCAAATTACCCATATTTAGAAGACTTACAGTCATTTTCATTAGGAGTTGAAGCTTTCTATTTTTTCAACAATAAAAAATTTTCATACAAGGCCGCTTTTATTAGAAACGAGGTTCAAAAGAAAAGTGCAGGTGGTTTTATACTTGGAGGATTTTATAAGTTAAGTGCAATTTCAGCACCCTCTGGTTTTATTCCAAATGAGCTTCCGGATAGTTTAAATCAACTTTTTAATATCAATGGTTTCGTTACCTCATCTTTTGGAATATCGTTTGGCTATGCTTACACCCTTAAATTGTTTAAACGAGCTTTTATAAACCTTTCATTGGTTCCTGGGATTGGAGTGCGTAACCTGAGAATTTCCAAAATTAACGAGGGCGAAGAAACCATTCAGGATGGCACTGGTAATTTTACTGCCAGATTTTCATTAGGTTACGAAGGTAAAAGGCTCTATTGGGGACTTGCCTCAATAGTTTCAGTTGAATCTTTTGAGTATGAAGCCATAGAAATTGCTGCCAGCACTGGTTATGTCCGCTTATACGTTGGAAAGCGCTTTGACCTTGGCAAAAAAAAGAAAGCAAAAACTGATGATTAGCTAATCCAGGATTTCCATGGCAGCCTTAAGATACAAATAAACATCATCGGGCATTTCAGGTTTTATTGTTCTTGAATCACTGCGTTTGTGCCCCAATCTCACTACCACCGCATTTTTACCTGGTATTGCAAAAATATACTGACCTAAAATTCCTCTTGCAAAAGGAATTCTATACCCTCCATAATTTACAATCCAAAACTGATAGCCGTAAAAATCAACAGGATTTCCATGATCATCTTTCAAATAACTTGCAGCCCTGGTTGCTGAATCTAAATAGGCTTTTGAAACTACCTGTATATCGTTAAACATCCCTTCATTCAAAATCAACTGTCCTATTCTGGCAAAATCTCTGGCATTTGAATTAAAGCAACAATAGGCTTTTTCAGTTCCATCCGGATTATCGATGCTCCATAAAGCAGGATTCTTTGCCCCAATTGGCTTCCACAATTTTCTTGAAGCATACTCAGAAACGGTCATTTCGCAAGCCTTTTCAAGAATCAAAGCGAGCAATTGGGTGTTCCCACTCAAGTAATTCCATTTTTTACCAAAGGGCTCAATTACTTTTAACTTTTTAACTAACCCTCTTAAATCTTCACCATAATAAGCCTGGGTAGTTAGCGAAAATGGGCTTGAATAATGTTCATCCCAGTTTAATCCAGAACTCATTGTTAAAAGATCCCTTATCCTCAAATTTTTGTTTTCTTCGGTATTAAATTCCTTTACAAAATCAGCAACCGGCTGGTCGACACTTTTAATTAACCCATCGTCTATAGCAATACCAATAAGCAAGCTAATAACAGACTTTGCCATTGAAAATGAATTCGACAAAGATGAATCACTGTAATTGTCCCAATATTTCTCAAATTTCAATTTCCCGTTCTGAACAATCAGGAAGGCTACAGGTAAAAGACTGTCCATTTGTTGAATAATCTCTCTATCTAATTTTTTTTTATTATAATCCGCAGCCGAGTCCCACGGGATGTAATTACCAGACTCTACTTCTCGATTATTAAATATCTGGTAATCATCAATATCCGGGGTTCGATAAATCAATGCATTTTGCAAATATTTAGGAGAAAAGAAAAAAGAAACAAGCATTAAAAGAATAAATATTAAAAGTATTGTCAATAATTTCTTCATTGGTAAAGGATTAAAATAAGTTGTTTCAAAATTAACAAGCTTTTCTATTTCCTGCCAATTTTATCACAGTTTATAAAACATTAACTATTGCGATTTACAAAAATCAAAACTTTCATATATCTTTGCAATTTATAACGATTCTAAACAATTAAGTGGGAAGAATTCTGGCATTTGATTATGGTAAGAAACGAACAGGTGTTGCGGTCACCGATCCATTGCAAATAATTGCTTCCGGTCTAACAACTGTCGACACACCTGAAATTTTTAAGTTTATTACCGAATACATAAAAACTGAACAAGTTGAGCAGTTTGTTGTTGGTTTCCCAACACAGTTTGATAATTCAAAGCCATCACATTCGGCTCCACTAATTGAAAATTTTGTTAAACAATTAAAGAAAAAGTTCCCGAACATACCTGTTGATCTGGAGGATGAACACTATACATCAAAATTAGCGATGCAGGCCATGATTGACGGAGGTTTAAAAAAGATGCAACGAAGAGATAAAGCCATGGTTGACAAGGTAAGCGCATCTATTATTCTTCAGTCATATATGTCGAGAACAAAAAAATAGTTAGTAAAATGATTTACCCGATTACGATAATAGGTTCAAGCGTATTAAGACAAAAAGCAAAAGAAATTGATAAAGATTACCCAAATCTGAAACAACTAATTGATGATATGTGGGAGACCATGTATGCATCTGATGGTGTTGGACTTGCAGCGCCTCAGGTTGGAAAATCAATAAGGGTTCTTGTTATTGATGCAAGCCCTGTGGCAGAAGAAGACCCGGTACTTGCCGATTTCAAAAAAGTTTTCATCAATGCAGAAATAACAGAACTTTCTGAAGATACTGAATTAATGGTGGAAGGTTGCCTAAGCATTCCGGGTATAAATGAAGAAGTTAAAAGATCGAATAAAATTAAAATTGAATATTACGACGAAAATTTTGAATTTTATCAAGAGGAGTACGAAGGCTTTGCTGCCAGAGTTATTCAGCATGAGTACGATCATCTTGATGGAATATTATTTACCGACAGGGTTTCGCCAATAAGAAAACAATTGCTAAAAAGTAAACTGCTGTCCATTTCAAAAGGAAAATTTGAAGCTAAATACCGATTTAGGTTAGGAGAAAAAAAGAGAGCTTAGGCTTCGACTACTTCCATTTCTTAGTAAACAACTGTAAATATCAAAAAAAATTCCGACTAAGCATATAGTTTGTTTAAATTATAATATTTTTGCAAGACTAGTTTAAACCGGCATATGCTTATTAACGAGTTTTGGAAAATACCATTCCTTAGATTTATTCTTCCATTTATTACAGGAATATTACTCAGTTCTACTATTCAAGTTAACCTTGTAGCAGCGATTAGCTTTGCAGCACTTTTTACCGGCCTATCTTTTGTCTATCGCCCTTTTATTAACCACGACTTATCATATCACAAAAGATGGATTTTTGGAACCCTAATCTCATTGTCGTTGTTTTTTATAGCAGTCTATCTTACAACCTTTTATAACCAGCAGAATATTGAACTCAAAGGAGCTGAAAAAATTATAGCCATTTTAAATGAGCCACCAAAAGAGACGGAAAAAACGATAAAGCTTTACGTAAAAACTACTGAATATCAAGAAAATAATATTTGGAGCTTTAACAAATCGTATATTTTAGTTTACCTGGAAAAAGACAGCTTTGCAAAAACTCTAAAATATGGGGACATGCTAATATTAAAAGGGAATTTGCATGAAATTAAAAACTCAGGAAATCCCAGTGAATTTGATTATAAACAATACCTGAATAGAAAGCAGATATATCTCCAATGTTATCTAAAAGGCTCTGAATGGCAGAAAATCGCACCAGATAAAGGAAATCCTATTTTCGCTTTCGCGTATGATCTAAGAAGTTCAATTTTATCTGTTTATCAATCAGCAGGAATCAAAGGAGACGAATTCGCGATTTTGGCAGCTCTTACGCTTGGTGTTAAGGATTATTTGAGCGATGAAATTGTCGAAGCTTATTCCGATTCAGGGGCTATGCATGTATTGGCCGTTTCGGGCTTGCACGTAGGAATTCTGATGGCCATGCTAAACATGCTCTTCTCATTTTTAGGAAAAAAGAAAAAACTACTTGTGCTACAATCAATACTCGTCATATTCTTTTTATGGCTTTTTGCATTAATAACAGGTTTAGCCCCCTCAGTAACTCGCTCTGCATTAATGTTTTCATTTTTTATACTTGGCAAAAACTCGAAAAAAAAGCCCAGTTCTTACAACTCTCTGGCAGCTGCTGCATTCATCATTTTGCTGTTTAATCCCAATGCGCTTTATAATGTAGGCTTTCAACTATCGTTTCTTGCAGTTTTATCAATTCTATTTTTCCAACAAAAAATCTACAGAGCTATTGATATTAAGAATAAATGTTTAGACTACTTCTGGCAATTAACTACTGTTTCAATAGCTGCACAGATTGGAACTACACCCATCAGCATCTTTTATTTCCACCAGTTTCCAATTTATGCCTTATTAACCAATATTATTGTAATTCCAGCTGCAGCCCTGATTCTACATGGTGCGGTTCTTCTATTGTTTGTAAGTTATTATGCACCTTTAGCAAAAATTATTGCCTTGCTGCTATCATTTGTTTTACAAATATTAAATTTATCGACACAATCAATTAAGTCACTCCCTATTTCAAGCATTGAAAATATTTCATTAAACAGAACGGAACTATTGCTTATTTATTTCGGTTTTATGCTGTTGATTATCTTTCTAATTACTAAACAAAATAAGTTTGGGTATGTTGTATTCATTCTATTAATAGGAAGTTTTGGTTCCAGAACCTATCGTTTTTTTGAAGATTCAAACAAAGAACAGTTTATTGTTTTTAACTCCGGTAAAAAATCCTCATTTGCAACTATCTCAAACAGAAAAATGGTATTTTATGCAGACTCATTACTATCAGAAAACAAAAAATCTATTGAATTTTTAACATCAGATATCAGAACAAATAATTTTGTAAACGGCTTTACCCTTAAAAATATTGACGAAAGCAACTCCCTGAGCCTTCCAATCACGTTTATCTGTGTTGATACAATTACAGCCACATATTTAAACGGAAAAACAGATTACTTTTCCACAGCTAAAAAACTGAGCACAAACTACTTAATTTTTAGCAAAAATGCCACATTGAATATAGAAAACCTTTTATCACTCTTCAATTTTGAAAAGATAATCATAGATTCCTCTGTTCCAGAATGGAAACAGACAATACTAAAGAAAGATTGCCACCGAAAAGGGGTTCCTTACTACAATGTCTCTGAAGAAGGTGCATTTATTTGGAATTCTAATTCATAAAGCACTATTAGACCGATTCAAATAACTTACATGGGGTAAAAATCACTCAAAAATGGGGGATTTACCTCAACAAATAAAGTTTTAACCTATTCATATCGCCTCAACTATTGTATAATTTTGTTAAAGGAACTGAATTTACACAAATCAAACTATCTGTATTAAAATTTTAAAGCAAATATATTCTTAAGTTTTTTTTTGTATATTTATATAAGGATCAATACACCAGGTATTATGAGAACGTTAATTTTAACAATTTTAATAGTACTCTTTCCAATTGTAAAAGTTTATTCGCAGGAAATAATCTATTCAAAAATTGAAAAAGAGTTAAGCGAAGAACAAAAGTCCGCTTTTGACAAGGCAATTATGTTTCTTCAAAAAGCATCAGGAAATGAGAACAATGCGGATGCGATAGATTACAAATACCGGAAAAAGCGTAATAGTCCTAAATGGGAATTGAAGACATGGGAAGCTAAAGAGCAAAGAATTATTGCAGAAAGAAATTATCAGGAAGCCTATTCATTACTTTCAGAGGTTTACTCATCCGTAATTCAAAATTCTAAATATGAAACAATCCAAGACAAAACGAAGGCAAATGGCTTAAACAATGAAGCTGCCGAACAATTTAAAGCAGCAGAAGATATTCTGTCAAAATTCCAGGACGTTTCAAAGATAGCAATGGCCAACACAAATTATGAGATGTTACAGAGTGAACTCAAAAAATCTCATGAACTAAAAATTGATGGGATACAGAATCAAATAGCCGCATTAAAAATCAACCATGAAAAAGTTGATCAACGTATTAACGAACAAGATTTAGCTGCATGGGAAAAAGCTGTAAGCGAAAATACTGTAGCCTCTTATCACGAATACCTAAACAATAATCCCAGAGGGAAGTATATGGTCAATGCAAACGAAAGAATAAGAACACTTGAAGTTAGCGAAAAAAATATTGCTGATAATAATAAAAGGACCAGCTCAAATAATAATCCCAAGAGGAATTATGAGATAGACAACAACGTAACAACCGAAACAAACAACACAAAAACAGGATTAAACAAAAGCAACACTAATAATAATTATTCATCAACGGATAATGAAGAACTTGTATTTAAAGTACAAATTGCAGCATCGAAAACAACTCTTTCAGATTGGATATTAATGCACAAAGCTCCGGGGGCAAAGTCAATTGATGAATACAGAACAAGTATTTGGATAAAATACATGGTCGGAAATTTTGGAACGTACCATGATGCAGCTGAATACAGGGACAAATTAATAAATACTGCTCCGGATGCATTTATTGTTGTCTTTGAAAAAGGAAAGCAAATAGCTGTAACAGAACAAATGAAAATGTAAATGAACTTTCAAACAGTAAAAGGAATATTTTTTGTGCTGAAATATCAAAATATTGGAATATTCAATTAATAGAAATCTGTTCAAATAAAATAAAACGGATGAAACCCTATAGAGGGATTAGCTTACGCCGGACCCTTCGGGGTTTATAAAGAATTTAACTTAACGAAGTGATCTCATGAGCGAAGCAAATAATCGCTTTACAAAAGAATCTGTTTAACCTTGCGAAGCAAGCTCATGAACTCCGTATAAATAGTTTAAGAAAAGTGATTAAATATCAATTACTTAATTAAAGTTTAAACAAGTAAAACCCTCATAGAGGGAATTATACAGAAATTTAACTTAACAAAGTGATCTCATGAGCAAAGCAAATAATCGCTCTACAAAAGAATATGTTTAACCTTGCGAAGCAAGCTCATGAACTCCATATAAATAGTTTAAGAAAAGTGAATAAATATTAATTACTTAACTAAAGTTTAAACAAGTGAAATTAATAATTAAAATACTTTCAATTCCCTTAAGTCTTTGCCTATCAATCAACATACTTGCTCAAAAAGAAGCTCTTACAGATGACAGGGATGGACAAACTTACGACATCATTGAAATTGGGGATCAAGTTTGGTTAGCTAGTAATCTAAATTATGAAACAAGTGAATCTACATGGTATGATGGCAAGAAAAAATATGGCAAAAGGCACGGACGATTATACCCATGGAAAGAAGCGTTAAATGTCTGTCCATCCGGGTGGCATTTACCATCCGATAAAGAGTGGACAGAAATGATTGAATACCTGGGAGGTTCAAAAAGAGCTGGAATGGACTTAAAGGCTGACGGAACTTCCGGGTTTGACGCATTTTTTTCAGGATTTAGAGATAGTACAGGAACATACTTTGACTTAGGACATGATGCAAATTTCTGGACATCTACAAGTGTTGGAGAATATGAAGCCTGGAGGTGTTATCTAGACAGGGGCTATAGTGGTGTTGTTCAAGACTATTACAGCAAAGCAGGCGGACTTTCTGTTAGGTGCATACGAGACTAAGTTTATTTTCTCTAATAGTTTATTCTAAAATTTAGGCTGGATAAATTTTCTCTAAAGTCGAATCCTAATTAACGATTTTTATTTCTTAAAAGATTTTAGTAATTTAAGGTAAAAGCAATATTTAATCTTTTAACTGATTTTTAATATTGAATATGAAATAGATAATAGTCAATGTGCAACTATAGTGGCATTAAATGAGGTCTTCTTTTAGAATATTGGAACAACAAAAAACCCTAAATTAAACCAAACTTATAAACCATTGTATGGAAAAATTTGCAAAAACAACTTTACCTGTTAGCCTTTATCTGGCATCAGGCAGTAGGGAAAGTGCAAAACGCATTTCAAAAAAAATAGGAGATAATGCCTATAGGTACATTACAAAATTTGCAAATTTTAATGAGCCCAACCTATTTAACATCCCCAATAACAATGGTGCATTATCAAAAACACCAATTAATCAACTATTTAATAAGATAATCAATTTAAACAGCTTAAACACCCTTAAAGATTTTGACAACTATATTGGGGAAGTTAACAAGCGTATTATCAACAAAGGTTTGTTTATTGCTTGCTGTGAAACTGGTGAGCTTGTGAGAAAAGATATTTTTTTAAGGTTTAAATTCCCATTGAATTATATTTCTTACACTTCATATTTTACATATCACCGTATCTTCCCTAAACTTCTAATTCTTAGAAAAATACACCAGCTTTTCAGAAAAGGAAAAAGTATTGCAATGTCTAAAGTTGAATTATTTGGACGGCTATACTACAGTGGATTTGAACTTATATCTGAAAAAGAAATTGGTCGATTGAACTATTTTGTTGCACAAAAAACAAAAGCCCCGTGTACAGATAAATGCCCAAGCTATTACCCTATAATAAAACTAAAGCGACTAGGTAAAAACGGTAAAAAAATAGATGTCTACAAGTTTAGAACCATGCATCCATACTCAGAATATCTACAAGCTTACATTTATCAATTGAACAACCTTGACAAAGGTGGGAAAATCAGGGATGATTTTAGAGTTTCACATCTTGGCACCTTTATGAGAAAAATATGGATTGATGAAATACCTATGGTATATAATCTTATAAAAGGTGATTTAAAACTTTTTGGCGTAAGGCCAATTAGCGAACAATATTACAACTTATATACTGAAGAATTAAAAGAGCTAAGAAAAAAGCATAAACCAGGATTAATTCCACCTTTTTATGCTGATTTACCAAAAAATATCGATGAGATTATAGAATCAGAAAAAAAATACCTTCTTGAATATGAAAAGAAGCCTTTTAGAACTGATTTTAAATATCTTTTAAAGGCCCTATTCAATATTATCATTAAAGGAAATTTCAGTAAATAATTAAAACAACTGAATTTATCTAATTGACTTTTGAAAAGAAGGTCGTATTTTTGTAGTAAAGGATAATAAGATCAATAAAGGTCTGCTAAATAACCAGTTATGAAAAAAATTCTTCTAAATCTAATAATTCTTTTTTCAGCTTTAACAATTACCGCACAACCAATATGGAGACAAAAAAACGCAAGAGTAAATTTTGTTTTCCTTCCCCAAGCTGAAGTAATGAAAGTGGCCGGTAATTTTTCTCCAATTGCAAGCTTTAACTTTTCCATTTCGTTTAACGATACATATCATGTTGGTGTTTATGGCTCAAAAAAGATACCACCTCTTCCTACTGAATATGATGCGCTTCCGGGAGTTAAATTTGATGCTAATTTTCAGCATGTTGGCGTAGAATTGCAATATTACATGAAATTAGGATTACGAAGAACAAAAGGCGGACACTATGTGCCTACAAAAATGAAAGTCTTATATGCACTAAGATTGGGAGGAGGATTGGTTTGGCTTGATGATGAAAATGGCACAAGAGCCTCTGAAAGTGATTATTTTTACTACGGTCAGCCAATGGTTGGAATATCATACCCCATAAATGATTTTGTGCATATAAATGCTGGCGGATATTATTCTGTTCTACTAAAAATAAATAAACTTGATTATGTATTTAAATCAAGTGATTTTATGGGACCTGGAGCCTTTGTTGGAGTAAAAATTAAACTTTTTAGATAAAACAAGCCACTAAATTATTTTCTAATCGAAATAAACCGTTCATCAAAGTCGGGCTGGGTTTTAATTTGGTTAATGCTTTGTGGGAAGTTTCCAATAAGCCAGACCAAAAAGGCACTCACATCAATTTTTTCAGCCATCATATGTTCACGGCGTTTTGCAAACGTTTGTTTCAAATCCGACATGGTTGAAAATTTTTCTATTAATTGAAACAGGTATTCGGTATTGCCAATTTTCACTCCAAAAGTTAATTGGTACTTATGTTCCAACTCTTCCAAAACTGATATTCTACCAGCAAACCCACTGTATCTTATCGAAGGTGTTCCAAGCATAGCGGCTTCCACACTCATACTTTGGCTATCGGAAATAAGCAGTGAAGCCGCCGCCAGTACATGGTGCATGTCTAACTTGCTAATTTGAAGCTGAAGTTTTTTTAACCCAGAGTCTAAATCAAACTCAGCCGAAAGTTTTACCTGATAGCCTTTTTGCTGACATTTTTGGATAATCTCACGCAGTAATGGTTTATTCAGGCCTCCAATCCCATAGTCGTGGTAGGCACCCAAACTTGATAACCTTATAAGCACAAACTTTTTGTCAAAACTGTACTTTTTAATTACCTCATCGCTCAACTGAAAAACATTAGGATGAAGATAGCCCAACTTCATATAACCAGAATACCCCAGCTTTTTATGCTCATACTTGTCCCCTACTCTACATACTTTTGGGCACAAAATAGCTTTAGTAAAAGGATAGGTCATTCTAACCAAAGGCTTAATGACATCTTCATCGTCTTCAACAATTGTGACACCGTACCTGCCTGTAAACCAGCTCACGTGGGCTATTGAAGGATCGGTCCCCATCATTAAATCTGGCTTAAATTTCCGAACTATCTTCCATAGCTTAATATCTCGTTTAACAACCGCAAACAACATAGCTAACTTGCTATGACTACGTCCGCCGGGAAGAATATTTTCGTATTCAAACCCACTTTCCTTTACAAGGCTTTCAAGCACATCTTTTGTCTTGATTAAAATTTTCACTTTCCACCCCTCCCCTTTAAGCAGCTTAATGGTGCGCCTAAACATAAGGTACTGAGCAGGATGGCCAAAATAGAGGAGGATTTTATTCACAAATTAATATGGTTGAGATTGAGATCAAGTGTCAGAGTTTGGTTTTTCTTTGATGTATTCTGAGGCTGTTACGGCCATAGGAGTATACGAATAAAGTCGGGAAATAACTGGTTTTAGATAATGAATGTATTTGAATATCAGGTTATAGTTAGATGGATAGTCAAATGTTTTTTTATTTGGGCTGTTCCAAATCTCATTAAACTCACTCTCGGTTAAATCCAGTTTTTTGATTGTATAAGTTTTTAGTTCTTGCAGTTCTTTTTCATCAGCAAATGGTTCTGAAATAATCTCAAGCGCAGTTTCACGGCTTATATGACCACTAACTACTTGTGCTGATAAATTGATCTTTCGTTTGTCAATTCCAAACTTTTCGGGCAACCAATAAGCCATCACAAACTTTGTAAATAAATTTTCATGATGATGCCCGCCATAGTCCTGCCAATTAAATTTCTCCTGCAAAAACTCTTTTGCATCCTTTTTTGAATATTCAAGATAATAATACGGACGTATATCCTTAATCTTTTTAACTACACCTGCATAAATCATTTTAAAAAAAGACCAATGGGGAAAGGTTTTCAAACGAGGCTTTCCTTCAAATTTCCGGTAGATATATTTTAGTTGTTTCGAGTCCGAATAAGTCCACTCTTTGGGCTGTTTCCCTTCAGAGCGAAAATCGTTTCCCCTGACAATAAACCGGACACTTTCTTTTAATGCATATTTGTACATTACTGCCTTAATAGCTAAATCTGTTGGAGTATCTACCCAGGGCAAAGATGCTTTCATATATGCCCGCAATAAAGCCTTTACCTCCTGATAATCTACCACATATGTTTCCAGATCAATATCAAGGGCTTTAGTAACTTTAAAAATGTTTTGTACTGCTATTTGCGAATTAAACCCGTTATCAAGATTTACAGCCAATGGTCGTAAGCCTTCATTTTTTAATAAGTACAATAAGTAAGAGCTATCCACACCTCCGCTAACACCTACTATGCAGTCATAGTACTTCCCCTTCCCTTTTTCTTTCATTTTGGTTACAATGCCCTGCCAATCGGTGGCTCCTTGATCTCCTCTTGGATAATCAGCAATCATTTTTTGTTGAAGTTTACAAAAATTGGAAACACCTTTATCATCAAAGTCTATTCCGGGAATAGTTGTATCCCAGATTCCTATACTACACATTTTGCTCACGAATTATTTTTTTAATAGTTGGTGATAACATTGGCGTTTCGGCTACGCTCAACGACCAGTTTTGGTTAAGTTGGTTATTGAGCGAAGTCGAAATATCAACGACCGTCCCTTCAACTCCGCTCAGGGATCGGTTTCGACTCTACGCAGCATCCGTCAGCCAAACATTGAGCATAACAGAAGTACCAGCTTTTAACCTCTCAAAAAACGTCTTCAAAAATTGCTTTTATTTTCTCTTTATCCGGATAATTAATCAACACTGCATTTCTTGGGCCATGATAGACAAACATACTGCCTGCCGCGAAACCATTTATGGTAGTATGCTTATTCAAATCGCTTATGTGCGTTAGCTTTCCTGCACCTCCCAGTGCAACAACCGGAATGGTTACTGCTTCTGCTATTTCTTTCACTAAGTCTATATCGTAACCTTGCATAGTCCCATCTAAATCAACGGATTGTATTACAATTTCGCCTGCTCCCATTTTCTGCATAAGTAAAGCATACTCAACAGGGGCCGTTATTTTAGTTTTTTTGCCAGAACAAATTAACACTTGTTTTTTTCCAAACAGATTCTTTTTAACATCAATGCATACAGCTATTGTTGAGCTTCCGAATCCATCAGCAGCTTTTTTTACAAATTCAGGGTTTTCCCCGGCAATTGAGTTCAAAATAACCTTTTCAGCTCCAATTTCCAGAATTTTACGGATATCCTCAAGCTTTCGTATTCCTCCACCAACTGAAAATGGCATATTGGCTTCCTCTCCTACCTCCTTTACAAAATCTAATGAGATCAATCGTTTTTCTCTTGTTGCCCCAATATCAAGAAACACCAATTCATCTGCTTTCAAATCGTTAAATATTTTTACTGCATTTATTGGATCTCCAATGTAGCGATGCTTTTTGAATTTGACAGACTTTACCAGGCCTTGGTTTTGAAGTAATAGCACTGGTATAACTCTAGGACGATACACTTGATGAATTATAAATTAAAATTGGTTTGTTTTGACTAAGTTGGACACTGAGCGGAGCTGAAATATCACAGCTCTAAAAAATTCCTCAACATCTGTTCTCCAACATCATGACTTTTTTCCGGATGAAACTGAACACCAAAAATATGCTCCTTTTGCATAGCTGAAACAAAATTTGTTTCATAATCTGTTGTTGCCAGGATATCTCGATTATCTCTACAGCTTACATAATAACTGTGCACAAAATAAAACTCATCGTTTTCTTTTATCCCTACTAACAACTCATTACTTTTTTTTAACAATAGTGTATTCCAGCCAGTATGCGGAATCTTATATTTTACTTTTTCATTTATATTAAAATGCTTCACCTCAGCATCAAACCACCCCAATCCGGTACTATTTCCTTCTTCAGAATGTTTTGCCATCAATTGCATTCCCAGACAAATACCAAGGATAGGAACTTTATTTACCAAAACACTCTTGTTTAGCTCATCCCACAACCCCATGTTTTTTAAGTTCTCTACTCCTTTTGCAAAATGCCCCACCCCGGGAAGAATCAATTTAGATGCTATAGCAATATCTTCTTTTCTGGTTGCAATAACAGGCTCATATCCAATGCGTTTTATTTTTTTAGCAATGGAGCCAATGTTGCCCATTTGGTAGTTGATGATGGTTATTTTATGCATAGAGAATTATAGGAACCGGCGTTTCGGCTTCGCTCAACGACCTCTAAGGGTGGGCACTGAGTGAAGTCGAAATGCCCAATTTAACTAAATTTTCAGGTTTTACTCAGAACCTTTTTATATACCTCCACAATCTTTTTTGCGATGGTTTTATTATCCAGCTCTAGCTCAATTATTCTTTGTCGGCCTTTAGTCCGACCTTTTGTTTTAGCAAATTCGAGGGCTAATTTTATTTTTTCAGCCACATCTTCAGGTTCAAACGAACAAATATAACAGCCTTCGGTAGTTCCGATGACATCTTTTACATCGCCAACATCGGTACTTACTATGGGACAATTGCAGGCCATGGCTTCTTTGATAATTTGGGGGGAACCTTCACTAAATGAAGTTAATAGTAATAAATCAACATTGTTTAATAATTTATTAACTTCATTTCTTGACTTATTTTTTAATTCTATTAGCTTCATATTTTCATCAACCATTGAAATTGACTTTTTTGCTAAATCTGCATTTTTGACATAAACGCTGAACGACGAAGTGAACAGGATTTTATTATTTAAATGAGGTCTGAATTCCGTTGAATTAAAAATATCTAAATCAACACCACAAGGTATTACAAAACTTTTTGTTTTTCTTTTAACATGAATTTTCTTTTTCAGATGTTCCGAAACAAAAATCAATTGATTTGCAAATATGCTAGTCAGACTAGAAATCAAATTTAATTTAGGAAGGTTTATATCCGAACCATGAAAAGTCACAACCACAGGTAATCTTCTTTGAATAACACAGAATAACCCAACAACAGAATTATGAGCATGGATTAAATCAAAAGAAGTATTGGTAATCCGTTCTTTTATCAATTTAAGATTTTTCAAATAACCTTTTAATCCCTTTCCTTTTACAAAAAATGTTTCAAAGTGTATTTCTTTGTTGATCCCTTTTATCGCATTTACCTGATCATAAATAAATGCCTGGTGTTTTTCAAACGAAAAGTCAGAATGATTACCACTACAAACGATGAGTACATTCATTTTAAATCATTCCTCTACCTGCCAGTTTAAACCAATTCCACCCAATTATTACTAACGAAATAAAAATAAGATAGGGAACGAAATACTTTTTATTCTTTTTGTTCATTTGAGTGATTCCATATGCTGCAAAAATCAATAAAAATGGAACGGCTGGTAAGTGAAAGCGCTCTGAAAGAGCAAAACCAGTATTTGCTAAAACCCCAAGGTAAACAAATACAAATGATATTAGCAGTATGTGCTTTCTAATCTCTTTTCGTTTATACATAAGAAATAATCCCACTAAAACAAAGAAGGCGTAAATATTCCGAGTATAATATGCCCCGGCCAACATCATTTGATTCTCCTGACCTTCAATATTTGTTAAGGTTGGGAAAGGGGCAAATAAAATAATAGGGGCAAAAAGAGCAGCAGATCCGTATTCTGCTAATTCATTGGCACCTTTTCTGGTAGAGAAATGATGCATTTGAGCTGAAAGGTTGCTGTTTCGTTGTTCCCAGTATTCCGCTATTTCATTTGTAATTTTCTCAGATAAGAAAATAAATACAATCGCAACTATCCAGAAACCTGTTAATACTCTCCGACTCCTTTTTCCAACTTTTTTCGAAGTAAATAGTAAAGCTCCATACAAAGAAATAAACGCAGATACTCCTAATAATGTTCTAAAAGCAAATAGTAAGACATTCAATAAAGATACACTAAGGATATCTTTAAATTTGTTTTTTTTACTTCTAATCAGGAAATCAGCTCTTTCAACAAAAGCAACAATCAAAAAAGTCATTTCTGTTTCTTTTACATGGATAGCACAATAATAGATTAAGTTAGGGAGCAACATCGTAATTATTCCGGAAATCCTACCCGCTTCTTTGCCAAAATTTCGTACAGCTACTTTATAAATTAAAACACAAGTATATGCTCCAATCAGGGCTTTAAGGATTCTTACAAGAAATAGAGATTTAAAAAACAACAAATACACAAAAGAAAGATATAATGAATAACCAGAATCTGAAAATCGGTTCTTCAAATAATCAAAATACACATCAATTTCCCCAGCTTTAAAAAGCTCAACAGCCCAAATAGCCTCGTTATGGTAACCTAAAGCATCACCTGCATGAAATTCAAACGAATCTCCATTTACATATTGAAAATAGAAATAAAGAATAGTAACTGTTACAATCCGAATAACAAGTGCTATTTTGAAAAGTTTCTTTTTAAAAATAACTTCAGAATACTTTGCCCACTTTTTTGTTAAATAGCTTGTATAATAAAAAAACAAAAAAACCGAAAGCACTGAAAAAAACAACCATTGCAAAGCAATAAGATCTTTTAGTAGAATTGTTATTGCGGCTAATAGCAAAAAAAAAGTAATAACAGCTTTTTTAGCGAAGTAATTTGGGAAGAAATTAATTCTTAACAACTTTTATTTGTTTAATCTACGAAGTTTTCGTAGGGTTATCTTTTTCAAATTAACCAAATACGTTCTGAGTGTTGATCCAATAATCTTTTCAAAAACATATTTTTTAGCACGAATCCGAGGAGATTCCCAAGAAGAAGCAAAATGATGAATACAATATGTATTTTCTGTTAAAGTAATTACTCCTGTCCTGTTTTTAGGACAAAAAAACTCCGTAGGGAAAATATGCATACAATCTTTATACACCTGGAAAGTGTTATTCAACTCGAATCCATTTTTCAACATAATGTTACTGATTATCTGAACATTGGTTGTCATATCCATGCTTCCACCATTAACGATAAAAGGTCTGTCCTTGTAATATTGCAATTGCTCATTTACCCAATATCCGCCTTTTTCACTAGCCATAATACCAGTAGGAACATCCGTTTCACTTTCAAATCCTGAAAATGCAGGCAGGTTCAACAAATCATCAAAATTTTTTAAAACTTCAACATCTGTATCCATGTAAATTCCACCTTCATTATACAAAGCATGGAGTCTTACATAATCAGTTACAAAAGCAAATTTTCTTGACTCATAGGCTTCCTTTACATAAAGTATTTTATTTACATCAAAATTGTCTTCATTCCATAGCTTAAACTGGTAATCAGGTAAATGTCTTTTCCAGGAATCCATGCACTTTACCGCCAATGAAGGCATTTTACCTCTTCCAAACCAACAATAGTGAATAATTTTAGGTATCATGGTTTAACTCAAATTATACTAATTACTTAACTTTTGAAGGATTAAAACTCATTAAATGCTGAACAATTCTTTCAGAAGCTTTCCCATCACCAAAAGGATTCGTTTTGTTGGATATTTTACTATAGAACTCTCTATCATCCAACAATTTTGTAGCATAAAACACTATTTTTTCTTTATTAGCTCCTACAAGTATTGAAGTTCCTGCCTCAATCGCTTCTGGTCTTTCAGTTGTATCCCTCATAACCAATACAGGTTTTCCAAATTCCGGAGCTTCTTCCTGAATTCCTCCACTATCAGTTAATATTAGATAAGAGTTCATTATTAAAAAGACAAATTGCAAATAGTCGGTAGGTTCAATTAGATAGATATTTGATAAAACATCGTCTGACAAAACAGCATAAACTTGCTTGCGTACATTCGGATTTAAATGCACAGGATATACAAAATCAACATCACTGTACTTTAAGGCCAGTTCTTTAATAGCAAGGCAAATATTCTCAAAACCATCTCCCATATTTTCCCGTCTGTGCCCTGTTATAAGTACCATTTGTTTTTCTTTTAATGATCTTGAAAAACGATACCCCTTTTTTTCAATACTCTGTTCTAATTCCTCACTCACCCTTAAATCTCTTTCTATTTTATTTTTTGTGAAGCGCAAGGCATCAATTACGGTATTACCTGTGATTAAAATACTTTCAGGATTGATATTTTCTTTAACCAGGTTGTTTCTTGCGTGCCCTGTTGGGGCAAAATGAAAAGTAGCAATTTTGCTTGTAATTTGCCGGTTTATCTCTTCAGGCCATGGACTATAAATGTTATAGGTTCTTAGACCAGCCTCAACATGAGCAACTGGAATTTGCTGATAAAATGCGGATAATGCTGCAGCAGCAGAAGTTGAGGTATCTCCATGAACCAATACCAAATCAGGTTTTTCCAGATTAAATACCTCTCTTAGCCCCAATAATACTTGAGAGAAAATATCATATAAGTCCTGCTCTTTTCGCATTATATTTAAGTCAATATCAGGTTTTATTTCAAAAAACTCATTTACCTGATCCAGCATTTCTCTGTGCTGACCTGTCACACATATTTTCAACTCAAATAAATCTTCATGTTTAGTAAATTCCTTTACTATCGGTGCCATTTTTATGGCTTCTGGCCTGGTTCCATATATCAATAAAACTTTCTTTCGCATTTTGCACCTATCGCATTCAAAAACTTCTGGTTAAATTTCTTTTTATTGCAGATCCCAAAACTCTTAATCTAAAATAAATTTTCACCAACCATTTTGGGTATTTATATATGAACCTATAATAGAATGAATAGTCATGGAAATCAATTTTCTTTAAAATCGCATTTGTTTCTTCTTTATACATTCCCATAAGATGAAAGGTAATTAAGGATAATACCCTAAGATAATTAAGCAACGAATGTAACTCAGGAACTTCCTTTTCTTTCTCCATTAAATAATCAAGATTATATATAACATGCTCTTCCTTTTTCCAAGTAATCTTTAAACCCAATGCACGACTTGAATTCTCAACATCCTGATTTGAATAGGCCAGTGGCATATTTAAATAGGCAACTTTGCTTTGTAATGTCATTCGTACCCATAGGTCAAAGTCTTCTCCAAACCTGAGCACAGGATTAAAGCCCCCAACTTCGGTAAAGATTTGTTTTTGCACAATTACAAAAGAACAGTTAAAAGGTACTACTCTACTTTTTGAATAAACTTTAAAATAATCAATATAACCTGCTTTGAAATCGGGACAAAATCCTTTATCTTCAACATAACATCTACCATGCTTTACATAAAAGTAATTACATCCGTAAATTGCAGCTGCCGGAAATTCAGAAATGACTTTTCCCATTTCATCAAGAAAACCATCCTTCCACCAATCATCTGCATCTAAAAAGGCTACATAATTATATTTTGAGAATTTTGCACCATTATTTCGGGCAATAGAAACCCCCTGATTGGCTTGGTCAATAATTCTAATTCGATCATCATTAAACGATTGAATAACTTCAAGACTTTTGTCAGTTGAACCATCATTAACAATAATTAATTCAAAAATGGAATAAGTTTGTGCCAAAACCGATTGAACAGCTCTTGCAATATATTTTTCTTTATTATATAGTGGGATAATAACAGAAAACATTTAAACTAGCTCTTATTTGCTGTAATGAGATTCAATTTTTCAATTACAAACTCTTCTGTATCCCTAAGGTAAAATAGATAGTCATTTAATTCATAGCTTTCAGGAGTCCATTGTTTAATAGTTACTTCTTCTATTATCTTAAATGATTTCAATTTATTCGTTTTGCTATCAGTTATCAACTGAATTATGGAATAATTGAGGGATTTCAATAGTTCAACTAACTGAGTGGCTCTTTTTTGTGTGAATTCAAGAACTGTATCACTATAACTATCCAATATTTCGCAAACAATAACTGGCCGATATTTTTTTATGGATTGTTTCATTCCTTCAACAACTTCCAATTCAGCTCCTTCCACATCAATTTTCACAAATGAGATTTTATTATCTAAAAAGAATGAATCGTAGTCTATTGAAAATATAACCTCTGTGTCACTATAGAAATTTGGTCTCAATGTGTCAATGATAGAGGCACCCGGATCATCAATTGTCCTTTTATTTAAAAACAATGAACCTGTTTCTTTTGCCAGAGCACAATTTTGTATTTTACAATCAATAAATTTATTTTTTTCTATAAATCTTTGGATGTATGAATTGCAAGTTGCATTTGGCTCAAATCCTAAATATGAGGCTCTGGATTTAAGCCTAAGTTTTAGAAGTGTTTGACCAATATTAGCCCCAACATCAACAAACCCTTCATTTGAATCTGCACTTACAAATTCAGCTATCAATGAGTCAAGCCAATCTTCTTTTAATATATAATTTGTTAGACCTAACCCATTTACGAATGGAATAAATATCTTTTGTTTATTTATCTTCTTTCTAAAATAAAAATTAAACCAAGATAAGAGATTTAATTTTTTCAAAAATTTAAGATAGTATAATTTTAATAAATACAAAGCAGACACAATAAAGTTAATAGAATGCAATATAGAGTTGCCGTGTTCTTACATTAAAAATGCAACTCTTCTGAAGTTATACCTAAATTATTAATGAATCATTTTGCCTGCGCTATAACACATACATCTTCATTTGGGCGATTATGTGTAAAAGGGATATTAGCCAGTTCATCGTTTAGCGTTAATTCCTGGATATTTTTATACTGATTGGTTTGTTCTAGCTGATATATCAATCCCTCTGCATCATAGCACCATTTATGTTCTTCAAAGTTTAAGCTATGACTAAAAATAGAAAAATAATAACTATTCGGGCTATCTTCTTTTATTCTCTTTAGTGCCCAATCAAAGTTGTTTTTTATCTTTCCTGACAAATATAAATCAATATACTTTTTTAAATCAGGAACTGATATCAACAAATACCCATCTTTATTTAACAGCTTTGAGCAGGTTAATAAGACTTTTTGTCCATCTTCAGGGGTAAAATGTTCAAAAACATGTTGCATTCTTATCAGATCAAATTTACCAAGCTTCTCCCTATCAGAATCAGAAATATTCGTAATATCAATTCGAAAATACTTATGATTATTTTCAAATAATGTTTCTGGAAATAAATCAATGTATGTAAAGTTTTCTTCAAAAGTTCCGCCACAACCGATTTCAAGCCAACGTGTTTTTTTTTCGTCACTCAGTTTCTTAGCAAGTCCACTATTTCCTCTTGCTTTAATATAGGTTATATTTGAGTCCGAAAGATTATAATCTGTCTTTATCCTGATTAAATCGTTATTTTTTAAACTTTTTTTAGTAATAACTAATATTCCAAATCGATGATAAATCTGATGTACTACTTTTTTTAAAATATTCATTCTAGAATTCTTTTTACTGCCATAAAGCTATAGTGCAGGAACCTTATAATAAACAAAATTAAAGGCATTTTCTTTAGTCTTTCTAACATTTTCAGGTCTTTACTCAACCTATCAAATTCTGCAACTACTCCTAAAGGAAGAAGTTCATTTAAAACCTTGGTCCTTTCTTCTTGTATCAATTTATGGTTCGTACTACTGATGCCATTCATATCAAACCAGGATACATTAATATCTTTATAAACTACTTTCTCCATATTAAAGCCAACTGCTACAAGATAAAACTTCCAATCTGATACAATCTTTAAACTTTCATCATAAAGGCCGTATTTTTCAAAAAGAGACCTTTTTATCAAAGCAACAGAATGATACAATGTTCCATCAAACAAATCCAGTAAACTTATATCTTTTCCAGCAAATCCTTTATCTACAACAGTTTTCCCATTTATTTTTTTCAGCTTATTCCCATACACAATACTACAATTGGGAATAGTTTCCAGCATTTTTTCAACCACATTATTGTTCACCAACCAATCACCGGAATTTAAAAACTGACAATATTTTCCTTTTGCAATGTTTATTCCTTTGTTCATGGCATTGTAGATACCCGTATCTGGCTCGCTAACCCAATAGCTGATATTGCAATCAAACTGTTTAATAATATCAACGCTTCCATCTGTTGAGCCGCCATCAATTATAATATATTCAAAATCCTTTGAAGTTTGAGTAATTACACTGTTAATTGTTTTTCTCAGACCAGAAGCATTATTCAGATTAATGGTGATAATGGAAAGTATCAATTTAGTCTTAAAATTTCATGATTATGATAAATATTAGACAAATAATAGAGAAAACACATTAAACCCATTTAATAACTAAAACCCTTATTGCTTTAAGATAAGATTTACAAGTAAGAAACCTTAAAGAATTAATCATGCTAAAAAAAGCTTTTCTCTTATAATTTTTCAGATGTGCATGGTAAACAAAATACCGATAATGCCAACTTTTCATTGCATTCTTGTAAAATGGGCTATTTCTAAACTTTTGAATCGTACAATAATGAGATTCATAAATTTTATTAGTTTTATCCCCTGTGTTTTTGGCATCCCTATATAAAATTAGAAATTTAGCGACATAACCAATCGAAAACTTTTCAGCAATCCTACAATTCATATCAAAGTCCTCTGCATATATAGAGGGATCATAATACTCTACTTCTTTAAAGACATCAGCTCTAAACATATAATTTACAGGTGGATGAAACTTTTGAGTAATTATTTCTTTAAAAATGGAACCGCCTTTTAAACCTGCATTTAAATCATTTGTTCTTTTTTCTAGTAATCTGCCTTTTTCATCTACTGCCTTAAGCTTTCCATAAACCATTTTTATTTCAGGGTTTTCTTCAAGATACCTTACCTGATCTTCCAATTTATTAGGAAGCCACATGTCATCCGAAGCACAGAAAGTTAGAAATTCTCCTTTTGCCAGGTCTTTAAACCCTCTGTTTAAAGTATTTGCTAATCCTTTGTTTTCTTGAATGTACAAACTAAAACCAAATCTTTTTTCTAAGGCTTTTAACAAATAAGGACTTTCATCACTTGAACCGTCGTCAATAACTATTAGTTCAAAACACTTATATGATTGATTGTAAATGGATTCAATCGTTTCCTGAATGTATTTTGAATGGTTATATGAAGGTATGACTATGGAAACTTTCGGATATAATTTATTCCCCATTAAACGTAATTAATCTAATTCAAAATTATTTATCGATTCAACAATATATTCCATCGATCTTTTTGAAATCGTAGGATATATTGGAAGCGACAATATCTCTTTGGAAAGCAGATTTGTTTGTTTAAATTCTTCCCCTGAAAATTCCTTGTAAGCAACCTGCTCAGTAATTGGAACAGGATAATGTATCAAGGTTTGAATATCTTTGTTTCGAAGATATTCCATTAACTCTTTTCTTTTAGGAGTACGTATCACAAAAAGATGCCAAACATGTTCTTCTGTTTTTTTCAAATACTGTGAAATATTCCTGTATGGTAAAACTATGTGTTTATTCTTAATATTATTCAGAAAATAGGTAGCGACTGCACTTCTTAAATGATTCTCCTTCTCAATATATTTTAGTTTCACATTAAGAAAGCCTGCTTGCATTTCATCCATTCTTGAGTTCACTCCCTTATAAATATTAAGATACTTTGACTTTGAACCATAATTTGCCAATGTTCTTACAGTATCAGCTAATTCATTGTTGTCGGTAGTAACAGCTCCAGCATCACCTAATGCTCCTAGATTTTTTCCAGGATAAAAGCTATTGCCAGCAACATTGCCTAAACTACCACTTTTACGATTGTTCCAAATACTCCCTATTGCCTGGGCATTGTCCTCAATTAGTTTCAGGTTGTACTTTGATGCAATCCTTATTAATTCTTCCGACCAACAAACACGACCATAAAGATGTACAATCATTATAGCTTTAGTCCTTTTCGTTATTGCAGCTTCTATTACCGAAAGATCAATATTATAGGTATTAATATCTGGTTCAACAAAAACAGGAATTAAATTATTATCTGATAAAGCCAAAGCTGATGCAATAAATGTATTAGCCGGAAGAATCACCTCATCGCCAGGTTTCATAATTCCAAGCTCAATATATGCTTTAAAAATAAGTTTCAACGCATCTAACCCATTTCCAACCCCCACTGTATGCTTAACACCTATGTATTGAGAAAAGCTATTTTCAAATTTATCTAAATGTTCTCCATTGAGATACCATCCTGAATCAATAATCTGAGCTGAGATAGCTTTAAGTTCCTCAGCATACTGTGCATTTATTGATTTTAAATCAAGAAACTTAATCATTAATTACAGGTTCAGAATTGATTAGGTCATATGTTTCCCCCTGACTATCAGTCAGGTTCAATGAAACTTTAATACCCTTCCTCGTTACATATCCTTTCTTTACAGCTGGCGAACCATACCATAAAGTAAAAGGTGGAATATCTTTTGTAACCAAACTACCTGCTCCAATCAGTGCATATTCACCGACTGTTATTCCACCCAGAATTATAGTTCCTGCTCCAATTGAGGCTCCCTTTCTTATAAGTGTTTGTTGTAATTGAAACTTTTGCTTTGCCCTGGGATATTTATCATTCGTAAATGTTACATTGGGTCCAATTTGCACATCGTCTTCTATAGTAATTCCATCCCACAGATACACACCATTCTTGACTGTAACTCTGTTTCCAATCTGTACCTTATTTTCAATAAAACAATTCATGCATATATTGCAATCATCCCCAATTTTAGCTTCCGGAAGAACAACACAATACTGCCAAATATGAGAATTAACTCCGATATTTTTTGATTGACAATCTGATAGTTTATGTATCATTTTTTCGATAATTTAGGAAATCATTATAATCCCTAATATAATCATTCTCATCATATTCAAGCGATGCCAATACTAAACAAACTGCACCATACGAAAAGTTAACAATTTCACGCCATATACCTGGTTCAATTAATAAACCTCTATCGGGATGATTTAAATGTACTGTTTTCTGATTTTCTCCATCATTAAGAATAACATCAAAACTACCACATGCTGATACTATCAATTGTTTCAACTCTTTATGCGCATGACTTCCACGTGCGCCACCAGGTACATTATACAAATAATAAACACGCTTAACATTAAATGGTAAATTTCGGTCGCAAATAATATTAATACTTTTATGGTGATCAGAATCTTCAACCTGAAGTTTTAATATATTACAGTTAAAAACATCTGATTTAACGTTCATAGTGCGCTTTTTAAAATTTAGGACTTATCCTGCAGATAAATTATAAGACAGAAACTGTTATTCGAAAAATTTTTAATGACTGGATTATCAATGGTTTCTACTATTAATCCAGAATTAGGTTGATTTAGAACATATTTTTGCTTATCGCTCACTACAATCTCAAGACTTCCAGAAAGAGCAATAACCAGAGCTTCATTTGTTGGCATTTCAAGTTTCAATTCTGTTAATGGTTCTTTGTCATAAATAAATTGAATAGAATGATAATTATATGGTATTTGATTTAACTCTTCAAAAAAAGTCAAATTACCTCGTGAGTCATTGATTTTAGGCAAATTAACAATTTGCATTACCTCTTCATTTTTTTGTAAAAGAACCTAAGTAACCCATAATTCTTAATGAGTAACCTATTAATCCTAATATGATCAAATAATGATGGCTTAAGCAATTCATACGGTAATTCTAAGATCTCGTTTCTCATGAAATAATAATTAATATATGCCATTTCAGATTTTGTCAATTCATCTTTCCACTTGTATAATGATTCAGAAGATATCTTGTTTTGATTGTACAAATCTGTCATATATACTTTAGCGGTATCATTGTTTCTGACTATATCTACATCACTCTTAGTTTTTAAATCGAGCATTGATTCTTCAAAGTTGATATTTAAAAATTTGATAATTCTCAACAAACTTTCTTTAGGATCTTTTATTAGTGCTTCATATATTACTAGTAAAATTTGGCTGCTATCCTTCCTGAAGAACTCAAACCCTGATTTGATATGAGCATGTATTTCTTCAATATCTTTCAAAATATTCTTTCCCCTAATTTCATTAATTTTTAAAGACTTAGCTCTAGCAAATACCCTTTTATAAGAGCTGTATATAGCTCTTGGATCACGTATTACAAAAATATACTTTGCATCAGGTAATATTTTCTCTATAGAACTAAAAGCAAAAACATTTCCTGGAGTTTTCTCTGAAATATATTCTTTATTTTTAGGTAGATTTTTTGAAATTAGGAAATTAGATAGAAAGCTACGAAATGAATTATCCAAAAATGATTGATTATAATAGAAGCTCTGTCTTTGATTAGTAATACCATTCTGCATTTTTGAATATAGCTGACATATCTCAGGAACATGATCGAATTCAGGACCTGCTTGAATCTCAGAATGATTCCCTAAAATCTTTTGCAAAAGAGTCGTTCCAGATCTTGGTGCACCTCCGATAAATATAAACTTAGGTAGACTATCCATTGCTAATTAACGCCATGTAAAAGTTTTAAAAACTTTAACTTTACTTTTTTTATAAAACTTCTTTGATCTGTTCTTATAAATAGCTCATGAACAAGCATCTCATATTTTCTATCTACTTTAAATTTATTTCGCCTAATTATCAAGCCGTTTTTAAAAACAGCCAATGAAGCCAACTTGTCATTTGAATTTAAGGTATGATTTGCATTAGCTCCAAAACCAATATTCGAAATTAAATTTACAGAGCTGACTATACAATATAGATTATTTTTCATTCTACTAAAAAGCCATTGAACATCCCAGACATCATCCATTCTTTCTTTAGGAGAATATTCATTAAACTTCTTTGAGAAACTAACAAAAAAACTGTCATTATTGATAAAACCTTTAATTCTTTTTTTGGTTTCTATTCCGTGCCAATCAGAAATATTATGTTCAAATTTATCCCAGGCCCTTTTCCAGCTTGCCCATCCCCATGTACTTCCAAAATGAGAAAATATGTGGGTTGTTCTATTCGCTTTCCATTTCACCAATGGATTTGTTCCACTTACAACACCAATTCTTTCATCATCTTTATAGAGTTTCAATATTTTTGAACAAAAGTGAAAAAAATCAGGATGAGGTAAACAATCATCCTCCAAAATAATTCCTTCATCAACATTATCGAAAAACCATGTTATAGCTTCTGCAGGACCATATCCACAACCTCTATTTTCATTTCTAAAAAAAGTTTTCAGAGTGCACTCCCAATCAATCTGTTGAATAATTGAACGGGTCTCTTTGATATTCTCAATCTCTTCTTTATTATCTGTTCGAGGACCATCAGCCGCTACAAAAAGTTGCCTCGGTCTTATATCTCGTATAGCATTAAATACTATTTGCGTAGTTTTAGGACGATTAAATATTATAAAAAGAATTGGTGTCTCAAACATTATTTTCGATTATAAAATAGTCTGCTTATTTTTTTTATTATCTTGTAATATAAAACAAGTATAGGATAAAGTTTACTTTGATAATACCAACTTAGGATTTCATATTTTTTATCTTTTTCTAACCAATATTTATAATCCTCTAAAATTCGTACAGGAACATATTTTAGTAATATTTCGTTTCTTTCTTGTTTACTTTCATGATTATATCTTGATGTAAGACCATTCATATCATAATAACTTAGATTGGCTGGGTAATATTTATAGGTGCAATTGTTACAAATAAGAGCATTTAACCAGAAATCAAAATCTCCATGAAACTTGTACTGGACATTATATAAACCTAAGGTATTGAAGAGGCTCCTTTTTATAAATGTAGCCTGATGTCCTATATTACTATTAATAAACTGCTTAAGCGTAAGTTTTTCCGGATAGATTTGAGTTTGGATATTATTGGGTGCATAATATCGATGCATATTAAAATATATAATATCCTCTGATAAGTTTTCCCAGTCAATACCACACAAAACATCTTCAACTAGCCAGTCTCCACTATTCAAAAAGAGCAAATATTCTCCAGAGGCTCGATTAATACCTTTATTCATGGCATGGTAAATTCCATTATCTACCTCGCTTTCCCAATAATCAATTTTACTTTTAAACAATTTAATAAACTCTATACTTCTATCTGTAGATTTCCCGTCAATAACAATAAACTCTTTGTCAATAAAAGACTGGTTAATTACACTCTTGGCAGTTTTTTTAAACCCATTTGCATTATTATAGTTTATCGTAACTATTGAAATTTTACACATAACTACAAGTTACTAATATAAAAACTGGAAAGTTCAAAATTCAATTCTTCAGTTTGCAAATGATATAAAAGAGTTTGCCCATAAAAAGAAGCCCACATGCTAAATGTACTTGGAGGTCCTACAATATAATCACATTTAGACAGTATTAATAAATCTTCAATTTCTGATAACGACATTGAAAAAACATCTTTATTATTAAATAAATTGACATCAATAAATTCATTAGAGCATACATAGAACCCCACGTTCATTCCAGATAATAAACTATTATTCAAATAATTGATCAGACTATCATAATAATCAAGTTCGTAATAATATTTACCACCCTGCCAAGTTTTATAATCTCCCCATCTAATATGAATGCCTACAAGACAATCATATTCAGATTTCAACTTACTTATTATTTTTGCAACACTCTCCTCATAATAATTCTTTGGCATAAAGAATTCAAGCAATTCTGATTTATTTTTCTTAAGTGACAATGTATCCCGAAACCCAACCCCATTCAATATCAATAAATCATTTTTCCGTCTTTCGATGGTACATAATTCTTTATGCACCCATCCAATTGCATGATAATTAAAAATAGCTCTATTGGTCAGATTCATTATTCTAATCATAAACTTAATAAAGCGTTTATATACAATGTTATCTATTCTACAGATTTTTTTTCCTTTTATTTTTTTAAAATATGTTGAATACTTTCCGAGATTTATATCAATTAATGCTTCACTATTTTCAATAGCATAAGCATATATATGTGCGGAGACTAGTAATCTATTCCCCAACTGTCCCTCTTCATTTAAAAGAATTAGCATTAACTAAACTTAAATTTCGATTTTTTACTTTTCCAAAAAGATAATGCATTTTTCACATATTCATCCACGAACTCTTTATGGATATAGAACGCGTCTAAACCTGGGTGCTCTTTAATTACAATATAATTGTTCTGAAATAATTTTTGTCGCAATTTATCACTCGGTCTTTCAATAGTAATACAGTTAAACCTATACTCATCGAAGCAAAAGTTTAGTAAAATCCTTTCTTCTGCTCCTTCAACATCAATCGATAAATAATCTATTACCTTAGGTGCATTATTTTCTATCAACACACTTTTTAAACTTTTAGATGGAATAACAATTACATCTCCATCAATATTGTCATTAGAATCAATTATTGACATTCTTGAGCTTAATCCTGCCTGTATAAATTCGACGGTGTCTTCTTTCATATCTACTGCGATATTAAGACATTTACTTTGCCGGAACTTTATAAGAGTTTCATAGAATACAGGATTAGCTTCAATACATATTCCTTTCCATTTATATTTAGCTTCGAGTAAAAAGGTATTATTTAATGTAATACCATCTGCACTGCCAATCTCTATAAAAAAACCATTTTTCTTATTATTAAAAGCCTCTCCAAACACCCAGTAATCCTGTCCAACTTGAGAATACCAACTCCTCGAAACAGATAAATATTTGTAATATGCCGCATACGGCACAATCTTTTTAATCAATTTTTTTAATTGTTTCATTATGCTCTATCTTTAAAAAACACACATTCTACTTGTAAGAGTTCACCTGTAGTATAGTTCATATGCCCGCCATCTATTAATCGAAGTGTGTAACCATAGTTACGTAGAGTATTTATCATATCAGACATCAATGATTCACCTATATAAAGCGGTACAATAGACAATTCCATCTGAAAACCACATATCTTATCTATCGAATTGAGACAACCTTCAAATACTTGTTTTTCATAACCCTGAGTGTCAATTTTTATAAATAAATTATCCTTGGATGAATAATAATTATCAATAATTGAGTCAATTGTAACAATTGGAACTTTTATCTTATCAACATAAATCGAATTATTTTCACTCTCAACATGAGCTGGAAGAATGTCAAGAATAGAACTACTATAGGAATTAGCAGAAATATTTAATTCAACTTCTCCTACTTTATTTCCAATTGCATTATTAACAGCTTCATGCAAAGTATCAGTTGCCAAATTGGCATATAAAAACTGAAATGCCTCAGGAATAGGTTCAAAAGAAATAATCCGACCTTTGTATCCTATTGTTCTGATTAATTTTGCAAATTGTCCCTTATTAGCTCCAACATCAAATAATAGGTCAATTTGATATTTATTAAACAAGTCTAATTGTCTACGATGGAAATGATCTGTAGGTAGGTGCATTATATCATATCCAAATCTGTTGAATATATCTTTTATCCAACGATATAATTTTGCTTTCCCCATATTTTCCTTTTCAGGTAGTTTTTAACGCGTACTAGATGTATTCCAAACCATATAAGACCAACACTCTTTAGAAGCATGTATGATTTATATTCTCTACTACTTTCCCAGAGTTTTCTCTCTTCTTCCAGTTCTTTTAGTTTTTCATAGTCTGGAACAAACAAAGGGTATAATTTATTAAGGATTTGCATTTGTTCTTGTCGTGGTAAATTCTTTGTCGCAGGATTACAGCTAATTCCATCTATATTAAAATATGAAATCATCCCTTTATGATGCTTGTATGTTGCCTGATATCTCAGAAAGGCTTCGAGAAAAAAATTCCAATCAGAAGCTATTTTTAAATCTTCCCTGTAAAAGCCAACTTTTTCAAAAAGCTCTTTTTTAATAAAAGTGGCCTGATGCGGGATATAACCATAAAATATAGTTTTTGCTGTGACTTTTTCAGGGGAGCAAATTTCCCATTTTATTTTATTTTCCTTTGTGTCATAAAAACAAATATCACCTGATAAGATCTCTGCTGTTTGGATTTCAGAAAAAACATTTTCTAAAACATTTTCATTAACCAACCAATCACCACTATTAAGAAATAAGAGATAATCTCCAGTAGCTTTTTTGATGCCTTTATTCATTGCATGATAAATTCCATTGTCAGGTTCTGAAACCCAAAAAGAAATTCTGTCTTTGTTTTGTTTTATTATCTCAACACTATTATCTTCAGAACCTCCATCTATAATAATAAACTCGTATGATTTAAATAATTGTATTACAACACTTTTAATAGTCCTTTGAAGACCCGCACTATTATTTAAATTTATAGTTATTATTGATAATACACTCACCCCTGGTTGTCTTCGTTTAAGATAGCTGATTCAAGAAAGAAGAACCCTGTGTGTTTGCTCTCTGCAATGCTTCCATTAGCAGTAATGAAACCATCAATTTTCAAACAAATACAGTGTTCTGCTTTCATTAAATATTCAACATTTGGTTGAAGAAGATACAAATCCAAAAAATAAGTTCCCTTATTCAAAAATTGTGGCAGTATTATTCTTTCTGTAATACTAAAATTACCTGCAGGGTAAGTTGGGGTCTCTCCTTTAATGAACGCTGGATCATAAGTGGTAATTCTGCTATCATATTCATCATATACACAAATCGCAAATGACATTTTACGTTCATTTTTTAGCTCTCCTTCAATTACGAATTTTATTTCATTTTGATTACTTGGCAGCTCAATTAAACTCAAATGACTATCACTAGCTGTAAATTTAGTTATTATAATATCAGATGAAAGCCAGTTGATATTTTGGATTATTTCTTCTTGTTTCCACAGATGTTTTTTCTCTAAATAATAATCAATACTATCAGATGTATTTCCTCTAAAAACATTTTTCCCGTTTTGCAAAACAATACAATTCTTACACAAGTTCCTAACAGCCCCCATATTATGACTCACAAACAACACCGTCCTCCCATCATTTTTACTTACATCCTGCATTTTACCAATGGCTTTTTTCTGGAATTCGGCATCGCCTACGGCCAGTACTTCATCTACCACCAGTATTTCAGGTTCTAAAAAAGCGGCTACAGCAAAACCCAGGCGCACGGTCATGCCGCTGCTGTAGCGTTTGGTGGGGGTGTCAATGTAACGTTCCACACCACTAAAATCAACAATTTCATCAAACTTCCGGTCAATTTCTTTTTTACGCATGCCTAAAATGGCACCGTTTAGGTAAATGTTTTCACGGCCTGTCAGCTCGGGGTGGAAGCCGGTGCCAACTTCCAGTAAAGAACCTATGCGGCCCTTGTAATCAATTCGTCCGGTGGTGGGGCCGATTACTTTTGAGAGTATTTTTAACAAGGTTGATTTTCCTGCGCCGTTTTTGCCAATAATACCTAATACTTCTCCTGGCATCACCTCAAGGTTAATGTCTTTGAGAGCCCAAACATATTGTGAATTTCCTTTGGTTGAACGATCGTTGGTCTCTCCAATTTTTAAATAAGGATCTTCCTTGCCCCGGATAAGATGCCACCAGCGTTTAAGGTCGTGGCTCAGGGTTCCAGTGCCAACGAGGCCGAGGCGGTATTGTTTTGAGAGGTTTTCTATTTTTATTGCAGGTTCCATGTCCGCTAATATTTAGTCTGCGAATTATGCTAATTTCACAAATTGGTATTTATAAATTCGTGTTAATTCGCAGATTAAATTTGCTGTGCTCGTTTATTACTCTTTTGTATTTTAGGCTTTGTTCTCCAAAATTTATTAGCAAAGCTAATTTTAACTCAGTAGCTTTTAGGTAATTCAATGTTTGAGATATATGTTGAGATGTTAACTCAGTTAAGGCCTTTAACTCCAGAATAATCTTGTCATAGCAAATGAAGTCAGCAATGTAATATTTTGACAACACCAGACCTTTATAAGTAATTCTTAACTGCTGTTCTCGTAAAAAAGGTAGTCCCTGTCTTTCAAACTCAACGCAAAGTGCTTCCTGATATACTGCCTCAAGGAATCCACATCCCAATTCCTTATGAACCTCAATACAAGCCCCTATAATTTTATAAGCCTCTTCTTTGTATAACATTAAAAATAAATTCGTTTAATTCGTGAAATTAGCGGACTACACCGTATCCATAAAATTCTGTTCCGTTTTGTTAAAAATTAAAATTCCCAGCAACAACATACCCAATGCAAAACAGCTACTGTACAACAAACCATTGTAACTTAAAGTTCCGGCTCCTGTAAAGGAATACTTAAAGGCTTCGATAATTGATGTTAAAGGATTAAGCATAATAAAATCCTGGTATTTCTCTGGTATTTTTGAAATAGGATATATTACCGGTGTGGCATACATCCACAGCTGAACTGCAAACTGAATTAAAAACTTTAAATCTCTGTATTTTGTTGTTAAAGATGAGATAACCATTCCAAATGACAGCCCCAAAATGGCCATTAAAACTATCAGCAACGGCAATAAGAATAAACTACTGTTTGCATGGACATTTGTTGTCGTGAAATAATAATAAAAATACACCCCCATAAATAACAGCATTTGTATTCCAAACTTTAATAAATTGGAAATAACAATAGATAAGGGCATTATCACTCTTGGAAAATATACTTTACCAAATATTCCTGCATTTTTAGTAAATGTATCCGAAGTATTCCTGAAACTTTCTGCAAAATAATTCCAGGCTGTAATTCCACCCAGGTAAAACAAAATGGGTGGCACCTTGTCTGTAGGGATGCCTGCAATACCATTAAACACAATTAGAAACATAATAGTGGTAATCATGGGCTGGATAAAAAACCACAATGGTCCCATGATGGTCTGCTTGTAAACCACTACTATTTCGCGCCTGACAAAAAGCCAAAGCAAATCGCGATAGTTCCATATTTCTTTTAGATTAATATCGAACCAGTGGCGTTTGGGGTGTATGGTGTTAATATTGTCCAATAATTACACTAATATTTGAGATTTAGGTCTAAGCGGTGGGAGAATCGATTTCGACTACGCTCAATCTCTATGTATTGCTTTCGGTTCCCGAGTGGAGTCGAAGCCCCTGTTGCCCCACCATCCTCTACTTTGGTTTCGACCTTGATCTTATTCCTAACTTTTTATACTTTCTTCATTATTTCCTTTACTGCTTCTTCCACACTTATATTTGTTGTATCAATTGAGATTTCAGGATTTACAGGAACCTCATAAGGATCGTCAATTCCTGTAAACTGAGTAATTTCACCCTTACGGGCTTTAGCATACAAGCCTTTGACATCTCTTCTTTCGCATTCCTCCAGAGGTGTTGAAACATAAACTTCGATAAAATTTTTGCATAAGCCCCTGACAAAATCTCTTGTTTCCTGATACGGAGAAATAAAAGAAGCAATTACTATTACTCCATTTTGTTCTAATTTACTTGCCAGAAAACCCACCCTGCGAATATGTCGGTTTCGCTCTTCTTTTGAAAAACCAGTTTTGGGAAAAATGTCCCGGATACTGTCGCCATCCAGGTGCTCCACTTTTAAGCCCTTATCTTTTAGTTTTTCATACAGGCCTTCCGACAAAGTACTCTTTCCTGATCCAGAAAGCCCTGTGAACCAAATCACCCTTGGTTCAATTTCTTTTTTGCCAAACTTTATGGTATTCCACCATCTCTCGTGCAAAAAATACAGGATCATTTTTATCACCACTTCTATACCACCTACTGCCAGGGCTATTTTTATTTCTCCAACAAAAAACAATACTAATGCTGCTGTTGTTAAAGTTGCCAAAATGCGCCATGAGATGGTTTTCAATACAGAACGGCGTTTTTTTTCAATATACATATTCTTGAGATTAACATTAAGATTGAACTGGTCTTTCTTAAACTCATCCTAAACCTTGGCCTCTTTTCATGGCTCCGCCTCCTCAGTCCCATTTCATGGGAGAGTTGGCTTTTAAGGTTAAGGTTGAGGCTAAGATAAAGCAGTACTTTCTCTGCCTCAAGCTTGACCTTAATCCTTATCCTAACAGATCATCCGGTGAAAGATGAACTATCATGGAATATCCTATTTCAGTAATTCTAACCAATAGTCTTTTTTTGCCAGACCAGGAAACAACCTCTCCTGTTGCTCCTTTTAACGGTCCCTTTTTTATTGTTAATAAATCGCCTTTTTTGAAATAGTCAGTACTTATTTCAAACTCCAGTTCATTGTTAATTGTATTTTTTATTGTTTCAATTTGCTTTTCCGAAATTGTCGCTGCTTTCCCATCAAAAGAAACATACTTTACTACACCAGGCACTTTCAATGCTTCGTAGTATTCCCGTTCATCCAAATTAACAAAAACATAAGATTTGAACAAGACCACTTCTACCTTTTTTTTTCTGTCACTCCATTGTTTAAGGGTCTTTGTGGTAGGCAAATAGTTTATTATCCCCCTCTCTGTTAATAGGTTAGCCACTTTTTTTTCTTGTCGTGATTTTGTATATAGTACTCTCCACTTAGCTTCTTTTCCGTACATTTGTCTTCCCCCACTCCAATATTTTTTTCCACAACGGCTTTCTTTCATCTTTATAGTAGCCGTATCCGTAGCCGTAACCGTAGCCATAACCGTAGCCATAACCGTAGCCATAACCATAAATTTTTGATTGTTTGATACCGTTAAATAAAATGGCTAAATCACTAATCTTGTTTGCCTCCAATTCTTTTATTACAGCTTTTAAGGCTTTCTTTTTTGTGTGGCTTTGCCGTGCAACAATTACATTAACATCACTGTATTTTGATAATAGTAAGCCATCTGCAACCACACCTACCGGTGGAGAGTCAATAATCACGCACTCATAATTCTCTCTTAAATACCTGAATAACTCCTCTGTTTTTTCAGAAGCAATCAACTCAACTGGATTAGGTGGTACAGGACCTGCCGGCAATACATCCAACATGTCGATTTCTGTTTTATAAATTATTTCATTAATTGATGAATGATTTATTAAATAAGTAGAGAGACCTATTTCATTATCAATATTGAAAGCATGATGCACCTTTGCCAATCTTAAATCAAAACTTAATAAGCATGTTTTTTTATTAAAAGAAGCAAAAACAGATGCTAAGTTAATCGAGTTGAACGTTTTCCCTTCACGAGGCATTGAGGATGTGACCAGGATGACCTGTCGTTCTTTTCCTTTTGTAAAATACTGAAGATTAGTATAAAAAGTCCTGAATGATTCAGCAATTGTAGATTTTGGAAATTCAATAAACACCTTTGTCACTGGTTTTCTATACTGAATAATTCCACCTACAATTGGTATCTTGGTAATTCGTTCGAGATCTTTTCTTAATTGCACCTGGTCCTTTAGTGAATAATCAAGATAAATCAATACCAAAGGAATAATTAACCCCAATGCCAGGGCTATAAGGTATATCTGACGATACTTAGTCGATTTTTTCACATAAACATCATTTCGTGCAGGATCAATTACTTCGGCGTCAGACAGATTAGAAGCCTTAGCAATTTGGGCTTCAGCCCTTTTTTGAAGCAAAAAGGTGTAAATAGCATCATTTAATTTAAACTCTCTCTCGAAACCGAATAATTTTTGTTGTTTCAATGGAAGTTTTATAACCTCTTTGTCTAATTCACTTATTTTACGTTGGATATTATTAATAGCTACCTGATTGGCCTCAGAAATATTTCTAAGACTTTGAAGAATCAGCTTTTTAACATTAGCAATTTTATTTTCAATATTAAGTAATGGAACTGATTTTTCACTTGAGTTTCCTAAAAGTGTCAATCTTTGTGTGTTTAAATCCAACAGATCGCCAACCAGTTTATTTAACGAAACATCATTAATTCCCATTGTTGAAGGAGCCATAATATCATCAATTCCATTTAAATCAGATAATGACTTCAACAGGTAATCATAATACTCTTTATCAGTGACTAAAGAAGCTTTCTGTTTTTGCAATTCTATTAGTTGCTCAAACAACTGCTGGGTCTGAATGTCCATATCCATTATTTTGTTTGAGCTGCGATAGGTATTTAAACGATTTTCAGCATAAGTTAATGAATCAGAAATATCGGCCAATTGCCTGTCAATAAAAGCTATAGTATTATTTGCAATGCTATTTTTCCGTTCTAAATCCTTATTTATGTATACACTAGTTAACTGGTTCAAAAAATCAGTAGCCTTATCAACATTATTTCCTTGTAGCGATAACAACAGCACATCCACCCCACTTTGCAAAACACTTACCTGGATCGAATTTTTATAGTACAAGGTTTGTTGATTCAAGGCATTAAACTTAAAATGATATACAAGCCCTGGCAAAAAGCCTGTACCATTTGGGTTTCTGATTATTTTAAAGTTACATGGTTTCGTATTCACTCTTTCTCCGAACTCAAAAACATCATTTATTTGAAAACCAAGGGCCGAGCTTACAACACGATTATTTTCATAAGAATACAATGATACACTCTCATCTTCAGCCTTTAAAGAATACTTATTTTTACCCGCCAACTCTAAATCAAACAATATGTTTATCGGCTGAGCTTCAATAGAATCAAACACCACAATAAAAGGACTAGATTTATAGAGCTCTGTTAAAGAATATCCATCATCGCTAAAATATGAAATCGTGAAATCTAACTGCTCAATTGTTTGCTGGATAGTTGAATAGGATTTAAGAACTATTATTTCATTTTGAATATTCTTTTTCTTCGAAAACAAATCCATGTCCTCCAAAACTTTTGAGGTGGAAGCCGAATATGCTTCTTCTTTCACCATTAAAGTTGTAGAAACCTCAAAAACAGAAACGGTGAATTTGGTATAGAAATAAGCAATGGTTGCAGCAATAAATAAGCTTATCGCAATAAAATACCAATATTTCAGCATTCGTAATGCAATGGCAATAAAATCAGTTGAGCTCTCTTCTTCAAAAATATTATCTTGCTCTTCGATACTCATTGACTATTTAAAATAGGAGATTAATACTAAAACAGAAGCTGTTGTTGATAAAACAAGCGCCAGAGTTGTTGTAAAAGGATACCTGCGTTGATGCCAATCCATTGCTCTCAATGGTTCAACGTACATAATATCATTAGGTTTCAAGTAATAATACTCACTTTCAATAATACCTCTTTTGGTTAAATCCAATTCCACAATTTCCGTTCCTTTCTCAGTATTTCTAATTAATTTCACCTCCTTCCTGTTAGCTTCAATGCTTAAATCCCCAGCCATTCCAATTAGCTCAAAAACAGAAATTTGTTCCCTGAAATCAACTAAATATCTCCCAGGGTTATTCACATCTCCAATAATTGTTACATAATTATCTGCTAATCTCACTTGCACAGTAACATCATGATAAAACCGTTGCATTTTTAATTCTAGTGAGTCTTTTAACTGTTGCAGTGTAAGCCCTTTTGCAGATACTTTATTGAGCTGTGGAAGATTTATATAGCCATGAGAATCAATTTGATAAATATCTTTATACTTTGCAGCCAATCCCTGATTCATTGTTTGACTATTTCCTAAAGACAAAACCTCATTGCTAACGGGCTCAATACTCGAAAATTTCACATAAACGTTATCTTCACTTTGAAGTCTGTATTTTATCAGCTTTCTGGTATATTTCTCATCTTTAGCTTTACCAGCTTCTTTTTGTATGTATTTTATTTTTTTTGATGAAATACAAGAATCACAGACCATTATAAAAAACGAAGAGATCAACACCAAGAAAAAAAATCTTTTCAAGAATGACATAGGTTATAATTGGTTTTCAAAGATTGAATATAACTAAACTTATTTAATTATCCCTCTATTTTTCACTAACAATTTCAATGCCTACAGCGTTTTAAAACAAAAAACCCGACAAAAGCCGGGTTTTCAACAAGTTATATTTAATAATTAAAAGCCTAGTACAACACCTGCAGAAACACATATTACGCTGTTTTTTATAGCATCTCCTGCACCTGAGTCATTGATATCTGCCAAACCGAAAGAATATTCACCTTGCGCAAAAACATGCAATGGGCCCAGTCCTGTTTGAAAACCTGCGCCGAATTTCATTCCATAATCAAGTCTTTTATAGTCTTTGTCAAATTTAATGTCCGAATCTTCCTGTCCGGGTATATCTGATTCATACTTCCCACCTAAAGCATATGCACCATACACACCTCCCAGGGCATAAACTGGTCCCAATTTTACTTTAGCCTGAATTGGTATTTCTAAATAGTTTATTTTAGCTTGAGTATAAAACCCTCCTCCTTCAAATTTGGTTCCTTTTGGAGAATATTCAGCACCAATTCTTAAACCCAATAAAGGGATTAAATCTTTTTCATAAAAAGCACCCAGGATCAAATTATTCAAAGATTTTTCTGACATACCAGGAGCATCAGTTCCAGACTGTTTAGCAAAATTATATCCAAGCTTAAAACCTAGCTGAGCTTTAGTTTGGTAACTTATTGCAAAAATTGCAATAAACAATACTAACAAAGTTTTTTTCATCTGTTTATTTTTTTAATTAATTTTTATGGCCAGATGGAGACATCCACACAATGCGACTTCCATACATGCCTTAACGGTAAATAGTACTCATCCCTGTGTGCAATTTTAAAGTCATGGATGGTTCATAATATTAAATTTAAATTGTTTATTAAATATACCTATTCTGTTACAAAAAACAAAAGCCCTTAAAAATTTAAGGACTTTTGAATAACGCTTTTATTTATGCTTTTATTATTTTGAATAATCCATATCAGCCATTCGTCTGTATGAATCATATCTCCATTTTGCATTTTCCTGTGCAGCTTTAAACAACTCGCCTGCCTGCTCTGGGAATGATTTAAGCAACTGAGTATAACGCACTTCACTTTTCAGGTATTCCTGGAATTGATCCCAATCAGGCTCTTTTGAGTCTAAGGTGAATGGATTCTTTCCTTCTTCCGCCAATACAGGATTGTATCTAAACAAGTGCCAGTAACCAGATTTTACTGCAAATTTCTCTTGCTCAATTGTATTTTGCATACCTGTACGAATACCGTGAGCAATACAAGGAGCATAAGCAATGATTAATGATGGCCCTGGATAAGATTCCGCTTCTTTAATTACTTTAAAGTAGTGGTTCATATTTGCACCAAGGGCAACCTGTGCCACGTATACATATCCATAGGTTATAGCCATTGCACCTAAATCCTTCTTACGGATTTTTTTACCTGAAGCAGCAAATTTAGCTACTGCACCAATTGGAGTCGCTTTAGAAGATTGACCACCAGTATTTGAATAAACCTCAGTATCAAGCACTAGAACATTTACGTTCTCACCTGTTGCTAATACGTGATCAAGACCACCGTAACCAATATCATAGGCCCATCCGTCACCACCAATAATCCAGTGTGATTTTTTAGCTAAATAGCTCTTCAATTCAAGAATCTGCTTAGAAATTTTATCATCAGCTTTTTCTAATACTGGAACCAATTTGTCTGTAGCAACTCTAGATGCCGCATTATCATCTTTGGTATCAACCCACTCTTGAAGAGCAGCTTTCACATCTGCAGAAACTCCATTATTAATCGCTTCTTTTGCTAATCTTTCAATTCTGTTGCGTAATTTATCTGAAGCAATTGCCATACCTAAACCAAACTCAGCATTATCTTCAAATAATGAGTTTGCCCATGCAGGTCCACGGCCTTGAGCATTCACAGTATATGGCGTAGCAGGCGCAGAACCACCATAAATCGAAGAACAACCTGTTGCATTTGCAATAGTCATACTATCACCATACAATTGAGTAATTAATTTGATATAAGGAGTTTCACCACAACCTGAACAAGCTCCGGAGAATTCGAACAATGGCTGAGCAAACTGACTATTTTTGAATACTTTATCTTTTGGAACTAAGCTGTCTTTGTAAGTTACATTTGCAGAAATATAATCCCACTTAGCAACTTCTTCTTTTTGAGTTTCAAGTGGTTTCATTACTAATGACTTCTCTTTTGAAGGACAAACCTCAGCACAAACTGCACAACCTGTACAATCAAGAGTACTTACCTGAATACGGAAATTATAACCTTCAAGACCTTTTCCATTCGCTTTTACAGTTGTTGTACCTTCTGGTGCACCAGCTAATTCTTTTTCATCTAACAAGAATGGGCGAATTACAGCATGAGGACAAACATAAGCACACTGATTACACTGTATACAGTTTTCCGGAATCCATTCAGGAACAGTAACAGCAATACCTCGTTTCTCAAATGCAGTTGTTCCAGCCGGGAAAGTACCATCTTCCCTGTCAATAAATGCACTAACTGGTAAATCATCACCTTTAAGCGCATTGATTGGATTCACAACATTTTTAATGAATTCAGGAACATTTGTATCTTCTGATTCCTCTTTTACAACAATGTTTTTCCACTCAGCAGGAACCTCAATTTTAGTAACATCACCTCCCTGGTCAACAGCAGCATTGTTCATCTTAACAATCTCTTCTCCTTTTTTAGAGAATGATTTAACAATAGCAGCTTTCATTTCTTTAACAGCGTTCTCATAAGGAATTACGCCTGCAATTTTAAAGAAAGCAGATTGCATAATTGTATTTGTTCTTGAACCAAGTCCAATCTCTTCAGCAATCTTTGTTGCATTAATGATATAGAATTTAATATCATTTTCGGCCATGAACTTTTTCATGTGATCAGGAAGTTGGTTTTTAGTTTCTTCCTCATCCCAAATACTATTTAGCAAGAAAGTTCCACCTTTTTTCATACCGTCAAGCATGTCATACTTGTCTAAGTATGAAGAAACATGACAAGCAACAAAGTCTGGAGTATTTACCAAGTATGTAGAACGGATAATTCTGTCACCAAATCTTAGGTGTGAGGTAGTAATACCTCCCGATTTTTTTGAATCGTATGCAAAATAGGCTTGTGCATATTTGTCGGTTGTATCACCTATAATTTTAATAGAGTTTTTGTTAGCACCAACTGTACCATCAGAACCTAATCCATAGAATTTTGCTTCAAAAGTTCCTTTTGGAACAGTACTAACTTCAGGAAGCAAAGGAAGAGAAGTAAAGCTTACATCATCAACAATACCTAATGTAAAGTGGTTTTTTGGTTCACTTTGCTTCAAGTTATCAAAAACAGCTATGATTTGTGAAGGTGTAGTATCTTTAGAACTCAATCCGTAACGGCCACCAACAACAATAGGAGCGTTTTCTTTTCCGTAAAGTAATTCTTTAACGTCAAGATACAATGGTTCTCCATTAGCACCTGGTTCTTTAGTTCTGTCAAGAACTGCAATACGCTTAACCGATTTTGGAAGTGCTTTAAAGAAATACTTAGCAGAGAAAGGTCTGTATAGATGAACAATCATCATACCTGTTTTCTCGCCTTTTGCATTTAGGTATTCAATAGTTTCTTTAATGGTTTGTGTAACTGAACCCATTGCAATAATAACATGCTCTGCTTCGGGATCTCCAAAATAACTAAATGGAGCATAAGGTCTTCCTGTCATTTTCGCAATTTCCTGCATGTATTCATTAACAACATCAGGAATCACATCATAAAATGGATTACTAGCTTCTCTTGCCTGGAAATAAATATCAGGATTTTGCGCAGTACCTCTTGTTACTGGATGCTCAGGATTAAGAGCTCTGTTTCTAAAACCTTGAAGAGCTTCTTTATCAAGCATTTTTTCTAAATCCTCTTGTTCAGGAACTTCAACTTTTTGAATTTCGTGAGATGTTCTAAAACCATCAAAGAAATGCAGGAAAGGAATTCTTGTTTTAATTGAAGCAAGGTGTGCAATTACTCCAATATCCATAATTTGCTGAACACTACCAGTTGCTAACATAGCAAAACCAGTCTGGCGTGCGCTCATTACATCTGAATGATCTCCAAAAATTGAAAGTGCCTGTGCAGCTAAACTACGTGCGCTAACATGGAAAACCGCAGGAAGTAATTCGCCTGCCATTTTGTACATATTTGGTATCATTAACAACAAACCTTGAGAGGCTGTAAAAGTAGTGGTTAATGCCCCTGCCTGTAAAGATCCGTGAACAGCACCTGCTGCTCCACCTTCCGATTGCATTTCGACAACCTCAACAGTTTCACCGAAAATATTCTTTCTACCATTGGCAGCCCACTCATCAACATTTTCAGCCATGTTTGATGAAGGTGTGATAGGATAAATTGCTGCTACCTCACTAAACATATATGCTATGTGAGACGCAGCATAGTTACCATCACAAGTTAAATGCTTCTTACTTTTTGTCATGATTCAACGTTTTATAACTATTCTATCAAAATTAATTTTCCTTGGTTTTCGGAAATTTCCCACAAAATTAGGACAATTTCGCCATTTATAACAGTTCTTCTATAATTTAGAATCATTATTAATTAGTTGGCAAAACACTTACTATTATTGCATTTACCACAAACTTGACATGAAATGAAGTACTTTTTTGTAACTTTGTATATTATATCATTTTGCAACACAACATTTAGAGCTTTATCATCGTTTTATCAAAAATATATTATCATGTCTGGATTTTTAAAAAGACACCTTAATTATATCCTTACAGGATCTTTTTCGGTAGTTTTTGCTGCTTGCTACGGCACCCCAATGGATCTTAAAAATCCCAAATTAATCAATGCAAAGGATAATAATGAAAATCCAATACCAGGTTTAAAAGTAACTCTTTTTGAAAACCGAATGGAGATTGATGAAAAATTCACAGATGAAAATGGTTCTGTGGAATTTCACTATTCACAAAACGAAAAGTACAATTACAAAGTTGCTATTGAAGATGTTGACGGTGAAGAAAACCTTGGAGATTTTCAATCAAAGCAAATTGATGTTACTAATGAATCTGTTTTTGAATTAAAACTAGAGAAAAAATTATAACTATTAAAAAAACTGCCTCTTTTAACTAAGCACTTTTTTCAATCATTAAAAAGAGGTAATTACTAGCTATTTGCATTAAGCTGTATTTAAAGTTTTACGTTCTAAAGGATTTATACTTATAAACCAAAACATAGAAACAAACAAAAAACGGATAATACAGCTTTTCTTTTTGTTTAAAACCGTTTATTGTGAGATTAAGATCTACCATTAAGAATAAACTTCATCAAATTTATAAGGAAAAGGAAATTAAAAATCACCACCTGCAATATGTTTTTCTTGAAATTACAAAAAGGTGTAATTTAAACTGTAGGCATTGTGGTTCAGACTGTAAAAAGGAAACCAATACCCCCGAATTAACTACAAAAAGTTGGTATAAAATCATCGACTACTTCAAAGAATCTTTCTCTACAAGTGTAGGTTTCATTATAACTGGAGGAGAACCCCTGATGCATTCAGATTTATTCAAAATTGGTTCTCATATAAAAAATAGTGACATGCGGTGGGGAATGGTTACTAATGGGACACTCCTTAATGAACAAAAATTTGAAAAGTTAATCAAGTCAGGCATCTCAAGTATAACGTTAAGTCTTGACGGGACAAAACCTTCCCATAATTGGTTAAGAAATAATAATCATGCATTTTGCAAAACAATTGATGCCCTGAATCTAATTTCAAAATCTGAGATATATTATAAAGATGTGGTCACCTGTGTATCTCCTAAAAACCTTAATGAACTTGGTGAAATTGCTAACTTACTCATTGATTCGGGTATTTCAAAATGGAGGCTATTCAGAATATTTCCATCAGGTAGGGCAACTAATAACAATGAGCTTGCTTTAGATTTTAAACAAACACAGTTAATGCTAAATTGGATTAAGGAAAACAAACCAAGGTTAAAAAAACAGGGATTAAATTTAAATTTGAGCTGCGAAGGCTGGGTACCTTTAAATCTGGATAAAAAACTGAGAGATAACAGCTTCTTTTGCCGATCAGGAATTAATATTGCATCAATTTTATCTGATGGTACAATAACTGGCTGCTCAAATAATTCTGATGGATTTCATGTTGGTAATATTCTAGAAGATAATTTTAGAAAAGTATGGGAAGAAAAATTTGATATTTTCAGAAGTAAAGAGTGGTTGAGTTCAACAATATGCAATAATTGTGAATACATTAAAGATTGTAATGGAGGCTCCATTCATTTATGGGAATTGGGTGATGAAAAACCAAAGTTTTGTTATGTGAAGAATGTCTGTGAATATTGAGATTAAGTCAAGGTTAAGATTTAGAAGAAGTTGGCAGTATGCAGTCAGCAGTTCTCCATCCAATTCGAAGCTGTAAAAACAATATCAACCAGATACCAGACACAAGATTCAGAACTTTAAATAATAATCTTTAGTAAGTTGTTTGTATTCATCAGTATAATTGTTTGTTAATAAATTTCTTACAATTAATTCATCTTCGACAACCTCTTTTAATGAAAAACTAAATTCGATAATTATTCTATTAGGCTCTTTTAACTCTGTTCCTCTTACCTTCAACAGTTTATTTGGGAATAGCTGATAGGTGCCTGCTAACTTTAACAGTTCTTCTTTTCTCTTAAAAGGATAAATCATGCAAAACCTTCCATTTTTTGACAAGAGCTTATTCACCGCAAAAAACAAATCGTTGAGAGGCAAAGCATCATCATGCCGGGCTAAATTACGTTGATTATCTGGTGAATTTAATGATTCTGAAAAATAGGGAGGATTACACACAATTAATCCAAACTTTTCAGTTGTTGATTCTGCAAATTCCTGAATAGAAGTATCTTCAATGATAATCCTATGGCTCCAGCTACTTTCTAAGAAGTTTGCTTGTGCTTGTCTGGCAGCTTCTTTATCAATCTCTACTGCGATAATATTTGCATTAGTTTTTTGAGCAAGCATTAAGGCTAGCAATCCGGTGCCTGTACCAATATCCAGGATGTTTTTTGTATTCATGATATCAATCCATGCTCCCAGTAATACACCGTCAACCCCAACCTTCATTGCAGTTTTATCCTGATGAATGGTGAATTGTTTGAATTTGAAGTAGGAGTTGCCCATTTTTATACAATAGATTAAAGATAAAAGATGAAAGTTGAAAAAGGATAAAGATAGAAAGTTAAAACTATCTGAAAAGATGAACAAAACCTTTTTTGATATTGTTCGCCCCATTGTATGAATAGATAATGTAGTAAAAATACACACCAGGGCTGCAAGTGCGCCCATTGGTATTACCATCCCAAAAGAAATGGAAGTCGTTTGATTTAAACACCTTGGCTCCCCACCTGCTCACTATCTCAATACTGAATCTTTCTGGAGGCTCATCGGCTTTTATACAAAAAAAATCATTGTCATCATCATTGTTTGGTGTAAAAACATTAGGCACATAAAAGCTAAGTTCTTTTTCCCTTTCCTTTAGCAGAATGGAAACACCTACAGTTTCCCCAATATAATCACAGGCACTATGTTCGTAAACCGAAAGTCGGCAAAAACCTGGCTCACTGCCCCAAATGACTACAACACTATCATTTCCTGACGGGTTCTCGGATATTATTACGCCCCCACTTACTTCCCAAAACAATAAAGAGCCACTTTGCTGGTTAACTGATTTATACACAACTGTATCATTAACATAACAAGTATCAATATACTGACAGGAACCAGGATAAAAAACTAAGCAACACAAAATACCAAATACAAACCTTAGCATTTTTTTCTTTTTTTAATTCAAATTATTTGGGCGAAACTTCCAATACTTTTAAAGCTTCTTGAATTTCCGCATTATTAGCAATATTTACTGGAATATTCTTGCAAAATTTATTAGAAACATACAATAATTTGTAAAAACCTGTTTCTGAACCAAGCTCATACTTAACTTCATTTATTCCTTCTATCTCAATTTCCTGGTTATTGTATTTATAACTAATATCCCAGGGGGCTTTCCCAATAAGTTCAACCGATAAAACCTCCCCATAGCATAATAATTCTTTAGGAAAACGTATTGTTGGCCTTTCGGATTTTACTACTTTAAAAACAGATGTATCACTTTTACAACCTTCCTTATTATACGAATACATCCATAAACTATCCGGGCCCGGCTCTTTGTCCCATTCAACACAAATGCTGTCTGTTCCGGCACCGTCTGTAATTGTTGCTGCATTTCCGTAAATACCCCATTCATAAAACCAGCCGGGCTGCTTATAAGCTGTCCAATAACTGAGCGAGCTACCGGAACAAATTGTATCGTTGCCATTGCTTAGCAAATATTCGCCATTAAAATATTCATAAGCCCCAATATCGGGGGTGCTTTTGTGGCGCAAGTGGCCTTCAATATCTAGTGGAACTTCCGACAAAACCTGCCCCCGGTTGCAATCAGTTGCCAAGTGTAAATCAGTATCCGAAACAAAAGAAGGCATTTGCCAATAAGAATTTACATTATTGCCTGGGAAAGCTGCATTATGCTCCTGGTAGCTATACACCTGCTGTGGGGCAAAATGGGAACCATCCCATACCATGGAAAACACATTGTTGGCCTGCCCGCTTACATAATAAATATTATTATCCAACACTACATCTTCAATAGTTTCGGTAGAATACCCGCTTAGAATGGCACCGTAGGTTTCGTAATTCCCGCCACTGGCATTGCCCTGTGCTATCCTGAAAATGTTGTTTTTTAGCTGAATGTCATAATCCCGGCTACTAATAGACACAGCTGAGGTACTTGCATAATCATAATTAAGTCCAAGCCCGGCCTGTGGATAAATATTAAAGGTATTGTTGTACATTTTAATATCCTTGCACCCGTACAGGTACACCAAACGAGTTTCATTTCCAACAAAAGTCCCGCTGCCCGGGGCTATTTCATTATAACCGAAATAGTTTATTCCCTCAATGGTGTTGTTGCTAAACAAGCCTGAGCGTATATCTCTAAGCTGAATTAAATCTAAATGAAGAGAATTATCACTGGTTACCACCCCGGAAATTTTGTTTGATGAAAACAACAACTCTTCAATATCCTGAAAATTAACTGCCCGATAATAAGCCCCATCAACCCGTGCATGTAAATTTTCCAGGTAATTGCCCTCAAAGACTGTTTTTTTACACCGACCAATATCTATTGAACCACAATTTTCAAACCAATTATCCTGTATATAAACATCCTGCAACACCGGGTCAAAAGCGCCAATAATAAAAACCTCTCCATTACCTGAAAAACGATTATGGACTATACGGATATTATCAAAATTGCAATAATTACAGCCCATAACAATAGTATAGCCTCCCTGGTTTGGCAGAACTGCGCTTGCCCGCTCTATATGGCAGGCCTGTACGGTAACATTTTCCGTCACCTTTCTGGTCAGGTCGTCTACTGTAGCTAAATCAAGAACATCACGTACATTCTCGGTAGCCAAAATTTTCAGGCGGGGCTCGCCACAAGCCTGTTCGTTTCCGGCAATCACAACATTTTTCACCTCTGAGAGCCCTATCACATAATTGGCACTGCCGCTCCCTTCAATGATACTAAAAATACCCGGGGCAGGCATCAGTACAAAAGAATCGGTAGGGCTTGCCCTGGTAAAATTTTGGATCAATATGTTTTCTTCGTAATAGTATTCATCTTCGAGCAGGTAGGTAACATTACCGGATATCCCAACAGTATTGAGGTGCACCACCGCGGAGGCAATGGTGTTAAAAGGGGCTGGCTGGTTTTGCCCAATACGGTATTCGCCGGAAAGCTGGGCTACAATTTGAGAATTAGAAAAGATAAAGAGTAAAATTAAACAAAAACGCATTTATTAGATGTTTTAAAAGCCGGGGCAAAACAGCCCCGGCCTGAATTTATGCTTAACTATTGCTGCGAAATAGTCTGAACCAACCGAACAGGTACATAATACGGAAATTGGTGCTCAGCGAGAGAGACATGATTGTTGTCTATATCAGCAGCGAAAAGCCAATTTCTACCTGGATTTATAGTTTCCTCGATCCAAAAGTAACCAAGGTGCTCGTTAAAAGACACGGCAGTCCCACCAATATCTCCATACAAGCCGGTTTTTTTTAACTGCAAAGCTGCAATAATGGCAGCATCATTACCCCCTGCCATTCCGTTAAGATGTTCTGCATCTTCTTCTGTTGGCAGGCGGAAACCAGACAATTGGGTTATTGCAGGGCCACCATAACCAAAGGTAGTCGTCCCTGCGGTACTGCTTATCCAATCGGCAGCCTCGCGATCATACATTGGAATATATTCTCCTCTTTCGGAATGATACAAAGACCTAGCATCTCCTTCACCAGAAAGAAGATCAAGATCTACAGCTATATCCATAGTTATCCAACGCTGATCGCCAATAACAACACATTGAAGCCATGCATTTAAACCTGGAAACAAATGAACACCCCCATCAATAAATTCTTCAGTAGAAGATTTAAGTGTATGCTTAAATTCAGTTTTCTTTAACTCAACGGTTAGGCTCTTTTCAGGCACCACCTTTCTTAATCCGCTCTGTGTCTCTTCTGGTCTAAGTTCTTCTTCTTTGCTACAAGAAGCTAATATAGAAAGACCAATTGTTGCTAACAGGATATATTTAAAAATATTATTTTTTTTCATTTTTATTGTAATTTTATAATTTAGTAATCAGGCTCCATTTGTATCTACTTTAATTGCATTTAGAGAATACATTTGGGGCCGCCTTGTTTAATAAACCTTTTTACGTTTTCTGTAAAGTCAACTTAGGTAAAACCAACAGGATATCTCCCCTTGTATTTTAATTGGTAAAGTCTAATAAAACGAATAATTGCCCCAAAAGCCTTTTCCCGACTAATCATTTAAACTATTTTTTGTTATAAAACATTTCAAACTCAGTTCTTTGCTACCATCCCATCCTGCCAGCTTTTTCAACTCATAATCTTTATCATAATCACTCCCTGCACATTTTTTCAGCCTGCAACCTTCGTAAAAATCACTAACTGAAATTATTTGCAGTGTATGATCTTTGTAAAAAAACACCTCTGCAATTTTGTGCAGACTGAAATCTTTGTTAAAAAACATCCCGGAAATTTTGCACAGTACATGATTTTAGCCATAATCGCAAACCGAAATTTTGTGCAGCCTGCTTTTTTTCCAAGAAACACAAACTGCAACAGGTTGCAATGTCATTTTCCCTGAAAAAAAATTTTAATCATCCGTTTCAGCACCATTTTCATCCCCATTGCCTTTTCCGCTCTTTTTGTTTGAACTGCGTAAAACAGGGAAAAATCTATCAGCATGGCCTTTGCCAAACTTTTTTGCTAAATCGAGGTAGTTAAATTCGTACTGACGGCGCAGGTTGGCCTTGGCGATATCTTCTTCGGCCTGGGCAGCTTTTTCGTCAGTAATGCTTTGATGGTAAGCAGCCAGGGCATTACGGCAATTTTCAATACAGGCATTTAGCACTTCAACCAAAATATTTAAAGCATGGTCGGCACCCAGCGCTTCAATACGGCTTACCAACTGTCCAACTTTATCAGGTTCCTCTTTTAAAGGGGCATTAATAATGGTGCTAAATTTTCCATCGGGGAACAACTGTCCCAGTAAAGGGCGGCCAGGGTTTTTACGGTCATGCTTTTTGCAATCATCATAACATGTACGTACTTCGTCATCCAGGATATCATCATAATGATAAACATCGTCATGTGCCATTTCGCATTTCAGGCCAGCCTCTTCGGTGGCTTTTTGTTTTTCAATTAATGCCTGATAATAGGTTTCAATAGCGGTAATAGCTTCCTCTGCACCGGTTGTTCTCCTACATAAACGCATATGTCGGCGTGTTGCATTTAAATGGACTTTTGTTGATTGTTTTTCATAAAGTAATTGGGCCATCTTTTAAAACTTAATGTATTTGAAATTAGTAAATTAGACATTCGATATTAGATCCTGAAAATCTTTCTAATCAGCGACATCAGTGTTCTATTCTTTTTCAAATATTGCTGAAAAAAAATTAACGTCCAACTAAAAAGGCCAAAAACATATACCACTGACATAATTTAGGGTATATTCGACACTAATCGGGGAACAATTGACATAAAAACATGTATAATTGACCGGGTTATTGATTCACAGGGCATTAGTAATTTTATAACAATAATTATTCATTTTCTCCCTGAATTTTTCTTTGTACGTACGGGAAATATTAAACTCTTTCCCGTTTGTTAATACCAGCCCGGTACTACCTGTAAATATTTCTTCAATTTTTAAAATATTAACAATGCATTGCTGGTGGCATCTAACAAAATTTGAGCCTTTTAAAATTTGTTCAACATTGCTGATAGGGATATTCACTGTCCTACATTGATTATTTTCAAAATGAAAGATGCAGTTTTTCCCTTCAGAACAAATACAGATTAAGTCATTTATATTAATTAATGTAACTCCACGCAAGGTAGGCAGGGTAATAAAAGGTTTATTTCTCATTTTTGGGTCTACTTATTTATGGTTTAACCAGTTTTTATACCGAACCGCTGTTAGTATTTGGTTTGCTTCGCAAGCTCTCAACCCAAAACTGCCAGCCAATCAGCATATACAAAGCCATTATAAAATTCCGCTTTACAATATTCCATTCAGGCGTAGTATATAACAGTAATAAACATTTATTACATAAAGCCGGAAATTGCTACCCTCTTAAGGAGATGTTTTAAAACATGATTTTGGGAATGATATTCTGGCTGCACAGATCGAACTGTTCATTATAAGTTCCGAATGTGAGGCAATTTACATTTCTTTTGTGATCTTAATTTATCATAACGATTATAAAAAATCAGTGTACCTAAAACTTCTCAAAAACCCCCAACCCAAACAATGCAAAATCATATTTTATAGGATCTTCGGCATCAAAACCTCTCAGCGAATCCGTAATTTCCTCAACAGCCTGCCAGTCATTTTGCTTTCGTTCTAAAAGTCCTAATTTTCGTCCCACATTTGCTGTATGTACATCGAGCGGAAGCTTCAATTCACTTTGAGGGATCTTATTCCACAAACCAAAATGCACTCCTCGATTATCTTTTCTTACCATCCACATTAGAAACATGTTTAATCGCTTGGCAGCGGACTTTTTCAACACATTTGGAACGTGTTTTTGAGTTCTATCTGGATATTCAATACTAAAAAAAACTTCCCTGAAACGGGACAGTGAGGTTTTCGCATCCACAAAGTTATTCTCAAAAATGCTTCTTAGTCCACCGTGATTTTTGTAGATATTTTGTAAACTTTTAAGGAAAAATGCCAAATCCTCGCCATTAAAAGTACGATGCTTAAAATCTTTAATTTGCCCTAAATCAGAATCATTGCTGTTTATTATAAAATCATGAGGAGAATTATCTAAAAGACTTATCAACTTTTTTGCGTTTTTAATAATCATTTTTCGATTTCCCCATGCTATTGTTGCACTCAAGAAAGCTGCTATTTCAATATCTTCGGGCTTCGAGAACTGGTGTGGTACATGGATAGGATCGGTCTCTATAAAAGACGGGCGGTTGTAGAGGTTGTATTTTTCATCGAGGAATTCTTTTATATTAGATATGAGATTTGAGTACATAGAGCCTGGTTGCTGGTTGTTAAATGCGAGCCAATGACTAAATTATTCATTGACTATCAATCCATCCTTAATCCTTAACACCCTGTCTGACATTTCTGCCAATCCATTATCGTGGGTAACAATAATAAAGGTTTGATTGTATTTATCTCGCAATTTGAAAAACAACTCGTGCAATTCCCTCTTATTTACAGAATCTAAATTACCTGATGGTTCATCGGCTAATATTACTGAAGGGTTATTAATTAATGCCCTTGCAACAGCTACTCTTTGTTGCTCTCCGCCAGATAGTTGTCCTGGTTTATGTTCAATTCTTTCAGATAAATTAAGGAAATCAAGTATGTTCTTGGCTTCACTTTCTGACTCTGACTTAGAGCGTCCATTTATGAATGCCGGGATGCATACATTTTCAAGAGCCGTAAATTCAGCCAACAAATGATGAAATTGAAAAACAAAGCCTATCTGAGAATTTCTAAATTCGGCAAGCTTTTTATTGCCCATGCCATTAATTTCTTTTCCTTCAATTACTATTTTACCAGAATCAGGCTTACTAAGAGTGCCAATTATTTGTAAAAGAGTCGTTTTTCCAGCACCACTTGCACCAACTATAGATACAATCTCGCCCTTCTCAATTTTAAAATTGATATCTTTTAAAACACGTAAACTTCCAAATGATTTTGTTATTCCAATTGATTCGACCATTATATAAAAATTCGATGGCTTTAATACTAATCAAAAATTAAGTGTCCTAAGGTACTGGAAATTGATTCAAAATCATAACCCAAAAGCACCAAAGACATATAAATACCATAAGCAATTAGTAACAAAGCTCCTTCCACACGGTTTAAATACACTGTTTTAAATGGAAAAATAAACAAGAAAAGTAATACTGCCATAAACAGCATCCAGATAATATCAAAACTAAAAGCAATATGGTCTACAGGAATATTTTTAATCATGCTGGTAACTCCTAAAACAACAGCAATATTAAAAATATTAGAACCAATAATATTTCCTATTGAAATATCAGTTTGTTTCTTTGTTGCAGCTATTATAGAGGCTGTCAGCTCAGGAACGCTGGTTCCAAAGGCAACAATTGTAATTGAAATCACACGCTTACTAACTCCCCAGCTTAAAGCAATTTCAGAAGCTCCTTCAACCAAAAAATCAGCACCAAAAGCCAAACCAAACGAGGATGCTAAAATGATGAGAATTGATAAGCCTAACCCTAATTGCTTCATCCCCGAAACATCATCGGAGGAACTATCATGCTCCTTTCTGGACTTATTTATCATGTAATACAAATAACCCAAAAGCAACAAAAAGAACAAAATACCTTCATAATATGTTAACCCATCATCAATAATGAAAATGTACAGCAATATTGACAAAATCATCATCATTGGCCAATCAATCCTCAAGGAATTCTTATGAACGGGAATGGGGATTAGCAAAGCTGTAATCGCTAACACAAGTCCAATATTTGAGATATTGGATCCAACAACATTTCCAAAAGCAATTTCAGGATTGCCAGATATTGCAGCGTTAATACTAACAATTAACTCAGGAGCAGATGTACCAAAAGCTACAACTGTAAGACCTATAACCAATGGTGGTATCTTAAAATACTTTGCAATAGACACCCCGCCTTGTACCAGATATTTACCGCTAAAAACAAGGATAATCAACCCTACAATAAACTTAAGGTATTCCATATATTACAATCCCTGTCCTTTAATGTTATCTTTGATTTCCTTGATATCCTTAGTAATCTCATTATCTTTGATTTCCTTCTTTATTTCATCTGTAGCACGACGAAACTCCTGAAGCCCCTTCCCTAAACCTTTGGCTACTTCGGGTATCTTTTTTGAGCCAAATAACAACAATACAACCAAGAGAACTACAAAGATCTCTGCTCCACTTATAAATAGAAGATGTGTTGACATAATCATAATTTTAGGCAAATATACAACTTAGATACTAGAAATTAGAACATAGAAATCAGAAATTTATAAGACTAATTTGTCGGCAAGATAATAACCTATAATCAAAAAAGGATGATACTTGCATATCATCCTTTTCATATAGAGTTAATATTATTTTAAGCTTCTTGCTTTTTCCTATCTTTTTTCTTTCCACCTAAATACTGCTTTGTTACATCTTCTTTTACATCTTCTTGCTTTTTAATAGTATCAAATACTATTGGAGTGGCAATAAACAATGAAGAATATGTACCTACTACAACACCTATTAACAAAGCAAATACAAAGCCTCGGATTACAGTACCACCAAAAATAAAGATGGCTAATAATACAAAGAACGTACTTAATGAGGTACTAAAGGTACGGCTAAGAGTACTGTTCAATGCAGAATTATATAATTCCTTCCTGCTTCCTCTTTTCTTCTCATTAATATACTCTCTGATACGGTCAAATACAACCACAGTATCGTTCAAGGAATAACCAATTACAGTTAAGATTGCAGCAATAAAGGCTTGATCAATCTCAAGAGAGAAAGGAAGGATTCCATCAAGTAATGAGAATAGTCCAATAGTGATTAGAACATCATGCACTAATGCACCAAATGCACCTAAACCAAACTGCCAGTTCTTAAACCTTATGAACATGTAAACAAACATAATTAACAAAGAAAACAAGATAGACCAAACAGCAGCTACTTTGATATCATCAGCAATAGTTGGTCCTACTTTACGAGAACTCTGACGATAATCATGAATAAATTTAGTTTCACTAACATCTTCTCCAATGATAGGTTTTAAACCTTCAAAAAGTCTGGCTTCAACAATACTATCAGTATTAGCATCATTGTTTTCAACAAGATATTTAGTACTGATTTTCACTTGGTTATCACTACCATAAGTTTTCACTTCAGGTTCGTTTCCTTCAAATGCATCTTTCAATATTGTAGCAACATTTACTGTGCTAACAGGTTGGTCAAATTTAACAACATAAGTACGTCCACCAAGGAAATCAATCCCCTGATTAAGCCCTTTTGTGAATAATGAAAATACACCAACTGCAATTAAAACACCTGAAATTATGTAAAATACTTTCCTTTTCTCAATAAACAGAATCTTAGCATTTTTGAAGGCATTCGCCGTCAATTTTGTTGAAAACTCAACCTTTTTATTTCTGTCAAGCATTGCAAGGAATGAAAGACGAGTAATAAAAATTGCTGCAAACAAAGATGTAATAATACCAATGATTAAAGTTGTAGCAAAACCTTTAATCGGACCGTGTCCAAATATAAATAAAACGACACCAGTTAATAAAGTAGTAATATTCGCATCGATAATAGCTGAATAGGCATGTTTATAACCATCAGAAATGGCAAGTTTCAATCCTTTTCCAAGCGCTAACTCCTCACGAATTCGCTCATAAATAAGCACATTAGCATCAACAGACATACCAATTGTTAAAACAATACCTGCTAAACCAGGCAATGTCAATACTGCACCTAATGAAGCTAATACTCCAAAAATAAAGAAGATGTTAGCTAACAAAGCTAAATCGGCAATAACACCAGCTGATTTATAATAGAAAATCATGTAAAGGAGTATCACAACAAAGGCCAATGCAAATGACAATAGTCCGGAACTAATAGCCTCATGTCCAAGTGAAGGACCAACAATCTCTTCTTCAACAATTCTTGCTTGTGCAGGTAATTTACCTGATTTTAAGATATTTGCTAAATCCTGGGCTTCTTTAATTGTAAAATTCCCAGTTATTTGAGAGCTACCACCAGTGATTTCAGATTGTACAGTTGGAAAAGAATATACAAAATTATCAAGAACAACTGCAACCTGCTTTCCTAAGTTCTCTTTCGTTATTCTTGCCCATGCACTTGCACCTTCCGCATTCATAGACATAGTAACCTCAGCTGTAGCTTTGTTATTACCAAATTGCGCCCGGGCATTTGTTATTACCTCCCCGCCAAGCGCAGGCAACCCATCTCTGTTTGTTACTTTTATAGCAACTAAATAAAGATATTCACCCTTTTTATCAAAAGGTTTTACTTCCCAAAGTAATTTTAGATTACGTGGCAATATCTCTTTGATTTGAGGCAAATTTAAGTATCTGTTAACTTTCGCAGTATCTTTTAACTGAGAGATACCAACAGCAGCAGTTCCTTTAATCAACTGGCCTTGCTGATTAACATTTGGTCTTAAAACAGCAAATAATGGATTTTCTTTTTCAAACTGAGCAAAGTTATTATCCAAAGCCTCTGTTTGAGTAGAGTCTTTTTCTAATCTTTCAATTAAAGAACCAGCTGAATCAGATTGCAAACTATCAGGTTGTGATAATAAAGCTAATTCACTTTTAGTTGTATCTTTTTGTTCAGTTTCAACAACTTCGGTTTTAGCCAGGGTTGTATCCTTTTCCTCAGTTACAGCATTTATATCTTTGAGTTTTTTATTAGCAGCGTTTAAATATTCAAATGCTTCAGCATTGTCATAAGTTTCCCAGAACTCAAGATTTGCTGTTCCTTGCAATAATTTACGAACACGCTCAGGATCTTTAATACCAGGTAATTCAACTAAGATACGACCAGCTCTGTCCATAGTCTGAATGTTCGGCTGACTAACACCAAAGTGGTCAATCCTTGAACGAAGAATGTTAAAAGAATTATCAATAGCTCCATTAGCCTGGGCACGAACAATTTCCAAAACCTCTTCGTTTGTTGATTGGTATTTTATATCTGGTAGTTCAGGGCTAATAAACAACGAAGCTAATTGTCCTTGTGGGGCAACTTCCTTAAATGCATCACCAAATAATGTTACAAACTCTTCCTGGCTATTCTTCTGGGCTTCAATGGCCTTTTTCATGGTTTCTTTAAAAACCGAATCTTCCGGGTTGTTGGCTAATGAACGAAGTATATCAATTACAGATACTTCCAAAATTACGTTCATACCACCCTTAAGGTCTAGCCCAAGGTTTAATTCTCTCTCCTGACATTCTCTAAAAGTAAAGTCTCGCAACCACAAAAAATCGTAAACACCTATACCTGCTATCGAATCCAAATATTCCTCCTCTGTAACAGTCGGATTATTTTTCACATATTCAGCAGCTTTATCTTTCTCACTGTTTACAATAAAGGTAAAACTCAACTGGTAAATACTTACTAAAGCTAAAAGAATTGCCAATAATCTAATTGCTCCTTTATTCTGCATTTTGTTCTGTTTTATAATAATTTAGGTTAATACCTTTAATTTTTTAAGTCCGCAAATATATGGATTTTTTTTTAAAATAAAGAGTTTGAGGCAAGTAATCACGCACTTAGAATCTTGCGACCTTAAAAGAGACTGTAATATACTGATAATAAAAAAGTTAATTGCATTGCAAATTTATTAACAATTTTAAACTCCAATAAAAACAAAAACCCCTGACCAAATAGTCAGGGGCAAATCTAAATATAAACAATTCTAGAACAATTTCATATCATCGAGTACCTTCATCACAGATTTTACTGAATCGGCTGAAACTTTAAGATTTTGTTTTTCATCTTTATCTAAATCCATTTCAATAACTCTCTCTACACCGTTCCTTCCTAGAATAACGGGCACTCCTAAATAAACATCTTTTAGTCCGTATTCTCCATTCAATAAAGTACAGCATGGGAAAACCCTCTTTTGATCGCGAATGATGGCTTCAACCATCTGAGCAGCAGCTGCTCCTGGAGCATACCATGCAGAAGTCCCCATCAAACTAACTAATTCACCACCACCTTTTTTAGTTCTCTCAACAATTTTATTAATTTGGTCTTTACCAAGCAATTCCACCAATGGGATACCACTTACAGAAGTATGTTTTGGCAATGGAACCATTGTGTCTCCATGGCCACCTAATAACAAAGCATGAACACCTTTTGGTGAAACATCCAGAGCTTCAGCAATAAAGGCACGATATCTCGCAGTGTCCAAAATACCAGCCATACCAAACACCTTATTTGATGGCTTGTTTGAAGCAAGATAAGCTGCATAGGTCATCACATCAAGAGGGTTCGATACAATAATAATGATTGCATCAGGTGAATATTTAACTGCTTTTTCAGTAACTTCTTTAACAATAGTTGCATTGGTCTTAATTAAATCATCCCTTGACATGCCAGGTTTACGTGGCAACCCTGATGTAATTACAACCACCTCAGAACCTTTGGTTCTTACATAGTCATCAGTTACACCAACCACTCGGGTGTTAAAGCCCATAATAGAGGCTGATTGCCAAATGTCTAATGCCTTTCCTTCGGCGACACCTTTCTTAATATCAACCAATACTACTTCTTTGGCCAAATCTTTATGGGCAACTACATTAGCAACAGTTGCTCCAACATTTCCGGCCCCAATTACAGTTATTTTACTCATTTTCTATTTGTATAAGTGAAAGTTTATCATTATATAGGAATGCGAAAATACTTTAAAATTGCTTATTTTCAAAAGCTAAACTACGAATTTCTTAAATCCACAGTCGTCAAAACTTTTGGTTCAATTTCTGCAATTATTTTATTTTTACCGAGTTAAATTACAAAGCATAGCAATGAACAGGTTTTTGATATTTCTCGTTATATTGATTGGATATTCAAATTTATCTTACAACATAAGTTTTTCTCATTCAAGCACATCTCACAATAACAAATTTACTGATTTTAAAACACTTAAAGACAGTCTTTACGCTAAAAATTTATATCTGCTTTCACAATTTTCCGACACTTTAATATTAAACAGGTTCTCATCAGAGATTGGAACTTTTAATATTGTTGATTCAATAAAATCACATGATAAGGTAGATATTGTTTTCACAGGAAGTTCAAGCATCAGGAAATGGAAAACACTTGAGCAAGATATGACATCATGTAAGGTTTTAAACAGGGGCTTTGGAGGCTCTACAATTCCTGAAGTAATCTACTTTTCTGATGAATTAATTTTCAGGCATCATCCAACTAAGATTGTGCTTTATGCTGGTGAGAATGACATTGCTAATACAAAAACAAATGAAAAAAAAGTGGTGGATTCATTCATCTATTTTCATCAACTGGTCAAAAAGAAAGCTCCGGATGCAAACCTTTACTATATCTCAATTAAACCTTCGCCATCCAGAAGAAAGTGGTGGCGGAAAATGCAAACTATTAATAATGGAATTAAACAATATTGTGACTCCACTGTAAACTGTAATTATATTGATGTAAGTACTAAAATGTTTACCTCCCCTGGACAAATTAGAAAAGATATCTTTCTAAAAGACAGCCTGCATATGAATAAGATTGGATATAAAATATGGTCGGACATAATTGGTTCAGCGCTAGAATGCAAAGTAAATAAAAGGCTGTAAATCAAAGGTTTGAAACTGATAAATAAAGAATACTACAACCAACACTGCCAGCGCTATTGCCCAGCTTGGAAGATTTGAAAAACAGGTTCTGTACTTTTGTTTAAAGTTTGCAGGCAACCAATGAATAATAAAAGCAAATACCAGCAAAATCAGCACTTTTTTATAAGCAATAAAAACTTGTACTATCTGTTCTGGGCGAATTGCATGAACAATCTGATGTATCATTTCATCAACATGACGCATGCTTTCGCATCGGAACCATATTCTGGTAAAAGTTATGAAATTGAAGGTGAGAAATATAGCATAAAACCTTACCGCCCAGCTATGATTCCCTCTGAATGGACTAATTTTTCTCCACTGTTTATAAATAAGTAAACCTACACCATTTAGACCTCCCCAAATAACAAATTGCCAGCTTGCACCATGCCACAAACCACCTAGCAACATGGTTATCATTAAGTTAATATTGGTTCTTAACTCACCATGTCGATTTCCTCCCAGAGGGATATAAAGATAATCTTTCAACCAGGTAGAAAGTGAAATGTGCCACCTTTTCCAGAATTCGCCAACATGCAATGCTTTGTATGGAGAATTAAAATTAACAGGTAAACGAAATCCCATTAATAAGGCTACACCAATTGCAATATCTGTGTAACCGGAAAAATCGGCGTAGACCTGCATCGAATATGCGTATAATGCTAATAGGTTCTCAACTCCGGTATGTCGCATTGGAGCACTAAACACATTGTCAATCAAGTTTACTGCAATGTAATCTGAGATGAACAGCTTTTTTAGTAAGCCGTTCAATATCATAAAAATAGCTAAACCAAAATCGGCTTTTGTAATTTTGTATTTTTGGTAAATCTGTGGAATAAATTCTGAAGCCCGAACAATTGGCCCGGCAACTAATTGCGGAAAGAATGAAACATAAAATCCAAAATCAAGAATACTTTTTACAGGAGTAATTTTTTTTCGATAAATATCGATGGTATAACTTAATGTTTGAAAAGTAAAAAAAGATATCCCAACAGGAAGAATAATCTTATCAATATCAAAATAATTACTGCCAGTTATTGAATTTGCTAATAAATTAAAGTGATTCAATACTTTAAAATGTGTTCCTAAAATATCATTGATGGTATCAATAAAAAAACCGGAATATTTAAAATAGGAAAGAACAAAAAGATTTATAAAAATACTTGTAATAAGTAATGACTTTCTCTTAATACGGGATTCACTTTTAAAAAGCAGATTACCAATAAAATAATCAGTAACTGTCGAAAATATCAGCAGCAAAAAATATATGCCACTCGATTTGTAATAGAAAAATAAACTGACCAGGAATAAATAGGCATTTCGGGGTTTTCGCTTATTGTATAAAACAGAAAACCCACCTAAAACCACCACGAAAAAAACCCAAAAATACAATCGAGTAAAAATTAAGGGTTCTTCTGAAGAATAAGAAAATATGTTTAAGATTTTATCTAACAATTTATTGAATAATTAATTCTTATTCAAATGCTTAAGATGGTTATCATAAGCTTTAATAAACGCATTAAAAAACAAATCACCTTTAAGCAAATAACCTTTACGATTAAAATGAATTCGATCTTTGACCATCAGATTTTCTTTATACCAGACAGAAGAGGAATTAAAACCTCCCATTACTTCGTAAAAATCATAAACTCCACAATTTTTTTCATGTGCAACTTCATAAATTACTTTTGCTGCCAACTCTGTATTTTTGTTCGGATAACGTCTGAACAAATAGCTATCATTGGCAACCGTATTTAAAATAGCGGCTTGTGGAGCAACCTCCCTAATCTTTGAAATCATTTTTTCATAATTAGCCTTGTAAAACTCAGGCTTGAACTTTGTTGTATATGCATCATTTGTGCCAAGAGATAAAATTATAAGATCCGGATTTAATGCTTTTAAGTGATTTTGGAGTAAATTACATCTTAAAAAGGAAGGAAAACTTGCACCATTAATACCCATGGAGTGGTATATTATTCCAGGATCTTCATTTTCTAAACTTATTCCATACAACTCAAACTTTTCTTCAGATAAATTTTTCTTCAAAAATTTCAACTTAAATGAAGTGTATTCTTTATCAAGAAAAAAAATGCTGTAACCAAGCTCTGTATTTCTCTCTACATCAACCACTTTTACCGAATCTAAGACAGGCATAAATGAACCACTGTCCATAGAGTGGAAAATTCTAACCTGACTGAAATAATAGTCAACCAAGGAATCATTTCTGAGCTTAACAAATATTGTAGCACTTGAATCTCTGGTTATTGCAGTTATTCCAGTCAAACCCCGGTTACAATTTTTCAGGTACTCAACATTCCTACAACTAGACCATTCACCAGTATAATCAGCAGAATAACTTCTTGGTGTGTTGGTTTTAGAGATTTTATACGGAAACACAGATCCCCTTCCTCCATTCATTCCAGGATAAAAAGTTTGTAACCGTTCTCTGGTTCTGCCTGAATAAATATCTGCCTGAATATGAGAGCCTCCGATATGAACGATAGTTAATTTCCCGGTCCCTCTTTGGATAATTGTATCCATCTTAAAAAAGAACCTTTCAAACTTCGAACTGTCACCAGGAAAAAAGAACTTGTTTTTACTGTAATTAATAAATTCGTAGTAGTTTATTTCTAATGGGTAGTCACTTTGTGACCAACTAATTACATTCTCACAAAAAATGAGTAAAAATGAAAAAAAAAGTATCTTGAAACTCGGTCTTCTACTTTGAACTAAGTTGAACATTGCCCCCTACTGATTTATTCTTTTTTATTGTTGAATTAAAGTAGTTTTTATATTCGAGCATTAATGCTTTATAAAACATTTGAGCAATAATTCTTGACCCCTGAACTGTGAAATGAGTAAAATCTTTTTCGGCTAAAGGAGGATCATTAAATACCCAGCTTGGCATTGAGTTCTCGCCACCCATCGCTTCGTAAGTATCCCAAAACGCACAATCAGCTTTAAAAGCAGCCTCTTTTAAGGCATCTCTAATCAAAGTAACATTTGGTAAGCTCACGTATTGGTCCTTATCTTTTTGTGACATATCTGCAATGCCAACAACGATAATTGAAACTCCAGGAATCAACCTCTTCAGTTTTGTCAATTGGTTGTAAAACGATCGTTCATAGTATTTATAATTATCTCGCATCGAAGGTGCTGCATTTCCACCAAATTGAAGTATTAAAAGTTTAGCATTTAAATTATGATAGATAGCACTTAGCATCTCCGTATCTGAGTTAGTAAATACGGTTCCTGTTGAACCTCTCAATGGGATATTATCAACAGCGACACCTTTCTTTCCATCCAAAGCCAAGGCATAAACTTCGGGACTATCTTTTCCTTCAAAAACCAATTTCAGGCTATTGGGTGTTTTCTCAAAGTTCCATTTTTTCACCTGAAGCGATGTTGAAGGGTTCAGCACTTCTTCTCCCAGCTCAGTTTCACCTTCAAACAATTTAAATTTCACTGGAAATTTATTGTAACCATAAAACATTCTGCATTGAGAATATTTCCTTACATTTCCATAAGCATATGGTGAATGTTCAAATTGAAGCCATTCCTTAAATGTTTCTGGTTCTTTTACTTTTGAGCTATCCACCTTGCTTTCTTCATTATTTTTAGTGTACATTCCAAAACTAGCCAATACACCGTATCTATTGTGCTCAATTGTACTATCTCGTTTCCCAAAACCTGGAAAACGTTTCCAACCTTCTGAATACTCCGCTATAACAGGAGCTTTAAATCCGTAAGGCTGAACAGGAGGAACTAGTCCTGGTCCTGAACCACCAAATTGGTTCTGAAGTTTGTGTCTCAAATATGAACTGATTCTGTCTGCTTCTATCTGAGAATCACCATAATGCAAAATACGAATAAGCTTTCCGTTCGACTTCACCTCCGATAATTCTTTAAAGAATGGATAAAGTACTTCATTATTATTTGAAGGATATTCTAATTTTCTGGTAACTTCAGCAGGATTAATTTCAACTGGGTCATAATAGACAATAGTAGAATCATCCATCACAGCAGAAACCAAATCTTCTTCCTCTGTTTCAGTATCCAGTGAGTCCTCTGCTACCTGATTTTTTTGAATAATCTCGGTAATATCTACGACTTTTTTCTCTGAATCATCTAATAGCTCGTCAATTGTTGGAAAGTGAAGAACCCAATCATCGGTAATCTTAATTCCTTCTTTAGGGAAAAAGAAGGCCAACGATAACATTCCTCCTAAAATAATAAGTATGAATAAAACAATCTTTGTTGGTTTCATCTGTTTATTTTTTTACTATTATATTTGACCAGATGGAACATCCACAAGGCTTAACTCACATGTTATCTGATAGTTTTCGCAAACAACCATGCTCGTTTGTGTTTAAAATTAATCATGGATGTTTCATTAGCTATTTCATTAAACGTTAAATGTTAACTGTCATCATTTTCGATTAACAATTAACATTTAACTAGTAATTTATCAAAATATTTTAAAATTCGTATGCTAAGCAAGATATTCTAATCAGCCTTTCTTTTTGATTTTTATAACCTGTCCTGGTTTCAAGTGCTGAATCTCTTCGTTAGTAAAATTGTTAATCTTTTTAATGTCCATGTTTGAAACACCATCGAATTTCTTAGCAATCGTCCATAAATTATCACCTCTTTTCACCTTATAATATGTAAACCTTTCATCGTATTTAAAGGTCTCATTTACCCCCTTGGATTCGGTACTTTTGTATGCAACTTTGTTTTTCTGCTGAAAGTTTAGTGCATTTACCTGTTTATACTTATAAACTTTCTTATTTGGAACATAAACTGCTAGCTTTTGTCCAACCCGAATTGTACTTCTTCGCATTTTATTCCAATATTTAATATCAGAAACCTTTACATCATACCAATCAGCAATAAAACCTAAATTATCACCATCTTTTACAGTATAAAACAATTTTGTTCTATTGGTGGTTGAAGGCGGATTATAAGTAGAACGATAGGAATAATAGTTACTTCGTGTATATTTTTTGGGTGTTATAACAACTCTTTTTGGATTAAAAAACACCGAGTCTTTATAAGCAAAAATAGAATCTTGCAAATCAATAAAAGCCATTGAATTTTCCATTGGAAGTCTTAAGGGATAAGCATCTCCTGTAGATGGAATAATATCTTTTTTATACTGTGGATTTAAATCTCTAAGTTCTTCAATATTCACACCTAACACATCCGCAACCTGCTGAAAATGAAGTTTTTGATCAATCATAACAGTATCAGTCATCATTGGCATCTTTATTTGCAATGGGGTGATATTATGTTTGTCGTAAAAGTTAACCATGTAAGCTGCACCAATAAAGGCTGGAACATAGTTCCTTGTTTCTCTTGGCAAATAAGGATAAATATCCCAATAATCTCTTTTGCCATTGGCTCTTCTTATCGCCTTATTTACATTACCCGGACCACAGTTATAAGCAGCAATAACCAGAGTCCAGTCTTTATAAACATCATATAAATTTGATAAAAATTTTGCAGCGGCAACAGAAGAGCTGTACGGATCTCTTCGTTCATCAACGAATGAATTTATTTCAAGCTGGTACATTCTGCCTGTTCCATACATAAATTGCCATAAACCTGTAGCTCCTGCTCGTGAAACTGCTCTTGGATTCAATGCAGATTCAATAATTGGTAAATATTTAAGTTCTATTGGTAAATCGTACTGGTCCAGAATTTCCTCAAACATAGGAAAATAATAATCAGCAAGCCCGAGTAAAACTGGCGCAGATTTCCTACGTGTATAAACTTCGATATATCTTCTAATGATTTCGTTATAGGGTAATTCTATAAGAGAAGGAATTGCGTTTAAACGATCGATAAGAACAGAATCAGAAACATCACTTATTTTAACTTCTCCATCAGGTGTATTAATTGCAATTTCTGTACTTTTTATTGAATTTTTTACATACCATAAATTCAACAAACTGTCCAAATCATCTTCAATTTGTTGATTTTCTTCAACTAATTGCACTATTGTATCTTGCGGATTAATATTTGCAAATGTCTGACTACCAAAACCAAACACTAGTAAAAAAAGCAAAAAATACATTTTCTTTCTCATCATTATCTTTTTTAGTCCTATTTCTTTTTATCTATTCAGTGATAATACAAATTTTATCCCAAAACCAGAAACATTAGATTTTTTTTCAATAGCTTGATAGTAATTTATATCTGGTTGTATGTGTAAACTCAAATCTTCTGAGACATCAAAATCCATTAAATGTGCATCAACATTAGCATCCAAAATATTAAACAAATAAAACACAGCACCGAGAACAATATTCAAGTCCCGATTTCTTTTATAAAAATTCATTCGCTCTTTTAAAATCTCTGTAGTATATTGATCATTAACCCATTTTGGTTTAAGCTCAGCATTATTAAAATTCTTATATGCATCTTTAAAATCTGCATATTTCTGATGATTATCAGCAGCAAAATAGTACATGGTTCCTAATAATGTGTAAATTATTGGAATTTTCCAATATTTCTTATTATATGCTTGACCAAGTCCAGGTAAAATCAATGAATAAAGGGCTGCTTTTGCGGGAATTATTCTCCTTTTTTTAGGAATAAAAAAGGCTGTGTCTGCCTCTAAACCAATAACTCCATCAGAATCATTAATTACTGTAATTGAGTCGTTTTCAATAAGTGGTTTATTAAGAATAACCTCGGTGGAATCAGTTTTTAAACTATCAATCTGGGCGTTTATTTGATTTTCACATAAATTAAATGCTACCACTAACACTAAGTAAAAGATCTGTTTACTAAACAAATACCCTATCTTGCTAATACTCATAAAGAAAGTAAAAGTTACCAATTTAGCCGTGACAATTTTTTTATATTACAAAACAACTATCAAACAAGCACAAAAATAGGTAATTAAATTTTAAACTAGTAAAAGACTAGCTGTTTTTTGCCAGGAGAATAAAACATAACCTCAATCATCGGCAAGTATTTTTGAAATTCGATTAAATTCATCTTCCGAATTAAAAGAAATTATTATGCTTCCTTTGCCATTATCACTTCTTTTAAGATCCACTTTAGTATTAAGTTTTGAATTTAAAACATTTTTAAAACTCAAATACTGCTTTGGTAACTGATGATTTTTACTTTTGTTTTCTTCTTTTCTAACCGGGTAGTTTATTTCCCTTACCAAAGCTTCTGTATTTCGAACAGATAAGCCTTCGTTCAAAATTTTATGATAAATTCTTAATTGAGCATCAGGATTCTCAACTCCTATTAATGCACGAGCATGTCCCATTGATATCCGGTTATCGCGCACACCCACTTGTATTTCAGCAGGAAGCTTGAGCAATCTCAAATAATTTGCAATGGTAGCTCTTTTTTTCCCGACTCTTTCACTTAATTTTTCCTGAGTAAGCGTACATTCATCAATTAATCTTTGGTAGGTAACAGCTATTTCAATCGAATTTAAATCTTCACGCTGAATGTTTTCAACCAAGGCCATTTCCAAAAGTCCTTGATCATTTGCATCTCTGACAAAAGCAATTATTTTATCCAAGCCAGCTATCTTACTTGCCCTGGTTCTTCGTTCACCTGAAATCAACTGAAAGTTTCCGTTATCAAGCTTTTTTACTGTAATAGGCTGAATAACTCCTAATTCTTTGATTGAATCAGATAATTCTTTTAATGCTTCATCATCAAACTCTTTTCTTGGTTGAAAAGGATTGGCTTCGATCTTACTTATTTCAATTTCTGCAATAGCACTTGTCGACACGGCTTCGTTCACCGGTCTTTTCTCATACTTTGCATCATCAATTAATGCCCCTAACCCCTTTCCAAGTGCACTTTTCTTCGCTGTCATAATATTTTTCTATTTCTTAAATAAGCTAAAACAACTTTTAATAATGTTTCAGCTTTGCATTTTTATTTATTTTGTAGCACAAACTAAGCTTCTACAGACTCATTATTGTGCAACAACTCTCTTGCCATATTCAAATAATTCACTGCGCCTTTTGAATCTGCATCATACATTACAACAGGTTTACCATAACTAGGTGCTTCGCTCAATTTTATATTTCTTTGAATAATTGTCTCAAAAACCATATCTTCAAAGTGTTGACGAACCTCTTCTACGACCTGATTCGACAAACGAAGCCTTGGATCATACATAGTAAGTAAGAATCCTTCTATTTCCAGCTCCGGATTTAATCTGTTCTGAATCATTTTAATAGTGTTCAAAAGTTTTCCCAACCCCTCAAGTGCAAAATACTCACATTGAACAGGAATGAGTACAGAATCAGCAGCTGTTAGCGCATTTAGTGTCAATAATCCAAGCGAAGGTGAACAGTCAATTAAAACATAGTCGTAATCATCTCTTATCTTCGCGATGACCCTTTTTAGAATGCTTTCACGCTCTTCCATGTTCAGCATTTCAATTTCAGCACCAACTAAATCAATATGTGATGGAATTAAATCCAGTCCTTTGGTTTCACTTTTTAGCACAACCTCTTTTGGATCTATATCCTCAATTAAGCACTCATAAATACTTTTTTCAATTTTCCTTAAATCAAATCCAATCCCTGAAGTTGAATTAGCCTGAGGGTCTGCATCAATCAACAATACTTTTTTTTCTAAAACAGCCAAACTGGCCCCTAGATTAATTGCAGTAGTAGTTTTCCCAACACCGCCTTTTTGATTTGCAAGAGAAATAACTTTTGCCATAATACTTAATGTTCTTTAAGTAAATTAATTATTTATTGTAATGCCAAAAGCTGGATACACACAAATATCCAAAATTCAGGCAGCAACAAATTTATACATTAAATTTAAAATAGTAAACTTAATTCCGAGGAATTTGCAAACACCAATAAGCAATTAACAATCAACAGATTACTTTTGTTTTCAACAACTTATTAACAAGCGAGTGGTTCAAAATCAATCCTTTGTAAATCTTTGAGTGATTAGATTTCCTGTTTTAAGATCAACCCCTTTAAAATCAACATACTTCACATCAGGCAAGAAAAATGAATATTCGAATTTAACAAATACTTCTTTAAGCTTTGTCATAACTCCATTTAAAACTGTATATCCTTCAACCTGTCCAAGTTCGTCTTGAGTGATGTAAATGTCTTTGTCTTTTATGGCATTAAGTGTAATTTTGTATTTTTTACCTTTCAAAATGGTTTGCAATTTGAAGCCAAAAGCCATTTTCCATTCAATCATTGTTATTGCTTCAGTTTTAGCTCCTTTTGTTTGCATTAACCAATAAACATCAATTGGATTTTTAGGATCAAGATCGTTATGAGACGTTCTTTTGGCTTGGTAAACCACCATGTTTGGACTTTTGCTGTGTTTCACAACAAAAAGCACATCCTTTGATAAATTATCCGATAAAAGGGAAGCAAAATTCGCTTGTAATTTAACCTGATTTCCGGCTTTAAGATAAAATCCGGTTTGCATTATTAATACTAAAAGACAAATAACTGTAGCCCTAAACATGTTTTTTATTCGTAAAATTGAAGCGCAAATATAATTAAAGAATTTAATTATGGGGTGTTTGAAGGAATAGAGATTTTAACAATTTAAAAACCAGTAATTAAATGAGTGCCATTCACCCTCTTAACAGTCTATTATTTAATTAGTTCTGAAGTTTTCCCGAAAAATATACTAATAAATACTGCCAAACCGAAAATAGCAACTAACACACCTGTTATTTTATTTATCCACCAAAGGTTACGTAGTCTTATTTTGCTCCTGAAAACATTTACTAAAAAAGTTAGTCCCATCCACCAGAACAACGCCCCAATAAAAACCCCGGATAAAATTAAAATAACTGACTGAAGAGAGTGTCCTTCATTTAGCCCCACACTTGTAAAGGCAACGCCAAATACGACCACAGTTAGTGGATTAGTAATAGTTATAAAAAAGCTTGAAATAAAATCTCCGAGGTACGAGCTTTTTTTTGCTTTGTGTCTTCGCAGCTGATTTACAGGATTAGACATAAAAATCATATACCCCAGAATTATTAAAATAATTCCTCCTAAAGCACGAATTATAAGCTGTTGAGCTTCTAAAAAATCAGCAATAATACTTATACCAAAACCTGCTATTGAGGCATATATTATATCCGCCATTGCAGCACCAAAACCAGAAATAAAACCGGACAGAAAGCCCTTATTTATTGTTCGCTGAATGCATAATACTCCAAGTGGGCCAAGTGGGGCTGAAACCATCACACCAAAACCCAATCCATTTACCAGATACATTAAATCCAATTGTACTCTTTTTTCTAATTAAAGTTTATTGTCAACAATTAATTGCTATTTCTTTATCTTTTGATTTGTAAAGAACATTTTTCGTAATTTAAACAGCTATTAAATTAAACTTTAAAAGCAATTTAATTATAATTTCAGGACTCTTCGCCATGGAACCTTTCCAATATCGAATCATCCCGTATTTCTTTTGACAGGGCTTTCAGTGTTTCATAAGGAACATCGAATATATCAAGAATAACAAGACCATCAAGACAATTATTGAAATCAGGATCTACATTAAAACCTATAATTTTTGCATTTAGCTTGATATACTTTTTTAACAAAACAGGTATCCCCTGCTCACTCTCAATTTCAAATATAAACTTGTCAAGCTTGCCAATATCTTGCGCAATATCAAAAAACAGTTTTTGATCTACATTTTTTGTTTTCTTTATTTTAAATTTCTTCCTTGGTTGGAAAAACTCAGCTAATTCATAATCGTAGTAGTTATTCATAAAAAAGCTGACTATCAAATTCTTAGAGAATTTAGAAAATTCATTACTAATACTTGCAGGCCCAATTAGGTAACGATAATCATGATGTTTTAACAAAAAATACAAAATGCCTTTCCATAAAAGAAATAACGAAAGTGGTTTTCGCTGATACTCTTTAACAATAAATGAACGTCCGAGCTCAAGTGACTCATTCAAAATAGGATACGCATCTTTTCTTATCTTAAACAAACTATTAATGTAAAAGCCTGAAACACCAAACTGTTCCATTATTTCTCGCCCCATCCCAACACGGTAAGCACCTGCAATTTTTTCGTTTACATGATCCCATACAATCAATTGTTGATAGTACAGATCGTAATCATCTAAATCAATACTTTTGTTTGAACCTTCACCAACTTCACGAAAAGTCACTTCACGAAGGCGTCCGATTTCTTTTAAAACATTAGGCATCTCAAGTGAAGGTGCGCAAAACACCTGAAAGTCACCGCTCTCAAACAACATGTAGCTTTCTCTCAAACTATCCATTTCCTTAGAAATCATTACCTGAGGTACGGCATCAATAATTGGTTCTACTTTTTTTGTTTTCCAAGGAAACCTGGCCAACATAAACTTCTTTGCCTCAAGACTGGTTCCCAAAGCATAAACTCTTGAACGCAAATACCTCCTAAACAAATAAATATCTTTATATTCATTTTGTTCTTCTATGGAGACCGGGCTTCCTATACGCATTTTTATCATCCCGCTTTTGCGCTTAAAAAACTCTGATGGTAACCTCATTGGCTTAAACAAAGGATGAATCCCTCCCAACATATGTCCTAACCAACTTTGGTTTCCTTTAAAATAGATAGGAACAATTGGCACCTCTGCCTTTTTTATAAGCCTCAGAATGGAAATGTCCCAAATTTTATCAATACTGCTATTTATTGTTGATTGATTTGGTGATGTTAAACCAGCAGGAAAGATGCCAAGACCACCTTCGAGGTTTCCGGTGATTATTACCTGCCTTAATTCTGAAAAAGCAGGTGTCTGGATTCCTCTTTTTGAATGCTCCCCTACAGCTATTGAATATGCCTGCATAGGGACAATCTCATGAATTAATTTATTTACAACAACTTTGAAGTCTGGCCTTATTTCGGTAAGCACTTTTATTAGAATAAGAACATCTAATCCGCCTAAAGAATGATTTGAGACTGCAATAAAAGGTCCTTTTTTAGGAATTCTTTTTAAATCGTCACTATCAATTTCATAGTTTATCTGAAATTCTTCAAGAACAGAATTAATAAAATCCATTCCGTCCTGTTTTAAATCACCTGAATAATTAGTGTTTTTCTTCTTAAATTTGAAAAACTGAACCAGTAGCTTGGCAATTGCAGTATTTCTTCTTTTAGCCGGTATATTTTTTCCAGAGATTTCTTTCTCGATCATTCTCAATTTAAATTAACAAAACATATAACTTTAAATTTAGCTCAAAATAGTTAATGATGCAATTTGGCATAAACAAAGTAATACAAAAATACTAAAATGCCTACATTTATTATATTTTAAAAATCTAAATAATTTAACCAAACACCTTAACTACCATATTATCAAATGCAATTACCAAATAAATTCTAATTATTTTATGATTGCTAATCAACTATCTGTCAGCATATTTCAAAAAAAAAGACCATCAATTTTCAGATGATCTTGCAGAGTGATATAAGACACTAAATTTAATCTTCGCTGTCGCTTTCCTCTACTTCTTTCTTTTCCTCATCCAGGTCTTTCTCAGTCTCTTCCTTATCTTCAATCAAGTCAATTAAATTGTTCTCAACCAAGATATTATACCACGTAACTACTTTTTTTATATCTGAAACATATACTCTCTCTTTATCATAATCAGGTAAAACTTTTTCAAAAAAGGTTTTTAATTCATCACCTGATGATTTAGCAGTTAAGTCAACCGTTTTTTCATTTTCTTCCTGAAATATTTTCTTAAAGACCTCTTTCAAATGTACTTCACCAGCATCGGTATAAATGGCAATATCTTCAAGGGTCGAAATTTTAGAACTTGCAAACGCCTGCATCCTTTTTTTATCAACAAGCGACTCAACAATAAACCCTGTTTTTGTTTGCTTAATTAATTTAAACAAACCACCGTAACCCGAAATTGATAAAATTCCTGTCAAATCCATATGTCTTTCTTTTAGTTCTTTCTTATTGATTTATAAATATATAAAAAAACACTAGTATTATTAACGTGTTTTTCAAAATTGTCTGCAAATCTAAAAAAATAAATGAGAATTTCCTTTTTTAGCCGTTATTTATGTAGTTGGTTTTGAATATTTATTATTTGAGGCAATAGTGGGTTTATTTCATCATTTTCAACAATGTAATTGGCAAAGGTTAGTAATTTTTCATTAGAAAACTGATTCCTCAATCTTTTTTTCACCTCTTCCTTTGTGGTTTTATCTCTTTCCACAACTCGCCTAATCCTAAGCTCTAAAGGTGCATTAACTACAATTATTTTGTCAATTTGTTTATATGCCCCACTTTCAATTAATATTGCTGCTTCTTTAATAACATAATTGACATGCTGATTTTTTCTCAACCATTCTTCAAAATCAATTTTCACATATGGATGAACTATTTTATTTATCAGTTCTAAATTACTTTTATTACCAAAAACAAGTTCTCCAAGATATTTTCGATTTAACTGTCCATTTTCAAAGTAAGTTTGAGGGCCAAAATTCTTTATCAGCTCTCTTTTTAATTCATTATTAGAAACATAAAGTTGCTTTGTAGCAGAATCAGAATCGTAAACGGGCACACCAAATTTGCTGAAAATCCTTGCAACCAAAGATTTACCACTCCCAATACCACCTGTCAATCCAACTTTAATCATTTTTTTCGATTATGTAATCAATTGATTGAGGGTGAATCCGAATATTTGAAATATATTCCGGTTTACTTCCTAATTTGATTCGAAGTCTGGAGCCAGCATTTCCCTCAAACCCTGCCAAGTCGGCCACAAGGCTAAATTGTTCTCGATAAACGGATTGGTATTTACTAAAACCAACATTACACGTAACTTTCGCCGTAGCCGGAAATAACTTAACAGTATAACCTTTAGGTACATTTATAGTATTAATCGGTAAATCAAAATTTAGCTCAGTAAACTTTTCCACAGATACTATGCAGTTTACCATTTGTGGGGCGGTCTCAATTCCTGGAATTTTGATCAAGTCAACCATAATGTTTATGGAATCCTCAACTTCATCAAGCTTCAAAGAATCCGTTAAAACATATTTAATTGTATCAAGACTTGATTTTACGCCTCTTATTTTAACGGTATCAGGATTAATAATTAGCTCTTCCTTCATCATATACTGTTTTTTGAAGGCTATTTGCAGATTACTAACAACAGGAACTTTTTTAGAAACAACATCTTCGAGCTTAAAAATCAATGAATCAGGTTCTATTTTTTTTATTTCAACATCGGGCCCCAAAACATTTGCAACTTCCTCTTTAATAGTACTTGTTAAAATATAGTATCGCTTGCTCTTTTCGCCCGGAATTGAATGCAAAGAATGTTTGCTTAGATTAATTTCAGCGGAATTAATTGAGGAAGTCTTATAATTCATTACCTCATGTCCAAATGCTGTGATTTTAACATTTAATTGTTTGGCTAGCGGGCCTGCAACTAGCTTATTTTCAGGGAGGTTTGTATAAGTTACAGGAACGGTAATATCGGCATAATACTCTTTATTTAAAGCATTTAAAAACCAAAAAAAAGATGAAATCAATAAAAAGAACCCAAAAACCAAAAGGTTCTGGTTCAGTTTTATTGATTTCAGTTTCTTAATTATCCGCTGAATGAGATCGCCATTCAAAACGAAACTATTTTGAGATTAAATATACTCTAAAAAAATACTCCTATTTGAGTTTAAAAGAGCGGTTCGTTACTTTTGTGGCATTACACCTGAAGAATCGATAACCAAAGCAGTTTTGTCAACTTTCAATCTGTTCTTTCCCTCTACTTCTATAATTACAGTTTTTTCAGAAACTTCTACCACTTTGCCATAAATTCCACCAATAGTTACAACCTTATCACCATTCTTTACGCCTTCTCTAAATTTACGTAAATCTTTTTGTTTTTTCATCTGCGGACGAATCATGAAAAAGTAAAATACCACGATAATTAAAATCAATGGCAGGAAAGAAGTAAGTGGACTCTGTCCTTCTTTTGCAGGCCCCATTAACAACACTAATAATAAATCGTTCATTTTTAATTATTTAAATTATTCTTTTGTTTTATTCAAATCCGTTGTTTAATTCAAAATCTACTACAGCGGAGATTGTCAGTTCAATTGGTTCTCCAGCATTTGAAAACACAGTTATTTTTTTTAGTTGAAATCCGGGTAATCCGTTACTGTCAAAAACAACAACAATCGAAGATTTTTCTCCTGGTTTAATTGCCATGGTTTCAAAATTTGCAATCGTACAACCACAATCTGAGTCAACCTTATTTATTAATAAGTCACCATCTCCCTGGTTATCAAATACAAAATCGCAAGTAACTTTTTCGCCCATTTGAATGGTTCCAAAGTCAAACTCTGTTTTTAAAAATTTTATTTCAGGTGTTCCGGACCTTGATCCCGAATTATCTTCGTCACTGGCACATGCCACCGCTAAAATGCTCAAAAGTAATATCGCAATGTAGTTCTTCACTCCTTATAATTTAAGCTCTGCAAAGAAATAAAAAAGCATTAAATAAACAAAGCACATTGGTTTATTATAAATATCGCTCAATGAACAACACTAGTTGCTGACAAGACCTCTTCCGGTTTTATTGAGTTTGTTATCAGCTTCCAGTTCTTTCACTATCTTATCTAACACACCATTTATGAATACCTTGCTTTTCTCTGTACTATAATATTTTGAAATTTCAATAAATTCATTCAGAGTTACTTTAACAGGAATAGATGGAAACTCAACAAGTTCAGTAAGAGCCAACTGCAAGATTAATAAATCAACATGAGCAATTCTTTCGGTATCCCAGTTTTTGGTATGATTTTCAATTACCTTAAGGTGTTCTTCTGAATTCACTATAGTCTTCCTGATTAACTTTTTCGCAAAATCTTCATCATCAATGTTCTTGAATAAAGGAAGTAAACGAGAGAACTGGCCACCTTCTTTTATGGTTTCTATGGTTTTTAGAACCATGATTATAGCAAAACCAATATCATCATTCCAATAAATATTTTCCTCTTCCAGAAAATCAGAAAAATTGCTATCGTCTGCCAGAAAATCAGCATAGAATGAATTCAAAAACTGTTTATCAGCATCATAAGAATCATCATCAGAATTTAAATACTCAAGGTAAAAATCACTGGAAACCAAATCATTGTAAATTCTCCTCACATAATCTTCATGGATCTTCCAGTTCAATTTTCTATCCGACTTGTATTTAAACAAATCGTTGTTCGCCAAAATACGATTAATCACCTGGTTTTCGATTAACCTGGTACTCGGAAACATATCATCTGCTGTCTGGATTTTTTTACTTTGTCGAAGCTCAATTTTCTTCTTCTCTAAATCAACTATCTCGCTAATTAACAGAAGAAGCAAGTGGTATAAATCGTAAAATTTCTCAATACTATGAAACAATTCCTTTTCAGCCAGTTGCGAGCTGTATCCGGCATTTTTTTTAGAATAAGCGTACAATACCTGTAGTACTTTAATTCGAATCAATCTTCTGCTAATCATATACAAAGAACCTTTTTTAACACGGCTGCAAAAGTATATTAAAAAAGGTAAATGGAAAAATCATAAAAATGTTTTTTTTCTTAAAATTGCCAATTATATTTGCAAGGTTAGAGAATTTAAAATAATATTACTGAAAATTTAATACTAATCATATTTTATTGGGGTATGGGAGAATTTGAAAAAAAGGAAAGTCAGGAAAGAGAAGAGATTTTTTCAAAAGCCGTTAGAGCAGGGAAAAGAACCTATTTTTTTGATGTAAAATCTACAAGAAAAAATGATTACTACCTTACAATTACTGAAAGGAAGAGAAGGTATGAGCAAGACGGTAGTTTTCAGGTAGAAAAACACAAAATCTTTTTATATAAAGAAGATTTTGAAAAATTTGCAGAAGGTCTGGATGAAGTTGTTGAGTTTATTAAGTCGAACAACGGTAATAGTGAAATAATTGAACATGAGGAGAATGGGATTGAAAGAGAAGAAAGTTTTACTCATGTTGAATTTGAGGATTTAGAAGAGTAATTAACGCGACTTCTGAACTTTAATAACAAAAGCTTCAGTTAACATAAAAGATATTCGCACCTTTTGGTACTGATTAATATATTTTAATGGCAAATTATTGATAGTTTGCCATTTTTTGTTCGATCAAGACATCTTCATTTTTATTGGAGTGAATCTTTATATTGATTATTAACTCATCTCCTCCAGCATTATAGCATACAGTTTGAATGTCTTTCACTATTTCAAGCAATTCGTTCAATTCTCCTTCCATAACAGTTTCGAACGGTGTTACAACATGTTTTACTCCACTTGCTTTGATGTATTCTATAGCTCTGTCAACTATATTAAACACCCTTTCAGAACTAACCATTGGTAAAACCTGAATAGCTATATTAACCAGTTTTTTATTTTGTAACGTCATTCCAGGAATCCTTTATTTCATCAACCGTTAAAACTTTCACATTTGTTAAAATAAACTTTGCATTAATAAAATCACCAATTTGATTACATTCCTCAATTGCAATTGTTATCAACTCTTTAATAGAAACATTTAAAGGAATTAACGAAATCATCGTACAATATTCGTCAATGAATTCAATTTTCTCAATTTCACCATCGCTCTTTTTAATGGTAAATTCAAGTTCCTTTTTTATTAATCGCTGCTGTAGATTAGTGAACGCATTATTATCTTTTGCTGCAATAACAGCAAAATAACGAAGTTTTTTATCTTTCCCACCAAGTCCTGTAGATATAATCACCTGATTTTCATTAAGTAAAGAGCTTTCAATAGTCATTCTGCTTTCTTGTAACGACAAAGCAGCCCAATCTTTCAAACTCTCCGGAGCATTTTCATTGAACTTCTCAATTGCTCTAAAAGCTTCAACATCATCAAGACTTGCAAGAAGAATCAACAACTCTTTTTTTATTTCTATTTCTATATCCTCTTCAAATAGCTCATTCTTTCTTTGAAGAATAGGTTTTAAATCTGTTTTTTGCTCTTTTATTTTCTTCGACTCCTCAAAGTAACTCATCTGGGTTTTTATATCAATTTGTTCCTCCAGAATACTAAAATTCTCAGGGACCTTCCCAAATAACTCCATTAACTTATCGTAGATATTTTCGTTTTCCATAAAAATATATGATTAGCAAGTAGTTTTTATAACATACCTACAAAAAACAAAAGTAGCGATTTATTTGGGGGTGGGGAAATTTTTATTAGTCCCGGATAACGAATATTGACTACACTCATCTGTAGTATCATAACTTTTTAGTAATTTCGGTGCTTAAAACATAATAATAAACTAAAATCATGAAAAAAATTACAACTATTTTCTTTCTTTTAGCCTTCTATTTTATAAGCTATAGCCAATATGAACATTACCAGATTGGACAGGGTCGTTCACCACTAATTCTTCAGGAAGAGGAAGCTTTAATTGAAAGTCATAATTACCTTAAAAATGATTGGACAAAAGGAAATATGATTTTGAAGGATAAAGGTTTGTTATCTAATATGGAATTTAAGTATGATATATTAAATGATAAAATTGAGTTTAAATCAGTGCTTAACCCAAAGTCAGTGGATATTGTAACAATAGGAGATAAATTTTTTATTTATACTGAATTTAAGGACGGTGATTACATAAGAAATGGTTATTTTCAGATGATTTTTGATGGAGATGTTCGATTATTAATCAGAAGGACTGTTGAAATTAAAACAGGTAAGAAAGGTGCATATGGTTTTAAATCTTATAGCATTGTTCGGGAGAAATATTTTATAAAAATTGGCAATAAACCAGCCATTCCATTTGATAGAAGAAAAGGAGAAATCCTAGATATTTTGTCTGATGAAAAAAATGGAATAAAAGACTATGTCAAGTCCAACAAGCTAAATATAAAAAGAGATCCAGATTTAATAAAAGTTTTAGAACATTTTGAAGAAATGTAACAGCGATTAAAAGTAACAAAAAAGGCTTAGTTGATTAAGCCTTTTTTGTTTTCTATCTTACTTAACCATCACCTTATAATTTTTTGCCTGTCCTCCTTCAACTATTTCTAAATTATAGACACCTTTCGGATGGTTACTGATATTAATATCTCTAATCATATTAGTTATATTATCTTCTTTAGAGAAATAAATCAATTGCCCACTCATGTTATACATTGCAAAAATCACAGATTTAGCTTTACCATCACCTGAATTTAGTTCAACTCTAAACTGTCCGTTACTTGGATTAGGATATATTTTTACCTCAGAAGGAATATCTGCAGCAACCTTTTTAACATCCACTGTATTATCAACATTTGTTGAGAAAGCTTGTAAAATACCGCCATCCAATGATTTGATATTTCCTGGTGAATAAGAAACTGAAATCGCAGCACCTACCGGTATTGGATTTTCTAAAGTAAGTTCATAACTGGTCGCATCAGCAGGCTTATACTTCACTGATATTGCAGGATTATCAGCTCCAGTATTAACAGTAAACAAGCGATGTCTTCCTGAAGGAGATTCCATTTCTTTAGAGAAACTTAATATAACTTTGGTTGCGTCAGCAGTACTAGCTGATATAAATTCTGGATTTGAAACCGCACTTGAAGAATATGTCGTGCTATAAATACCATTCCCATGTGTACCAACTGCAACTATACCATCGTCTCTAGTCCTTACCATAGTTACAACAACATTTCCTATAATATCTGCACCTTCTTGCACCCACGCTGTAGAATTACCAGACAAGGTAGTTGTTGAATACAAACCTGTACTTGTTCCAACAAAATATATAGGATCTTCACCCTGCATTTTCAGCATTTCAATCCATCTGACAGAAGGGCCGTTTCCTGTACCATCAACATTTTCCTCAAGGTTTCCACTGATTGACTCCCAGGAAGTTCCACCATCGGTAGTCCTCCATACACTTATAACTTCATAGTTTGTAAATACTGCAAACATTTCCATTGCATTATTCGGATTAATTAACAAACTTCCGATGTTCCCATTTGGGAAATTACTCCCGGTTATATTAGTTGGAGTTGGGTCACCAGTCCGCGCATTCTCAATTTTAAAGATTTCGCCATTGGAAGTTCCGTAAACTAAAACATCTGAAGGCTCCTTAGACACAGCTAAAGCAGTAATTGTTCCAGAAACACTACTGTTCTCTAACGCAACCCAGTTTTTTGTAGCTGGAGAGCTACTTGATAAAGGAATTTCAGTAAGGTTTGAGTTTCTCCAAATTTTATTTCCACCACAATAGTACATAACATTGGAGTTATTTTTATCTAAAATAAAGGGGTTTACAAAAAGTTGTCCAGAGGCACCGTTAGGATCAACTCGGGTCCATCCAACATTACCACTTTCATTATAAACATTACGATAAATTTTCCCATTCTGTACTGACGGGTATCTAGAAAAGCCAAACTCCCCGTATTCACAAAAGCAACCATCTCCACTTCCCTCTTCAAACCAATTAGCCGTTGAATTCTCCAAGGTTGTCCCCCAGGTTCCATTATCCTGGAAACCGGACATCAGATGATTTGAATAAAAGTTTTCTTGATCAATGGCTATGGCATATGATTGAGTAGTTAAATAGCCATTATTCAATGAAGTCCAAGACACAAGCGCTGTTTCGCTTTCACTAGCTGTAACATCCATACATTTTTGAACTCCTCCATCATTTCCAGAAAAAACAATTTTTGGATCAGAATGCAAGAAAACAAATGAATGCTGATCTGGATGGTGGTTTCTATATGTCCCATAGGAATTATTTGAAGCAGTATAACCTCCTATCCAGCCATTATTAGTACTTGTGCTAAACCCATCAGTTGATCGGTTTAAATTTACACCTCCAATAACTACAAAATTTTCATCATCAGGCTTTACTTGAACCAATAAATCATAAGAGCCTTGAGAGTCAAAATCACCTGTATATTCACCTTCATTTGGTAAATTAACTGTCCTTTCTTCCCAATTTCCACCAACGCCAGTTCCGTCGCCGGAAATGTATGTATACTTCCAGAAAACATGATCATTTTGACCAGCACCTGGAGAGTTCGCCAAAAAGTAAACAACATTCTCATTGCTGGGGGCAATATCTAAAACAATTCGTCGAAATGATGTTGGGAAACCTACCGGAGTAATATTAACCCAGTTCACTCCGTCAGTTGACCTTAAAACCCCCTCATTCTCATCATTATTACTGAAGGTAGCATATAATACTCCTGATTCTGATATCTCAATATCTGAGAAACCAGCAACATCAGTTACTCCACCAGAAATTGCTTCAGTCCAATCAGTCCCCCCATTCGAAGAAGAGTAGATTTTACCATATGTAGCTACATATACATCATTATTAACAGGGTTTATTTTTACCGTCCAACAGTAATTAAAATTCGAATCGTAAGTCTGTGGATTTCCGGTAGATGTTGATGCAATTTTAGTCCAGGTAATTCCATTATCAGTCGATTTGTATAAACCATCTCCTCTAAATGGAGCACCAGTTTCACCAGCAGAATTTCCTGAATATTCTCCTGTTGTGTAATACCATGTATTAGTATTTCCAGAAGTCGTATCCTGAACAATTGAAGTTACACTGTGTAATTCAGCACTCCCTGTTGTTTTCACCCAGGAAACTCCACCATCAGTTGATCTCCACATACCGCCAGACACTCCTCCAGCAAGAATTATATCCTCATTATTAATATCGATTGCCAATGCTCTGGTTCTACCACCAACATTAAATGGCCCCCTATGACTCCAAGAAGTAGCCTTAAGGCTTTTTTTTCTAATCCTACTTACAAACTCTAACTCCTTAGCTCTTATATTGTCAGGAATTTTATTAGTATAAGGATTTTTTAGCAAATTATATTCATATAATGCTCTTTTTATAGGATCATCCTTTTCTTTTGGGGGTTTATTTTCTTGTGCATTTAGACTAATGTTATAAATGAACAAAAAAACTAAAAAAAACAAACAACTTTTCATAATATATAATTTTTCAGGTTTATAATAGGCTATACATGAATACCTTAAACTTAGGCTTTTTACTATTCAGTACATCAATTTCTTCAATATTTGCTTCAAATTTATCATGAAGTTTAAGCCCGGGCAGTTTATAAACATTCATACTTGATATTTCATTAGAAGGAGATAATGTATACGCAAAACTTGCTTCGATAATATCTTCTTTACTTAGTACTGTCGAAAAAGAACTACCATACGCTAAAACTTTCTCAATTTTAATTATTGCCTTACATGCATTCTCAGAACAAATGCCTTTAACCCTTCCATCAATAGGTAAAACTTCAATAATTTCAGCTTGGATATGGCATTGATTAGGTGAGGGTTTTTCAATTATCTGTTCAACATCATTTCGACTATTATCGTTTGCTTTCTTTGTTATGGAACACCCAACTAAAAGTATTGCTACCAGGATATAACAATAAGAAACAAACAGGGCTTTATTCATAATCAACTCCTTTCTCATTTATTGAATAGAGATAAAATAAAACGTTTAAAATAAAGTGCAAATTTAATCATTCCTTTTCAAAAATAGGTTAGTCAATGTAATTCTTTTCAGTTAAGTTAGTCAATTCTAACTCAACAATAAATCAAATTTCTTTTTTTGACAACTAACATAATACACGCTTTGTGACAAAACTTAATTTTATAACTTTGCAGCATTAGCTCATATTAAATTAGAGACATATGAAAAGAAATATTTTAATTTTAATTATCTGTTTAATTACTATTTTTAGTTGCAAAAAAGAAGATAATAATTCTGATTTACAACCTTTAAAATCGATTCCAAATTCTAATTTCGAAAATTGGTTATTGAAAGATGGATTTGACAAACCTGAATCCTGGAACACATCTAACTTCTCTCTGTATGGAATACTGACGATTAATGCTGTTAGTAAAGACAGTGCAATTTCAGAGCAAAAAAACTATTTCCCTAAACTTGAAACAAAAAGTCAGTTAATAGATAATGAGTTTGTAAAAGTAGCTGGATTATTGACACTTGGTAGTTTTGATATAAATATTTCAACTAGAAAAGCTGAAGTAAATGGAGGAATACCTTTTAGCCAAAGGCCCAGATCGTTATCTGGGAAATATAAATATATGGGAATCGGTATTGACAGTTGCATTATTGGTATTAGTTTGACAAATTTCAAACCAGAAAGCAATATATGCGACACAATTGGTTTTGGTAAATTTGCATCAGGAAATATCAATGATTGGACAAATTTTGACATTCCAATTAATTATCGTTCAAACGACTTACCTGATTCATTAAATATCATAATTCTTTCATCTGACACGAGTATTTTTGAAACAGGATCAACTCTATGGGTTGACGACTTATTGCTTAATTATGAATAATTTAGTTAAATTTACAATTTTCGTATTTTTAGTTTTTTCAAGAACTAATTCCCTTGCCCAAATTAATTACGTATCTCCTGTTAATCACTCAGATTATAATAATCCAAATACATCAATTATTATCAGGTTTGATAATCCTATAACAAGTTTTGATAAGCTTGATAGTCAATTAAAACTTTCAGGCTGCTTAAAAGAGAACTATGAATTTAAATGTAGGTATATAGCTTCAACTAATCTTTTACTCATAGAACCTGTATCTCCATTTGTTGACTATGATACTATCTCATTATCAATTGAGAGGCCATTAGTTTTATTAGAAGACACTCTTTCTGAATTTAAATATTGGTTTATCGTTTCAAGTAAAATTGAAGGAACTTCAGATATGGGATACATCGAGGAACCACTTCATAATCTAAAAACTGATAAGCCTGAAGGTTTCCCCTCTCTTATAGTTACAGTCAATGATAATCCTAGTCTTGGAAAAATTTTCTTTTATAATCTTTCTGAATTAGCCTCAAATAATGACAGGTTTATGTCTATTATTGATAGTACAGGAGCACCTTTGTTTGCTAAACAGGAAAACGCTTATGGGTTAAATTTCACTCTTCAACCTAGTGGGTATATTTCGCTGTGGTATAATGATGGGTTCGCGCTAATGGATTCAACCTATTCAATAGTAGATCATATAACTTGTGGTAATGGTTATACTGCTGATTGGCATGATTTTATTCATTTAAAAAATGGTCATTCCTTTTTAATTGCATGGGATTTACAAAATATTGACATGAGTAAAATAGTACCTGGAGGTCATAGTTCAGCTCTAGTTAGAGGACTAGTTATACAGGAGCTTGACGAAACTAAAAATGTAATATTTCAATGGAGAAGTTGGGATCACTTTGAAATTACTGATGCAATTGGAGTAGATTTCACGCAAAATATTTTCAGCTATGTGCACGGCAATGCAATAGACATTGACAATGATGGGAATATACTACTTTCATGTAGGTTAATGAATGAAATAACTAAAATAAACAGATTTAATGGTGAAATTATTTGGCGGTTTGGAGGAAAAAACAATCAATTTACACTTATTAATGACGAAAATGGATTCTGTAGGCAACATGATATAAGGAGGATTTCAAATGAGAATATTACTCTTTATGACAACGGGGAATGTCACACACCTCAGATTACAACAGCCAAGGAGTATCACCTTGATGAAAATAATATGACTGCTGAATTAGTTTGGGATTATAGTCACCCATCAAATATGTATTGTGATATAATGGGAAATGTGCAAAGAATGGAAAACGGGAATACATATATCAACTGGGGAAGTATCCCAGATGCTTCATACCCTGCGATAACTGAAGTCAATCAAGAAAAGGAAATTGTATACGAGCTATACTTTAAAGAAGATTTCAATCTTCTTTACAGAAGTAGTAAACACGAATGGAATAATGACTATGAAGTAACCACTAGCAGTAATTATAGCACGGAGAAAAATTCTGACAACAAAAAGTTAGAAGTGTATCCTAACCCAGCGAATAAGGTTATTGAATTAAAGTTCCCTTATGACAAAGTAAGTAATTTTAGAGACATATCTATAATGGACATAGAGGGAAGATCATACAAGCCAGTCGTTATTTTGAAAAAAAGAAATAGTTTATCACTAGATATTTCATCTTTGTATTCCGGAGTTTACTTTATAACTGCGCATACTATAAATAAAAAACTATCAACTAAATTTATAAAGAACTAATCAAATTGATAATTATCAAAAATAAATTTAAAGTCACTCATAATCTTTTCTTTATATAATCCAAAGTCACCTAAAGAATATGTGTGCTTACTTCTATAGTTTGATTGCTTACGAGACTGTTGCAAAATATTATTCTTTAAGTTTACATCATCATCTATTTCAAGAAAACTTGCTAATTTCGAAAATACATTTACAAAGTCACTTTTTAAATCGTTATAAGATAAAACAAAAAAACGTGAATCTGTTTTATTGATCTTTTGAATTTTCTCATGTAGTATCTCATAAAAAAAAAGTGAGGCTTTGTAAATATTTTTGTAATAATTATCCATTTTTGTCTTATCCAGCCGCCCCTTATAAATCGTTTCAATCAAATTGGTAGCTAATGACATACTTGAAGGAATACTTTCCATTGGATTTCTTAACATTATAATTATTTTAGCATCGTTAAAATAATTAATAATCTCATCAAACCCTAAAAGCAATGAAAATGATTTCGAGATCATTCGTGCCCCTCTATTATTTTTCACAAATAGCCTTTTTTTATTTAAATCATCAATCAAACTAATTGTTCGTTTAATTTGACAATATTCAATTAATTCCTGTCTTAATTCTTTATCATTTTCATATACATTAAAAGCACGAAAATACAACCAAGAAAATAGGCCTTTAAAGGATTTAAAAAAAAGAGCAATATCATCTGTTTCTGCATGCATTAAACTAGTTTTATGTATAGCAGGGTTATACATGCGACCGCTCACTTTTCTATTCAGGGATTTTACAATAGGTTTTAAAATATTTTGAGGAAATATTGATTGGAAAATTAATTTCCACAAAATAGAACCCCTAAATTGAACTACATTATCTAAAATAAATCTATGTAAAAAAGTTGTGCCACTCCTTGGGTGCCCAATAATAAATACGGGCTTTTCTAATTTTACTTTCCTGTAATTTCTGTATATCAATAAATCAATAAGTTCACAAGTAAAATTAACTGATTTATAAACAAATCTGTAAACAAGAATTAACAACTTTCTAACTCTGCTTAAAGGAGAGTTTAATATTAAAACAAAAATATGCATTTGAATAACGTTATAGTCTATTCCTCCCATACTGCAGCGCCAGTTACCATTGAAAACCCAGCAGCAGCACTATTAAATATCATCTTGTCTCCATTAGTTAATTTATTCATCTGAAATAGATAATCCATAACCATAGGGATACTGGAATTAATTGTATTTCCATATAAATGATGGATAGAAGGAACGATAGCTTTGTTTATACCGGTTAATTCGCAGATATTTTCGATAATTTTTTGACTTGGTTGATGCGCAAGGACATGTTTTAGTTCATTCTTTCTCCAACCTAAAGAGTATATCATACTATCAATTTCATCGGGAACATGCTTAAGACCTAATTCGAAAATTTTACTGCTTTGAGATTGAAACTTTCTTTCGGTCACAGGTACTTTACAAATATTATATCCACTCGTGATTGAAGTATTTTTAAATGCGGCAAGTCTTGCGCCACCAACTTCAAACCTGTTTCTACTAATAATCCATGCAGAGGCACCACTCCCTAAAGTAAGTCCCGCAGATTTTTCAGAAAGTTCTTCAAAGGTTTGTATATCAAAATTAATAGCTTCGTCAGGAAAATCGACTGTACAACAAATAGCATTTCTTATATTTCTATCCATATTCATCATTGAAGATGCCACATGAACTGCTTGCAATAATCCGCCACAAGCGTTTGTTACATCAAAGGCAGATACCCTATTTAGTCCCAGTTTTGACGAAATTTCCATTGCAGTAGCAGGTTCGAAGTACTCTCGATATATTCCTCCATAAATAAGAAGATCTATTTCATTAAGACTTATTCCATTTAGCTCACATGCTTTTCTAGAAGCATCAATAACATAATCTAGCACTTGTTCACTTTCCCCTTGTCCTAAAAATCTTGTATCAGTACCACAATACTTAAAGACAAAAGAAATTCCTGTTTTTATTCGTTCCCACTCATGATTCTTACCCTTAAATTTTTCAAAAACTTTACTTAATATATCATCATTTGTATACTTCTTGGGAGGAATTACAACACCAGGTATTGATAAATATAATGGCGATTTTATCATATAATAATTTAGCGGTTTCTTATATAATTTTTATAAAGTTTAAAATATAATTAGATTTAATTAAAAAGCAGAACAAGATTGTTCTGCTTTTTATAAATAATCAAAAATCAATTTTCACTCTACTAAAATGGAAATGGCTGTAGAGGTTTTTTAGTCATATTTCCACTCTTTGTCATAATTTTTGTCAGAGTAAAAGTATGCTCTCCACCCCACCAATAACCAGTGTCAGGCAGATAAGGTACCGCTGTAAACGTAAAACTCAGGTTACATAAATCATCACCCACATTTGCATCCGACATCTCATCGAATGAAATTCTACCATAACCATCATAAGCATCTCCCCAATAAATATACTGCCGGACATAATCCTCAGGGTGTAATTGCTTATTAGCTTTATCAATTGCCATAGTTAATCTATCTTCAGAACTATACCAATAAATGTAGATATGAAGACTATCTCCGGTAGTGTTGAGTTCTGCAGAACACTCCCATGAGTTTGAAGCATTTGTCGGTTCAACTACATCTACCGTGTAATCACCTTCAAAAATGATATTATCATACCATGGACATACTTTTCTTTTCTTAAGATTAACAGTGATATCAGTAGCAATAGATGCTAATTCAAAATCTCCATCAGACAACTGCATTTTTAAGGTAACTTGTTCATCATCAGCAAAACCAGTATTATAAAGAGTATAAGGAAGTTCAGCATAAGTAGTATTTGCTTTCACTGTAAATTTTGTATCACCAAAAGCATAGTGCGTACCTGCAACAGCAGTGCTACTAGGATCTACAGTAAAATTCATCACTCTATCCGAAGAAGATACTGGGCCTAAAACTTTAATTAGTATAACATCGTTATAATCCTCAGCAACATTTTCTTCATTCACACTTGGCCAAGAAACATTCAATGTTGCTGCATCGAATTGGATGTAACTAGTTCCGCTTCCGGTTGAAGCACTGAACATTGGGTCATCCTCCTTGCTACATGAAGTTAATACAGCAAGCCCAAATAGTGCAAGCAGTGCTATATTTATTATTTTTCTCATATCTTTCTTAATTTAATTATTAAAAATAAATATTATTTATCCCACCAAAGCTTATCTGTAATTAAAACACTTGGAGTATGCTCACCATTATAGTCAATCTCATCCTGAGCATAAGGAAAACGAGTAGGAATTTGATTCAACCTTGCATTTATAGCAAGTGGCAATACAGGATAGCCAGTTCTACGATAATCAGTATAAGGCTGAGCAGTTCCGTAACCTGCTAAATATCTCTGAATCATAATATCTTCTAAATCAACGGAAAGTTTACTATTAATATTATTATCCAACCAAGTTTCTTCATCAGAACCAGCTACAATTGGACCAGCAACTTTAATTACAGATGCTTCAACACCTTCTTGCCATGCTGTTACAGCTTCAGCATCGTGACCTAAATAAAAATGAGCTTCCGCTTCAATGAATTTTTGTTCCGCATAACTAGCAAAGTGTACAGGTGCGTCAATAGCAGCAACATAATCACCAGGACGAGATATTGTACCTTGACCTGTGCCTTCTGAACCAGGAATACTTCCAACATATCCATCTCCTTCATCTGTAGCATAATATGGTAAACGAGGATCGTTGGTAGCAGTTAACATATCAACAAAAGTTGAGCCCATCCAAACATCTCCTCTTTCATCCATAAATGCATAATGAGGGTTTTTATCATCTGCGCTAAACGGAAAATCTAAGTCATCTTCTGGTCCAGTAAAAGCATTTGCTAAATATCCAAGTGCCTCGTTAGCTGCAGCTGTATGTCCATTAACTTCAGAAAGGTTCATTGCATATCTTGCCTTAAGCATATATGCAGCTCTCATCCACATTGCAGGATCATTACCATAAATAATGTCACCATCTAAAGGTACAGCATTCTCCAAATCAGATGTTCCTAAATCAGTAATAGCTTCGCTCAATAATTGTTGAATAGTAGCATAAATCTGTTCTTGTGTATCAAATGCTGGTTGAAGATTTCCTTCTTTGCCTTTAAAAGCATCTGAATAAGGCATATCACCAAAAACATCAGTTGCCACACCAAGTGTCAATGCCATACCGACTTTTGCAACGCCTCTAAAATGAGGTGATTCCTTACCTTCTTCACTTGCTTTATCAATAATCACCTTATAATTCATCATTATATTATAATAAATGAAGTTCCAGTAATTATTAACATCAGGTGCTACAAGCTGGTAACGAGCTTCAGTTAATGATTGTCTGGCTTCTCCATCCCAATACTGCATCCAAATACTGGTAGTTCGAACATGGTTATTTCCATTTAATGTAAATCCCATATGTCCTTGCACTGCAGGAAGAACAAAATTCATAGGAGCATCCTCTGGTGAATCAGGATCAACATTGATATCAGAATCTATCCAATTGCATGATGCAATGGTAAGAAGCATCAAAGCAAATAGTCCTGTTTTTATAATTATTTTTTTCATATCAATTCTTATTTATTAAATTATAATTAGAATCTAAGCTTTAAACCAAAGTTATAAGATTTAGTTCCAGGCATATTAAAATAATCCATACCCTGAGCATTACTTGAGCCTAATAAACTAGATTCAGGATCGATGCCACTATATGGAGTATCTAACCATAAGTTTTTACCGACAAAATAAACTTCCAGTCCTTGTAACCATTTAAGGCCACCAATAATAGATTTTGGGAAGGTATAACCAAGAGAAATTTCTCTTAAACGTACCCATCCCCCGTTTTCCATTGCGGCAACAGATGGTCCACCACCAAAGTTACTTCCGTATCCTTCGTACCAGTTTTCATCATTAACTACTGGAGTAGTATTAGTAACACCACTAGTCACAATATTTCCATCAGCATCAAAATGTCCGTAAACACCATCATAAACTACGATATTTTCAGCAGGAGTATTGTCAAAATCAATTTGACCGTTTGGTAAATAAGAAACTTCTCTGTTCACTGTTCTTTCAGTAGTACCAAAATAGTTCATTGCGAACATAGTACCATTATACATTCGTCCATTTCTTTTAATATCAATTAAGAAAGATAAACGAACTCCTTTGAAAGAGAATGTATTGGTCATGTTAGCAGTCCAGTCAGCGTTAAAGTTTCCAATTGGCACCTGTCCAGCAGCATCATTTGGGAAAGGATATCCATCAGGATGTGCATCAGTTGGATCATCGTTAATCACAACTCTTCCTTGCGCATCACGAACCCAATCAATACCATAAATGGTACGATATTCCTGTCCAACAACTGCTCTTGAAGATGGAACTGTGAAACCACCAAGAGTAACATTATCAACACCAGGAGCAAGCTCAGTAACTGGGTTTCTAAATTTGGTAAAGTTAACCATTAAATCCCATTGGAAACCATTTGCAAGTTTAACCGGAGTTGCAGTTAATGACCACTCACTACCTTCAGTCAACATTGAGGCAGCATTTTGATATGAATTTCCAAAACCAGACGTAGGAGCAACAGGAACATATAATAATAAATCACTATTTTTATTCAAGAAATATGCAACATCTAATCCAACCCTATTATTTAAGAAGTTTAATTCAACACCAACCTCGAATGATTCCATATTTTCATGGGTCAAAGCAGGGCTATACAATGTAGTACCATGCTGGAAAACTGTGTAGCTTTGCCCATTTAAAGCCAAAGGTCCCTGAAAATCATTATCACCAGTCCATCCACTAAAATAAGATGGTTTTTCAAAAGTACTAACTGTGCGATAAGGAATAGCAATATTTGCTACTTTTGCCCAAGAAGTTCTAAACTTACCAAATGAAAAAATATTGTTGCCCTTTAGCATAGGAAGCTCTGTAAATACAAAGCCTAAACTAACTGAAGGATACAATGCTGAGTTTTTATCTTTAGGCATTGTGGTTGCCCAGTCGTTTCTTAAAGTAGCTCCAAAGTAAACCATATCCTTATATGATACACTTAGATCAGCAAAAACGGCCATTGTTCTGTACTCTGAAGTAGCCGAACTGGTTTGCTGGGTTCCCGCATTATTCAGTTGATAATAATCAGGTATTGCAAGACCAGTACCCCATCCATTTGTAGACTTATAATGTGTTGAATATAAGTTATTTCCTAAAGTCAACCTAGTTCCGAAATCACCAAAATTTTTGGTAAAAGTAACTAAGAAGTCAGAGTTCATATCCATTTGATTATTAAAATACTCACCGACATATCCATCTGTTTGAGCATTAGAACCAATAGCGAAAGTTTCTTTTATTCTTCTGCTTGTATAGTCAAATCCAATTCTGTAATTAAACTTCATCCAGTCAGTTGCAACATAATCAAGAAATGTACTACCAATAAATCTGTTAGTAATATCATTATAAGTAATATTATTTGCCACCCAATATGGGTTATCATATCCACCACCATTTCTATATGTTCTTTGGCTTCCATCAGGAAACTCGTAACCAGCAGAGTTATCAAATGTAGGAGGTGTTCTTAATAAACCAAGCATAATACCCGAAACATTTGATCCCTGCTGAATTCTATTACCTTGAGAATTTGAAAATGTTAAATTAGAACCTACAGTAAAATTATCCCAGAGTTTTGAAGTTGCATTGAACTTAAATGAGTTTCTCTTGAAATCATTGTTTGGAACAATACCAATTTGTTTCAAGTTACCTACAGAAAAATAGTAAGTTGATTTTTCATTACCAGCAGAAATACTCAACGTATTATTAAATGTTTGACCGGTCTGGAAAAAATCATATTGATCATACGTCTGTACAGGCATTCCGTTTGCGTTAGGATCATTCTCATCAACAATTTGTCCATTAGTATCCCAGATATAATTTGGATCAGTCATATACTGTAAAGTACTTACATCCGGCCCCCAACTACGTTGGTGGCCACTAATCCAAGCTCCGTCATTACCTTGTGCAAATTTCCTTTGCATTGCAGGAACTTGCGAAATTTTATCAAAACCGAAAGAAGTATGGAAATCAATTTGCAATTTTTGATTATTCTTACCAGCTTTAGTTTTAATAATGATAGCACCGTTTGCAGCTCTAAGTCCATAAAGTGCAGTTGCAGCACCTCCTTTTAAAACAGACATACTTTCAATATCGTCAGGGTTGATATCGATTGTTCTTTTGGATTCAGCAACTCCATCAACAGTACCAATACCGCCACCAGAGTTAATTGGAACTCCATCAACGATAAATAATGGCTGGTTATTACCTGTAATAGAGGCAGAACCACGAATTGTAATAAATGAAGACGCCCCAGCAGTACCTGCAGAAGAGACGATTTCTACACCAGCAGTTCTACCTGATAATGAATTAATCATATCAGAGTTTGGTGAAGTTGCAATATCATCACCACTAACAGTTTGAACTCCGTAACCGAGTTCTTTCTGCTCTCTGGTAATACCAAGTGCAGTTACAACTACCTCATCAATGCCAACGTCCTCGCCTTCTAGAGTAACGTTAATAACAGTTTGCCCGCCAATTTCAACCTCGGAAGCTTTCATTCCAACAAATGAAACTACCAAAGTGGTTGCCTCAGTAGGTACTTTTAATGTGTAAGAACCATTAAGGTCAGTTATGGTACCAACATCAGAATAGCCTTTTGCCCTAACGTTTGCGCCAGGAACCGGCTCCCCATTCGAGTCTGTTACGGTACCCGAAATTGTAGTTTGAGCAAATGCTTGTAGACCAATAAATAGCGCTACAAGCAAGAACATAATTCTTCTCATAAACTAAAAATTTAGGTTAATAAATAAATACAAAAAACACTCAAAAGTAATAAATTAAAATTGATCTAAAACAAGAAATTTTAAATCTTTTTAAGATTTATTAACAATTCTATGATGCCCTGGAATAAAAAATGGTTGCGTTAAAAAAACAAAAAAACATTCATCGAGTTAACCTCCTAATAATGAAAGTAAAACAAGAAATAGTTACGAGCGAATTTATGTTCTAAATTATTAAGCATGATTATTATCATTAAAAAAGGGGGAATGTAGTGACACTCCCCCGTTTTTAATGATATAAGTTATTACTATTTAGTACTTATATTCAACTGAAATTTCATATTTTTCATGGTCTCCATCTATAACATTTATACCAGTCACTTTCATTATACCATAAAAATATTTTGTAAGCGCAGCATCTCTAAATGTCCTGAAGAAAAATACATCGCCCAATGCAATATTACCTGTTACACCAGGTGCAAGAGAATAATCTATTGTTGTAACATCATATATGTCTCCATTTGCATAATCAGTAGCAGTACCTTCAACAAACACAGTATTATAATCTGAAATTAACGCGTAATAAGATTCTCCTTGATCAGGTACAGTTAAAGCCATATATGCATATATATCCGCATAATCTCCATCATTTACTACACTTTCTCCTTCAATTAAATCATAAGGTTTCAAATCGGATTTCAAAACAAATGCACCTGCGTTCTCCAAACTGTATGGGCTAATTATTAGCTCAGCTACTTCTACATCAGATTTTGCTCCTGCTGTAGCAGTTATTCGAACAAAAATAGTATCGCCAATATTGTAATCAGCTCCAACAAACCCAACAGAATCAGATGCGTTCCATGAACCTACTTTTGTAGCATAAATTCCATCTGAGTTCACCTTAGTTTCTATGGTAACATTAGAAACAGTAGCAGTAGCTGGTTCAACATCATACTTAAAATAGTATGCTGTATCAGCTCTGTGTGTAATTCCAGGATCTTCAGTAGAAAAAGGGCTTTCGACCGTAATATGATAGGGTCTGGTAAATGCTTTACCATTAATATCGCCATCCACTTGAAGATATGCTGTCCATCCAAGAACAGAAATATCTAACTGTGTTTCATTATAAATTACTGAGCCTTCTCCCCCCGAAAAAGAAACAGACCCTAAATCGCTTGATGGTGGAGCAATCATTGTTTCATCTTCATCATCAGGATCAACAGTCCCTAAGTGAGTAACTGAAACTGATGTCAAATTTTGCAAAGGGTTTTCTACAGTAACAACAGCTTGGTTATCCAGGGTTGTCATTCCTGAAGAAGAGATATAAATCTCAGTTCCAAGATCATAGAACTCAATCTTATGCTCTTTTTCACAAGACATAGCAAAAAAGGCAAAAGCAATTATAATTAGTATTATATTCTTTTTCATTCTTTTATTTTTTTAATTAACGTCCCAGAATAGCTTTGTAAGTAACTTATCGCCTCCAATTGCAGTTGATGCATCATAGTAATTGTCAGCATTTAGAGTTTGTTCATTTACAGGGTAAGTAAACCTTGTTGGAACAGGACCATCAGTCGCAGGCTGTTGGGCTTTATTCATAACTGGGGCATCTAATCTACGGAATGTATTATATGCAACAAGTCCCCTGGTATATAAGGCAATGTATGCCTGAGTACCAATTTTTTCTCTCCAGGTTCCTGATGCAGTTCCATAAGCAACATTTGTCTGTGCTAAATAATCGTTAACACCTGATGCACCCCAAAAATCAAATGAAGCCTTAATTCCTGCATTATAAAACTGAGCATCCGTTCCACCTACAGAATATCCTCTTGCGGCAGCCTCGGCTAAATAGAACTGAATCTCAGCATTAGTCATTAAAATTCCAGGAAAAGTAGCAGCTTGAATATTATCATGAATATGAGAACAATTAGGATAAGCGTTACTATATCCGTATTCTCCACCTACCCATTCACCATCAATTTTATCCTGAAAATACTGATTCAATCTAGGATCATTTAATCCAACCATCAAATCAATAATTGTATTAGCAGGAACAAAATCTTTTCTCCCGCTTAATATTAAGTCTTCATGCAATGGATTTGTATTTGGTTGAGCTCCTAGATAATGAAGTAAAGCATCATCGTCATTTGAGTCAAACACACCAGCATTTACAGCAGCCTCAACAACAGCCTGTGGGCTATAACCCGGTACATCTGCAAGGTTTATAGCGATTTTTAATCTTAAGGATTGTGCAAATTTTTTCCACATTTCCACATCACCACCATAAATTAAATCAGCTGAACCAAAACTTCCACTTTTCTCGTTGAGATTAGTATAAGCAGCTTGAATTCTAGTTAATAAATCGAAACAGATTGTTCTCGCATCATCATATACAGGAGAAATATTTCCTATGTCAAGAGCTTCATAATAAGGAACATCACCAAAGATATTTACCAAATTATGATAAGAGTAAATTTGAAGAATCTCAATAATCGCTAGCTTATTCGCCTTTACAGCTTCTGTTTCAACACTTGTAATGGGAGCCTCTGTAATAAGCGTTCTTGCTTCATCCAATCTTTTTAAAACAAACCTGTAATATGCTGTAAAAATTTGCTCGGAAATATTTCTATTAATAATATCATAGTTAGCTTCGTCAATATAAGTAGTCTCGGTCCAATACTGAACTACCAATTTCCAGATATTCCAGTTTACATTGGTACTGGAAATTTGATCAACAAGTTCTTTTTGAGCATCTGTAAACAGATATTCTCCCTTTACTTCTGAAGGATTCTTTTTGTCGGTATTCATATCCTCAAAATTCTTTGTACAAGCAAAAGGAATTAATACCAATAAAAGAAATAATATATATTTTTTTCTCATGATGTTCTATTTAAAATTGAAGATTAATACTAAACCCTATGTTTCTGGCAGTTGGAAACACACCACTTTGCCATCCCTGAATATTTCCTGCACCTTGACTTGCTTCTGGATCAGCATGAGGCAATTCTTTGTATAAAATCCACAAATTAGAACCTAAAATACTAACAGTAGCTGCTGCAAAAGGTGTCTTATTTAGAAGTGTTCGTGGCAGTGTATAACTCAAAGAAAGTTCTCTCAATTTAACATATGTTGTACTAAAAATAAATCCAGCATTTGGATTTCGTGACCAACCAAACACACGATAGTCATCTCCATTTACTCTCTTCGTATTAGTAGAATAGGTTCCATCATCATTTTCAACTACTCCAGGAAGTATCAAACCTCCACCTCCAACAACATCGTTTGAATTCCTAACTGGATTTCCTAAGTCATTTGTAAAAACAGTCTCCTCATAAAGTCCTGTTCCTCTACCATACCATTGGTCTAACGAGAACAAACTACCTCCCATTTGCATATCAACAAGGAAACTCAACGTAAAGTTCTTATAACTGAGTGTATTTGTTAAACCGGCATTCCAATCAGGGTTAACATTACCAAGCACTTTATCTGAAGTTGATGAACGAACGTAATAACCATCAGCTCCAATTACTTTTTGTCCTTCATGATATACATAATCAGTTCCCTGGATTACGCCATAAGGTTCTCCTTCCCGGGCATTAATTGTTACACCACCTTGAAGCGAAGCAAGTTGAATATTCTCAATATCGCCACCAAGAGAAACAACTTCATTGATATTTTTCGACCAGTTTAATACAACATCCCAGCGGAAGTTATTAGTTACCAATGGAGCTCCTTTTAGTGCGATTTCAAATCCTCTATTTTCAACCTCCCCAATATTCACATATTTTGATGAAAAACCAGTAGCTCTAGAAGTTTCCAATGGTACAGTCTGGTTAACTGTATTTGTCTTATAATAAGCAAAATCAAAACCGAGCCTATTCAAGAAGAAGTTCATTTCTAACCCTGCTTCAATACTACTTGAAATCTCAGGCTTTAGCCCATTATTTGCTTTACTTATGTCCATTCGTACTAATGGGTTTCCATCAAATGGAGATTCAATAACGTAGCTATCTTTAGTACTTCCCCAAGGAGCATCCTTACCAACCTGTGCATAGTTTAACCTTAACTTACCAAGGTCAAGCCATGATTGCTTGATAAGTTCTGAAAAAATAAAGCTTGCAGAGACGGAAGGATAACTATATGCATTATTATCTTCTGGAAGAGTTGATGAAATGTCATACCTATAAGTAGCATCTAAAAATAAAAAGTTTTTGTATCCAAATGACACAGAGCCAAAGAAACCATTCACTCCAATTTTTTCCAAACTTTCTTCAGGTGGCAACATTGGACTCACACTATTACTTAAAGAATATACTTCAGGAACAGCTAAACCTCCATTGGTTGACTTAAATACACGGTCAAGCACAGATCTCCTTACATTCATACCGACAAACGCAGATAAATTGAGATCTGATGTCAAATTTTTATTAAACTTCAGCATTGCGTCAAAGTTTGTTTCCATGAAGCCAAGAGTATATCTTGAATAACCTGAAGTAGCAGAAGGACGTGGATTTCCAACTCCAAACGCACCAGAAACAGAGCCATTTGCTTTTCTCTCTTCTTGTAGTGTATTATAAGTATCCATTGAGTATCTTGCCATAAAGTCAAGAAAATCATTTATCTCCCATTCTAATTTAACATATCCAATCACACGGTTGCGCTCATCAGTTTGATAGTTTTTAAAACGCTGCCAATAAGGGTTATCCCAATAAATTGGTGCTAAATCTTCTTCACTTGTAGGATTCCAAGTCATATTTGTATTATATAAATCATAATAGTCTTCCTGCATTTTTACATCAACACCAAGGTTCCACCACTGACGGAAACTAGACATTTGATTATCTGAATATCCAGTACTATTACGACCTTTACCTTTTGTATTTGTATAATTCACAGATGCTGAAACTTTTAGTTTTTTGTATAAATCCAAAGAACCATTAAATACAACATTGTTTTTCTTTAAAGTTTGATTCGGAATTATACCTGTTTGATCAGTGTTTGTGTATGACAAACGGAAAGTACTTTTCTCTGTTCCTCCAGAAACATCAACATTATTAGTTAACGTACGTCCGGTCTTAAAAAAATATTCTGGACCATTAGCCGCAAATACATAAGGTGATTTTTGCTGATAAGTAGGAGATTCCGGATAAAATGAATCCCACTTATAAATCATCAGATTTGGATCAAAGTGAGAACCCATTGATGCATCTTCTGTAGTTGGTTCAACATAAGCATCCTCGCCTAACTTCCATATATTATAGTAATAAAGGCCTGGATAATCAGAATCGCTATAATACGGACCATATCCTTGACCATACTGATCTTGATACTTAGGAAAGGTTCTCTTATCCATTGTACTAAACATGGTAGTAGAATTAACACCAACCCTCACTGCTCCATCCTTTGTTTTCGTTCCTTTTTTAGTAGTAATAATAATAACACCGTTTGCGGCCCTTGAACCATAAAGTGCCGTTGCTGCTGCTCCCTTTAAAACGTTTACACTTTCAATATCGCTTGCATTAATATCACTAACAGGGTTACCATAATCATAGCCACTACGACCACTTTTTTGATCAGTACTGTTTGTAATACCATTATCTACCGGAACTCCGTCGATAACAAATAGAGCTTGGTTATCACCAGTTAATGAAGAAGATCCTCTAATAATTATATTCGAAGAACCTCCCATATTGGTATTAGTTTTTACCTGAACACCTGCAATTTTACCAGACATTGAGTTTACAATGTTCTCATTTTTAACTCGATTTAATTCATCACCCCCAACCTCTTGTACTGCATAGCCTAGAGATTTTTTTTCACGAGTTACACCAAGCGCGGTAACAACAATATCGTCTATTGCTATGTCGCTACTTTCCATAACAACATTTACAACATCACCAGTTATTGTCACTTCCTGAGTCTTTAGTCCCATAAACTGAAAAATCAAGGTGTTTACCTCAGTTGGAACCTCAATAGAGTATTTGCCCTCAACATCTGTCACAGTTCCCTGTTGTGTACCTTTCACAATCACAGAAACACCAGGCAGACCCATTCCATCATCTGCACTGGTGACAATACCTGTCACAGTACGCTGTGCAAATACCTGCATACTTAAGAAAGTTAAGCATGCAAAAAGTAATAACACTTTTTTCATAAATAACAAATTTAGGTTAACAATTATAAAATAACTGAATCAAATATAGAAAAATTCAGGATCCATCCAAAACATTTATCTATATTTATTTTTGATTATTTAACATATTTACTTGACGACTAACGAATCAGAGTCAACACGCAGCACTCCAAATTATTTGACACACACCCCATTAAACACTCTCTTTTTTATATGTACCCCCCCAAAAAAAACTAATCCACCCCCACAAAGGCACCAACTTTTCCAAAACCAACCATTTCTCAATTAATAATCAGAAGTGGTAAAAAAAGCATTTTTTATTAAAATATGTTAAAACTGACAGAAATCATTGATTTTCTAACCTTAATGCCTAAAAACCTGAGTTCGACATAAGCAAGTTCTTAAAATAGAGCCAGTTGTCCATGAGTATTTTGTGTCTCATATTTAATCGAAGGCTTCTTTGCAAAATAAGAATAAGCTAAAAGGGCTGAAATTATATTTGTCAAGAAATTGTTAAAACTTCTGTGCCTTGAGTGTTCTATCTGACAAATATTTTTAAGCTCGTCATTAACTGTTTCAATTACAGAACGTTTCCTGAGCAATATCTTATCCTCCATCGTCATTAATTGGTTTTTCATGTTTCTTCGTAAGCCTGTGATTAGCTGAATGCCGTTAACAAACAATAAATCAAATAATTGCTGAGAAACATAACCTTTGTCTGCAAATAATTTCCCCCTAAGCCTCTTAACAAAATCGGCATTCTTTAGCGGTTCCCTGTCATCAATATTTCCAGGTGTTATCGCAAATTCAATTATCTCACCTTTATCATTGATTACCAAATGCAGTTTGAAACCGAAAAAATAGCCCATTGTGGATTTTCCCCGTTGTGCCAGGCCATCAAAAACTTTGTGGTTGAAAATACGTTTGTTTTTACAAACCCTGATAGGTGTAGAATCAGTATAAGAGATACCCGTACATTTCCCTGCCCGTGCTACTTTCAGAAATAAGGTCATAGGCAGGAGTACTTTTTGCTGTAGTTCTACAAACCTATTATAAGAAACAGTCTCTGGGAATTCCCGACCAAGGTGTTTCTGAACATAAAACACGTAAAAGTGTTTCAAGTTCCTGTGACAGCCCATGTGAAATGCTATCAAAATAGTTATCACTTCTGCATCGTTTAGCTTTGAAGGCCTATTTCTTCTTTTCTTAGCAGGGCTTTCATCTAACTGGTAAGGCTTGATCATTTCATTAAATTCTTTGCAGAATTCGTGTACAAAGTAGTAAATTTCAATTAAATTCGCTTTAGTATTCATAAGGATTATTGTTTTTGTTAAAATATTGATATACAGACTTTTAATATGACAATAATCCTTTTTACTACCAAAGTTTCACCTTATTTTCTTACATCGAACTCAGGTTATTAAAGCTTTCCTGATAACCTTGAGCGATTTGGTTTTCGAGGCACTTGAAAGGAAACCATAATGCCTTATCCGGGTAAAGCCTGGTGGCAGGATATGCTGGCAAAACAAATGCAGGAACTTTTCACCAGGGCTTGTTGTGATTTGTTTTGCGTAACCTTTTTTATAGTCGTTCCATGCAAAACTTACATTGTCTTTGTTTACTTCTAAAACCCTGTCATTTGAAATGGCAGTACGATGGGTATATCTACCCAAATAACGAACCACCTGTTTAGGGCCACCAAAAGCTTTTTTAGCATATACCACCCAGTCCTTGTCAAAAAGGCCTGGTGGCTCAACACCCTGAACCTCACCCTCTTTTAATAACAGGCGTAGTTGCCCCACAAAGCGGGCCCTGAAAACATTACTGAGTTGTTCCACCTTAAAAAGATATTTGCCTTTGTTACGTGAATGGGACCAGCTACCATCGGGCATTAATGCCCCACCCGGGATGATTAAGTGTAAATGGGGGTGGTAGCTGAGGTTTTGTCCCCATGTATGTAATATGGCAGTGGCACCAATTTTCCCACCCATCCATTTTTTTGTCTGGCCAAAGTCTTTCAATACATCCCATACCATGGCAAACAACAAATTGTACATCTTCACCTGGTTTCTCAGGAACAGTCCGTTAAGCTTGTCGGGCAGGGTGAAAACGACATGAAAATATTTTACCGGGAGCAGGTCTGCTTCCCTGGCCATTATCCATTTCTCCTTGTCAATTCCGCCGCATTTAGGGCAATGCCTGTTTCGGCAACTATTGTAGGCTGTCCTTATTTCACCGCAGCAACCACAGACCTCAATATGCCCACCCATGTATTCCGTCCTGCACTTTTGTAAGGCATTGAGTACCCTGAGCTTGTAGGCTGGTAACCTGTTGTTTTTATTGAATGTTGGCAGAAAATTAGCTATTGCAGTGGCCAGTTGATGGGAATCAGGACCGACCATTTCTTTTTTTGTAGAGTGTTTCCAGGCAACCAAACTTTTTGGTTGTCCCGAGTTGGGCAATATGCAGGTACATCAATGTGGTTTGGATATGTGCATGCCCCAGTGATTCTTTTAATACCATAATGTTCTGTCCGGCCTCTAGTTGATGCGTGGCATAGGTGTGCCGCAGGGTATGCACACAGGTTTGTTTATTTATGCCTGCTTTTCTTGTTGCACCTCTTAATAACACCCTGATTTGTGATTCACTAATTGGTATCCCTTTACGCAGGGGACTTTCAAATAAATAATCTTTTGGGGTATTCAAGGTCAGGTGTTTTTTGATACCCCTTACCAAATGGGAGGACATGCTGATGTAGCGATCGTTATAATTTTTGGATTTACGAACATGTACCTGTCTGCGTTCCAGATCGACATCACTTATCAACAGGCCCCGGAGTTCTGAAATCCGAAGTCCAGTATGGTAGATCAGCCCAAACATGACCCTTTCCCACAAGCGTGTTGGAGCTTTTAACAGTCGTTTAACCTCCTGGTGTGACAAGACTACCGGCTTTTTATCTTCACGCTTAATTGAAGGGAGTGATAAGTGGAGCTTCCCTTTATCAAACAGGTAATATAGCTTTCTTAAACCATACACCAAGTGTTTGAATGAACTCTTGCTTTGGGTGTCCGTCTGTACCAAATGGTAAAGGTATTCCTCAAGCTGGTCAGTTTTTAGCTCCAGTGGGTTTTGCTTGTAATGCAATGCCAGTTTGGCCATTTGCCGTAGGTAATTCTCATGGGTGGATTTTGCCCGGCCATTAATAACCAGTTTACGCATAAATTCTTCTCCCATAGTACGAAAACCTGGGACACTTTTGCAAGCCTGCAAATAAAATGTACTTTTACTCATAATATTTATTTTAATTAAAATTATGA